>DASTWY010000075.1:0-30005 GCA_035765735.1 Baekduia sp. | reverse complement strand
GAGCTCGCGCATGCGGCGCTCGAACTCGATCGCGATCGTCTCCTCGGACTTGATGACGCCGTCGCCGTCGCACGTCGGGCACGGCCGCGTGAGGATCTCGCGCACGCCCTCGGTCACGTTCTGGCGCGTCATCTCCACCAGGCCGAGCTTCGAGATCTCGGCGGTGAACGTCTTGGTGCGGTCCTCCTCCAGCGACTTGCGCAGCGTCTTGAGCACCGCGTCGCGGTTGCGCGCCCGCGCCATGTCGATGAAGTCGATGACGATGATCCCGCCGATGTCGCGCAGCCGCAGCTGGCGCACGACCTCCTCGGCCGCCTCGAGGTTCGTCTTGGTGATCGTGTCCTCCAGGCGCGCCTGCTTGCCGCGCCCGACGAACGAGCCGGAGTTCACGTCGATGACCGTTAGCGCCTCGGCGTAGTCGATCAGCAGGTAGCCGCCCGACGGCAGGTCGACGCGCTTGGACATCAGCCCGTCGATGACCTTCTCGACGTCCATGGCCTCGAACAGCGGCTTGGACTCCTGCCAGAGCTCGACGCGGTCGACGAGCTCGGGCGCCGTGCGGCTGAAGAACGAGACGAGGCGGTGGTGCTGCTTCTCGTCGTCGACGATCGCGCGCTCGAAGTCGGCGCTGAAGATGTCGCGCACGACCCGCACCGAGAGGTCGGCCTCCTGGAAGACCATCGACGGCGCCGGCGACTCGGCGACGCGCTTCTCGAGGACCTCGTGCAGCTTGAAGAGGTACTGCAGCTCGCGCTCGAAGTCCTCGCGCTTGGCGCCGTGCGCCGCGGTGCGGACGATCGCCCCGCCGCTGTGCAGGTCCAGGCCCTTGGCCTCCTTGCGCAGCCGCGCGCGCTCCTGGTCGTCGAGGCGCTTGGAGACCCCGACGCCCTCGCCGGTCGGCGTGTAGACCATGTAGCGGCCGGCGATCGTCAGGTCCATCGACAGGCGCGCGCCCTTGGTCTTCAGCGGGTCCTTGACGACCTGGACGACGACCTCCTGACCGGGCTTGAGCAGCTCGCCGATGGTCTTGCCCTTGCTGCCGACGCGCCCGCGGCGCGCGACCTCGACGCCCGGCATGACGATCTCGTCGACGTGCAGGAAGCCGTTCTTGTCGAGGCCGATGTCCACGAAGGCGGCCTCGAGGCCGGGCAGGACGTTGTCGACCTTGCCCTTGTAGATGTTGCCGACGATGGAGCGGTTGCCGCGGCGCTCGAGGTAGAGCTCAGCGACGCGCCAGTCGTCGGTCTTGGCCTTGGCGGCGCCCCTGCCCCGGCCGCGCTTCTGCGCGGCGGTCGAGGTGGGGCTGCCCTGGCCTTCCATCAGCGCGACGCGGGTCTCTCCCCGGTCGACGCTGACGAGCACTTGCTTCTTCACGATGTCGGTCCTTGCAGGTCAGTGGCCCTTGATGCGGCCCTTGATGGCAGCCGATGCACGTCCCTGGACGTAGATCGACTGCAACAGGCCGATGGCCAAGAGGGTGGACACCACCGAGGACCCGCCGTAGCTCATGAGCGGCAGCGGGATGCCGGTGATGGGCATGATCCCGAGGGTCATGCCGACGTTCACGAAGACCTGGAACAGCAGCATCGCCACGATGCCGCCGGCGACGAGTGCGCCGAACAGGTCCTTCGCCATGGTCAATATCCGGAGCCCACGCCAGATCAGCAGCGCGTAGAGCGACAGCACGAGGGCGGCTCCGACGAAGCCCCAGCGCTCGCCCACGACCGCGTTGATGAAGTCGGTGTGGTGCTCGGGCAGGAAGTTCAGCTTGGTCTGCGTCGCGCGGTCGCCGCGGCCGGTCTTCTGGCCGGATCCGACGGCGATCACGGACTGGTGCTGCTGATACCCCGCGCCGCCCGTGTCGGCGGTCGGGTGCAGGAACGAGGTGAGCCGCTCCTTCTGGTACGGGTGCAGCACCTCGACGCCGGCCTTCGGGGCCACCACGAGCACGCACGCGACCGCGATCGCCACGAGGGCGCCCAGGGCCGCGAAGTGCCGTGCCGGCACGCCGGCGAAGTAGAGGATGGCCAGCGAGATCGCGCCGTAGACGAGGCTCGACCCCAGGTCCGGCTGGATCATCACGAACGCCGCCGGGATCAGCGCGAGCAGCATGATCCGGGCGGTCGTGTCGCGCTCGCGCAGCCGCCGGACGCGGTCGGCGGCGAACGCGGCCAGCACCAGGACGAGCAGGATCTTGCCCAGCTCGGAGGCCTGGAGCTGGAACGGCCCCAGCGCGATCGAGCGCTGGGCGCCCTTGGCGACCGTCCCCATGACCTTGACCGCGAAGATCGACGCCATGAGGAAGCCATAGATCCACCACTTCAGCGGCCGCAGCCGGCTGTAGTTCAGGGGGATCATCGCCAGCGCCAGGACCCCGCCGATGATGAAGAAGGTGACCTGGCGCTGGAAGTAGTAGCCGGGGTCGCCGGCGACGTCGTCGGCGGTCGCGGCGTGGATGGTGATGAGCGAGCACGCGGCCAGGCCGAGCACGCCGAGGACCAGCACGAGGTCGATCGGCAGGGCCATGCCGGCGGGCCGGGAGCGCGGCGTCGCGGATGCGTCTCGGTCGCGCTCGCGGTCGCGGAGGGATGCGGGGGCGCTCGAGCTCAACGCGTCTGCGAGTCCCCGGCGATCCACTGCGCCGGCACGTTGAAGAACTTGGACAGGATCTGCCGCGCGGCGGGGGCCGCGCGCTCGGCGCCGAAGCCGCCGCCCTCGATCGTGGTCACGACCACGATCGGGTTCTCGTCCGGGTGCTGGGCGTCGTAGGAGTACGCCACGTACCACGACTGGTCGGGGTGCGGCGGGCGCTCGGCGGTGCCGGTCTTGCCGTAGACCGGGAAGCGGTTGCGGGGCCAGCCGTCGAAGACGGTCGTCGACGTGCCGCCGGGGCTGTTGGCCGCCTGGTGCAGGCCCTCCATGATCGCCGACCGGGCGGTGGGATCGATGTGCACCCGCCGCGAGGCCGGCGGCTCGAGCTGCTGCACGAGCCCGCGCGCGTCCGAGACCTCCTGGGCGAGGTGCGGCGTCGGCACCTTGCCGCCGGTGACCAGCGTCGAGTAGACGACGGCCATCTGCAGCGGCGTGGCCTGCACGTCGCCCTGGCCGACGGCGGTGTTCGTCTCGTTGCCGGGGTTCCAGACGGCGTCGCCGGTGCCGATGCCGCAGGAGGAGACGTGCTTGCGCTTGCGGCAGGCCAGCTCCTCGCGGTTGATCTTGCGGACCCACGCCGGCCCGGGGATCGTGCCCTTGCCCTCGTACGGGAGGTCGACGCCGGTCGGGCGCCCGAGCCCCATCTTGCGCGCCCACTGCTGCAGCGGCTGGCCGGCGTGGTGGTAGAGCTTCAGGCCCAGGTTGTAGAAGTAGACGTCCGACGAGACCCGCAGGGCGTCGACCAGGTTGATCGGGCCGTTGACCTCGTCGCCGGCGTTGCAGGCGCGGTCGACCGCCCGCGCGCCGATCTGCAGGCAGCCCTCGTCGTTGAAGATGTCGCTGGGCGACATGACGCCGGCGTCCATCGCGGCCAGCGCGGTGATCGGCTTGAACGTCGAGCCGGTCGGATAGGCGCCGGCGATCGCGCGGTTGAACAGCGGCGATCCGGCCGCCTCGCCGAACTTCGCGTTGTACTCGGCCGTCGTGTCGAAGTGGCCGTTGAGCTCCTGCGGGTCGTAGCTGGGCAGCGAGCCCATCGCGTAGATCGCGCCGGTCTGCGGGTTCATGGCCACGAAGGCGCCGCCGTGGTCCGGGCCGCTGCCGGCGCCGGCGCGCACCATCGCCCGCTCTGCGGCCTGCTGGAGGCCCTCGTCGAGCGTGAGCTTGAGCATCTGCCCGGACTGCGGCTCGGTGCCGGCGACCTCGCGGCGGCGCTCGCCGGCGGCGTTGACCTCGATCCGGTAGCTGCCGTCGGTGCCGCGCAGGAACTTGTCGTACTGGGCCTCGAGCCCGTTCTGGCCGATGTCGGTGCCCGGCGCGATGCCCTTGTAGTGCTGCTTGTCCTGCAGCTGGTCCTCGGTGATCTGCCCGACGGTGCCGAAGATCTGGGCGGCGAGGTCCTTGTAGGGGTACGAGCGCATGTAGAGCTGCTCGACCGTGACGCCCGGGAACGCCTCATGGCGCTCCTCGATGTAGTCGCGCTCGGCGCGCGTGACGTCGATCCGCAGCCGGATGTTGGCGTACGGCAGCTGGACCAGCGAGGAGACGACGCGCTCGTTGATCGTCTTGGGCGACATCTGCAGCACGCGCCCGAGGCGGCGGTAGCGCGCCTGCAGCCCGGCGTCGGGTGTGGGCAGCGACGGGATCGGCCCCTTCTGCCCCTTCTTGCGCTTGGAGCGCGCGGTCATCTGCTGTCCCCACTCGGCAGCGGCGTCGCGCATCGAGAGGGGGATGGTCCGCGGATCGAGGGAGACGACGGTCGCCTTGCGGTTGTCGACGAGCGTGAGGTTGTTGGCGTCGACGATCTGGCCGCGCGGCGCCTCGATGCGCTCGGTGCGCACGCGGTTGTCGCGCGCCTGGGCCAGGTACTTGTCGCCGTCGAGCACCTGCAGGTACCAGAGGCGGAAGAAGACGACGCCGAAGAGGATCAGCGCGAGCACGCCGAGACCGGCCACGCGGACCGCGAGCTGCGGGGTGATCGGCGGGCGCCGCTCGCTGACGGGATCGAGCGGCATCAGGCGCGGCTGAGCGGGGACAGGCCGCCCGTGGTGTAGGCGCGGCGGCGCCGGCGGCGCGGGTCCTCGGGCAGGACCGGCGACAGCCAGCGGCGCACGAGCGCGAACACGGGCAGCGCGATGAGCGCGTTGAGGATGATGGTGGCCAGGATCTGGCGCAGCAGCAGGAAGCTGACGGGCGCGTCGATCCCCAGCAGGAAGTTCATGACGCCGAAGCCGAACGTCGTGATCGCGGTCGCCGCGGCGCCGACGACCATCGGCACGACGCCGGCCTGCGGGTCGCGCAGCTCGCGCAGCCGCCCCGCGCCGTAGCCGGCGGCGATGAAGACCAGGCTGGAGAGCCCCATCGTCTGCACGAGGGCCGCGTCGACGAAGAGGCCGACGCCGAAGCCGAACAGGGCGCCGGGGATCGAGCCGCACAGGAGGCCGACCGCCGCCACGACCAGCGGCGTGAGGTCGGCGTTGGTGCCGAAGAGCACCACCTGCGACACCGCCGCCACCTGGATCAGCACGACCGCCACCCCGAGGGCGGCGGCGCGCAGCAGCAGCTGTGGCGTGGCCGACGGCATCAGCGGTTGCCGTCCACCGTCTTGGTCAGGACCTGGACGAACTCGACGCGCTGGAGGTCGACGAAGGGCGCGAGGTGGACCTCCTGGTCCTCGCTGCCCGGCTCGTCGATGCGCGTCACGCGGCCGATCGGCAGGTCGGGCGGGTAGACCGAGGTCAGGTCGCTGCGCTGCGAGGTGGTGCCGGCGGTCACGACGGGATCGCCGACGCCGATCGGGTCGTTCTTGTTCGTGTAGTCGAGGATGAGGTCGCGGGGGTTGCCGGCCTTGGGCTTGACGTCCCCGGAGGCGTCGGTCTTCACGGTCCGCGCCGGGACCGACATCGAGGCGTCGGTGATCAGCCGCACCGTGGCCGCGTTGGCGGTGACGCTCTCGACGCGGCCGATGAGCCCCGCGCCGTCCTGCGCGTCGCCGTCGGAGCCGAGCACCGCGTAGTTGCGCTTGATGCCCGACGAGCTGCCCTTGTCGATGAAGATCCGCCCGTACCAGACCGTGGACGACCGGCCGATGACGCGCGCGGTCACCGGTCCGTACGGCGCCAGCGACTTCGGCGCGCGGTCGAGCCCGACCAGCCCGCGGAGCTTGTCCGCCTCGCGGGCGGCCGCCTCGTTGCGGATCGCCGTGGCGCGCCACATGTCGCGCTCCTTGCGGGCGTCCTTGAGGTCGCCCTTGGCCGACACCGTGTCGCCGACCCACCCGAACAGGTCACGGATCGGCTTGAGCGCGCGGCTGGCGCCCTCCTGGATCGGCGAGACGACCTCCAGGATGCCGCGCTGGACGGAGTGCAGGGCGCCGCCCGCGGGCTCGCCGAAGTAGGCGGTGAGAAGGATCAGGGAGCAGCCGACGAGCAGTCCCAGGACCGCTCGCCTCCGGCGCACCGTCTTGTCGTACATGTCGTACGCGACTCCAAAGCTTGGGTTCCCTGCGGCGCGGCGCTAGCGCGGCCGGCGCCGGTTCCTCGAATTCTTGCTGGTCCGGTGGATCACCTCGAACTCCTCGAGCGACCGTCCCGAGCCGACCGCGACGCATGTCAGCGGCGACTCGGCCAGGTGCGACGGCATCTGCGTCTCCTCCCGCAGGCGCTCGTCGAGCCCCTGCAGCAGCGAGCCGCCGCCCGCGAGCATGATGCCGCGGTCCATGATGTCGGATGCGAGCTCCGGAGGGGTCCGATCCAGCGTCTCCTTGACCGCGTCGATGATCTGCGACAGCGGCTCCTCGAGCGCCTGCCGGATCTCCTCGCTGGTCAGCACGACCGTCTTGGGCAGGCCGCTGACCATGTCGCGGCCGCGGATCTCCGCCTGGACCTCCTCGACCATCGGGTACGCGGACCCGATCTCGAGCTTGACCTCCTCGGCCGTCTGCTGGCCGATGAGCAGCTTGTACTCCCGCTTGGCGTAGTTGATGATCGCCTCGTCGAGCTCGTCGCCGCCGACGCGGATCGACTGCGAGACGACGATGCCGCCGAGCGAGATCACGGCGACCTCCGACGTGCCGCCGCCGATGTCGACGATCATCGAGCCCGTGGGCTCGCCGACGGGCAGGCCGGCGCCGATCGCGGCGGCCATCGGCTCCTCGATGAGGTAGGCCTGGCGCGCGCCGGCCGACAGGCAGGCCTCCTCCACCGCGCGCTTCTCGACGCCGGTCACGCCCGACGGGACGCAGACGACGACACGCGGGTGGGCCCACCGGTTCTGGTGGACCTTCTGGATGAAGTGGCGCAGCATCTCCTCGGTCACGTCGAAGTCGGCGATGACGCCGTCCTTCAGCGGCCGGATGGCCTGGATCGTGCCGGGCGTGCGCCCGAGCATCCGCTTGGCCTCGATGCCCACGGCGTGGACCTCGCCGGTCCGCGAGTCGATCGCCACGACCGACGGCTCGCTGAGGACGATGCCGCGGCCGCGGACGTACACGAGCGTGTTCGCGGTGCCGAGGTCGACCGCCATGTCGCGGCCACCGAAACCGGTGAGGTAGCTGAGGAAGCCCATGCGCGAGAGGGAGCGCGGACCGCCTGCTTGCGTGCGAGCGCCTCGCCAGAAGGCGAGGCGGGGGGACGAGCCGCGCGGCGCAGTGTAGCGGAGCCCTCGCGCCCCGCCGCACCCCGAATGCCGGGTTGCAGTGGTGAAGATCCTGCAAAACCGCGGGCTGCGAGCGGTCTTGCAGGGGCGGCTCAGGCGGCCGCGTAGCGCTGCATCAGGTGCGGCTCGAGCTCCAGCAGCGCGGCGACGGGCAGCCCGACGACGTTGAGGTAGTCGCCCTCGACGCGCCGCACCAGCGCAGCCCCGCGGCCCTGGATCGCGTAGCCGCCGGCGCGGCCCTCCCACTCGCCGCAGCCCAGGTACCACGCGATGGTGGCCTCGTCGAGCTCGCGGAAGGTGACCTCGGTGACCTCGGTCGCGGAGCGCACATCGCCGTCGCGGACGAGCGCCAGGCCGCTGACGACCTCGTGCGTGCGCCCGGAGAGGCGCCGCAGCGTCTCGCGCGCGGCGGCCTCGTTGGGCGGCTTGCCCCAGATCTCGAGCTCGGTGGCCACGAGCGTGTCGCAGCCGATGATGAGCTCGCCGGCATCAGTCCCGGCCCTCGCGGCGGCCAGCGCCTTGCGCAGCGCGTTCTCGGCGGCGACGGCGCGCGGGGCGCCCTCGTCCTCCTCGGCGACGTCGGCCGGCCGGACCTCGAAGTCGAGGCCCAGGCCGCCGAGGATCGCCCGCCGCTGCGGCGAGCCGCTGGCCAGGACCAGCTTGTCGGGCAACGCCCGGGCTACAGCTCGGGGAACCAGATGCCGATCTCGCGCGCCGCCGACTCGGGCGAGTCGGAGCCGTGCACGAGGTTCTGGCCGACCTCGATGGCGAAGTCGCCGCGGATCGAGCCGGTCGCGGCCTCCAGCGGGTTGGTGGCGCCGATGAGCTGGCGGCTGGCCTTGACGACGTCCTGGCCCTCGAGCACGGCCGCGACGAGCGGGCCGGAGGTGATGAAGTCGACGAGCTCGCCGAAGAACGGCCGCTCCTTGTGCTCCTCGTAGTGCGTCTCGGCGGTGTCGCGCGGGGTCTGCACGAGCTTGAGGGCGACGAGCTTCAGGCCCTTGCGCTCGAAGCGGGCGAGGATCTCGCCGGTGAGGCCGCGCGAGAACGCGTCGGGCTTGACCAGGATGAGGGTCCGGTCCACGGTGGTGGCTCCTTGAGGTTCTGGGTCGGGGTCTGCGGCGGCGGACTCTACGAGCCCGGCTCGCGCACCGCGGTCTGCTCGGCGAGGTCGCCGGTCGAGCGCCGGCGGCGGCTGCGCCGCTGCGGCGTGACGCCCGGGATCTCCGACTCGCAGTACGGGCAGATCTGCCAGTCCGGGTCCAGCGGCTTGCCGCAGGTGCCGCACGGGTCCTTGAGCTTGCGCAGGCAGTGCGGGCAGCGGAGGAAGTCCTCCTTGACCTCGCCGTTGCAGTGCGGGCAGGCGAAGAAGCCCAGCTCGTGCAGCCGCGCCTCGGCGGCCTGCATCTCCAGCTCGCGCTCGCGGACGTCGTCGAGGTACTCCGGCGGACGGACGATCATGTACACGATCGTCCCGACGAACGGGAAGATGACGGCGGCCAGCGTGGCGCAGCCGATGAGCATCGGGTCCTCGATGCGCCGGCGGGCGTCGGCGAACGTGTAGTACACGAGGGCCACGTAGACGACGACGAGGAAGAGGATCAGCAGCTTGACGGCCGTGTCGAGGCCGCTGTTGTCGATCCCGAAGACCGCGGTGACGGACATGTGCAGAGGAATCCTAGGGGGTGCGAGCGCCGCGGCGCGGCGCCCAGGGTGGGTTTCGCAGCCGCCGCGCCGGCTCCTGCCCGCGCTGCGCCGGGGCGGCGGTCAGAGGAACAACCGCCCGAAGATGTACCCGATCGCGAAGAAGACGAGGATCACCACGGCGACGATCAGCGCGACCGCAGCGATGATGGCGGCCGGGCGCGGGCCGTCGTCGTTCACAGCGTGCTCCCCACGCGATCGGCCGGGCGCAGCAGGTCGGCGACGAGGTAGATCGAGCCGGTGGCCAGCGCCACGCCGCCCGGCCCGGCCAGCGCGCGGGCGTGCTCGAGCGCGGCACGCGGCTCGTCGACGACCTCGACCGCCCCGCCGAAGCCCGCGACGCGCGCGGCGCGCTCCACGTCGGCCGCGGGCAGCGCGCGCGGGGAATGCGCGGCGGTGGCCACGACCGCGTCGCAGAGCGGCAGCAGCTCGCGCAGCATCGCCGCGGCGTCCTTGTCGCGCAGCACGGCGACGCACGCGACCAGGCGACGGCCGCCGACGAACGCCGGCAGCGCCTCGGCCAGCGCCGCGATGCCGGCCGGGTTGTGGGCGCCGTCGAGGACGACGGTCGCGCCGCCGTCGGCGGGATCGACGACCTCGAAGCGCCCCGGCACGGCCACCGTCTCCGCCGCGGCCCGCAGCGCCGCGGCGTCGAGGCGCCCGAGGAAGGCGCGCGCCGCCTCGGCGGCCACCGCGAGGTTGCGGCGCTGGAAGTCGCCGCGCGCGGCCAGCGCCGCGCCGGGCGGCAGGTCGGCGTCGGGCGGGGCCACCACGAGCCGAGCGCCGCGCTCGGCCGCGACCTCCTCGGCGACGGCCAGCGCGTCGGGATGGAGACCGGCGCCGACGACCAGCGTCGCCCCGGGCTGCACGACCGCCAGCTTCTGCTCGGCGATCGCCCGCACCGTGGAGCCGAGCAGGCGGGTGTGCTCGAGGCTGACGTTCGTCAGCACCTGCACCCGCGACGGGAGCACGTTGGTGGCGTCCAGGCGCCCGCCGAGCCCGGCCTCGACGACCGCCGCGTCCACGTCCGCGCGGGCCAGGTGGTCGAACGCCGCGGCGGTGAGGACCTCGAACTGCGTGACGTGGTCGCCGGCCTCGAGCCCGGTCTCCACCGCCTCAGCGGCGTCGAGCGCCCGGTGGACCGCCTCGGCCGTCGCGGCGCCGTCGACGTCCTCGTCGTCGACCCGCACGCGCTCGGCGAACGACACCAGGTGCGGCGAGAGGTACGCGCCCGCGCGCAGCCCGTGGCGGCGCAGGATCGCCGCGGTCATGCGGACGGTCGAGGACTTGCCGTTGGTCCCGACGACGTGGATCGAGGGGAACCGCCGCTGGGGGTCGCCGAGCTCGGCCAGCAGCCGCCGCATGCGGTGCAGGCCGAGCCGCACGCCGAAGGTCTCGAGCCCGAGGAGCCGCCGCTCGGCGTCCTCCAGGTTCACCCCATCCCTCCGCCACGCGCGATGTTCGCCGCCAGGCGAGCTCGCAATGACGACGCAGTCGTCACAGAGCCTCCAGCTCCGCCCGCAGCCGCTCGAGCTTCTCGCGCTCGGCGGCCACCACCGCCTCGGGCGCCTTGGCGACGAAGCCGTCGTTGGCCAGCTTGCCCTCGGCGCGCCGGATCTCGGACTCCAGGTGGCGGCGCTGCGCCTCGACCTTGGCCGCGGCCTCCTCGGGATCGACGCCGGTGAGCAGGTCGACCTGCACGCCGCTGACCGGGATCGTCGCCACGGGCGCACGGTCATCCTCGACGGGCGTCAGCCGCGCAAGGCGGGCGACGAGCGGCACGAGGCCGTCGAGGCCGTCGATCCGGGCCTCCAGGAACTCGCCGGGCTTGACGCCGCCGGCGTCGCGCCACGAGCGGACCGCCTGGACCGTGGCGATCACGCGCTCGATGGCCGCTTCGGCCTCGGCGTCGCGCAGCGACGGGTCCGCGGCGGTGCGCCGGGCGCCGGCGAGCAGCTCGGCGGTGCGGGCCGAGGCCGGCAGCAGCGACCACAGCTCCTCGGTGACGAACGGGATGATCGGGTGCGCGAGCGCCAGCGTCTCGCGCAGCACGTGCAGCAGGTGGCCGCTGAGCTCGGCGTCGAACGGGCGGCCTTTGATCAGCTCGAGGTACCAGTCGCAGAGCTCGCCGTAGACGAAGTCGTAGAGCCCGAGCGCGGCCTTGGAGAAGTCGAAGGCCTCCACGCGCTCGGCGAAGTCGGCCTTGGCGGCCTCCAGCCGCGACAGGATCCAGCGGTCCTCGACCGTCTGGACGGCGGGCGCCAGCTCCACGTCCTCGGCCACGTTGAGCAGCACGAAGCGCGTGGCGTTGAAGAGCTTGTTGGCCAGCGCCTGGCCCTGGGCGACCTTCTCCTCGCTGAAGCGGACGTCCTGCGTCGAGGACATCGCCAGCAGGCCGAAGCGCACGCCGTCGGCGCCGTAGGCCGGGAACTCGCCGCCGCCGGTGAAGACCGGCGGGCGATCGCCGCCCTCGATGAGGTGCAGCGGGTCGATCCCCGTGCCCAGCGACTTGCTCATGCGGCGACCGTCGGGCGCCTGGATCACCGAGTGCACGTAGACGTGCTCGAACGGGATGTCGCCGGTGAACTCCAGGCCCATCATCACCATGCGCGCGACCCACAGGAAGAGGATGTCGCGCGCCGTCGACAGGACGTCGGTCGGGTAGAAGGCCTCGAGCTCGGGCGTGCCGTCGGGCCATCCGAGCGTGGCGAACGGCCACAGCGCCGAGCTGAACCAGGTGTCGAGGACGTCGGGGTCCCGGGTCCACCCCTCCCCCTCCGGCGGCTCCATGCCGACGTAGGTCTCCTGGGTCGGGTGGGACCGATACCAGACCGGGATCTGGTGACCCCACCACAGCTGGCGCGAGATGCACCACGGGCGGATGTTCTCCAGCCAGTCGATGTAGCGGCGCGACTGCGACTCGGGGTGGATCTTCACGCGGCCGTCGCGGACGGCGGCGATCGCCGGCGCCGCCAGCTCGTCCATGCGCATGAACCACTGCAGCGAGATCAGCGGCTCGATGCGCTCGCCGGAGCGGTGGCTGAACGGGACGGTGTGGACGTACGGGTCGCGTGCGCGGATCAGGCCCTGCTCGTCGAGGGCGGCGACGATCGCGCGCTGAGCCTCGGCGATCGTCATCCCCTCGTAGGCGGGGACGAGGCCGGTCATGCGCCCGTCCTCGCCGATCGCGCTCAGCTCCGGGAGGCCGTGCGTGCGGCCGATCTCGAAGTCGTTGGGGTCGTGGCCCGGCGTGATCTTCAGGCAGCCGGTGCCGAAGTCGGTCTTGACGTACTCGTCGGCGATGATCGGCAGCTCGCGGCCCACGAGCGGCAGGACGACCGTCCTGCCGACGAGGTGGCGGTAGCGGTCGTCCTCCGGGTGCACGGCGACGGCGACGTCGGCGAGCATCGTCTCGGGGCGCACGGTGGCGACGACGACCTCCCCGCCGCCGTCGGCCAGCGGGTAGGCGATGTGGAAGAGCGTGTCGGTGACCTCGCGGTCCTCGACCTCCAGGTCGCTGATCGCCGAGCCGGAGCCCGGGTCCCAGTTGACCATGTAGTTGTCGCGGTAGATGTAGCCCTTCTCGTAGAGGGCGACGAAGACCTTCAGCACCGCGCGCGCGTAGCCCTCGTCGAGCGTGAAGCGCTCCTCGTCGTAGTCGCACGAGGCGCCCAGCCGCTTGAGCTGGCCGACGATCGTCCCGCCGAACTCCTCGCGCCACTCCCACGTCTTCTCGATGAAGGCCTCGCGCCCGATCGCCTCGCGGCTGGTGCCCTGCTCCTTGAGGCGCTTCTCGACCTGGGTCTGCGTGGCGATGCCGGCGTGGTCGGTGCCCAGCACCCACTTGACGTTGCGCCCGAGCATCCGGTGGTAGCGGATGAGGGTGTCCTGGATCGAGCCGTTGAGCGCGTGGCCCATGTGCAGTGCGCCGGTGACGTTGGGCGGCGGGATCGCGATCGAGAAGTTCTCCGACGCGTCGCCCTCCGGCTGGGGGTGGAACAGCCCCGAGTCGAGCCAGCGCTGCACGATGCGCGGCTCCACCTCCGAGGGCTCGAAGCGCTTGCGGTCCTTCAGGCTCGACATGGAAGGGCGCAGTGTATGGGCGCCACGGGGGCGCTCGCCGCGCGGCGAGCGCGGCGTCCGCGCCGGCGCTCAGCGCCCCCGGCGCACGCCGCCGCGGAACGGCAGCAGCTTGCGGCCCGCGGTGAGCGGGTCCAGCAGGCGGACGAGGCGCAGCAGCTCGGAGCGCTCGTTGGCGGAGAGGTTGTTCGGGCGCCCCTTGGACTTGCGCACGATGCGCGCCAGCTCGCTGCGGTCGCGCCCGTCGAGGCGACCCCAGTGGTCGCGGGCGACCATCGCGGCTTCCAGCACCAGCATCCACGGGACGGCCTTGCGGCCCGGCAGTCTCGGCATCGCGGTCGAGGCTACCCAGCGGGCGCGCCGAGCCATCGCTCGACGAGCACGCGCGCGATCGCGCTGCGCGGCGGCAGGCGCAGGCGGCCGGCGCCGCCCGCGTCCTCCCAGGCGACGTCCTCGCGCGCGGCCGCCGCGACCTCGTCGCGGCAGAACCAGCGCACGTCCTGCAGCTCGGCGTCGCGGGGCGCGGGATCGCCGCCGGCGTAGGTGGCCTGGAAGCCGAGCATCAGCGACACCGGGAACGGCCAGGGCTGCGACGCGACGTACCGCACGTCGGTCACCTCCACCCCGGCCTCCTCGGCGACCTCGCGGGCGACGGCGGCCTCCAGGGACTCTCCCGGCTCGACGAAGCCGGCCAGCGCGCTGTAGCGGCCCTCCGGCCAGGAGGCCTGCCGGCCCATGAGCACGACGTCGCCGCTGGTCACCAGCATGATCACGACCGGGTCGGTCCGCGGGTGGTGCTGGTGGCCGTTGGCGCACACCCGGACGTGGCCGGCCTCGGCCGGCTCGGTCGGCTCGCCGCAGCGGCCGCAGAACCGCGTCGCCCGCGCCCAGTTGGCCAGCGCGGCGGCGTAGGCCACCACGCCCAGCGCGCCGGCCGGCAGCGAGGCGGTGAGCTCGCGCAGCCCGGTCAGCTCGACGTCGTCGCGCTCGACGGCGAAGCGCGGGCCCTCGGGGGCCAGGCCGAGGAACAGCGCCCCGGCATGGTCGTCGGGGCGCAGCGGCAGCAGCTTGCGGTGCGCGCCGGCCGGGCCGACGGCGACCGCACGGGCCGCGGGATCCCGGAGCGCGGCGTCGAGCGCCCCGGCGTCGGCCCGGACCTGCGGCGCCCGGTCCAGGGCGCCGCCGGCGAAGACGATCGCGTCCTCGGAGATCCGGTCTCCGCCCACCCTCAGGCCGACTCGGCGGCGGCCGGGGCCGATCCCTCGTCGTCGACGGCCTCGGTGACGAGCGTGGGCGTGATGCCCTTCTCGATCGTCTCCTTGGTCACGACGCACTTCTTGACGTCGCGCCGCGACGGCAGCTCGAACTGCACGTCGAGCAGCGTCTCCTCGATGATCGAGCGCAGGCCGCGCGCGCCGGTCTCGCGCTCGAGCGCCTTGTCGGCGACGGAGATCAGCGCGTCGTCGGAGAAGACCAGCTCGATGCCGTCGAACTGGAAGAACCGCTGGAACTGCTTGACGAGCGCGTTGCGCGGCTCGGTGAGGATCGTGATGAGGTCCTCGCGCGAGAGCTGGTGGACGGCGCTCATGACCGGCAGGCGGCCGATGAACTCCGGGATCAGCCCGTAGTTGACGAGGTCCTCGGGGAGCGTCTTCTGGAAGACCTCGCCCGTGTCCTTGTCGGCCTTGGTCGGCATCTCGGAGCCGAAGCCGATGCCCTTGTGGCCGATGCGCCGCTCGATGACCTGGTCGAGGTTGGCGAACGCCCCGCCGCAGATGAACAGGATGTTCGTCGTGTCGATCGACAGGAACTCCTGGTGCGGGTGCTTGCGCCCGCCCTGCGGCGGCACCGACGCGGTCGTGCCCTCGAGGATCTTCAGGAGCGCCTGCTGGACGCCCTCGCCGCTGACGTCGCGCGTGATCGACGGGTTGTCCGCCTTGCGGGCGATCTTGTCGACCTCGTCGATGTAGATGATCCCCGTCTCGGCCTTCTTGACGTCGTAGTCGGCGGCCTGGATCAGCTTGAGGAGGATGTTCTCGACGTCCTCCCCGACGTAGCCCGCCTCGGTCAGGGCCGTGGCGTCGGCGATGGCGAACGGGACGTTGAGGATGCGCGCGAGGGTCTGGGCCAGCAGCGTCTTGCCGCAGCCGGTCGGCCCGAGCAGGAGGATGTTGGACTTCTGCAGCTCGATGTCCGCATCCGCCGTCTGCATCATCTGCACGCGCTTGTAGTGGTTGTAGACCGCGACGGAGAGGGTCCGCTTGGCCTCCTCCTGGCCGACGACGTACTCGTCGAGCACGCCGTAGATCTCACGCGGCTTGGGGAGGTTCTCCAGGTCGAACGACGGCGGAGCGGTGAGCTCCTCGTCGATGATCTCGTTGCAGAGATCGATGCACTCGTCGCAGATGTAGACCCCGGGGCCAGCGATCAGCTTCTTGACCTGCCGCTGGGACTTGCCGCAGAAGCTGCACAGGAGCTGCTCGTTGGAATCCGTGGGACGCGCCATCGATCTCCGCCCTCTCCTCTCGGCCGGAAGGCCAGTCTAGTGCTGCGTGATCACGCGGTCGATGATGCCGTACTCCTTGGCCTCCTCCGAGCTCATGAAGTAGTCGCGCTCGGTGTCGGTCCGGACCTTCGCGTAGTCCTGGCCGGTGTGGTCGGCGATGATGTGGTCCAGGCGCTGGCGGATGTCGATGATCTCCTTGGCGTGGATCTCGATGTCCGTGGCCTGGCCCTGGAAGCCGGAGCTCACCTGGTGGATGAGGATCTTGGCGTTGGGCAGCGCCATGCGCTTGCCCGCCGCGCCGCCGGCCAGCAGCAGCGCGCCCATCGACATGGCGATGCCGACGCAGATCGTCTGCACGTCGGGCTTGATGAACTGCATCGTGTCGTAGATCGCCAGGCCCGCGTACACGCTCCCGCCCGGGGAGTTGATGTACAGCGAGATGTCCTTGTCGGGATCCTCCGACTCCAGGTGCAGCAGCTGCGCCACGATCAGGTTGGCGATCTGGTCGTCCACCGGCGTGCCCAGGAACACGATGCGCTCGTTGAGCAGGCGGCTGTAGATGTCGAACGCACGCTCACCACGCGACGTCTGCTCGACGACCATCGGGACCAGTGGACTCATGTGACCTCGTGCTCGTTCTCGGTGCTCGGGTGGGTTCCTCCGCCAGCCCGCGAGACGCGGGCCCGGAGGGTCCGGAGGCTAGCAGCCGTGGTGCGCCCGCCCCTGGGCTTTCAGGTCGGTCGCCGACGACCGTCCTTGAGGGCCGTGGACGGGCCTTGCAGCGCCGGCCCGCGACGGGCCGCGACGGGCCGGCGGGGTGCGCGACGGCGGTCCTACTCGGCCGCGGCCGACTCGGCGGGCGCCGCCACCGGCGTCGCGCGCTCGGCCAGGAGCTCGACGGCACGCCGCTGCGCCAGGTCCTCTTTGACCTCGTCGAGGCGGCCGTTGCGCTCCAGCTGCTTGCGGAGCTTCTCGGGCGTGGTGCCCTGCTGCAGCGCCGTCTGCTGGAGCGCGTCGAGGATGTCGCCCTCGGACGGCTCGATGCTCTCGGCCTCGACCACGGCGGCCAGCACGGCCTCGCGGCGCAGCGCCCGCTCCGCGTCGGGGCGCGCCTCCTCGAGCAGCTCGTCCTCGTTCTTCTGGGCGATCCGGAGGTAGGCGTCCTTGGTGATGCCGCGATGCGACAGCGAGTGCAGCATCTGGTCCCACAGCTCCTGCGCGCGGGCGTCGACCAGCGAGTCGGGCACCTCGACGGTGGCGGCCTCCACGACGGCGTCGAGCGCCGCCTCGCGGAACTCGGCCTCGATCTGGCGCTCCTCGCTCTCGCGCATGCGCGTGGCGATGTCCTCGCGCAGCTCCGCGAGGCTGTCGAAGCCGCCCGCCTCGGTGGCGAAGTCGTCGTCGAGCTCGGGGAGCTGCTTGGCCTTGACCTCGTTGACCGTGACCTCGAACTGCGCCGGCTGGCCGGCGAGGTGCGGTGCGCCCGGGTACTCCTCGGGGAACGTCACCTCGACGACCTTCTCGTCACCGGCCGAAAGGCCGGCGAGCTGCTCCTCGAAGCCGGGGATGAACTGGCCGCTGCCGAGCTCGAGGAGCTGGTCGCGGCCCTCGCCGCCGGCGAAGTAGTCGCGCTCGCCGGGGTGGTCGGGGTCCGAGCTCTCGATCGAGCCCTTGAAGTCGATGACGACGAAGTCGCCGTCCTCCGCGGCCCGCTCGACGGTCTCGAGGCGGCCGAGCTGCTGGCGCAGCTGCTCGAGCTGCTCGTCGATCGCGGCGTCGTCGACCTTCGGCTCGCGACGCGGCGCCTCGAACGCGGAGATGTCGCCGAGCGTCGCCGTGGGCCGCACGCCGATCTCGATGGTGAAGGTCAGCGGCTGCCCCTCGGCGGGGAGGTCGCCGAGGTCGACCTCCGGCTGGCCGACCGGATGGATGCCGGCGGCATCCACGGCGTCGGTGTACCACTGGCCGAGCGCGCTGCGGACGGCCTCGTCGAGGACTGCCTCGCGGCCGATGCGCTGGATGACGACCGGCGCGGGGACCTTGCCGCGGCGGAAGCCGGGCATGCGCAGGTCGCGGCCCATGCGGCCGGCGGCCTCGTTGAGGCGCCGCTGGACCTCCTGCGGCGGCACCTCGGCCTCCACGCGCACCCGGGACTCCGGGAGCTCCTCGACGGTCGTCTTCACGTTCGTAGCGGCGGCCATGTGGCTCGCAATGTAGCGTCAGACGCCCGATGCCCGCCCCCCGCCTCCGACCCTCGACGCGCCTGGCCGCCTGGGTCTGGACGGGCCCGATCGGGCATCTCTACGGCGGGCTGCTCGACTGGGTCGAGCTGCTGGTCCGGCTGACCCTCGCGCGCGCCCGCAGGCGCACGCGAAGGTCGATGGGGTGAGACCTCAGCTCACGCCGAGACGACGCGAGCCGCTCACGCCGAGACGACGCGAGCCGCGGGAATCGCCCCCTCGGCGATCTCCCGCAAGGGCGGCTCCCTCTGGGAGACGCCCCGGAGACGCCCCTAGCAGGTGACCGTGAGGTGGAACGGGCGGTCGGCCGCCGCGTTGGCCGCCGTGCCGCCCGGCTCGCCGCCGGCGCGGGTGCGGACGTGGACGGTCTTCTTGTCGTCGTCGAGCTGCACGCCGACGGCGCCGGCGTCGGTCACCGTGGCCTCCGTGGCCTGCATGGCGCACGCCGAGATGTCCTCGGCGAAGGTGACCGTGTAGTCGCCGGTCGTGGCGTCGACCTTGGCGGCCGCGGTCGCGCCGCGGTGGGCGCCGAGCTTGCCGTCCTGGCCGACGACGGCGAACAGCACCGCGCCCTGGACCGCCGCCTGCGCGGTGGTGACCGCGTCGGCGTGGGCGTCCTTGAGCGTGTCGGCCTTGATCTCGTCGGCGCTCTTGCCATCGACCTGGTCGGCGTTGAGGCCGGTGGCGACGCCGTGGGCGTTGGTGATGAACGGCGCGGCCTTCGGGTTCGCCGAGGTGATCGCGCCGACCTCGGGGCCGTTGGCCGTGGCGAACTCGAAGGCGCGGCCGCCGGCCAGGTTGTTCGCGCGGATGCACGGGTTCTTGCCCTTCGGCGAGCCGCCGGGCGTCGAGCGGCAGCCGTAGATCGCGCCGCCGCCGCTGTCGGACTTGTTCGACTGGCGGGTGCCGTAGGTGCCGTTGCTGGCGATGATCTGCGTCTCGCTGCTCAGGGTCTTGCTGGGGTTCGTGCCCGGGTTGCGCTTGCCGCCGATGATGGCGTGACCGCCCGCCGCGCCCGCGATGGACGTGAGGAGCAGGCCGAGGGCGATCGCGCTGGCCAGGAGCCAGGGGCCCTGGCCCCTGAGCTTGCGGAACATCTTCATGGGACCTCCGTGTTGGGTTCCTTTCTCTTCCCAACTGGCCCGTCCGGCCAAGGTTGCGGCCGGAGGTCTGCGCGACGCGCAGGGTGCACGGGGGCGTGCAGCCGCGGGCGGCTCAGCGCTCGAGCGCGAAGATCGGCCAGGCGCCGGGAACGCCGCGCAGCGCGTGCGTGCCCCGCATCTCGAACTCGAGCCCCGAGCCGACGACCGTCCCGTACACCGTGCCCGAGGTGAGCACCTCGTCCGGCGCCGCCATGTCGCACACGCGCGCGGCGATGTGGACGGCCATGCCGCCGAGGTCGTCGCCGATCAGCTCGCACTCCCCGGTGTGCAGGCCGGCGCGGACGCGGATGCCCAGTCCGCGGACCGCGTCGACGACGGTGCGCGCGCAGCGCAGCGCGTCGGACGGCGCGCCTCCGAACGCGGCCAGGTAGCCGTCGCCGACCGTCTTGACCTCGCGGCCGCCGAAGCGCTCCACCTCGCGGCGGATGGCGGCGTCGTGGGCGGAGAGCAGGTCGCGCCAGCGCCCGTCGCCCAGCCGCGCCGCGTGGCCGGTGGCGTCGACGATGTCCGTGAAGAGCACGGTCATCAGCTGCCGCTGGAGGCCGGACGTCGTCACGCGGCTGCCGGTGAGGAACTCCTCGATCTCGCCGAGCAGCGCCTCGGTGTCGCCGATCATGGCCAGGCTGTCGTCGCCCGGGACCTCGACGAGCTTGGCGCCGGGGATGCCGTCGGCCAGCACGCGCGAGTGTCGGGGGTCGATGAACCGGTCGCCCCGGCGGTGCAGGACGAGCGTCGGCATGCGCAGCTGCGCCAACAGCGGGCGGACGTCCACGCCGTCCATGCTCTCGCTGAGCCGCAGCATGCCGGCGGGCGTGCAGGACAGCCGCTCCAGCCGGCCCAGCCACTCGCGCATCCGCGGGTCGTGGGCGGCGCTCGGCGCCATGGCCTCCAGGTTGTGGCCGCTGCCCCAGCTGGCGGCGAACGCGGCGAAGCGCCGGCGGCGCTCGTCGCCGCTCACGCCCCACGGCAGGCTCTCGTCGCGGACCATCGCCACCATGCACGCGTAGAGCACGAGCGCCAGCGTCCGCTCGGGGCGGGCCGCGGCGTACGTGACGGCGAGCGGCCCGCCCGACGCGTAGGCCTGGATGACCACGCGATCGACGCCGGCGTGGTCGAGGACCGCGTCGAGGTCCGCCACCTCCTCGTCCAGCGACAGCGGGCCGGTGATCCCGTCGGAGAGCCCCGAGCCGCGCCGGTCGACGAGGATGACGCGCGCGAACGAGCCCATGCGGTCCCACCAGCGGCGCAGCCCCGGCTCCTCCAGCAGCACGTCGATGTGCGACAGCGCGCCGCCGAGGAACAGCAGGTCGACGGGTCCGGCGCCGACCGTGCGGTAGGCGATGTGCGCCCCGCCGGCGCCCTCGGCCCAGCGGACGCGTCCGGGTTCCATGGGGCGACTCTACGCGGACGAGAGGAGGCGCGCCGTGATCGGCTCGACGAGCGTGGCGGGGTCGCCGCGCAGCAGCCAGCCGTCCTCGGTGCGCTCCACGAGGCCGTCGCGCGCCAGGTCTCCGAGCGCCGAGGTCACCGACGGACGCCGCGCGCCGACGAGCCGCGCCAGCGCGCTGTGGGTCAGCGGCACCGGCACGAGGATGCCGTCGGGCGTCACGCGGCCCCAGCGGTCGGCCAGCGCCCACATGGCGAGCAGCAGGCGGTCGTCGAGCCGCACGAGCTGGTTGACCACCAGCCGCAGCGACAGCCAGCGATGCCGGCGCAGGCCGCGGACCATCAGCGCGTCGATGATCGCGGGGAACCGGACCGCCATCTGGAGGAAGCGATGGTCGAGCACCGCGAAGCGCGTCTCCTGGAGGACGCTCCAGCGCACGGCGACCGGCAGCTCCTCCATCTCGCCGTCGACGTCCCACGGGCGCATCAGGTCGCCGGCCCCGAGGACCTCCGTCGACGAGCGCCGGCCGAGGTCGAGGTCCCGCACGATCAGCCCGTCGAGCACCAGCAGCCCCAGGGACGCGGTGCCGAGCACCTCGTCCGCCGGCGCCCACCGGCCGGTGCCCAGGTGCCGCACCGGCGCCGTGAGGTGCCGGCGGGCCCGGTCCAGGTCCACCGGCGCGAGGCCGTCGCCGAGCTCCGGGTCGGCTTCGAGGAGGCGGACGTGGTCGTACGTCACGGCACCCCTGATCTTCCCTCAGAGACGCTGAGCCAAGCACGGCTCTTGCGTGGTTGACCACCCGGTCGGGTAGCGATCACGGGATGGCTCCGCCCCTGCCGCCGGCTCCCGGACCTCCGGATCCACCGTCGCCCGCGCCGTCGCCGCCCGAGCCGCCCGGCGCGCCGACGCCCACGCCGGGACCGCCCGGCCCGCCCGGGCCGGGGCCGCAGATCTAGCCGCGGCGCATGAGGCGGCCGACGGCCGCCATCAGCTCGGTCGTGCGGTCCTCCTTGACCTCGTCGGGACCGCCGACGACGCAATGCCGCGCGTGGCCGTCGAGCAGCCCCAGCGCGACCTTGTCCAGCGCCGCCTGCACGGCGCTGATCTGGGTGAGGACGTCGATGCAGTACCGCTCGTCCTCGACCATCCGCTCGATGCCGCGGACCTGGCCCTCGACGCGCCGCAGGCGCTTGAGGAGCTGGTCCTTCGTGGCGGAGTAGGCGGGGACGGTGGGCGTGACGGCGTCGGCCATGCCCACAGGATACCCGCCGGGGGTAGTGGGTGCGAGCCGTTCAGGCGGCCCGTGCCGCCGGGCGGCCCAGGGCGGCGTCGAGGTCGGCCACGACGGCCGGCAGCGCCTCGGGGTCGACGGGCCGGGCGTACAGGAAGCCCTGGCCGAGGTCGCAGCCCAGCGCCTCGACGACCTGCTCCTGCGCGGCCGTCTCGATGCCCTCCGCCACGACCGGGAACCGGAGGGTCCGCGCCATGTCGGCGACGGCCCGCACGATGGCCGCGGACTCGCGGCTGGTGGCCAGGCTGGTGATGAACCCGCGGTCGAGCTTGAGGACGTCGAGCGGCAGCTCGAGCAGGCACGCCAGCGACGACTGGCCGACGCCGAAGTCGTCGAGCGCCAGGCGGACGCCCCGCTGGTGCAGCGCGGCGAGCGTCGCCCGGGCGGTCTCCGGGTCGTCCATCACCGCCGACTCGGTGACCTCCACGATCAGCCGGTTCGGCGCCAGCTCGCGCAGGCTGAGCGCGGCGAGCACCTCGTCGCCGAGGGCGGCGCTCCCGAGCTGGACGCGCGAGACGTTGACCGAGACCGTGAGGTCCGGCCGCGCCAGGCCCGCCCGCTCCCAGCGCACGAGCTGGTCGAGCGCCTCGTGCAGCACCCATCGCCCGAGGGCGCCGATGAGCCCGTGCTGCTCGGCCAGCGGGATGAAGCGGTCGGGCGGGACGTCGCCCCAGTCCGGATGCGTCCAGCGGGTGAGCGCCTCGACGCCGACGACGCGGCGGTCGTGGAAGCTGACGATCGGCTGGTAGACGAGCCGCAGCCCGCCATCCTCGATCGCGCGGCGCAGGTCCTTGGTCAGCGCGACGCGCTCGAGCGTCTCCGCGCGCATCCGCTCGTCGAAGATCTCGTACGTGCCGTGGCCTCCGGCCTTCGCGCGGTGCACCGCGACGTCGGCGTCGCGCAGCAGCTCCTCAGCGCCCGCGGCGGCGCCCGGCTCGGCCAGCGCGATCCCGATGCTGGCCGTGGCCTGGACCTCCACGCCGGCGACCTCGAACGGCCGCTCCACCACGCGGAGCAGGCGCTGGGCGATCGTCGCGCTCTCCGTGGCGTCGTCGAGGCCGTCGCAGACGATGGCGAACTCGTCCCCGCTGAAGCGCGCGAGCGTGTCGCTCGGGCGCAGCGCCTCGGACAGGCGCGGGGCCAGCTCGCGGAGGAGGTCGTCGCCGGCCGCGTGGCCGAAGGCGTCGTTGACGTTCTTGAAGTCGTCGACGTCGAGGTGCAGCACGGCGAGCCACCGCCCTTCGCGGCGCCCGCGGGCCAGGCCGTGCCGCAGGCGGTCGAGCAGCAGCGCGCGGTTGGGCAGATGGGTCAGCGGGTCGTGCAGCGCCTGGTGGCGCATGCCGCGCTCGGCTGCCAGGCGGCGCACCGCGCCGGTGAGGACGTTGGCCACCGATCGCAGGAACGCGATGTCGTCCTCGTCGAACGCCCGGGCCCGCGCGGCGTACATGCCGAGCACGCCGAACGGCTCGTGGCCCTCGCCCGCGACGCGCACGGTGACGCCGCTGGCGAGGCCGCGCGCGGCGAGGCCGCCGGCGTCGAAGCGCGCCTCGGCGCTGCTGTCGCAGACGATCACCGGCTCTCCGGCGTCGAGGGTCAGCAGCGCGTGGCGCTCGTCGAGCGACGCCGCGCCGCGGCCGGCCACGTCGCTCCCGGTGGCGCCGCTGACGTGCTGCAGCGGCGCGGCGCCCGAGCCGCAGCGCGCCAGCGCCGCGACCGAGACGTCGAGGATGTCGGTGATCGTCGCGACGGTCGCGTCGGCGAGGCTGCCGAAGTCCTGCTCCTCGAGCGCCACCTGGCTGAGCCGCACCACGGCGGACTGCTGGGCGGCCCGGCGCTCGGCGCGCTGCTCGGCGTGCTTGCGCGCGGTGATGTCCTCGAGCTGGCCCATCGCGTACAGCGGCTGCCCGTCGTCGTCGCGGATCAGGGTCAGCGTGGTCGCCCCCCAGATCACGTGCCCGTCGGCGTGGAGGTAGCGCCGGTCGGCGCGGTAGTAGCTGTCGGCCTCGCCGGCGAGCAGCTCGGCGAAGGATGTCCAGCGGGCGGCCATGTCGTCCGGGTGGCTGATGGCGCTGACGCCCTCGCCGTGCAGCAGCTCCTCAGCGGTCCAGCCCAGGAGGCGCGTCAGGGCGGGGTTGACCTGCATGAACCGCAGGTCGAGCGTCAACAGCGCCATGCCGATGCCCGACGCGTCGAAGGCGCTGCGGAACCGCTTCTCGGCCTCGTGCAGCGTCTGCACGTCGCTGGGGTTGGGCGTGACCTCCACCTGCCCGGTGATCGGCAGCCCGTGCCGGGCCTGAACCCACCTCAGGTCAGCGGGAGACCTCAGGTCAGCGAGAACGTCTCCGGGTCGGCGCCGGTGCGGACGCCGGCGTCGAGCTCCTCGATCGCCGCCAGGTCCTCGCCGGTCAGCTCGAAGTCGAAGAGGTCGATGTTCTCGCGGATGCGCTCGGGGGTGGCCGACTTCGGGATCACGACGTTGCCGAGCTGCAGGTGCCAGCGCAGGATCACCTGCGCCGGGCTCTTGCCCCGCTCCTGCGCGATGCGGCCGATGACGGAGTCGTCGAGCAGCGTGCCGGAGCCGAGCGGGCTGTAGGCCTCGGTGACGATCCCGCGCTCGGCCAGCGCGGCGCGCAGCTCGCGCTGCTGCAGGCGGGGGTGCAATTCGACCTGGTCGATCGCCGGCGTGACGCCGGTGGCCTCGACGATGCGGTCGAGGTGCTCGGCGTGGAAGTTCGACACGCCGATCGCCCGGATGCGGCCCTCGCCGTGGAGCGCGGCCAGGGCCTCCCACGTCTCCACGTAGCGGTCCCGGCTCGGCATGGGCCAATGGATGAGGTACAGGTCGAGGACGTCGAGCTGCAGGCGCTCCATGCTGGACGCGAACGCCTCCATCGTGCGCGCGCGCCCGTGGTCGGCGTTCCAGAGCTTGGTGGTGACGAAGATCTCCTCGCGCCGGAGGCCGGAGGCCTGGATGGCGCGCGCCACGCCCTGCTCGTTCCCGTACGCCGCCGCGGTGTCGATGTGCCGGTAGCCCGCCTCGAGCGCCTCGCTCACCGCACGCTCCGTGTCCTCGGCGGGAACCTGCCACACGCCGAACCCGACCTGCGGGATGGCGACGCCGTCGCCGAGGTCGACGCTGGGCACCTGCGCATGCGAGCTCATGCCCCGACGCTAGCGAGCGCAGCGAGCCGCAGCCGTTCGTGCACCAGCGCGGCCGCGGTAGTCCGACCACGCGCGGGTTTGGCCCCCTGGGCCAACACCCGCAATGGAGCTGGCGGCCGTCTACGGCCGTCAGCTACACGTTGTCGCCCCCGAACTCCTCGCTCACCGACTCGTCCGTGAAGATCCGGTGGACGGTGTCGGCCAGCAGGTCGGCGCAGCTGACCACGCGCACGCCCGCGGGCGCGGGCGCGGGCAGCGGCACGGTGTCGCAGACCAGCAGCTCCTCCAACCCGAGCTGCTCGACGCGCGCCGGCGTGTCGCCGCTGAGGACCGGGTGCATCGCGACCGCGTGGGTGGCGCCGGCGCCCGCGCGGCGCAGCACGTCGACCGCGGCCGAGAGCGTGCCGCCCGTGTCGACGATGTCGTCGACGATGACCGTCGGGCGGCCGGCCACGTCGCCGATCACGGCCTGGCTGGGGTCGGCGGCGTCGGGGTCGAGGATCGCCAGCTCGGCGCCGAGGCGGGTCGCGAACTTCTTGGCGAGCTTGACGCGGCCGGCGTCGGGCGCGACGACCACGGCGTCGCCGGGCACGCTGCGGCGCAGCTCGTCGGTGAGCAGGTGCAGCGCCGTCATGTGGTCGACGGGCACCGAGAAGAAGCCCTGCGCCTGGCCGGTGTGCAGGTCGACGGTGAGCACGCGCGAGACGCCGACCGACTCCAGCATCCGGGCGACAGCGCGGGCGCTGATCGGCTCGCGCAGCAGCGACTTCTTGTCCTGGCGGCTGTAGCCGAACCACGGGATGACGGCCACCACGCGATGCGCCGATGAGCCGACCGCGGCGTCGACCATGAGGACGAGCTCGAGCAGCGCGTCGTTGATCGACAGCCGGCCGTCGCGGGTGCCGCACAGCGACTGCACGACGAAGACGTCGGCGCCGCGCACCGACTCCTCGTAGCGGCAGTACACCTCGCCGTTGGCGTACGTCCGCCGCGTCACCGGTCCGAGCCCGATGCCGAGGCGCCGCGCGATCGCGCCGGCGATCCCCTCCGAGGCCCGCCCGGCGAAGACCATCAGGCGCTTGTCGTAGTCCAGCGGGAGGGTCGTCGCCCGCACGTCTCAGAGCACCTTCGACAGGAAGGCCCTGGTGCGCTCGTGCCGCGGCGACGACAGCACCTGCTCGGGCGGGCCGCTCTCGACGACCACGCCGCCGTCCATGAAGACGAGCGTGTCGGCCGCCTCGCGGGCGAAGCCGATCTCGTGGGTGACGACGACCATCGTCATGCCCTCGTCGGCGAGCCCGCGCATGACGTCGAGCACCTCGCCGACGAGCTCGGGGTCGAGCGCCGACGTCGGCTCGTCGAAGAGCATGAGCTTCGGCTCCATGGCCAGTGCCCGGGCGATCGCCACGCGCTGCTGCTGGCCGCCGGAGAGCTGCGCCGGATACGCGTCGATCTTGTCGCCGAGGCCCACGCGGTGCAGCAACTCGACGCCGCGCTCGCGCGCCCGGCGGTCCGGGACGCGCTTGACGCACTTCGGCGCCTCGATGACGTTGCCCAGCGCCGTCATGTGCGGGAAGAGGTTGAAGCGCTGGAAGACCATGCCGATCTGCGCGCGCCGCCGGACGATGTCCTTCTCGGGCAGCTCGTGCAGGTGGTCGTCGACCTGGCGGTAGCCGACGAGCTCGCCGTCGACGCTCAGCCGCCCGGCGTCGATCTTCTCGAGGTGGTTGATGCAGCGCAGGAAGGTCGACTTGCCCGAGCCCGAGGGGCCGAGCAGCACGAGCACCTGCCCGCGCTGGACCTCGAGGGAGATGCCCTTGAGGACCTCCAGGCGCCCGAAGCGCTTGTGGACCCCCTCGGCGAGGACCATCGGCGCGTCGCTCACAGCGCGGGCCCTCCGGCCTCGTGGCGGGGGAAGATCGCCATCCTGAGCCGCTGCAGCGGCGTGAGCGCCTGGGTGCGCGCCGAGCCGCGGCCGAAGCGGCGCTCGAGGTAGTACTGGCCGATCGACAGCACGGTGGTGAAGATGAGGTACCAGACGCTGATCACCAGCAGCAGCTGGATCGTCTTGTAGTTCGCGGCGTAGATGAGCTGCGCCGAGTAGGTGAGGTCGGCGAGCGCGATGACGCTGACCAGCGACGACGTCTTGAGCATCGAGATCGTCTCGTTGCCCGTCGGCGGGACGATCACGCGCATCGCCTGCGGCAGGACGATGCGCCGCATCGTCTGCATCCGCGTCATGCCGAGCGCGTGCGCGGCCTCGGTCTGCCCCTCGTCGACCGAGAGGATGCCGGCGCGCACGATCTCGGCCATGTAGGCGCCCTCGTTGAGCCCGAGCGCCAGCGTGCCGGCCACGAACGGCGTGATCAGCGAGTTGGCCGACACCGGCACGAGGTCGGGCCCGCCGAACGGGACCCCGAACGTGATGTGCGGGTACAGCGCTCCGATGTAGTTCCACAGCAGGATCTGCACGAGCACCGGGGTGCCGCGGAAGATCCACACGTAGAACCCCGCGCCGCCCGTGATCAGCGGGTTCGGCGACAGCCGCATCACGGCCAGGACGATCCCCAGCAGGATGCCGATCGCCATCGCCAGCGCGGTCAGCTCCAGCGTGGTGACCAGGCCGCGGAGGATCCGGTGGTCGAAGAAGAAGTCGCCGAAGACGCTCCACTCGAAGCGGTCGTTGGTCGCCATCGACCAGATGGCGTCGGCGGCCAGGACGGCGACGAGCGCCGCGACGACCCACCGCCAGGGATGGCGGACCGGGACGGCCTTGATGTCGTCCGGGCGCTGCTGGGCGGTGGGTGTCGCGGCGACGTCGCTCACGGTGCGGCGATCAGCTCTGTGCGCCGTTGATCTTCGCGGTGTCGATGGCGCCGCTCTCGATGCCCCACTTCGACAGGATCTGCTTGTAGGTCCCGTCGTCCATGAGGCCCTGCAGCGCGGTCTGGACCGCCTTGGTCATGTCGGTGCCCTTCGGGACGGCGATGCCGTAGGGCGCCGTGCCGTAGGTCTTGCCGACGATCTTGAACTGGCCGTTGGACTGCTTGACGGCGTAGTCGGCCACCGGCGAGTCGGCCATCGACACGTCGGCGCGACCGCTGTTGAGCGCCAGGTTCGCGCCGTTCTGGTCCGGGAACACGGACACGGTCACCTTGCACTTCTTCGCCTGGGCCTGGGCGTCATCCTGCTGGGTGGTGCCCTTCTCGACGGCGACGGTGTGGCCGCACAGGTCCGACAGCCCGCTGACGTCCGGCCCGCCCTGGGCCTTGACGTAGAAGGACGTGCCGGCCGAGAAGTAGTCGACGAAGTCGACCGTCTGCTCGCGCTCCTTGGTGTCGGTGAAGGACGACATGCCGAGGTCGTACTTCCCGGCGGCCAGGCCCGGGATGATCCCGTCGAAGGTCGCGTTGACGACCTTCGCCTTCAGGCCGAGCGCCGACGCGAGCGCGTCGGCCAGGTCGGCGTCCATGCCGATGACGGTCTTGCCGTCCTTGTCGAAGAACTCGTTCGGCGCGTACGACGCGTCGGCGGCGACCGTCAGCGTGCCCTTGGACTTGATGTCGGCGGGGACCTGGTCGGCGGCCTGCTGGTTGACGCCCGGCGACGGGGTCGAGCCGCTGCTCTGGGACGACGAGCCCGACGAGCTCGACGCCGAGTCGCTCGAGCCGGTGTCGCCGCCGCAGCCCGCGGCCGCGACGGCCAGGGCGGCGATCGCGCACGCGATCACGACAACGCGCCACACGGCGGTCAGCTTCCTCATCTCCAATGCTCCTCCACGTGGTCATGGCCCGCGGGGCCGGGCCGTGCGGCGCGAAAGATACTCGCCGACGCGACAGCAGTCGCCGGGTCCGCCGGCGGCGGAGCGCAGGGCGGCGCGGGGCGCGCCGAGGTAGCCTCGCGCCGCGAGTGCGGCTTCACGAACGCGACACCGAGCTCGAGGCGGTCGAGCGGCTCCTCGACGACGTGGCGCGCCACGGCGACCGCCAGGAGGGCGGCGTGCTGCTCGTCGAGGGCCCGGCGGGCATCGGCAAGTCGGCGCTGCTGGGCGCCGCGCGCGAGCGCGCGGGCGACCGCGACCTGCGCGTCCTGACCGCCACGGCGGCGGCGCTGGACCGCGACTTCCCGTTCGGGCTGGTGCACCAGCTGGTCGACCCGGTGCTGATGGCCGCCGGCCCCGAGGACCGCGAGCGGCTGCTGGCGGGCGCGGCGGGTCACGCGGAGCCCGCGCTCTCCCCCGGCGGCGCCCCGTCGGCGGGCGACGAGCCCGGGCACGCGGCGCTGCACGGCCTGTACTGGCTGCTGGCCAACCTCGCCGAGCAGCAGCCACTCGTCCTGCTGGCCGAGGACCTGCACTGGGCGGATCGGCCGTCGCTGCGCCTGCTCGAGTACGCCGGCCGCCGGCTCGACGGCGTCGCGCTCGCCGTGGTCGCCACGGTGCGCACCGGGGAGCCCGGGGCCGACGTGGAGCTGCTGGAGGCGCTGGCCGGGGGGCCGCGCGCGGTGTCGCTGCGCCCGGCGCCCCTGAGCCCGGCGGGATCCCGCGCGGTCGTCGCCGAGGCGCTGCACCGGAACCCAGAGGACGCGTTCGCCGCGGCATGCGCCGCCGCGACGGGCGGCAACCCGCTGCTGCTGCGGGCCGTCGCCACGGAGGCGGCACGTGCAGGACTGCGCGGCGAAGCCGGTGACGCCGATCGCATCGCCGAGCTGGGCGCCGGCGGCGTGCGGCGCGTCGCGCAGCGGCGGCTCTCGACGCTGGGCGAGGACGCGGCCGCGCTGGCCGGCGCCGCCGCCGTCCTGGGCCCGCGGGCGCGCCTCGACGACCTCGCCGCCATCGCGGGCCTCGACGGCGAGCGGGCGCGCGCGGCCGCCGGGCGCCTGGTCGACGCCGAGCTGCTGGAGGCGCACCGGTGGGGGTTCGTCCATCCCGTGGTCGGCGAGGCGATCGCCGACGGGCTGGCGCCGACGCGCCGTGCCGCGCTGCACGCGGCGGCGGCCGCCCGCCTGCGCGACGCCGGGGCCCGCGCCGAGGAGGTCGCCGTCCACCTGCTCGCCACCGAGCCCGCCGGCGACCCCGCCACCGTCGGGACCCTGCGCGAGGCCGCGCGCTCGGCCGCGGCCGCGGGCGCCCCCGAGGCCGGCGTCGCCCACCTGCGGCGCGCGC
>DASTWY010000074.1:0-30397 GCA_035765735.1 Baekduia sp. | reverse complement strand
CGGCTCGCGCTCGAACGTCGCCCGCACCTCGATCGCATGGCCGACCATGACCGGCACGCGCACGCACGTCGGCGCGACGGCGAGCTCCGGGATGCCGAGGATCTTGCGGCTCTCGTTCTGGAGCTTCATCTCCTCGTCGGTGTAGCCGTTGCCGGTGTCGGAGCCCAGCCACGGCACGACGTTGAAGGCCAGCGTCCTGGCGTGCACGCTCGGCGTCACCTTGGCGGCCGCGGCCGCCCCGTCGCCGGCCAGCATCGACGGGTCGCCCTGAAGCGCCTCGACCTGCTCGAGCAGCTCGTCCATGCCCTTCTGCCCCGCCCCGCCGGCGGCCTGGAAGCTCGTGGCCACCATCGCCGTCAGGCCGAACTCCGCGTGCAGCGCGTGCAGCGGCGGCATGATCGCCATCGTCGTGCAGTTCGGGTTGGCGACGATGCCCTTGCCGATGTGGTCGAGCGCCTCGGGGTTGACCTCGGAGACGACGAGCGGCACCTCGGGGTCCATGCGGAACGCGCTCGAGTTGTCGACGACGATCGCGCCGCGCGCGGCGAACCGGGGCGCCCACTCCTTGGAGATGGAGCCGCCGGCGCTGAAGATCGCGACGTCGAAGCCGCCGATCGTGTCGTCGTCGCGCAGCGGCTGCACGACGAGTCCCTCGTCGAGCGTCTTGCCGGCCGAGCGCTCGGAGGCGAACGGCACGATCTCGGCGGCCGGGTACGCCCGGTCGCGCAGCAGGCGGCGCATCTCGGTTCCGACGGCGCCGGTGGCGCCGACGACGGCGACGCGGTACAGGCTCATGCGGCGAACCTCATGTCGAATCCGTTGTGGTACATGATCATGAGGCGAACTCTCCGAACGGCTGCTCCGGGCGGATCGTGTCCGCCCCCTGGAGGTCGAACGCGCTGTGCAGCGCCTTGACGGCCTCCTCGACCTTGCCGACGGGCACGACGCACGAGATGCGGATCGGCGACGTCGAGATCATGTCGATGTTGATGTCGTTGGCACCGAGCACGCTGAACACCTTGGCCGCCACGCCGGGGTGCGACTTCATGCCGGCGCCGACGATCGACACCTTGCCCATCGCCGGATCGGTCTCCAGCTGGATGCCGAGCTCGTCGGCCAGCGGCCGCAGCGCGGCCTCGGCCGCGTCGGCGTCGTCCTTGGGGACCGTGAACGACAGCTCCGCGAGCGCGCCCTCGGAGCGCGGCTCGTTCTGGATGATCATGTCGATGTTCACGTTCGCGTCGGCCAGCGCCGTCGTGACGCGCCCCGCGATGCCGGGGGTGTCCGGCAGCCCGATGAGCGTCACGCGGGCCTCGCCGCGCGAGTGGGTGACCGCGGTGATGAGCGGATGTTCCATGTCTTGGTCCTTTGCCTCGTCCTCGGAGACGACGAACGTTCCGGACGAGTCGTCGAAGCTCGACCGGCAGTGGATGCGCACGCCGTGGTTGCGGGCGTACTCGACGCTGCGCAGCTGGAGCACGCCGGCGCCCGAGGCGGCCATCTCGAGCATCTCGTCGAAGGAGACGATGTCGAGCTTGCGCGCGTCGGGGACGATCCGTGGGTCCGCGCTGAACACGCCGGGCACGTCGGTGTAGATCTCGCACTCGTCGGCGCCGATCGCCGCCGCCAGGGCGACCGCGGTGGTGTCCGAGCCGCCGCGGCCGAGCGTCGTGACGTCCTTGGCGGTGCTCACGCCCTGGAAGCCGGCGACGAGCACGATGTGGTCGTCGTCCAGCGCGGATCGGATGCGGTCCGCCCGGACCTCCAAGATCCTGGCCTTCGTGTGGCTCGTGTCCGTGACGATTCCCGCCTGCGACCCGGTGAGGGAGATCGCGCGGTGCCCGAGGTCGTTGATGGCCATCGCGCACAGCGCGCAGGAGACCCGCTCGCCGGTCGACAGCAGCATGTCCATCTCGCGGGCATCGGGACTGGGCGAGACCTCGAACGCGTCGGCGATCAGCCGGTCCGTCTCCTTGCCGCGCGCGCTCAGGACGGCCACGACGCGATGGCCGCCCTCCCGCTTGGCGACGATGCGCTGCGCGGCGCGCTTGAGGCGCGACGCATCGGCGACGGAGGTTCCTCCGAACTTCATGACGACGGTCCCCGGCATGGACCGGCAATGCTAGTCGCTGTGGAGCTCGCCGCATGACGACAGCTGACCGGTGGCGCCGCCGGACACGGACGGCCGCCGTGCTCCTGCCCGTGGCGATCGGCGTGGCCGCCGGCGGGTGCGGCCGCGGCACCGAGCCGCATCTCGACACCGCCGCCGGCGCGCCGGCCGCGACGACCGCCGCACCGCCGCCCGCCGCCACCTCCGGCCCGCCGCCCGCCGCCAGCTCGACACCGACACCGGCGCCGGCGCCGGCGAGCACCGCAACGCCGGCCGCGACCGCCCCGGCGCGGCTGCGGGAGCCCGTCGACCGGGCCGCCGCCCAGGTGCTGCTGCTCGGCTTCGGCGGCACCGAGCTGTCGCCGGAGGTCGCGGCGCGGCTCGCGGCCCACGAGTGGGGCGGAGTCGTCCTCGCCCCCGGCAACGGCACCACCGCCGAGCAGGTCGCCGCGCTCGTGGGGCAGCTCGGCGCGACGGCCGCAGGCGCCGGCCATCGCCCGCCGCTCATCGCCGCCCTGCAGCCCGGAGGCGTGGCCGACGCCGTGCCGGTCGGCCCGCCCGTGCAGGCGACGATCGCCAGCGCCGACGGCGCCGAGCGCCAGGCGCGACGGGCGGCCGGCCAGCTGCGGGACCTCGGCATCCGGCTGGTCCTCGCCCCCGACGCGGACGTGGGATCGGCGGGCGGCCCGTGGGAGGGCCGCGCGTTCTCCGACGACCATGCCACCGTGTCCGCCTTCGCGCAGGCGGCGGCCAGCGGCTGGATGCGAGGTGGCGTCGCGCCGGCTCCGGGGCACTTCCCCGGCGAGGGCGGCGCCTCGGGCGACCCGGCGCTCGAGCCCGCGACGGTCGGGCTCTCGCTCGACGAGCTGCGCGGACGCGATCTGCAGCCGTTCGCGGCGCTGGCCGCCCGCGTCCCGGCGATGCAGCTGAGCGCCGCGACGTTCGTGGCCTTCGACGGCGTGACGCCGGCCACGCTCCTGCCCGACGCCGTCGGCCTCCTGCGCGGCGAGCTCGGCTTCGACGGCGTGGTGATCAGCGGCGATCTCGCCGCGGCGTCGCTGGCGTCCGGCGAGAGCGTCGCCCGCGCCGCGGTGGCGGCGCTGGCCGCCGGCTGCGACCTGCTGTGGATCCCGGGCGGCGCGGAGGACCAGGAGGCGGCGTGGCGCGCGATCGCGCGCGCGGTGCGGCGCGGCGACGTGCCGAAGGCGCGACTGGCGGACGCCCTGCGCCGGGTGGACGCCCTCCGCGCCCGGTACCACCTCGGCTGAGGGCTCGCTACAGCGCGCGCCGCCCGGCGAACGCGCGGCCGAGCGTGACCTCGTCGGCGTACTCCAGGTCGCCGCCGACCGGCAGGCCCGAGGCCAGCCGCGTGACCGCCACCTCGGGCGCGCGCTCGCGCAGCGCCGCCGCGATGTGCAGCGCGGTGGCCTCGCCGGTCGTGGTCGGGTTGGTGGCCAGCACGACCTCGCGGATGGCGCCCTCCTCGACGCGGCGGTACAGCTCGGCGATCTTGAGGTCCTCGGGATCGACGCCGTCGATCGGCGACAGCGCGCCGCCGAGCACGTGGTAGCGCCCGCGGAACTCGTGCGTGCGCTCGATCGGGATCACGTCGCCGGGCTCCTCGACCACGCAGATCACGCCCGCGTCGCGGCGCTCGTCCTGGCAGATGCGGCAGCGCGCCTCGTCGGCGAGGTTGAAGCACACCTCGCACGGCCGGATCTTCTCCTTGACCTCGCGGATGGCGTCCGCCAGCGCGCCGGCCTCGTCGGCGTCGACGCGCAGGACGTGGAACGCCAGCCGCTGCGCCGTGCGCTGCCCGATGCCGGGCAGCTTGCCCAGCTCGGTGACCAGGCGCTGGACGGGCGGCGCGAACACGGTGGGCGGGTCAGCCCTTCTTGCGCTGCGCGGCGCGCCGGGCCGCGCGGTTCATGGGCGGGCCGCCCGCCGGGCCGCCGGCCGCGCCGCCCATGCCGAGGCCGCCGAGCGCGTCGCCCAGGCCCAGGCCCTCGAGCGCCATCATCGGGTCGAAGCCGCCGGCGCCGGCGGCGCCCTGCATGGCCCGCTCCTGCAGGTCGACGGCCTGGCGCAGCGCCTCGTTGGTCACCGCCAGGAGGAGGTCCTGCAGCATCTCGACGTCCTCGGGGTCCACGACCTCGGGGTCGATCGTCAGCGACTCGATCCTCAGGTCGCCGGTCACCACCACCTTGACCATGCCGCCGCCGGCCGACGCCTCGATGCGCTGCTCCTTGAGCTGCTCCTGCGCCTCCTGCTGCGCGGCCATGACCTCCTGGGCCTGCTTGAGCATGTTCTGGATGTTGGGCTGCGGCATCAGGCGGGACCTTCCTGCTCGGGCTGGTGATCGACGGCGTCGAATTCTGCCCGCAAACGGGCGATGAGGTCGTCCTCCCCGAGGATCTCGGGCTCGGCGCCCAGCTCCTCGGGCTCGCGCGTCTCCAACAGGAGCCGCGGCGAGACGCCGGTGAGGGCCTTGAAGGACTCCGTCAGCAGCCGCCGTGCCGGCGCGTCCTCGGCCTTGCGCTTCTGGAAGCCCATGTCGGGCGAGAAGGCGATCGTGATGTCGCGGCCGGCGACGTCGACGGGGCGCGCGTCGGCGAGGCAGCTCGCGATCAGCTTGTTGGACTCCGCGACGCCCTGGAGCACCGCGGGCCACAGCTCCTGCACCAGCGCCAGGTCGAGCGTGCCGACCGGCGCGCCGATGCCGGCGGGGGCGTCGCCGTCGTCCTGCGCGGCCGGCTCGTGCTCGGCGACGGCGACCACGCCGGCGGGCTCGCGCTCAGCCGCGGGGGCAGCGGGCGCCGGAGGAGGCGCCGGCGCGGCGGCGGCCGGGGCGGGCGTCGGCGCGGGTGCGGCGGCACGCGCTGGCTCGGGCGCAACCGCCGCGGCGGGCCGCTCGGGAGCCGGCGCAACGGGCGCAGGCGCCTGGGTCGCCGCGGGCCGCGCCACCGAAGCTCCGCTCGTCAGCGCGGCCTCCAGCCGCTCCAGGCGCGACAGCAGGGCCCGCGTCGAGGGGTCGACCTCCGGGGCGGCGGCCTTCACGAGGGCGACCTCGAGCTGGGTCTGCGCGTCGGCGCCGTCCTTGGCCAGGCGCATGCCGGCGGCCAGCAGGTCGAGCAGCCGCACGGTGTCGGCGCCGACCATGCGCGCCGCCTGGTCGCGCAGGCGGGCGTCGCGCTCGGCGGTCATCGTCAGCTGGTCCGGCACCTCGCCGAGCGTCTGGACGACCAGCACGTCGCGCGCGTGGCTCTCCAGGTCCTTGAGGAACTGCGCCGCATCGCGGCCAGACTCGGCCAGGCGCGCCGTGACGTGCCAGGCCGCGCGGGCGTCGCGCGCGGCGATCGCGTCGAGCGCGCCGAAGAGCAGGTCGTCGTCGGCGACGCCGAGCACCGCCAGGACGTCCTGCGTGGCGATCCTCGTGCCGGAGTAGGTGACGAGCTGCTCGAGCGTGCCGAGCGCGTCGCGGTAGGAGCCGGTGGCGTTGCGCGCGACGAGGGCGACGGCGTCCGGCGCGATCTCGATGCCCTCGCGCTGCGCCACGCGCTGCACGACGGTGGCGAGCTGCTCGACGGTCGGGCGGCGGAAGTCGAAGCGGTGGCAGCGGTCGACCACCGTGTCCATCACGCGATGGGCCTCGGTCGTCGCGAGCACGAAGATCGTGTTCGGCGGCGGCTCCTCGAGCGTCTTGAGGAACGCGTTCCACGCCTGCGGCGAGAGCATGTGCGCCTCGTCGAGGATGTAGACCTTGTACCGGCCGCTGACCGGGGCGAACTGCACCGAGTCGCGGAGCTCGCGGATGTCGTCGACCGAGTTGTTGGACGCGGCGTCCATCTCGATGACGTCCAGCGACGTCGCCGCGGCGATCGAGACGCACGAGCCGCACTGCCCGCACGGCTCGATCGTCGGGCCGCCGCGCTCGCAGTTGAGGCACGCGGCCAGCATCTTGGCCATCGACGTCTTGCCGGTGCCGCGGGAGCCGACGAACAGGTACGCGTGGTGCACCTGGTCGTGCTCGATGGCGTTGCGCAGCGTCCGGACGACGTGCTCCTGGCCGATGACGTCGGCGAAGGTGCGGGGGCGGTGGCGGCGGTAGAGCGAGGGGCCTGCGGACACGGGGGGATCAGTGTAGACCCGGCTCAGGCGACCCCCGTCGTAGGCTGCCGGCATGGCCGACACGCTCCTCGACGACCTCCTCGACTGGCTGCGCATCCCCAGCATCTCGACCGGAGGCGGCGACCCCGCGGACCTCGAGCGGGCCGCCGAGTGGGCGGCGGCCAAGGTTCGCGACGCCGGCGGCGAAGCCGAGCTGGTGCGCATGGACGGCGGCAACCCGCTGGTCGTCGGCGAGCTGGCTGCGAGCACCGGCGCCGGCGCGCCGACCGTGCTGATCTACGGCCACTACGACGTGCAGGGCGCCGAGCCGCTGGAGCTGTGGGACACGCCGCCGTTCGAGCCGGTCATCCGCGACGGCCGCGTGTTCGCCCGCGGCGCCGCCGACGACAAGGGCAACTTCTGGCCGCTGCTGAAGGCCGCCTGCGACCTGGCGCGCGCCGGCGAGCTGCCGGTCAACGTCCGTGTCGCCGTCGAGGGCGAGGAGGAGGCCGGCGGGGCCACCATCTCGAAGTGGCTGGCCGCCGACGAGCGCGGCGCCGACGCGGCGATCGTCTACGACAGCGGCATGGTCTCCCCCGAGCGGCCCGCGATCACCGTCGGCCTGCGCGGCGTCCACCTCGTGACCTTCGACGTCCGGGCCGCCGAGCGCGACCTGCACTCCGGCATGTACGGCGGCAGCGCCCTGAACGCGCTGCACGCGCTCCACCAGGGGCTGGCAGCGGTCATCCCCGGCCCCGACGGCCGCGTCCGCGACGAGCTGCGCGTCGGCATTGCCCCGCCCACCGACGAGGAGCGCGCCTCGTGGGCCGACCTGCCGTCGGGCGAGGAGGCGCTGGCGGGCGCGGGCGCGCGCCCGGCCTACCCGGACGCCGCCGCCGAGTACGTCGAGCGCAACGGCAGCGACACGGCGGTCGACGTGGACCAGATCGTCGCGGGCGACACGCGCACGGTGATCCCGGCGGTCGCGCGGGCGACGGTGTCGATCCGCGTGGCCCCGGGCCAGGACGTCCACGCGATGGGCGCCGAGCTCGAGCGGCTGATCCGCGAGGCGCTGCCGGCGGGCGCCGAGATGCAGGTCGTCAGCAGCCACACCGCGCCGCCCGCGCACTTCCCGGCCGACAGCCCGGTCCTGCGGATCGCCGGCGAAGCGCTCGAGCGGGCGTGCGGCGCGGCGCCCGCCTTCGTGCGCAGCGGCGGCGCGATCCCGGTCGTCGCCGACCTGGCCGCCAAGGGCATCCCGACGATCGTCACCGGCTTCGTGCTGCCCGACGACCCCTTCCACGCCCCCAACGAGTCGTTCTCGCTCCGCGGCCTGGAGCTCGGCGAGAAGTCGGGGCGCGAGCTGCTGCGCGGCCTGGCCGCCCTCGGCGACGGCGCCGCCTGACGGCCGCCCCAGCAGAAGCGTCGAGGGACGACTCAACCACCGTGGCGGTGGTTGAGTCGTCCCTCGACGTGCCCGCGCGCGCGCCGCGCAGCAACGCGACGGCCCCGCCGGGATCCCGGCGGGGCCGTCGTCGTGCAAGTCAGCGGACCGTGCACCTGATGTCGAAATGCGGTCCCCGGGCGCCACACCGGAGGACGGCTCCGACACGGGCGACCCCGCTGCGCCCGCCGGTGATCGCTTAAGGCTGCTTCCTTCCGGACCTGACCTGGTTCACGAGCCGACGTCGCGCGGGACCCGAGCCGTCAACGCCGCCACGGCGCGCAGGCCCCGATGGCCACACCCCTCGATCAGGGATTCAGCCTCGCTAGAGCGGATTGCGAGTGCAGGGCACCGCTACCTCCCCGCCTAGCACGGTCCACCGCGCAGTCTAGCGCGGCGAACGCTCGCGCAGAGCGCTCGGTTCGCTTGGCGAGAGCTCGCCTGGAGGCTCGCTCTCGCGGTGGCCGGTCTCCGTCGGCGCGTCTTTGGCTATGCCGCGCGCTGCTGCAGCCGCTCGCGCCCGTGCGGCGTCCACAGGTCCAGCGCCGGGCCCTTGGGCACGATCCGCGTCGGGTTGAGCGCCGGGTGCGTCCGGTAGTAGTGGCGCTTGATGTGGTCGAAGTCGACCGTGTCGGCGACCCCCGGCTGCTGGTAGAGGTCGCGCAGGTAGCCCGAGAGGTGCGGGTAGTCGTCGATCCGCCGCAGGTTGCACTTGAAGTGGCCGACGTAGACGGCGTCGAAGCGCACGAGCGTCACGAACAGGCGCCAGTCCGCTTCGGTGATCTGGTCGTCCAGCAGGTACCGCCGCGTGGCGAGCAGGTCGTCGAGCCAGTCGAGCGTCCCGAACAGCTCGTCGAAGGCCTCCTCGTAGGCCTCCTGCGTCGTGGCGAAGCCGGCGCGGTAGACGCCGTTGTTGACGCAGTGGTAGATCCGCTCGTTGAGCTCGTCGATCGCCGGGCGCAGGTCGGCCGGGTACAGGTCGGGGCCGTGGTCGCTCCAGCGGTTGAGCATCCGGATGATGTCGGCGCTCTCGTTGTTGACGATCCGGCGCTCCTGCGTGTCCCAGAGCACCGGCACCGTGACGCGGCCGTCGAAGCCCGGCTCGGTCCCCTCGTAGGCCTCGCGCAGGAGCCGGAAGCCGTTGATCGGGTCGGGGCGCTCCGGGTCGAACCGCCAGCCACGCTCGTCGCGCTCGGGGTCGACCACGGTCATCGGCAGGACGTCCTGCAGGCGCTTGAGCTGGCGGACGATGACCGCCCGCGACGCCCACGGACAGGCCAGGGAGACGTACAGGTGGTAGCGGCCGGGCGCCGGGCGCTCTTCGACCCAGTCGCGAAACCGGCTGGACTGCCGGACGAAGCGCCCGCCGGTCCCCTGCTCCTTGGCGAACTGCGGCGCGGCGTCACTCACGATCCCACCCGACCAAGTGATTGCACAGACAACGACGTTACCACGGTGGGGCTGGAGTACCCGGATCCGCTGAGGTCCAGATCAGCGGTTGCCCAGCGGACCGCCGGCCTCGGCGAGCCGCTCGAAGACGCGGGCCGTGAAGCGCACGTGGTCGAGGTAGTCGTCGATGGCCCCGTGCTCGTCCGGGCCGTGCATGTTCCCGTCCGGGCGCAGCGTGCCCGCGGGCGAGATCACCGGCGCTCCGAGGTGGTCGAGCACCATGCGCCCCGGGCCGGCGCCGATCAGCACCGGATAGACCACGGGCTCGCCGAAGACGTCGCGCGCCGCGTCGATCGTCGCTCGGGCGAACGGCGTGTCCAGCGGCGAGGCCGCGGGCCAGATCATGCGCCCGGCGGTGACCTCGACGTCCTCGAACCCGTGGCCGGCCAGGTGCGCACGCAGCGCCTCCAGCACCCGCTCGGGGTCCTGGTCGGGCACGAGGCTGAAGCGCAGCGTCACGCTGCACTCGGCCGGCACGGCGCCCACGCCGCGCTCGCCGACGAGGAAGCGCGAGATCGACATCGACGGCTCGAAGATCAGCCGGCGGCCCAGCTCGGCCTGGTCGCCGCGGACGTAGGGCCGGACGTCGGGCAGGCTGACGGCGGCGGTCGGCAGCGGCACCTCCGCGGCGGCCTGGAGCTGCTCGGCCGTCGGCGCTCGCACGCCCTCGTGGAAGCCCTCGACCGTCACGGTCCCATGGCCGTCGGTCATCGACGCGACCGCGCGCATGAGCTCCATCGGCGCCGAGCGCAGGATCGAGCCGAACGCGGTGTGCTGGTCGGCGCGCAGCAGCCGCAGCGACAGGTGCGCCTCGAGGTTGCCCCGGCAGCCGAAGCCGATGCCCGGCCGGCCATCGTCGTCGCGCAGGAAGCTCTCCCACAGGCAGGCGTCGGCCTGCAGCCACTCGGCGTTGGCGGCCAGGGCCTCCGACAGCCCGGGGCTGCCGATCTCCTCGGCCGGGTCGGCCAGGTAGAGGATCGAGAACGGCGGCGGGCCGTCGAGCGTCGAGCGCCACGCCTCCAGCGCCTGCAGCCGCGCGGTCACGTCGGCCTTGTCGTCGCACGCGCCGCGCGCGTACATCGCCCCGTCGCGGACCTCGGCGGCGAACGGCGGGGTCGTCCACAGGGCCTCGTCGCCGGGCGGCTGGACGTCGTAGTGCGTGTAGAGCAGGAGCCGCCCGGGACCGGTGCCCTGCAGCTCGGCGGCGAGCAGCGGCCCCTGGCCCGGGATGTCGATGCGGCGGACGGTGTCGAACTGCGGGCGCAGCCGCTCCTCGATCCAGTCGGCGGCCTCGTCGATCTCCGCGCGCGCGCCGGAGACCGATGGGATCCGGCAGATCGCGCGCCAGTCCTCGACGTAGCGCTCGCGCTCGCGCTCGACGTACGCGTCGGTGGCGGCACTCACGCCGCGACCCCGCGCTGCACAGGCACGGGCCGCAGCTCGTAGGGGTAGTCGGTGAGCAGCTCGCCGCCGTCCTCGGTGACCAGCACGAGGTCCTCCAGGCGCACGCCGCCGAAGCCCTGGCGGTAGCAGCCGGGCTCGACCGCGATGACGTCGCCGGCGACCAGGACGTCGTCGTTCTGGTCCAGCCCCGGCGCCTCGTGGATCTCCAGGCCGACGCCGTGGCCGAGGCTGTGGAAGAAGCCGTCCATCAGCACCTGCCCCGGCTGCTTGGAGAGCCGCGTCGGCTCGCCGGCCTCCTCGAAGGGCTCGCACGAGATCCGGTGCAGCTCGCGGACCGGCAGCCCCGGGCGGATCGCGGCGTGCACGCGGCGCAGCGACTCGTCGACGAGTCGGAAGTAGCGCTGCAGCTCGTCGTTGACCTCACCCTTGACGAACGTGCGCGTGATGTCCGTGTAGCAGCCGGTCTGCGGGTCGCGCGGGCACAGGTCGACGGTGACCGGCTCGCCCTCGCGGACCTGGCCGGAGCCGGAGTGATGGCCGATGCACGTCTGCTCGCCGTGGGCGACGATCACGTCGTCGCCGCCGCAGCCGTTGCGGATGAAGGCCAGCGCGACGCCCTCCTTCAGGCGCTCGCACGTCAGCGGCGCGCCGTCGAGCTCGAGCCCGCCGTCGGCGGCGACCTCGGCGGCGTCGAGCATCGTCGCGACGGCGGCGACCGCCGCCTCGGCGGCGGTCTGGGCCCGCTTGATGCCGGCGAGCTGGGCGGGGTTCTTCGCCCGGCGCCGCGCGCGGAACAGCGCGCCGTCGACCTCGAGCTCCACGCCGCCGGCGCGCAGGTGGTCGGCCAGCTCGACGGGGAAGGCCGGCGGCACGACGGCGCGGTCGACGCCGAAGCGGCGGCAGGCGCGCAGCGCGATCTCCAGCGCGGCCTGCTCCGACGAGCGGCCCTCGGCGAGCAGCTCGTCGAGGCCGAGCTCCTCCATCGGGATCGCCTGCATGCCGGGGACCTCCGACATGCGCGCGACCTCGAGCGAGCGCAGGACGGTGACCTTCTGGCCGTCCTGCTCCAGGTAGAAGAACGGGTCGTGGACGGTGTGCGGGATCTCGTTGCGCATCTCCGCCGACCGCGTGGTGTCGGCATACATCAGGATCGCTGCAGGCTCAGGCGCCATGGATCTCGTCTCCCGTCGTTCCAACGAAATAGTGCACGGCTCGTCCATAATAGTGGAGCCCCCGGTATCCTCGCCGTCATGCACACCCTCAGAAGCGGCAGCCCGTTCGAGGAGCTCGCGGCGTACTCGCGCGCGACCCGGATCGGCGACTTCGTGGCGGTCTCCGGAACCGCCGCCACCGACGCCAACGGGGTCTGCGTGCCCACCGGCGACGCCGGCGCGCAGACGCGCGAGGCGCTCCGGCGCGCGCTGGAGGCGGCAGCCGCGCTCGGCGCCCGCCGCGAGGACGTCCTGCGCACGCGGCTGTACCTCCTGGCCGGCGCCGACTGGCGCGCCGCCGTCGAGGCGCACGGCGAGGCCTTCACCGGGATCAACCCGGCCAACACGACGCTCCACGTCGCCGAGCTGATCCCCAAGGACTGCCTGGTCGAGGTCGAGCTCGAGGCGATCGCCTCGGGGCCGGCCGCCGAGGACGCGGCGTGAGCCCGGTGGGCGGGGCCTACGACGTCACCGCGGCGCGCTCGCGCTTCGGCGCCCTGGACGGCACGACGACCTTCCTCGACACGCCGGGCGGCAGCCAGGTCCCCGACGCCGTGACGGTCGCCGTGGCCGACGCCATGCGCCATGCCGCGGCCAACCTCGGCGGCGTGTTCGAGACCAGCCGGCGCGTGGCCGCGATCGTCGCCGACGCGCGCGCGGCCGCCGGCCGCTTCCTCGGCTGCTCGCCCGACGAGGCCATCTTCGGGCAGAACATGACGAGCCTGAACTTCGCGCTGACCCGCGTCATGGCGCGCGAGCTGCAGGCCGGCGACGAGATCCTCGTCACGCGCCTGGACCACGACGCCAGCGTCTCCCCCTGGCTGGCGGTGGCCGAGGATGTCGGCGCGGTCGTCCGCACGGTCGAGATCGACGAGGCGACCTGCACGCTGGACCTCGCCGACCTCGAGGCCAAGCTCGGCGAGCGCACGCGCGTCGTGTCGTTCTCGTGGGCGGCCAACTCCGTCGGCACGCTGATCGACCCCCAGCGCGTGTGCGAGCTCGCGCACGAGGCAGGCGCGCTGGCCTGGATCGACGCGACGCACGCGGCTGCGCACGTTCCCGTCGCGGCCGAGGCGATCGGCGCCGACGTGCTCGTCTGCTCCCCATACAAGTTCTGCGGCCCCCACCTCGGCCTCGCCTACGGCCGCGCCGACGTGGTGGCCGGCTGGCGGCCGTACAAGGTCCGCCCCGCCCCCGACGCGCCCGTCGGCTCGCGCTTCGAGACCGGCACCCAGCCCTACGAGCAGCTGGCCGGGTTCGCCGCAGCCGTCCGCTACTGGGAGGCCGTCGACGCCGCGGGCGCCGGGCACGAGCACGCCCGCGCGCTGGGCGAGCGCTTCCTGGCCGGCCTGCCCGCCGAAGCCACGCTCGTCGGACCGCCGACGATGGAGGACCGCGTCCCGACGTTCCTGCTGCGCTTCGCCGACCGCGACGCCGGCGAGGTCGCCGACGCCCTGGTCGCCCGCCGGTTCGCCATCAGCGCGAGCGACAGCTTCTACTGCCTCGGGCTGCGCGAGCTCATCGGCCCGCGCAAGGCCCTGCGCGTCGGGTTGTTCCACTACACGACCGACGACGAGGTCGACGGCGTGCTCGCGGCGCTGCGCGACGTGCTGGCGTAGCCGGCCGCCCGCGCGGACGGTCACCTAGGCCGCGTCGGTCGCCGCCGCGAGGTCGGCGGGCCGGCGCGGCTCGGTCGCGCCGTCCTGCAGCCAGCAGGCCGCGGTGCGGCCGGCGCCGACGTCGAAGCTCGGCGGCTCCTCGGCGCGGCAGCGGTCGAACGCGTACGGGCAGCGCGGGTGGAACCGGCAGCCCGGCGGCGGGGCGCTGGGATCCGGCACCTCGCCCGACAGCGCGATCGGCAGGCGGCGCTCGCCGTCGGCGCGCGGGATCGAGCCGATGAGCGCCTCGGTGTACGGGTGCGCGGGCAGGTCCCACAGCTCGGCGCTGGGCACCGTCTCGACGAGCTTGCCGAGGTACATCACCGCGACCTCGTCGACGATGTGCTGCACGATCGCCAGGTCGTGGGAGATGAGCACCAGCGCCAGGTCCAGCTCGCGGCTGAGCTTGACCAGCAGGTTGGCGATCTGCGCCTGCGCCGAGGCGTCCAGCGAGGACAGCGGCTCGTCGAGCACGATCACCGTCGGGTCGGCGGCGAGCGCCCGCGCGATGGCGATCCGCTGCCGCTGCCCGCCGCTGAACTGGTGCGGGTAGCGCTCGCCCGCCGACGCCGGCATGCCGACCCGCTCGAGCAGCTCGGCGACGGTCGGCTGCCCCTCGCGCGAGCCGACGGCCATGGCCAGCGCCTCGCGCAGCTGCGCACCGATCTTGCGGCGCGGGTTCAGCGACGAGAACGGGTTCTGGAAGACCATCTGCAGGCGCGTGTCCTCCGGGCGCCGCGCCCGGCGCGTCAGCGGCGACAGCTCGCGTCCCTCGAAGACGATCCTGCCGCCGGCGGGACGCTCGAGGCCCACGACGGCGCGCGCGAGCGTCGACTTGCCGCAGCCGCTCTCGCCGACGAGGCCGAGGATCTGCCCGCGTGCGACCGACAGGCTCACGCCCGCCACGGCACGCACCGGCTCGCGCCCGCGCCGCTCGTAGACGACCTCGAGGTCGACGACCTCCAGGGCCGAAGCGCTCATGCGGCCACCTCCATGGTCACCGGGCAGGCGACGGCATGGTCGCCGTTCACGATCAGCGGCGGCACGGCGGCGCGGCACTCGGGCAGCGCGAGCGGGCAGCGCGGGTGGAAGGCGCAGCCCGGCGGCGGGTCCAGCGGGCTGGCTGGGACGCCCGGGATGCTGGCCAACTCGGACTGCGCGCCGGCCTCCGGCTGCGGCAGCGAGGCGAGCAGCCCGCGCGTGTACGGGTGGCCGGCGCGCTTGAGGACGTCGGCGGCGTCGCCGCGCTCGATCACCCGGCCGGCGTACATCACCGACATGCGCTCGGCGATCGAGGACATGACGCCGAGGTCGTGGGTGATGAGCACGACCGACATGCCCTTCTCGCGGCGCAGGCGGTCCAGCAGCCGCAGGATGCCGGCCTGCACCGTGACGTCCAGCGCGGTGGTCGGCTCGTCGGCGATCAGGATTCGCGGCTCGCACATCAGCGCGATGGCGATCGCGATCCGCTGGCGCATGCCGCCCGAGAACTCGTGCGGGTAGGCGCGCAGCGCGGCCTCGCCGTCGGGGATGCGGACGTCGTCGAGCATCTCGGCGGCGCGCGCCTCGGCGGCCTTGCGGCTCAGGCCGAGGTGCTTGCGGGCGTGCTCGGTCAGCTGCTTGCCGATCGTCAGCATCGGGTGCAGCGACGTCATCGGGTCCTGGAAGACCATCGACAGGTCGCGCCCGCGCAGCTCGCTGCGGGCGCGCCCGCGGTCGTCGAGCACCGGCTGGCCGTCGAAGCGGACGTCGCCCGCGGCGACGCCGCCGCGCGGTAGCAGCCCGAGCAGCGACAGCATCGTCAGCGTCTTGCCGCTGCCGCTCTCGCCGGCGATGCCGTAGATCTGCCCGGCCTCGACGGCGAGGTCGACCTGGTGGACGACGGTGCGCATGCCGGCCGGCGTGGGCAGGCGGATGCTGAGGTCACCGATCTCGAGCAGCGGCGTCACGCGTCGTCTCCCCGGAAGCTCGACTGCGGGTCGAACACGTCGCGCAGGCCGTCGCCGATGAAGTTGAAGGCCAGCACGGCGCTGAAGATCGCCAGGCCGGGGAACGTCGCCATCCACCAGTTCTGGAAGTACTGGGTGCCGACCGAGACCATCGAGCCCCACTCCGGCGTGGGCGGCTGCGTGCCGAGGCCGAGGAAGGAGAGGCCGGCGAGCAGCAGCAGCGCGTCGGCGAGGTAGATCGTCACCAGCACGGTCACCGGGCCGACGACGTTCGGCAGCACCTCCTTGCGCATCGCCCGCCGCGCCGAGGCGCCGTGCAGGCGGAACGCCTGGACGTACTCGGCCTGGCTGATCGACAGCACGAGGCTGCGCACCACGCGCGCGTAGATGGGCCAGGAGACGATCACGAGCGCCAGCACGGCGTTGCGCGTGCTCGGCCCCAGCGACGCGGTGACGACCATCGCCAGCACGATCGCCGGGAACGACGAGACCAGGTCGGCCAGGCGCATGACCACGCCGTCGATCCAGCCGCCGACGTAGCCGGCCAGCACGCCGAGCGTCGTGCCGATCGAGCCGGCCAGCACGACGAGCAGGACGGCGAGCGGCAGCGAGTGGCGCGCCGCGACCAGGACCCGGCTGAGCACGTCGCGGCCGAGCTCGTCGGTGCCGAAGGGATGCGCCCCCGAGGGCGCCTGCGTGATGGCGAAGTCCTGGGCCAGCGGGTCGTGCGGGGCCAGCAGCGGCGCGAAGATCGCCACGACGATCCAGATCGCCGCGATCGCCAGGCCCGCGACCATCGTGGGCTGCCGCCACGCCGAGCGCGAGCGCGTACGGCTCGCGCGCCTGGTGCGCAGGCGCCGCAGCCGCGAGGGCGGCAGGGCCGCGGCCGGCTGGGCGCTCATCCGAGCCGCACCCGCGGGTCGATGACGGCGTACAGGAGGTCGACGAGCAGGTTGATGGTCACGTAGACCAAGGCGATGAAGATGCTGACGCCCATGATCGCCGGGAGGTCGAGCGAGATGGCGCTCTTGTAGGCGTACTGACCGATGCCCGGCCAGCCGAAGATGTTCTCGACGAGCACCGCGCCGGCCAGGACGCTGGCGAACACGAGGCCCATGACGGTGACGATCGAGGGCAACGCGCCGCGCAGGATGTAGCGCGTGACGACCGTCCAGTTCGACAGGCCCTTGGCGCGCGCCGCGCGCACGTAGTCGGCGTGCAGGACCTCGAGCACCGCCGAGCGCGTGTAGCGGGCGATCAGGCTGACGTTGTAGGCGGTGAGCACGAGCCCGGGCATGATGAGGTGCTTGAACGCGTCCCAGAACGCGCCGAAGTCACCCGCCAGCAGGGCGTCGAGCGTGTCGAGGCCGGTGACGTCGGGCGGGGGCGTCGTGGTCGGGCTCAGCCGTCCGCCGCCGGGCAGGATCCCCCACTTGAAGAAGAAGAGGTAGAGGGCGATCAGGCCGAACCAGAACATCGGCAGCGAGATGCCCATGAGCGTGACGACGCGGACGCCGTTGTCGACCGCGGTGTCGCGGCGCAGCGCGGCGAGGACGCCGGCGGCCACGCCGAAGATCGCCGACAGGACGATCGAGAAGATCGCGAGCTCGGCGGTGGCGGGGATCGACACGCCGAGGTCGTGGGTCACGGGCTGGTGGGTCTGCTGCGACGTGCCGAGATCGCCCTGCACCAGGTGCCCCATGTAGGTCAGGTACTGCGTGGGCAGCGGCTTGTCGAGGCCGTACTTCTCGTGGAAGGCCTGGATCGCCTCGGGCGTCGGGTTCTGCCCCAGGTTGGCCAGGGCGGGGTCGCCCGGGACGGCCTGGGTCAGGACGAACGAGACGATGGTGATGCCGATGACCAGCAGCACCATCGCGGCGAGCCGCCGCAGGATGAACCGGACCAGCGGGCGGTGCGCCCGCGACTTGCGTCGCGAGCGCACCGGCGCCGAGGCCGGAGCCGAGGCTGTCTCAGTTGCTGCCAACAGCCGGGATGTTGAGGGTGTAGGTCGGGTCCAGCACCACGTTGCTCAGGTTGCTGGTGCCGACGATGGCCTGCGCGGGCTGGAACAGCGGGAAGTACGGGCTGTCCTCGTTGAACTTCCGCTGCAGCTCCTGGAAGAGCTGACCGCGCTGGTCGTCGTCGAGCGTGCTGCCGGCCTTCTTGCCCAGAGCGGCGAGCTCGGGGGCGTCGGAGGCCTCCCAGTTGGCGTCGGACGCGCGGCCCTCAGCCCCGGGGGCGTAGACGAGGTAGTCGTTGGGGTCGGGGTAGTCCGGGCCCCAGTACGAGACGCTCATCTGGTTCTTGCCGGCGCCGTAGTCCTTCAGGAACGTCACGGCCGGGCTGCCGTCGAGGGTCACGTCGATGCCGATCTTGGCCAGGTCGGACTTGACCTTCTGGGCGACCGAGGCGAACGACACGCCGTTGGGCGTCGCGTCAGACGGGTAGGAGAGCTTGACCTTGATGCCGGTCTTGCCGCCCAGCGCCTGCTTGGCCGCCTCGAGGTCCTGGTGGACCGCGTCGGACTGCGGCAGCGCGCCGAGGAACTGCGACGGGATCACGCCCGGGGCCTGCGTGGCACCCTCGCCCGACAGCTTGGCGTAGCCCTCGTAGTCGAGCGCCTTGCGGATCGCGTCGCGGACGGCCCGGTCGCCGGTCGGCGAGATCGACGAGTCCATGTTGGCCTCGACGTCGAAGATGTTCACCGACGCGTCGGTGGTCACCTGGAGGTCGCCGTTGCTCTTGACCGAGTTGGCCTGCTGGGCCGAGAGGTCGAGGGCGATCTCGTTGGAGCCGCGCTGGACGTTCAGCAGCTGGGTCGGCGCCGCCATGTTGCGCACGACGACCTTCGGGAAGCCCTTGGCGTCCCCCCAGTAGTTGGGGTTGGCCTTCAGGGTGTACTGCTGGTTCTGCGAGGCCTGGCCCAGGACGTAGGGGCCGCTGCCGGCGCTCTGCGTCTGCAGGAACGACTCCGCCTTGTCGGTCTTCGAGGCGTCCTTGGCGTCGGTGCCGCCGTGGGCCTTGAGGACCTTGGAGTTCAGGATCGAGGTCGGCGGCGTCGCGAGGATGCGCAGCAGCGCCGGGTTCGAGGTCTCGGACGTCACCACGACGGTGTTCTCGTCCGGCGCGGTGACCTTCGTGCCGGCCAGCAGGAAGGAGCCGCTGCCCTGCAGGTTGACCAGCCGGTTGAGCGAGAAGACGACGTCGGCCGACGTCAGCGGCGTGCCGTCGCTGAACTTCACGCCGTCACGCAGCTTGAAGGTGAAGCGCTTGGCGTCCTTCGACCCCTCCCACGACTCGGCGATCGAGGGGACCGGGTCGGTCTTGCCCGGCTCGAAGGTGACCAGCGTGTCGTACATCGCGTGGACCAGCATGTTGTTGGTCGGCGTGAACTCGTGGCCCGGGTCGATGCCCTTGTCGACGAACGACTGATCGACGACCAGCGTGCCGCTCGGCCCGCCGTTGCTCGACCCGCCGCCGTTGCCGCCGGACGACGCCGTGGAATCCGTCGAGGCGCTACCGCCGCAGCCCGCGACGGCGATGCCGCCCACGACGGCGACCAACCCGATGGCCTTGCCCAGCCTTGTGCCTTGCATGTGACAGTCCGCCCTCCTCGCGCCGAAGCGCTTCATGAATCTGTTGGCTCTCAGCAGCCGGCCGGCATTCTATTCAATATGCTGGCCGGAATGTCCAGTTCACTGAATGCGCCGACGGCTTCCGCTTCGGACGTGGCGATCGTCGGAGCGGGGATCACGGGGCTGTCCACCGCGTGGCACCTCACCCAGCGCGGGCTCTCCGTGACGGTCTTCGACGGTACCGGCATCGGGTCCGGAGCGACGGCAGTTCAGCCCGGCGGCGTCCGCCAGCAGTGGGGCACCGAGGTCGCCTGCCGGATGGCGCGCGAGGCGTTCGGCTTCTACACGGAGATCGGCGAGCGGCTGGAGCCGGCGGTCGACCCGCACCTGACGCCCTGCGGCTACCTGTTCGTCGCCCGCAGCGACGAGGAGCTCGCCGCCCAGCGCGCGCGGCTCGAGCTCCAGCACCGGCTCGGCGTGCCGTCGCGCGAGGTCACGCCGGCCGAGGCGGGCGAGCTGGTCGAGGGCCTGGACACCAGCGGCATGGTCGGCGGCGTCTGGTGCGACCAGGACGGCTACTTCGACCGCCCGCTGGCCGTGGTCGGCGCGTTCGCCGACGCCGCCAAGCGCGGCGGGGCGCAGTTCGTCGACCGGCGCGTCGAGCGGCTGGCGCGCGACGGCGACGGCTGGCGGCTGGAGCTGCGCGGCGGCGAGAGCGCCCGCGCCGGCGCGGTCGTCGTGGCCGCCGCGTGGGACACGCCGGATCTGCTGCTGCCGCTGGGCATCGACCTGCCGATCGAGCGCGAGCCGCGCTACCTCTTCTACAGCGACCCGATCCGCGAGCGGCTGATCGAGCCGCTGGTCGTCGTGCCCGAGCGCCACTTCGCCGCCAAGCAGCTGGCCGACGGCTCGGTGCTGGCCAGCGACCTCGGGGCGGGCAGCCGGCCCGGCGAGGACCGCGAGACCTGGCACAGCAACGTCCGCCGCGCGATCACCGAGAACCTGCCGATCCTCGAGTACGTCTCGTTCCCGGTGATGGTCGAGGGCTTCTACGACGTCACGCCGGACCGCCAGCCGATCCTGGGCCCGATCGACGGCCACGACGGGCTGCTGATCGCCGCTGGCCTCAACGGCCGCGGCCTGATGATGGCGCCGGCGATCGGCCGCGTGATGGCCGACGGCGTGGTCAACGGCGCGATCGAAGATGACATGCAGGCGCTCTCGCCGTCCCGGTTCGCCGACGGCACGCTGACGCCGGAGCTCCAGGTCGTCTGAGCGCGCATGCGCCAAGGTCCTCGTGGATATGGTGCTCGCACCATGTCGTCGACGCCGGCTGAGCCTCCGAGCCACCAGGAGTTCCTGGGCGCGCAGCTGCGGTCGCTGCGCACGGCGCGGCGCCTCTCGCTCGGCGACGTGGCGCGGGAGACCGGCATCTCGGCGTCGTTCCTGTCGCTGGTCGAGAACGGCCGCAGCGACATCACGATCGGCCGGCTGACGCGGCTGGTCGACTACTACGGGATCTCGATCACCGACCTGCTGCCGTCGACCGGCGACGGCGATCCCGACGTCGTGCGCGCCGGCGCGACGCGCCAGCTGCGCTCGCCCGAGGAGGGCACGACGATGTTCCTCCTGGCCTCCGGGACCAACCGCACCATGTTGCCGATGCTGCTCGAGCTCGAGCCGGGCTCGAGCCTGGCCGAGCGCGGCCATCACGCCGGCGAGGAGTTCGTGCACGTCCTCGAGGGGACGCTGATCCTCGAGGTCGACACCGCCGAGCCGCAGGAGCTGCGCGCCGGCGACAGCGCCTACTACCGCAGCGACCGCCCGCACCTGTTCCGCAACGCGAGCGCCGACGCGCCGTTGCGGCTCATCTGCGTCGACTCGCCGCCGCCGCTGTAGGGCTCAGGCGGCGCGCCGCGCGTAGCCGGAGACGCGCGCGGTCGCGAAGGCGTCCCCGATGCCGGGGCCGACCGACGCACGCCACGTGCCGGCGTGGCACTCGCCGTGCGGGAGCGTGTGCGCCCGGGCGACGATCGTCGTCCACGCGGCCTGCCCGGCGGGCACCAGGCCGACATCGGCATGGGCGATCCGCGCGTGCTCGCCGCGGATGCGGACGGGGTTGGTCCCCGGGGCGCGCGTGACGCGCCAGGCGCCGGGCGGGCGCGTGCCGCTGTCGAGCAGATAGGCGGGCGCCTTGACCGGGAGGTCGGCGAGCACGCGGTCGGCGGGCGTCACCGCCGGTCCCAGGACGGTGCGCATCCGGAAGGTGACGGCGTAGTGGCACGAGGGGTCGCCGGCGCGGAAGCGCAGCGACGTGCGGCGGATGCGCTTGGGCTTCCACGTGCCCTTGATGAGGAACGACGCGCGCGCGAAGGTCGTGCTGCCGGGCAGCCCGGCCACCGGCGCGTGGCTCTCGACGGTGTAGGTGCGCCACGTGGCGACGCCGGCGGCGTGGGCGGTGGTGGCGGTGAGCAGGCCCCAGCCGCGACCGCCGCCACGGGCGCAGCGCGGCGGACGAGGCGCGCGACGGCGCGGACGGGAGCGAGCACGCGCCGGACCGTACGGGCGCGGCGGCGCGGCGCCATCCGTGGCGGATCCGGCGGCGCGCTGGTAGTTCCCCGCGGGTCGCAGGGAGGGCGAGCCGACCGCGACGTTCGCGATATCCTCCGCCCTCGCCTCGGGCGCGTAGCTCAGTGGGAGAGCGCTCGCTTCACACGCGAGAGGTCGCTGGTTCGAAACCAGCCGCGCCCATCCTCCGGAAGGCCCGCACGAGCGGGCCTTTCGTCGTTGAAGGGCGATTCGGGTGCATCGGTCGGCTTGTCTTGTTGATGGACTCGGCCGACAGGATGCCCTCGCGGAGCGGCAACGGCGCAGATGCATGGACCGGCGTGTGGGACGCCGTCGATGACGGCGCCACCGTCGCGATGAAGGCGCTTGCTGCGGCCGGTCTAGCGTAATAACCCACACGCCGGCCAGCAGCACGCCGAGGCCGAGCGCCTTGCCGGGCTTGAGGGCGTCGATGTCGGCCATCCACGTCGGCATGTCGGGCCGCGCGCCGGGCGCCGGGCGGTGTCGCCAGGTGCGGACGGCGAGCAGCAGGAACAAGGCGCCGAAGACGATCTTGCCCCAGGCGATCGTGTCGACGGTGGTGCTGTCGGTGCCGGCGTCGGCCTGGTCGGCGAGGACGTAGACGACGCCGCTGACAACGGCGAGCGCGGCAACCCAGCCCACCAGGAAGGCCGGTCCGTTCACGCGTACGCGCTGCGAGAACAGCATCAGGTGACGGCGATGATCCGGATCGCCACGCCGACGGCGAACATCAGGATCTCGCTGATTCCCTGCCTCATTTGTCTCAGCTCCCCTTCTCTGCCGCGGGCGGCAGGGGTTCCTCGATCGGACCAGGTGACGATGCGGCCTGGGCCGTCATCGGGGCCTCGGACCGAGACGTTCGGCCGGTGTCGGTGCTCCCCGACGTGCGATGGCCGGCGGGTCCGCGCGGTCGCGTGACCTCCGCCGGGGTGCTTTCCATCGGTGGCGCCTGCCCGCGCGGATGCTGCTCGTACCAGCGGGCGTAGCGGCCGGCGAGCGGCGCGGCGGTCAGCCCGTGGGCCAGGACCGAGAGGCCGACGGTGACGTAGATCGCGAGCACGATCAGGTGCTCGTGCGGGAGCTGGGACTCCTCGACGACGATCACCGCGAAGACGATCGACGCCAGGCCGCGTGGACCGAACCAGCCGAGGAAGCCGAGCGTCGGCCGGCGGGCGCGCGAGCCCCACATCGCGATCGCGACCGGCAGCATCCGCACGACCGTCAGGCTCAGCACCGCGTACAGGACCAGGTGCCAGCTCAGCTCGGCGAGCGCGGGGCCGAGCAGGATGGCGCCGAAGAGCACGAACGTGACGCCGTTGAGCACCGAGCCGACCTCCTCGGTGAGTTCGTTGAGCTCCTCGGGATCGCGACCGAGCGCGAGGCGGAACACCATGCCCGCGACGAACGCCGCGATGAAGCCCGAGCCGTCGAGCGCACTGGCGATCCCGTAGGCGAGCGCGGCGCCGGCGGCGGGGATCACCTGCCGCCACGCCGGGGCGATCAGGTTCCGCCGGCCGGCCTGGGTGAGGACCGCGGCGATCAGGAGGCCGGCGGCCACGCCACCCAGGACGCCGTAACCGATCTCCTCGAGCAGCAGCGCGCCGGGGCTGCGGCCGCCGGAGATCCCCGACTCGACGTCGGCGATCGCGACGGCCGCGAACAGCAGCGGCACGCAGATGCCGTCGTTGAGGCCGCTCTCGACGTTGAGTCCTTGGCGGATGCGCTGCGGCACGCGCGGCTCGGTCACGACCGCCTGCCCGAGCGCCGCGTCGGTCGGCGCCAGCACGACCGCGAGGATCACGGCTTCCTCGACGCTCAGCTCGCCGAACACCGCGGCAGCGGCCACCGCGCCCAGCGCGATGGTCAAGGGCAGGCCGATCCCGAGCAGCCGCACCGGCACGTCGACCGTGCGGCGAAGGGCGCGGAGGTCGATGCGCGACGCGTCGGAGAACAGCACCAGCGCGAGCGTGGTCTCGGCCAGCGCCCGCACGGTCGCGCTTGAACTCGACAGGTCGATCCCACCGACCGCCTTCGGCCCGACCAGCAGCCCGAAGGCGACGAACAGGATCGCCGGCGTGATGGGTGTCCCCGACAGCCGCCTCGAGACCGCCGCGACGCCGACCAGCGCGAGTGCCACCAGGGCGAGCGCCCATTCCATCTCAGCGCCTCATGCCGGCCGGCGGTGACACGGTGCGTCCCGACGCGCCCCAAGGGCGTCTACCGGAAGAATCCGGGGCCGCGATCGTCTCGGCGATCCTCGCGCCGATCCCGGCGGTCGTCGCGGCGATCCTCGCGCCGGTCGCGCCCGTGGCTGACCACGGCGGCCGTTCCCACGACGGCCGTCGTTCGCGCGACGGGCCCACCGATCAGGCCCCGTCTACCCATCCGTCCTGTCGCCAGTCGGCTGGGAACTCGACCACGAGATAGTCGACCGGGCCAAGAACGTCCCGCTCGCTGACTTCCATCGTTCATTCCTTTCTCATCGTCATGGCAGTTCGCGTCCAGGCCGGCCGTCACCCGGTCTCCACCGACGACGGGTCGACGGTGCCCGACGCGTCGCTGAACGTGAAGGTCACGCTGCCCGCCGCCTGGCCACCCGCGCCGCTGAGATCGCAGGTGACGGTGGTGCCGACCTTCACGATGATGTTGTCGGGGCAGTTGGCCTGCGCGTTGGGCGCCCCCTGCTTCTCGAGCTCCTGCTCGATCGACTTCTCGACGGGCGCTGCGGGCACCTGCACCGAGCCGGAGACCGGCTCGTAGGTGAACTGGTTGAGGGACTCCTGCGTCACGTTCACCTCGCCGGTCGCGCCATTGCTCCAGCTCACCGAGCACTTGAACGTCGCACCCACCTCGGCCTTCACATCATCGGGACACTTGACGTTGGACACCTCGGCGCCCGGCGTGGAGAGCTGCTTGTCGATCCCGCTCTCGATCTGAGCGGCATCGACCGTGCGCGACGGGCTCGTCGTGGTGCTCGTCGAGTCGCCGCTGCCGCAACCTGCGAGCGCAAGCGCACCGGCGGCCGCGACGCCGGCGATCGTCGTCGGCACGGCCGTGCGCAGCGTGGTTGCTCGGTTGCTGGCCATGACGGAATCCCTTCTCGTGTGTGGCATTCGGCCGACCTGGAGCCCCAGTCTCGACCGCGGACGCACACGTGTCGTCGTCTCGATCGGGTGATGGCGCGCGGCCGTCTCGGGTCTCACGTGCCGCCACGATGGGCACGCCCGCGGAGTCGGAGTCCGTCGTGACCGGCAAGCGAACCGGAGGCCCGCTGCGGCATCCGTCGCGGAGCCTCGTGCGCGCCGTGCTCGGTGTCGCGATCGTCGTGGTGATCGCAGCCGTCCTGCACGTGGCCACCGGCGGGAAGGCGTTCGAGGTGCCGCCGGCCGGTCGTCGTCCGCATCGGGTGATGCCGCACAGCCGTCTCGGATCTAGCGTGCGAAGCGATGACCGCCCCTTCGCCACTCGGCGTGCCAAGCATCCCGGGGGCGCCGGCCGCCTTTCACCTGCTGGCCAAGCCGACCGGCGCGGTGTGCAACCTGGACTGCGCCTACTGCTTCTTCCTGTCGAAGGAGATGCTGTATCCGGGCAGCCGGTTTCGGATGGCCGACGAGATGCTGGAGACCTACGTGCGCCAGCTCGTCGAGGCCCACGCCGGCGCGCCGGTCGTCGAGGTCGCCTGGCAGGGCGGCGAGCCCACCCTGATGGGCCTGCCCTTCTTCCGCCGCGCGGTCGAGCTCGTCGACCGCTACCTGCATCCGGGCCAGTCCGCCGTCTACACGATGCAGACCAACGGCACCCGGCTCGACGCCGAATGGGCGGCGTTCTTCCGCCAGCACGAGGTCCTGGTCGGGATCTCGATTGATGGCCCACGCGAGATCCACGACACGTTCCGCGTCACCAAGGGCGGCCGAGGCAGCTTCGATCAGGTCATGCGCGGGCTCGGGCACCTGCGCGACGGCGGCGTCGAGTTCAACGCCCTGACCACCGTCCATGCCGCCAACGAGCAGCGCGGCCGCGAGGTCTATCGCTTCCTGCGCGACGAGTGCGGCGCGCGGTTCATGCAGTTCATCCCGATCATCGAGCGCGTCAGCGCCACCGCCGATCCGGAGGCGCCGCGGTCGTCCTGGCGCGACCGTCCCCTATACGTGCAGGAGGGCGACGGCGTCACCGCGCGGTCGGTGACCGCCGAGGGGTACGGGCGCTTCCTGATCGACGTCTTCGAGGAGTGGGTGCGCCGGGACGTCGGCGAGGTCTACGTCCAGATGTTCGACACGACGCTGGCCAACTGGGTCGGCGAGATGCCGGGCATGTGCGTGCACTGCGAGACGTGCGGCCTTGCGCTCGCGCTCGAGCACACCGGCGACGTCTTCTCGTGCGACCACTTCGTCGAACCCCGCCACCGGCTGGGCAACCTCGGCGAGCGGCACCTGCTCGAGCTCGTCGCCTCCGAGCAGCAGCGCGCCTTCGGGCAGGCGAAGGCCGACACCCTGCCCGCCTACTGCCGCAACTGCGACGTGCGCTTCGCCTGCCACGGCGGCTGCCCGAAGGACCGCTTCACCACCACCCCGGACGGCGAGCCAGGGCTCAACTACCTGTGCCCGAGCTTCAAGCGCTTCTTCGCCCACGTCGCCGAGCCGATGGACGAGATGGCACGGCTGCTCGCACGCGGGCGCGCGCCCTCCGAGATCGTACGGCGTTACGACACCGAGTCGACAACCGCGCGGAGCCGCGAGCCGACCTGAGCGAGGGCTTGGGCCTCGACCGGCTCGTCGGCGATCAGGCGTCCGCCACAGCGCGCCACCGCGTCCGCAAGGACCGTCGCGGTCGCGCCCGTGGAGAGGACCGCCAAGATCGCGGCGCCGGCCTCCAGGCAAGCGCCGATCGCTTCGATCTCGGCCCGCGGGACACCACCCGGGTGCTCTGTGAGCGTGGCGTGCGTGATCGATCGGCGCCTGCGCGGCTCCAGGCGGAAGTCGAGCAGCGATGCGAACGTGGCGTCGCCGCCTCCGGTGGTCAGATCAACGGCATCCAGCGCGCCGGTCGTCGTGTCGCGTCTCACGAACAGGGCGTCGAGCAGCTTCGCGTCACCGCCGAGCTGCATCCGCTCCATCGCGCCGAGCAGACCGCCCTCGAACGCAGCGCCGGGATCGAAGCGATAGACGCGCAACTGGGCGAGCTCGTTCATTCGCCCGCCTCGTCGCGGTGGCGCTGCTGCCAGTCGCGGTCGGCTTCCTCCTCCATCTGCTTCAGGCGCGTGTAGTAGTCGGGGAACTCGTTGAGGTGCGCGAGCGCGATCTTGCCCGTGACGATCGGGGCGTCACCCGTCACGTCGGTCGCCGGATCGCGCGCGCCGTGCTCGAACTCGACCTCCATCCCGGCGCGGAACTCCTCGACGTCGAAGCTCGCCGAGGCCCAGTCGATGCCAAGCAGCTCCCCGATCCTCGCCGCCTCGTCGGTGCTGACACGCCCGTGTGCGGTCATGGTTGGCTCCTCGTTTGTGGTGGATGGTCAGGCGTCACACACGACGCGACGGCCGCCCGTACCGTCGGGAAGAAGCGGTCCTCGCCGATGCTCTCGGCGAGTCCTTCTGCGGCCAGCTGCGCGTGGATGTGCGGCTTCATCCGGGCGACGACCATCGTGATGCCGTCGCGTGCGAGCGCGGCCTTGAGCTCCGCGAGCGCGCCGAGTCCGGTCGCGTCGATGTCGGTCACGCCCTCGGCGTCGAAGATGATCCAGCGCGCAGGCACGGGGACGCCCCGAACCGCCTCGAGCACCCGGCCCTGGACGTAGCGCGCGTTGGCGAAGAACAAGCGGTCGTCGAGCCGGTAGACCACGACCCCGGGCGCGATGCGCGCGGACGGGTGCAGGTCCACGTCCGCGTAGCGGCCGAGCCGGTCGACCCAACCGAGGACCGCGTCGTGCGGCTGCGCGCTGCGCCGGACGACGTCGACGATCGACAGCGCGACGGCGATCGCCAGCGCCTCGAGCACGCCCAGGGCGATGACCCCGACCGTCGTGGCGGCCGCGATCCCGAGCTCGAAGCGGCTCACGCGCCGCAGTGCCCGCCATGCCGCCGGCTCGACGAGCCCGACCGCCGCCGAGACGATGACGGCGCCAAGCACCGCCTTGGGCAGGCACTGCATCGGCTCGGTGAAGAACAGCAGCACGAGCGCGATCGTCGCGGCGGCGACGAGGCCGGCGATCTGCGTCCGCGCGCCCATCTGGTCGTTGACCGCCGTCCGCGATCCGCTCGCGCCGAGCGGGAAGCCCTGTGTGACGCCTGCGGCGGCGCTGAGGCCGGAGAACGCCAGCAGCTCCTGGTTGGCGCGCACGTGCTGGCCGTGCTTGCCGGCGAACGAGCGGGCCGTGAGGATGCCGTCGGCGAAGCCGACGAGGAAGATCCCGATCGCGGCCGGGACGAGCTTCAGCGTGTCCTCGAGCGGTGGCGTGGGGATCGACACGGGCGGCAGCCCGGCCGGGATGGCGCCGACGACGGCCACCCCGTCGCCCTGCAGGTCGACGGCCCACGAGACGACGATGGACGCGGCGACGACGATCAGCGCGGCGGGCAGCGCCGGTAGGACGAAGCGCGCGACCAGCAGCGCCGCCAGCGCGACCGCGCTGACGAGCAGCGTCGTAGTGCTGGTGTCGCCGAGCTCGCGGACGACCTCGACGAGCTGCCCGATCGGCTCGCGCGCCTCGATGTCCAGCCCGAGGAGCTTGCCGAGCTGGCCGCAGACGAGCACGACCGCCACGCCGTGGATGTAGCCCACGAGCACGGGTCTGGAGAAGTAGTCCGCCAGCCATCCCAGCCGGACCAGCCGGGCGAGCAGGAAGCAGGCGGCGACGAGCAGCGCCAGCATCGCGCCGAGCTCGGAAGCCTTGCCGCTTCCCGCCGCCGCCAGGGGAAGGACCGCCGCGGCGACGAGCGTCGCGATCGAGCCCTCGGGCCCGACGATGATCTGCCGGGAGGAGCCCAGGAACGTGTACAGCACGGTCGGCAGCAGCAGCGCGTACAGGCCGTTGACCGGCGGCAGTCCTGCGACCTCGGCGTAGGCCATGCCCGAGGGCAGCGCCAGCGCGGCGACCGTCAGCCCGGCGAGCAGGTCGCGCCGCGCGGTGTGCGGGCGGTAGCCCGGCAGCCGCGCGCTGACGGGGACCGCTCGCTGCAGCAGCGGCTCCTGCGGGCGTCGCCGGAACGGCGAGCGGTCGGGGCGGTAGCCGACCGACGGAGGCCCCTCCTCACCACGGGTCGGGGCCTCCAGGTCGCTCATCGCTCACGCCTACTGACGAGCCATGTGCATCTTCAGCTCGGCCTCGGGGTCGCTGATCAGCTCGCCGCTGAGGTCGACGGTCACGGTGTGGATGGTCCCGGTGAACCGGAACGGTCCCTCGTACGCCGTGGTCACCGGTGAGCCGGGGTCGGCGCCACACGTCAGCGCGCCCGGGTTGAACAAGAACGGCGTGGTGTACGGGACCTCCCGGTCACCGGCGAGCTCGCCGTCGATGTAGAGCTGCAGGCGGCCGGGGCTGCCGTGGCCCTTGGCGGGGTCAGGCATCCCCGTCGGCTCGAACTCGAAGCGCAGCACGTGCCTGCCCGCGGTCACCTCCGCGTCCGAGGCGAGGTGCAGCAGCTCGCGCGCGACCCAGTTGTGCGTGTAGTGCAGCCGGCCGTCCTGGACGTAGAACGTGAAGCCGCCCGCCGCCGTTCCCTGCGCCAGCAGCACGCCCTCGGCCCCTCCCTGTGGGATCTCGACGTCGGCCGTGATGCTGTGCGGGCGATTCAGCACGCGCGGCCCGGCGAAGAACGGCACCGACTGCGTGCCGGGGTAGTAGACGAACCGATCACGCGGCGCCGCGATCAACGGCTTGTCGGTCGCCATGCGCGCGATGCCGCTGCCGTCGACCGGCAGCACGTCGTACTTGCCCGCCTCGACGTACCAGGTGGCGATCATGGCGATCAGGCGGTCGCGGTGCTCGGCGGCCAGGTCGTGGCACTCGGCCGGGTCCTCGGCCACGTGATAGAGCTCCCAGCCGGTGGCGTCGAGCTCGGCGAGCTTGGCGGCGGAGATCGGCTCGCCAAAGCCCATGCCCGCCTCGGCGAACGACGGCCCCGGCCACGGGCACACCGCCCGCCAGCCGTCGTGGTAGATCGACCGGTGGCCCATCATCTCGAAGTACTGCGTCGTGCGGCGACTGGCGGCCGACGCGTCGTCGAACGTGTGCGCGAAGCTCACTCCGTGCAGCGGCGACTGCGTCACGCCGCGGATCGTCGCCGGCGGCTTGATGCCCAGCACGTCGAGCACCGTGGGGACCATGTCGATGATGTGGGCGTACTGCGTGCGCACCTCGCCCGTGGCCGCGATCCGCTTCGCCCAGCACACGATGAACGGATCCGACGAGCCGCCGCGGTAGGTCTCGAGCTTCCAGCTCCGAAACGGCGTGTTGCCGGCAAACGTCCAGCCCCACGGGTAGTGGTTGAAGTACTTGGGGCCGCCGATCTCGTCGATCGCCGCGAGGCTGTCCTCGAACGGCTCCGGGGCGTTGTTGAAGAACTGCGCCTCGTTGGTCGTCCCGGTCGGCCCGCCCTCGGCGCTGGCGCCGTTGTCGGAGATCACCATGACCAGCGTGTTGTCGAGCTCGCCGAGGCCTTCCAGGAAGTCCAGCAGCCGCCCGATGTGGTGGTCGGTGTGGGTCAAAAAGCCGGCGAAGACCTCCATCATGCGCGCATACAGCCGCCGCTGGCCGTCGCTCAGCGACTCCCAGTCGGGCACGTCGGGGTCGTGGCGCGACAGCTCGGCGTGCGCGGGCATGATCCCCAGCTGCTTCTGGCGCGCGAAGACCGTCTCGCGGTAGGCGTCCCAGCCGTCGTCAAACGCGCCGGCGTAGCGGTCGGCC
>DASTWY010000073.1:0-25619 GCA_035765735.1 Baekduia sp. | reverse complement strand
GCCACGGTGGATGATTCGTCCCTCGACGCGCTCGAAGGGTCCGCTCGGGCGGAAACTAGACTCCGAGACGTGCTGTCGCCCCGACAGGAGCTGATCCTGCGCAAGGTGGTGGAGGCCTACGCCGCCACCGGCCTGCCCGTGGGCTCCAAGACGCTGGCGGCCGACCCCGAGCTGGAGTGCGGGCCCTCGACGATCCGCAACGAGCTGGCCATGCTCGAGGAGCAGGGGCTGCTTGCGCACCCGCACACGTCGGCCGGCCGCGTGCCGACGGACGCCGGCCACCGCTGGTACGTCGACCACCTGCGCGCGCACGGCCTCGTGCGCAGCAGCGAGCGCCCGCTCGGGCTGCAGCTCATGCGCCGGGAGGTCGACGAGGCGATGCGCGTCACGAGCGAGACGCTGTCGCAGGTGACCAACCTGCTGGCGATCGTCTCCGCCCCGCCGATCGACACGGCGACGATCCGCCACGTCGAGGTGCTGCTGCTCCAGCCGCAGGTCCTGATGGTGGTCGTGATCACCTCCACCGGCGGCGTGACCAAGCGCGTGTTCACCTTCGACGGGCCGGTCGACCCCGGCCTGGCGCAATGGGCCGGCGAGTACCTCGACGAGCGGCTGGCCGGCGTCGGCCTCGGTGCCCGGATGCTGCACACGCGGCTGCTCGACCCCAGCCTCTCGGCCACCGAGCGCCGCTTCCTGGAGCAGCTGGCGCCGGTGTTCACCGACCTCGCCGACACGGCGGAGGACACGCTCTACGTCGACGGCGCGGCGCGGCTGATCGGCGAGCAGCGCGTGCAGGACCTGGCGCAGATCAACGAGCTGATGCAGATGCTCGAGCGCCGCGCGAGCCTCCTCGGGCTCCTGCGCTCCGCGCTCCGGGAGCCGGACGTGCTCGTGCGGATCGGCGCCGAGAACGACGCGCCGGCGCTTCAGACGCTGGCGGTCGTCGGCGCCGGATACGGATTGCCGGCGCGCAAGCTGGGCACCGTGTCGGTCATCGGGCCCGTGCGCATGGACTACAGCCGCGCCATCCGCTCCGTGCGCGAGGCCGCGTTCGAGCTTTCCCGCTTCATCGAGGACGTCTACGGATCATGAGCTCCACCGTTCCCCGCGACCCCTACGAGGTGCTCGGCGTCGCCCGCGACGCCGACGACACGACGATCAAGAAGGCGTTCCGGCGCCTCGCGCGCGAGCTGCACCCCGACGTCAACAAGCACGACCCCGACGCCGAGGAGAAGTTCAAGGAGGCCGCCGAGGCCTACGAGATCCTCAGCGACGCCGACCGCCGCGCGACCTACGACCGCTACGGCCACGACGGCCTGCGCTCCGGCGGGCAGGCACCGAACTTCGACGGGTTCGGCTCGGTCGCCGACATCTTCGACGCGTTCTTCGGCGGGGCGTTCGGGTCGGCGTTCGGCGGCGGCGGCGCACGCACCGGGCCGCGCCAGGGCGAGGACATCGCCATCGCGGCCGAGATCACGCTCGAGCAGGCCTACCGCGGCGAGCAGGTCGAGGTCGGCTACGAGGCGGTCGACCGCTGCGAGCACTGCCGCGGCAACGGCGCCGAGCCGGGCACGCCGATCGAGACGTGCGAGCGCTGCGGCGGGCAGGGGATCCTGCAGGCCGTCTCGCGCACGCCGTTCGGCCAGGTCGTCCGGCAGGTCGCCTGCGACGTCTGCGGCGGCGACGGGCGCGTGCCCAAGGAGCCGTGCGAGGTCTGCGACGGGCGCGGCCTGGTCGTCGGGCATCGCACCTTGAAGGTCGACGTGCCCGCCGGGATCGCCGACGGGCAGCGCATCCGCCTCTCCGGGCGCGGCCACGCCGGCGAGCAGGGCGGGCCGCCCGGCGACCTCTACGTCGTCGTGCAGGTGCGCGCCGATGGCTGGCTGCGCGAGGGCGACGACCTCGTCACCGTCGTGGACCTGCCGGCGCCGCGCGCGGCGCTCGGCACGACCGTGGAGGTCGAGCATCCCGACGGCCCGGTCGAGGTCGAGGTGCCGGCCGGCACGCAGCCCGGCGAGGTGCTCACCGTGCGCGGGAAGGGCATGCCCGTCCTGCGCCGTCAAGGCCGCTTCGGCGATCTGCGCGTGGTGGCCAACGTCGTGATCCCGCGACGGCTGACCGGCGAGCAGCGCGAGCTGCTGGAGCGCCTGGCCGAGTCGGTCACCGCCGAGCAGCTGACCTCCGACGAGTCGGTCGTCGGCAAGATCAAGCGGCTGTTCCACCGCTGACGCCCGTGATTCGACTGGCTGTGCGCGTCCGGCGCGAGGACGCCGACCTGGTGCTCGCCGAGCTGCTCGAGCTGGCGCCGAGCGGGGTGGAGGAGGCCGACGTCGGCGGCGACGTCGTCGAGTACGCCGTCTATGGCGCACCTGGCGAGGTGCCGGAGCTGCCGGACCTGCGCGCGGCGGCCGGCGGCGCGCTCGTCGAGGTCGTGACGACCGAGGTTGCCGACGACTGGGCCGATCGCTGGCGCGCGTTCCACCGCCCGATCGAGGTCGCCGGTCGCCTCTACGTGCGACCGCCGTGGGAGCCGCCGCGCGAGGGGCTGCTCGACCTGGTCATCGACCCCGGGCAGGCCTTCGGCACCGGCGCCCACCACACGACGCGGCTGTGCCTGGAGCTGCTGGTCGAGCAGGATGTTGTCCCGCCCACCCCGGTAATGGACCTCGGCTGCGGCTCGGGCGTCCTGGCGATCGCCGCGGCCAAGCTCGGATGGGGGCCGGTGGCCGGCGTCGACCACGAGCTGGAGTCGGTGCGCGCGACCCGCGAGAACGCGGCGGTCAACGGCGTCGAGGTCGACGCCCGCCGCTTCGACCTGGTGCGGGGCGGCCCGGCGCCCACCGCGCCGGTCGTGCTGGCCAACCTGCTGCGGCCGCTGCTGCTCTGCGTGGCGCGCGCCGGGTTCAACGGCTCGCCGCCCGAGACGCTGATCGCCAGCGGCCTGCTCGCGCACGAGGCCGACGAGGTCGCGACCGCCTTCGCCCGGCACAGCCTGCGCGAGGCCGACCGCCGCCACGGCGGCGAGTGGGCGGCGCTGCTGCTGCGCCGGGGTTGACCCGCGGGCTCGCGGGGCACATCCTCGGGGACATGGCCTGGCACGTCGTCATCGCCGGAGGCGGCTTCGGCGGCTTCTACGCCGCCCGCACGCTCGAGCGCGCCCTGCCCGCGCAGGCGGCGCGGATCACGCTCGTCAACGACGTCAACTTCATGCTCTACACGCCGCTGCTGCCCGGGGCGGCAGCGGGCACGCTGGAGCCGCGGCACGTCGTCGTGCCGCTGCGCGAGGAGCTGCGGCGCACCGACCTGCGGCTCGGGACCGTGATCGGCGCCACGCCGGAGCGCGGCGCCATCCAGGTGCGAGGGCTCAAGGGCGACGTCGAGGACCTGCACTACGACCAGCTCGTCGTCGCGCTGGGCTCGGTGTCGCGCATGCTGCCGATCCCGGGCCTGGCCGAGCACGGGATCGGCTTCAAGTCGCTGCCCGAGGCGATCGAGCTGCGCAACCACGTGCTGCGCACGCTGGAGACGGCCGAGACGCTGGAGGATCCCGCCGAGCGCGAGCAGTGGCTGACCTACGTCTTCGTGGGAGCGGGCTATGCGGGCCTGGAGGGGCTCGCCGAGCTGCAGGACTTCGCCGCCGACGTGATCGACCTGTACCCGCGCTGCCGCATGCAGGGCATGCGCTGGATGCTCGTCGAGGCGCGCGACCGCGTGATGCCGGAGATCCCCGCCGACCTCGCCGACTTCGCGACGGGCGAGCTGCGCGGCCGCGGCATCGAGATCCGCACGGGGACGACGCTGCAATCGGTGACCGGCGACGCCGCGACGCTCTCCGGCGGCGAGGTCGTGCCGACCAAGACCCTGGTGTGGACCGCCGGCGTCAAGCCGCACCCGGTGATCGCGCGGCTCGGCCTGCCGCTGGACGACGGCGGCCGGATCGCCGTCGACGCGACGATGCGCGTCCGCGGCCACGACAACGTGTGGGCGATCGGCGACGCCGCCGCCGTGCCCGACCCGGCCAAGAAGGGCCAGGCCTCCACGCCGCCGACGGCGCAGCACGCGATCCGGCAGGGCAGGCGCGTCGGGCGCAACGTCGCGGCGACGCTGGGCAACGGACGGGTCCGGCCGTTCCGCTTCAAGACGAAGGGCGTCTTCGTCGACATGGGGCAGTCGCAGGCCGTCGCCACGACGCTCGGGATTCGGTGGCGGGGCGCGCCGGCGTGGTGGCTGGCGCGCAGCTACCACCTGGCGATGCTGCCCGGCGCGAAGCGCAAGTGGCGGCTGCTGGTCGACTGGAACGTGCAGCTCGTGTTCGGGCGCGACGCCTCGGAGCTGGGCGGGCTCGGCCGGGCGCCCGGCCTCGGCCACGACCCGACGGGTGGCGGCACGCCGGCGGTGGAGGCCGACGGCGACGCGGACACGCGGGTCACCGGGCGCCTGTCCTGACGCCGCTCAGAGGACGCGGCGAGCCCAGCTGAACTCGTGTGCCCGCCACGGGTCGAAGAGCGGCGAGACGTACACGCCCTGCGCCGAGGCGTGGATCATCCAGTCACGCGACAGGGCGATGCCCTCGTGGACGATCCGCTGCTCGGTGGCGCGCTGCCAGAAGCGGCCGGGGCCGAAGAAGAGGAGGTCGGCGGGGTGGACGTCGGCGAGGCGGATCCGCGCGCCCCGCGGGATCTCGCCCGCCTGCATGGCCGCGGTGCGGCCGGTGATCTGCCGGCCCCACGAGAAGCCGGAGATCTTGAAGACGCGCCAGGCGAAGCCGGAGCAGTCGTAGCCGCCGTGGACCTGCCCGCCGAAATACGACGAGGTGCCGTCGGTCTCGCCGCCCCAGATGTAGGGCATGCCGATCTTCGCGACGGCCAGCGCCAGGACCCGGCGCTGCGCGGCGCTGTAGCGGGGCAGGAGGAAACGGGCGAACGTCTCCCGCGCCCACGCGGCCCCGCCCGCGCCGAGCTTCAGCGCCACCGCGAACGAGTGGGCGGCCTCGGCGCGGGTGATCGACTGCCACGGGTAGAGCTCGAGCCGCTCGTCGGCATGGTTGTCGCGCAGGCCGAGGAATCGGGCGACGACCTCGGTGCCGAAGTACGCCGGCGGCCGCAGTCCCGCGTCGCGCGCCTGCGCCTGGACGGCAGCGGCAACGTCCACGGCGCCCAGCTGGCGGACCAGCAGGCGGTCGAAGCCGATCACCGACACCGGCCGCGCCGGCGCCCCGACGGCCGGCAGCGCGAGGCGCGCGGCGAGCCCCTTGAGCGCCGCCGGGAGCTGCCGCCCGCGCAGCGGGCGCTCGCCGTGGAACCGGTTGTCGCTCAGGTAGTGCATGAGCCCCGCCACGCGGACGCGGTGCTGCTCGCGCAGGTTCCAGCTCCCGAGGACGGCGTGGGCGGTGCCGGCGGGCAGGACCGCCAGCGCGAGCGCGAGCGAGATCAGCAGTCGGCGGGGCATCGTCATCGCCATCGGCGGTCGGCTGCGGCGGCTTGAGCGAGGCCGTCCGCGCCCCCCGGCGAACCCTGGGGAGCACGCCGGCCGGCGGCCTAGAATGGAGGGCAGCATGAGCCTCGCCGACCAGGTCAAGCAGGATCTCACCGCTGCCATGAAGGCGCAGGACAAGCCGCGCGTGGGCGCGCTGCGCCTGGTGCTCAGCGAGCTGCAGAAGGCGGCCAAGGACGGGTCCGACGACGAGGTCGCCGTGCTGCGCCGCGAGCGCAAGCGCCGCCTGGAGTCCGCGCGCGCGTTCCGCGACGGCGGGCGCGACGAGCTCGCCGACCAGGAGGAGTCCGAGGCCGCGGTCATCGAGGCCTACCTGCCCGCAGAGCTCGGCGACGAGGAGCTGCAGGCGATCGTGGCCCAGGCCATCACCGAGACGGGCGCTGCGTCGCCGAAGGACCTCGGCGGGGTGATGAAGCTCGCCATGGAGCGGGTCGGCGGACGCGCGAACGGCAAGCGCGTCTCGGCCGCCGCGCGGGCGGCGCTGAGCTGATGCGCCGGCAGATCGAGGTCAGCAACGAGGTCGCCGCGGCGCTGAGCGGCAGCCGCGACCAGGTCCTGCGCCAGCTCGAGAGCCACGTCGACTGCGAGCTGTTCCTCCGCGGCAACCTGGTGACGCTCGAGGGCGACGACCACGAGGTCGCCAACGCCGCCGTCGTCGTCCAGGAGCTGGCCGATCTCATCGAGGGCGGCCACGAGATCGCGCCTGGGACGATCGAGGCGGTGACCAGCGCGCTGGACCAGCACGAGTCGCCGGCCAAGGTGCTCGAGGACGTCATCTGGCGCCACCGCTCGGCGAAGGTCGCGCCGAAGTCGGTCAACCAGAAGCGCTACGTCGACTCGATCCGCCGCAACACGGTGACGTTCGGCATCGGGCCGGCCGGAACGGGCAAGACCTTCCTCGCCGTGGCAATGGCCGCCGCGGCGCTCGCTCGCCGCGAGGTCAACCGCATCATCCTGACCCGGCCCGCCGTCGAGGCGGGCGAGCGCCTCGGCTTCCTGCCGGGCGACCTGATGGCGAAGATCGACCCGTACCTGCGGCCGCTCTTCGACGCGCTGAACGACATGCTCGACCCCGAGAAGGTCGCGGGCTACCTCGAGAAGGGCGTCATCGAGGTCGCGCCGCTGGCGTTCATGCGTGGACGCGCGCAGCCGATCGACACGCCGGTCCTGACACCCACGGGCTGGCAGGAGATCGGCACGCTGCGCGTGGGCGATCTGGTGATCGGGTCCGACGGGCGTCCGACGCCGGTCCTCGGCGTCCACCCGCAGGGCCGCAAGGAGGTCTTCGAGGTCCGGACCCAGGACGGCGCGTCGACGCGCGCGTGCGCCGAGCACCTCTGGGCCGTCCGCACGCCGTCCGACAAGCGGCGCGGTCGCCCCGCGCGGATCCTGCAGACGCTGGAGATGGCGGGCAGCCTTATGACGGCGCGTCAGCACCGCTACGAGCTCCCGGTCGTCGCGCCGGTCGAGTTCGAGCCGCGTGACGTGCCGATGGACCCCTACGCGCTCGGCCTGCTCCTCGGCGACGGCTGCCTGACGACCAAGACCACCCCGACGTTCTCGACCGCCGATCCGGAGCTGGCGCGGGCGATGCAGCGCGCGCTGCCGGAGGTCGAGCTGCAGCGCAAGGAGCGCGTCGACTACGCGCTCGGGCGCGTGGGAGGCGGCGGCCGCGGGGGGGTCATCACGGCCAACCCGGTCACGCAGGTCCTGCGGGACCTCGGGCTCGCCGGGACGCGTTCCACGACGAAGTTCGTCCCCGAGCTCTACCGGTTCAACAGCGTCGAGGTCAGGCATGCGCTGCTGCAGGGGCTGCTGGACAGCGACGGCGGGCCGGTGGTCCAGCGCGGGCGCGCCTGCCGGATCCAGTTCACCACGTGCTCAGATCGGCTGCGCGACGACACGGTCTTCCTCGTCCGCTCGCTGGGCGGAGTCGCCTCCACCCGCACGCGGCCGGCCGAGGGCCGCGCTCCGGGCCTGGCCAAGGGTCGTCCCGTCCATCACCGCGCCGACGCGCACGTGCTCGAGATCCGGCTGCCCGAGGGACTCGCGCCGTTCCGCCTCGACCGCAAGCAGTCGCTCTACGACGCGATGGGCGGCGGCCGCCCGATGCGCTTCGTGCATGCCATCGAGCCGGCGGGCGAGGCCGAGTGCGTCTGCATCTCGGTGGGCGCCCAGGACTCCCTGTACGTGACCGAGGACTTCCTCGTCACGCACAACACGCTCAACGACTCGTTCATCATCCTCGACGAGGCGCAGAACACCAGTCCGGAGCAGATGAAGATGTTCCTGACGCGGCTCGGCTTCGGCTCGAAGATGGTCATCACGGGCGACATCACGCAGGTGGACCTGCCGCGCAACGAGCAGTCGGGGCTGATCGTCGTCGGCGACATCCTGCAGGACGTCGAGGGCGTGGACTTCGTGCGCTTCGGCGGCGGCGACGTCGTCCGGCACCGCCTCGTGCAGCGAATCGTCGAGGCCTACGACACGCACGCGCAGGCCGCCGCGCCCGACCTGCGCCGCGCGAACGGCGAGCGCAAGCGCGCTTGATGGGCGAGATCGCGGCGCTCGAGGTGGAGATCCTCGGGCTCGAGCTGGCGCCGGGCGCGCCCGAGGCGCCGGAGGTCGAGCGGCTGGTGTCGCTGGCCGTGGCCAGCGCCGGGGTGCGCGACGGCCACGTCGCGGTGGCGTTCGTCACCCCGGAGGCGATCGCCGAGCTCAACGCCGAGCACCGCGGCAAGGAGGGCCCGACCGACGTGCTGTCGTTCCCGATCGACGAGGCCGACGCCGACGTGCCGGCGGGCATGCGGGAGCTGGGCGATATCGTGATCTGCCCGCCGCACACCGAGGACCTGCGCGAGGCGATCGTCCACGGCGCGCTGCACCTGGTCGGCATGGACCACGAGACCGACGATGGTGAAATGCTGGCGCTCCAAGCCGAGATCCTGAGCTGGTAGGCCGATGACCACCCGTGCCGGATTCGTCGCCCTCGCCGGGCGGCCCAACGTGGGCAAGTCGACGCTCGTCAACGGGATCGTGGGCGCGAAGGTGGCGATCGTCTCCGACAAGCCGCAGACGACACGGCGGGCGATCCGCGGCGTCGCCACCCGCGACGACGCGCAGCTCGTGCTCACCGACCTTCCCGGCGTGCAGCGCCCGCTGGACGCGCTGACCGACCGCATGCAGCGGCGCGTCGAGCGCGAGCTCGAGGAGACCGACGTCGCGCTGCTCGTGCTCAACGCCGAGCAGGGCGTCGGGCCCGGCGACCGCTGGATCGCGGGTGCGCTGCAGCGCGCCTCCTGCCCGGTGGTGATCGCGGTCAACAAGGTCGACCGCCTCGACCGGCCGCGGACCGTGCTCGCCCTGCAGGCCGCCGCCGAGCTCGGCGTCGGCGAGGACATCTTCCCGGTGTCGGCGCGCACCGGCGCGGGCATCGAGCCGCTCGCCGACCACCTCTTCGGGCTCATGCCTGAGTCGCCGTTCCTGTTCGACCCGCAGGAGCACAGCGACCTCTCGCCCTACGTCCACCTCGCCGAGCTCATCCGCGAGCAGATCCTGCGCCGGACCTTCCAAGAGGTGCCGCACGCCGTCGAGGTGGTCGTCGAGGAGGTCGAGCACGATCGCGACGACCTGTCGGTCGTGCACGCCCGGGCCTGGGTGGAGACCGAGTCGCAGAAGGGCATCCTCATCGGCTCCGGCGGCAAGATGATCCGCGCGATCGGCACGGCCGCCCGCAAGGAGCTCGAGCGTGAGCTGGGCACCAAGGTCCACCTCGACCTCAACGTGCGCGTCCGCCGCGGCTGGCGCGGCGACGAGGCGCTGTTGGATCGCCTCGGGTTCGACCTCTAGCCGCGCCTGCCGCGCGGCTCAGCGCTTCGCCGGCAGCGACCGCGCATAGCCGACGCCGCGCCGCACCCGGGCTCCAGCCGGCGCTTGGCGCGCACGCCTTCGGCGGCCCTCGTCGTAGGCCATGGGCGGATCCTGGTCGATGCGGCGGATCAGGCCGCCGGCACGCCCTCCGCCGCCCGGCGCATCGCCTCGATGTCGAGCTTCTTCATGCTCAGCATCGCCTCCATCGCGCGACGTGAGCGCTCCCGGTCGGGGTCGGAGAAGAGCTCGGCCATGCCGGTCGGGACGACCTGCCACGACACGCCGAAGCGGTCCTTCAGCCAGCCGCACTGGCCCTCCTGGCCGCCGCCGTCCAGCAGCGCGTCCCAGTAGCGGTCGAGCTCCTCCTGGTCCTGGCAGGAGATGAGGAACGAGACGGCCTCGGTGTGCGGGAACTGCGGGCCGCCGTTGATGCCGATGAAGCGCTGGCCGCCGAGCTCGAACTCGACCGTCAGCACGCTGCCGGCCTCGCGCGGCCCCGCCTCGGTGTAGCGGGAGACGCTGACGATCCGCGAGCTCGGGAAGATCGACGTGTAGAACTCGGCGGCCGCTTCGGCCTCGGTGTCGAACCAGAGGTTCGGGACGATGGGGCCCTGCATGGCGATGCCTCCTGAGAGATGGGGTTCGCGCCTAGGACGACCCTCGCACCCGCGACTCATCGCTGCAACGGTCAGAAGAGCGTGAGGACCTCGAACCGCGGCAGCGCGTAGGCCGGCTCGCGCGCCCCGGTGGGCGGCGCCGGAGCGGGGCGCCGGCGCCGCAGCCGCGGCCGGCGCGGCGCGTGGAACAGCGCGATGCGCGCGGGGTGGTCGAGCCACTCCAGCTGGTCGACCTCCTCCGGCGACCATGACCGCGTCGGCAGCTCGCGCCGCCAGGCGGCGTGCGCGCCGAGTCGCTGCGCCCGCGCGCCGAATGCCGGCAGCCGCTCGGCGTCCAGCACCCGGTCGGCCCGGTACCACCGCATCGGCGATCGGTAGCCGTGCGGGTTGGGGGAGAGCGCGTCGGGCGCGCCGAGCAGCGCCGCCAGGAGGCCGTCCGTCCAGCCGCGCTGGCGCTTGAGGTCGCTGGCCCGGAAGAGCCGCTGCGCCGCGCCGTCCATGGCCGTGCACGGTAGGAGGTCAGCCCGCCCGCGCACCGGCCGTCGTCAAGGGGTGCGCGGGCGGGTCGGGCCTCAGGCCATCTGCGGCACGCGGCCGACGGCCTCCTCGTACATGGGCATCTGCGCCATCACGCCCTCGCCGATCGCGCCCTCGACCGCCGTCAGGTGGTCGACGATCAGGCCGGCGTCGATCATGAGGCGCTGGAAGCGGAGGTCCTCGCGGAGCGCGTTGAGCTGCTCGCGGCTGCCGTGGAGCAGCATGAAGCCGTCGAGCTGGGCGTTGGGGTCGAGCATCGCGACGTCGAAGCCCTCGATGCGGCCCGCCTGCTGGAGCTCGCCGTAGAAGGCGACGGCGTCGTTGAACACCTCCAGCCCGTGCTGCTCCCGGCCGGTGATCGGCCGGCCCCAGGAGATCAACAGGATCCTGTCGGCCATCGCGTGGCTCCCTTCGGATCGCGGCCCGGCCCGGTGTCGGGCCTCCGCTGCCGATGCTCCCACCGCCGCGACCGCTGGCGCAAGCGCACCGGCCGGCGACGTCAGACGATCAGCCGGCGCTCCATGCGAGCGATGGCCACACGCCAGGCGACGAGGCCGAAGGCCAGCAGGAAGCCGAGGTGCCACAGGTCGACGAGGGCGAAGCCGAACACCGCGTCGCGCACGAGCTGCACGCAGTGGTACAGCGGGTTGATGTTGGCCAGCACCTGCGCCCACTCCGGCAGGTTGGAGATCGGGAAGAACGTGCCGGCGACGAGGAACAGCGGCGTGATGACGGTCGACGTGACGTAGCTGAAGTTGTCGATCGACTTCATCACCGCCGAGATGAGCACGCCGAAGCACGCCCAGCCGAAGCCGGCCAGGAAGGCCACGAACGGCACGGCGAGCATGCCCCACGCCGGGTCGAGCCCGAAGACCATCGCCACGAGCATGGGCACGCAGCCGTACGTCCCGGCCCGGGCGGCGATCCACAGCGCCTCGCCGGTGACCAGCTCCTCGGTGTCGACCGGCGCGGCGAGGATCGCGTCGTACGTGCGCTGGAACTCGCGTTTGACGAACGTCCCGAACATCGCCGGGAAGACGGACGAGAACAGCACCGCGGTCGCGACCGTGCCGGTGCCCACGAACTGCACGTAGTCGAGGCCGTTGACCTTGGAGACCAGCGAGCCGAAGCCAAAGCCGAAGGCCAGCAGGTAGATCGTCGGCTCGACCGTGGACGAGAACGTCGACGAGCGCCAGTAGGACCCGAAGTTCACGACCTCGCGCACGAGCACGCCGGTCAGCGCCGGGCGGTCCAGGCGCCGGGGGCGGCGCGGCTCGGCAACGGCCATCAGACGACCTCCTCGCCGGTCAGCAGCACGAACACGTCCTCGAGGTTGGCGACCCGCCGCTCGCCGACCGGAGCCGCGCCGTCGAGCACCTCGGCCCGCAGGATCGTCACCGAGGTCCCGGTCCGCCGCGTGGCCCAGCCCTCCGCGTGGGCGGCGGTCTCGACCTCGCGCAGCCGTGCCGGCGGCCCGTAGACCTCCAGCGCCTCGGAGCCGGCGTGCTCGGCCACGAGGTCGCTCGGGCGGCCCTTGGCCACGGCGCGGCCCTTGGCCATGACCACGACCGTGTCGGCCAGGCGCTCGGCCTCCTCGATGTAGTGCGTGGACATGAGGATCGAGGCGCCCTCGCTGCGGAGGCGGTCGATGAGCGCCCAGAGCTCCTGGCGGACCTGCGGGTCGAGGCCGACCGTCGGCTCGTCGAGCAGGATCAGCCGCGGCTCGTGGACCAGCGCGCGGGCGATCAGCAGGCGGCGGCGCATGCCGCCGGAGAGCTCGTCGACGCGCGCGGTCCGGCGGTCGCGCAGGTTGGCGATGTCGAGCGCGCGGTCGATCGCGGCGCGGCGCTCGGCCCGCGGGACGCGGTAGAGGTGGGTGAAGACCAGCAGGTTCTGCTCGACGGTGAGCGTCACGTCGAGGTTGTCGAGCTGCGGCACGACGCCCATCTCCGCCCGCGCCGCCTTCGAGTCGCCGGGCAGGCGGTGCCCCAGGATCTCGATCGTGCCCTCGTCGGCAAGCGCCTGGGCGGTGAGCAGCCGCATCGTGGTCGACTTGCCGGCGCCGTTGGGCCCGAGCAGCCCGACGCAGGTGCCGGCGGGGACCTCGAGGTCGAGCCCCGCGACCGCGGTCACGTCGCCGTAGCGCTTGACGACCCCGCGGAGGCTGATGGCGGACGGGGGAGCAGGGGGCACGTCTCGACCGTACACGGACCTGAGGCCGGTGCCGCGGCCGGTCTGCGCAGGGACACGGCGCGCCGCTGCGAACGCCACACCATGAGGCGCGCCACGGCCATGGCCGTCGTCCTCCTGCTGGCGCTCGCCGCGGTGCCTGCCGCGGCCGCGAGCAGCTCCGACGTGGCCGCGCTCCAGGTCGCGCTGCGCGCTCGGGGCCTCTACGCCGGCACCGTGGACGGCGTTCCGGGGCCGCGGACGAGCGCTGCCGTCGTGGCCTTCCAGCGCCGGGCCGGGCTGGTCGCCGACGGCATCGCGGGCCCGATGACGCGCCGCGCGCTCGGCCGGCGCGGGCGCCCGTGGCTCGGGCACCGCGTCCTCCACGCGCCTGAGCGCGGCTGGGACGCGGCGGCGCTGCAGTACCTGCTCGGCCGGATGGGCTTCCCGTCCGGCCCGGTCGACGGCATCCTGGGACCCCGGGCCGACGCGGCGCTGCGGCGCTTCCAGGCCTGGGCCGGCCTCACGGCCGACGGGCTCGCGGGACCGGCGACGATCGCCGCGCTGCGCCGTGCGCCGCCGCGCTCGCCGCTGCGGTTTGCGTGGCCGCTGCGCGCGCCGGTCGGCGACGGCTTCGGCCCGCGCGGCGACATGGTCCACACCGGCATCGACTTCGAGGCCGCCGCCGGGGCGCGGGTCGGCGCTGCGGGGCGCGGGTGCGTCGCGTCGGCCGGCTGGTCGGCCGGCGGCTACGGCAACCTCGTGGTCGTCCGGCACCGGCTCGGCATGACCTCGTGGTACGCGCATCTGTCGTCGATCGCCGTGCGACCGGGGCGCTGCCTGACGGCCGGGGACCGCATCGGCCGGGTCGGAGCCACGGGCCGCGCGACCGGCCCGCACCTGCACTTCGAGCTGCGCCTGCGCGGCGCCGCGGTCGACCCGCGCACCGGCGGCGTGGGCTGACGCTGGGCTGGGAACACCGGATTCATGGTCCTCATCGTGCTGCTGGTCGTCGTCCTGGTGCTGATCGGCACCGCGTACGGGCTCTACAGCCGGCACGGCAGCCAGATCACGCCGCATCCGCGCAACGAGGAGCGCGACGCGCCGGGCGCGGCCCGGCCGAGCGGCCCACCCACCTGACAGGGCGCTCGACGCGTCGACGGCGCGATGCGCCGTGAACGCGTCGGGCGCGCGGGCGGGTCGCTTGCGCGCTGGCGCTCGACGGGTTGACGGCGCGATGCGCCGTCGACGCGTCGGGCGCGGGTGACGTTCGTCCGCCCGACCCGTCCCAGAACGGGAACGGGCCCGGACGACCGTCGCCGTCCGGGCCCGCACCGTGGATGTCCCCTCCGGTGGGAGGCGTATAGGTGGCGAAAGGTCGACTCAACGATCCTTGGCGGTCCCGATGCGGTCCGGCGCCGCGCTCCCTCCAGAAGCGACGCTCGGTCCCAGGGCCGACCCGTCCGTGGGTCGTGTTCGCCTGTTGTCCCTCCCTTCGTCGGCCGGGTGCGCGCCGCCTTCAGCCTGATTCCTGCCGGAACGGACGTCTGTCCGAGGACCGGTGCGCTCAGGGGCGCGCGAGGTGCTCGGCGAGCGCCGACACGTCAGGCGCCCCCAGCCGCGGGGCGAAGAGGAACGGCAGCTGCCGCACGGGGGCGGACGCCGCACGGCGGAGCCGCTCGAGCTGCCGTCGCTGGCCGCCGGCGCGCCCGGCCGCCGCGGCCGCCGCGCGGCCGGCGGCCTCTGGGAGGACGACGCCGGTCGCCGCGGCGACGCGGGCCGCCTCGGCCCGCGAGAGCCGGCGCGGCCACACCCCGTTCGCGACGATCGCGTCGAGCCCGCGCCCCAGCCGCGCGCGCAGCCAGCCGTCGAGCTCGAGCGTCTCGCTGACCGCCAGCTCGCCCGGCAGGGTGACCGCGACGATCGCCGAGCGCGCCGGGTCGGTCAGGGCCTCGTCGACGGCGCGCGCCTGGGTCGCGATCGGGCCGATGCGGGCGATGTCGGCGAAGGTCCGCGGCGTGCGCAGCAGCCCCAGCCCGTGCCCGGACGCGGGAGCATCCAGGATGACGGTGTCGTACGGGCCCGCTCCGGGGCTCCAGCGCCGCCGCTCGCCGAGCTCCCAGGCCTTGGTGATCGTCACCAGCTCGCGGGCGCCCGGCGCGGCCCCGACGAAGGCCGAGAACGCGCCGGAGCGCGCCAGCAGCCCGGCGAGCCGGCGGGGCACCTGGGCGCCCAGCCACTCCACCAGCGCGGCGTTCGGATCGATCGTCGTGGCCCACAGCCCGTCGGCGACGGGGTGCTCGACGGCGGCGGGGGTGCCGCCGGGCTGCCCGAGCAGCGCGGGCACGCGCTGCTGGCCGGCCACCTCGCAGACGATCGCGCGGCGCCCGCGGGCGGCGGCCGCCAGGCCGAGCGCGGCGGCCACGGTCGTGCGGCCGGTGCCGCCCTTGCCGGTCACGACGACCAGGCGGGCGTCGAGCACGTCGGAGAGCTGGGAGGGAAGCTGGTCGGTCATCTGCTGCGTGGAGGTGTACGTAGCCGGATCAGACGGGGAACATGCCACCGACGATGCTTCGAGATGCCTACGCGCGCTGCGCGGACCTCCAGCGCCGACACGACCCGACGTTCCACGTCGCGACGCGGGCGCTGCCACGCGACGTGCGCCCGGCCGTCTATGCCCTGTACGGCTTCCTGCGCGGCGCGGACGAGATCGTCGACGGCGAGCACCGGCCCCCGACCCCTGAGGCCCGGCGCGCGTCCCTCGACGCCTGGCACGCGGCGCTGCTCGACGGGCTGGCGCGCGGCCGCTCGGACCACCCCGTGATCGCGGCGCTCGTCGACGCCGGCGCGCGCCACGACCTGCCCCTGGAGGAGCTGTCGGTCTACATGGCCTCGATGCGCGTGGACACCCAGGCCCGCGTGCGGCTGCGCACGCGCGAGGAGCTCGACGCGTACATGAACGGCAGCGCCGCCGCCGTCGGGCGCGTGATGGCGCCGCTGCTGGGCGTCGACGCGGCGCGCCGCGAGCACGTGGCGCAGCTCGGGCGCGCGTTCCAGCTGACGAACTTCCTGCGCGACGTCGACGAGGACTTCGCGATGGACCGCGTCTACCTGCCGGGGCTCGACGAGGAGGCGCTGGCGGCCGGGCGCCGCCCGCCGGTCCCGCTGGACGAGGTGCGCCGCGCCCGCGAGCTCTTCGGCTCGGCCCGCGCGGTCCTGCGCGCCTGCACGCCGCGGGCGCGGCCGGGCATCGCGCTGGCCTGCGCCGTCTACGGCGTCGCCCTGCGCCGGATCGAGCGGACCGCCGTCGCATGACCGTGCGCGCGACCGCTCGCGGCGCCGAGCGCACGAGCCTCGACGGGGAGCGCGCCGACGTGCTGATCTGCGGCGCCAGCTTCGCCGGGCTCGCCGTGGCGCGAGAGCTCGCGCTGGCCGCCCGCCGGGACGGCGTGGCGCCGCCCGACGTCCTGGTGCTCGACCGCTACGAGATCGGCGAGCGCGCGACGTCGGCCTGCGCGGCGCCGGCGCCGTGGCTGCGCGCCCTGGGCGTCGAGGACGCCATCTGCCAGGAGCTGCCGCACATGTCGTTCTCGACGCCCCACGGCCGCGTGCGGTACCGGCTGCCGTGGAGCTGGGCCTCCTTCGACTACCGACGCCTGTGCACGCTGCTGTGGGAGCAGTGCGGCAGCGCGCGCTTCGCCACGGCGGTCGTCCACGGCCGCACCGGCGACGTCGTCCACACCGACCGCGGCGATGTCACCGCGCCGCTGCTCGTGGACGCCTGCGGCTGGCGGCGGGTGCTCGCCGACCCGCACTACCAGCCGCCCGACGCGCCGCTGAGCCGTGGGCTCGAGGTCCACCCGCACGACGTCCGCGCCGCCGACGAGACGGCGCTGGACCTCTGGATCGAGCGCAGCCTCGTCCGCCGCGGCTACGGCTGGAGCGTGCCGGCGGGCGGCGAGCGGCGCGTCGGGACGTGCTCGTACGACCCCGCCCAGCACGTCAAGGAGCCCACGCGCCGGCTGGCGGACCGCCTCGCCGTCGAGCAGGTCCGCTACCAGGGCAACTGGTTCCCGCACCGGCTGCGCACCGCGACCGAGGACGGCGCCTTCTTCGTCGGCGACAGCGCCGGGCACTGCTTCCCGCTCTCGGGCGAGGGCATCCGCACGGCGTTCTACTTCGGCATCGCCTGCGGGCGCGAGCTGGCGGCGGTCGCGGCCGGGCGGCGCACCAGGGCCGAGGCGCTGGCCCGCTACGCCGCCTTCCACGACCGGCACACGGGCGCGTATCGCCGCGCGCTGGCGCTGCAGCGGGTCGTCCCCGCGTTGCCGCCGCGGGTGCTGTCACTCTTGCTCCGGGTGATCGGGGTCCAGAAGCTGGTCGATCGCGCGTTCGGGTGGTATCTGGACCAGGCTCACCCGGCGCTGGCGGACGCCGCCGGCGCACCCGCCGCAGCCCGCCCCGAAGACCTCCAGCATGGCCGACGCCCCGCACCCCGACCCGTCCCGCGCCGGTGACGCCGACGCCGCGCCGGACGGCCATGACTCGTCGCTGAGCCGGGCGCTCGCCGTCGCGACCAGCGGCGTGATGATCAGCGACGCGACCAGCGCGGAGCTGCCGATCCGCTACGTCAACGACGCCTTCGCGCAGCTCTTCGGCCGCTCCCGCGAGGAGCTTCTGGGCGTCGACCCCGGCACGCTCGCCAGCGAGGTCACCGAGCTGGACGCGCGCCGCGGGCTGGCCCGCGCGCTGCGCGAGGGCGTCGCGCACGAGACGACGCTCACCGTCGGGCGCCACGACGGCGACGCGTTCCGGGCGCAGGTGCGGCTGACGCCGGTCCGCGACGACGACGGCGCGCTGGTGGAGTGGATCGCCGTCGTCGACGACGTGACCGAGCGCGTCGAGGCGCTCGACCGGCTGGCGGTCGCCGAGGCGCGCTATCGCCGGCTGGTGGAGGACATCCCGGCCGTCGCCTACGTCGGCGACGCGCAGACGGAGGACGTCCTGACCTACGTGAGCCCGCAGGTCGAGCGGCTGCTCGGCTGGCGGCCCGAGGACTTCCTGGCCGACGGCGAGCTGTGGTACCGGTGCGTCCATCCCGAGGACGTGGCCCGGGTGCGCGCGGCCGAGCGGCGGGCCTACGAGCGCGGCGAGAGCATCGACCTCGCGTTCCGCATGGTCGCGCGCGACGGGCGCGAGCTGTGGGTGCAGGACAAGGACGCCGTCGTGCTCGGCCCGGACGGCGCCGCGCGCATGCGCCAAGGCGTGCTGGTCGACGTCACGCCCGAGCACGACAGCGAGGGCGCGCTGGCCGACGAGCGCCACCGCGCGCAGCGCTACCTCGACATCGCCGGCGCGGCGATCGTCGTGCTCGACGCCGACGGCCGCGTCACGCTGCTCAACCGCGCCGGCCACGAGCTGCTCGGCTGGGACGAGGGCGCGCTGATCGGCCGCGACTGGTTCGAGGCCGTCGTGCCGCTCGACGAGCGCCAGGCCGCCCGCGCGGCGCACCGCCGCGCGCTGGGCGGCCAGGCCGACGGCGAGATCCACGAGCACGCCGTGCTGACGGCCGACGGCGAGCGCCGCGTGATCGCCTGGCGGCACACGGCGATGCGCGACGCCGAGGGCCGGGTGACGGCGACCACGAGCTCCGGCGTGGACCTCACGGAGCGGCGCGCCGCCGAGGAGCAGATCGCCTACCTCGCTTACCACGACCCGCTGACCGGGCTGCCCAACCGCGCGCTGCTGCAGGAGCACCTGGGCCTCGCGCTCGCGCGCGCCCGCCGGCAGAACGACGCGGTCGCGCTGCTCTACCTCGACCTCGACGGCTTCAAGCTCGTCAACGACTCGCTCGGCCATCCCGCCGGCGACGAGCTGCTCTGCCAGGTCACGATGCGTCTGCAGGAGCGCCAGCGCGGGATGGACCTGCTCGCCCGTCAGGGCGGCGACGAGTTCCTGCTGCTGCTCGCCGACATGGAGCGCGAGCAGGCCGAGGCGACCGCGCGCCGCGTCGCCGAGGGGCTGCTGCGCGCGCTGACCAGCCCGTTCACGATCTCCGGCGCCGAGTTCCACATCGGCGCGTCGATCGGGATCTCGCTGTTCCCGCGCGACGCCGCCGACGCCGACGAGCTGCTGCGTCACGCCGACGCCGCGATGTACGAGGCGAAGTCGGGCGGGCGCAACGCCGTCAGCGTCTACACCGGCGACCGGCACGAGCCGCTCGAGCGCCTGTCGATGACCAGCCGGCTGCGCAAGGCGGTCGCGCGCGGCGAGTTCGTCCTGCACTGGCAGCCGATCGTCGACCCGCGTGACGGCGCGCTGCGCAAGCTGGAGGCGCTGATCCGCTGGGAGGATCCGTTCCGGGGGCTGGTGATGCCCGACGCGTTCATCGGCCTGGCCGAGGAGACCGGCTTCGTCGACCGCGTCGGCGACTGGGTCGTCGCCGAGGTCCGCGACCAGGTCCTGGCCTGGGAGCGCGCCGGCCTGCGCTCGCCGCGCGTGACGCTCAACGTCTCGCCGCGCCAGCTGCGGCGCCCCGACTTCGGCCAGCGGCTGCTGGCCATGGTCGACGCCGACGGCGTCGCGCAGCGCCTCACCGTCGAGATCACCGAGTCGGCGGCGATGGCCGACCCGCTGCGCACCGACCCGGTCCTGCGCGAGCTCGTCGGCTCGGGCATCGAGATCGCCGTCGACGACTTCGGCGCCGGCTACTCGTCGCTGTCGCGCCTGCGCGACATGCCGGTGCAGGTGCTCAAGATCGATCGCACGTTCCTGCGCGGCGTGCCCCATGACCCCGAGGCCGCGGCGATCGTCACGGCGATCATCGAGCTGGCCGCGGCGCTGGGCATGGAGGCGGTGGCCGAGGGCGTCGAGAACGACGAGCAGCGGCAGTTCCTCGTCGACCGTGGCTGCCCGCTGGCGCAGGGCTACCTGCTGGGGCGCCCGATGCCCGCCGCCGAGGTGGAGCGGCTGCTGCCGCCGCTGGAGCGCACGGGCAGCGGATCGCAGCCGGCCCCGTAGACTCCCGCGCACCGTGGAGATCCGCTTCGATGCCCAGGGCCTGGTGCCCGTCGTCGTGCAGGACTGGCGCTCGGGCGAGGTGCTGACGCTGGCCTACGCCAACGCGGAGGCCGTCGCGCGCACGCGCGAGACCGGCGAGCTGCACCTGTGGTCGCGCTCGCGCCAGGAGCTGTGGCACAAGGGCGCCACGTCGGGGAACACGCAGGCGGTGCGGGCGCTGCGGCTCGACTGCGACGGCGACGCGCTGCTGGCGCTGGTCGAGCCGGCCGGCCCGGCCTGCCACACCGGCGAGCGGACCTGCTTCTTCACCGGCGACATGGACCCCGCGCCCCACGAGGTGCTGCCCGCGCTGGAGCGCACGCTGCGCGCCCGCCAGGCCGAGCGGCCCGAGGGCTCGTACACCGTGGCGCTGCTCGACGATCCCGCGCACATCGGGGAGAAGGTCGAGGAGGAGGCCGAGGAGGTGGCGCGGGCCGCCCGCGAGGAGACCGACGACCGCGTCGACAACGAGGCCGCCGACGTCCTGTACCACCTGATGGTGCTGCTCCGATCGCGGGGCCGCTCGCTGGCCGACGTGGCCGAGGTGCTCCGTGAGCGTGGCCGCTGACCGCCAGCAGATCGCCGTCGAGCCGTCGCTCGACGAGGTGCGCGAGCTCGCGCGCGACCACGACCTCGTCCCGCTGCGCCACACGTTCATCGACGACTGCGAGACGCCGGTCTCGGCGTTCCTCAAGCTCCGCGGGCGCACGCCGGAGCACCCGGCCTTCCTGCTGGAGTCCGCCGAGCAGGGCCAGCGCGTCGGGCGCTACTCGTTCATCGGGATGCGGCCGCACGCGGTCGTGCGCTGGTCGCTGGGCGACGAGGGCGACCCGTACGCGATCGCCCAGCAGGCCGCCGGCCTGCGCCAGGCGACGTTCCCCGATGCGCCGCCGTTCGCCGGCGGCGCGGTCGGCTACTTCGGCTACGACCTCGTCCGCACCGTCGAGACGACGCTCGGCGCGCCCAACCCGGACCCGCTCGGCCTGCCGGACATGGCGCTCATGCTCTCCGACGTGCTGGTGGTCTTCGACCACCTCAAGCACACGGTGACGATCATGGTCAACGTCGACGCCGGCGACGTCGACGCCTCCTACGCCGACGCGGCCGCCACCATCGCCAAGGCCCGGCGGCTGCTGGCCGGGCCCGTGCCGCGCGTCGAGGAGGGGCGGCCGCCGCGCCCCGTGCCCGAGTTCACCTCCAACATGCCGCGCGAGCGGTTCGAGGGCATGGTGGAGCAGATCGTCGACTACATCTACGCCGGCGACGCGTTCCAGGTGGTGCCGTCGCAGCGCTGGAGCGCGCCGCTGGAGGGCATCGACCCGTTCTCGGTCTACCGCGGCCTGCGCGTGGTCAACCCGTCGCCGTACATGTACTTCCTGGACTTCATGGACTTCCAGGTGGCCGGTGCGTCGCCGGAGCCGCTGCTGACGGTCACCGGCCGCCACGCGTCGACGCGGCCGATCGCCGGCACGCGCCCGCGCGACGCGGACCCCGCGGAGCTGCTGGCCGACGAGAAGGAGCGCGCCGAGCACGTGATGCTCGTCGACCTCGGGCGCAACGACCTCGGGCGCGTCTGCGAGTACGGCACCGTAAAGGTCGACACGTTCATGTCGATCGAGCAGTACTCGCACGTCATGCACATCGTGTCCTCGGTGTCGGGCACGCTGCGCGAGGACGTCGGGGCGATGGACGCGCTGCGCTCGATCCTGCCGGCGGGGACGCTGAGCGGGGCGCCGAAGGTCCGCGCGATGCAGATCATCGACGAGCTCGAGCCGGTCAAGCGCGGCGGCTACGGCGGCGCCATCGGCTACCTGTCGTACTCCGGCGACCTCGACACCTGCATCCACATCCGCACGGTCGTGATCAAGGACGGCGTCGCCCACATCCAGGCCGGCGGCGGGACGGTGGCCGATGCCAAGCCCGCGTACGAGTACGAGGAGTCGGTCAACAAGGCCAAGGCCGTGAAGGGCGCCATCGAGCTGGCCGCAGCGCAGGCGGACTGGGCATGAAGGTCCTGATCGTCGACAACTACGACTCGTTCACCTACAACCTCGTCCAGTACCTCGGGGAGCTGGGCGCGGAGGTCGACGTCGTGCGCAACGACGTCGCCACGGTCGACGATCTGCTCGACCGGCGTCCTGACCGGGTGGTGGTCTCGCCCGGGCCGTGCACGCCCGACGAGGCCGGGGTCTCGATGGAGGCGATGCGGCGCTTCCCCACGGCGGGCACGCCCACGCTGGGCGTCTGCCTGGGGCATCAGGCGCTGGCGCAGGTCTTCGGCGGCGAGGTCATCCGCCACGAGCCCGTCCACGGGAAGACGACGGAGATCGAGCACGACGGCGCCGGCGTCTACCGTGGCCTGCCCGCCCACCTGACCGTCGGCCGCTACCACTCGCTCGTGGTGGCCGAGGAGGGCCTGCCGGGCGTCTTCACCGTCACCGCGCGCGGCGGCGGGGTCATCCAGGGAATCCGGCATCGCGAGCTGCCGGTCGAGGGCGTGCAGTTCCACCCGGAGTCCGTGCTGACCGAGCACGGCCACGAGATGCTGCGCAACTTCCTGTCCGACGACTGATCCCCGCCGCGCCCGCCGCTAGGCTTCCCGCCTTTCCGATGCCCAACGACGTCCTCACGTCCGCGATCGACGCGCTCGCGTCGCGCCGCGACCTCAGCCTCGAGGAGGCCGGGGCGGTGCTGCGGGAGATCATGGCCGGCAACGCCGAGGACGCGCAGGTCGCCGCCTTCCTGATCGCGCTGCGCACGAAGGGGGAGACGGTCGACGAGATCGCCGGCCTGGCCGGCGCGATGCGCGACCTCGCCACGCCGGTGCCGACGCGCCGCCACGACCTGCTCGACACGGCCGGCACCGGCGGCGGGCGGCGGACGTTCAACGTCTCGACCACCGCGGCGCTCGTCGCCGCCGGAGCGGGCTGCGCGGTCGCCAAGCACGGCAACCGCTCGGCGACCGGGCTGTCGGGGTCGGCGGACGTGCTGGAGGCGCTCGGCGCCCGCATCGACCTCGCGCCCGACCATGTCGGCCGGTGCATCGACGAGGTGGGCTTCGGCTTCATGTTCGCGCCGGCCCACCACGCCGCGACGCGCTGGGTGATCCCGGCGCGCAAGGCGCTGGCCGTCCGCACCATCTTCAACTTCCTGGGGCCGCTCACCAACCCGGCGGGCGCCCGCCGGCAGGTCGTCGGCGTCTCCGACCCCGACTACCTCGAGGTGCTCGCCGGCGCGCTGGCGCGGCTGGGGTGCGACCGGGCGCTGGTCGTGGCCGGCGACGACGGCCTCGACGAGATGAGCATCTCGGCGCCGACGCACGTCGTCGAGGTCAACGGCGACGAGCTGCGCCGCTACCAGGTGACGCCGGCCGACGTGGGGCTGGCCGTGGCGGACCCGTCGGCGATCGCCGGCGGTCGCCCGGAGGAGAACGCCGCCACGACGCACGCGGTCTTCGCGGGGCGGGACGGCGCCGACGCCGACCTCGTCCTGATCAACGCCGGCGCGGCGATCTACGCCGCCGGCGCGGCCGACGACCTCCGCGAGGCCGTCGACGCCGCACGTGAGAGCATCGCCTCGGGCGCCGCGTCGCGGACGCTCGAGGAGTACGTCCGACTCAGCGGGGAACTGGCACCGAAGGCATGAACGTCCTGGAGCGCATCGTCGACGTCACGCGCGACGAGGTCCGGCGCCGCCGGCGCGACATCCCGCTCGCCGAGCTGGAGGCGCGCGTCCATCCCGGCCGCGAGGGCCGGCCCTTCTCCGAGGCGCTCGTGCGCCCCGGCGTGTCGGTGATCGCCGAGCACAAGCGCCGCTCGCCGTCGGCGGGCGAGATCCGGGCGGGCGCGACGGTGACCGAGATCACCCAGGCCTACGAGCGCGCCGGCGCCGCGGCGCTGTCGGTCCTCACCGAGGGGCCGCACTTCGGCGGGACGCTCGCCGACCTCGAGGAGGCGCGCGCGGCGACGTCGCTGCCGATCCTGCGCAAGGACTTCATCGTCGACCCGTACCAGCTGTACGAGTCGGTGGTGGCGGGCGCCGACGCGATCCTGCTGATCGTCGCCGCGCTGGAGCCCGAGGCGCTCCAGGAGCTGCACCGGGAGGCCCGGGCACTCGACCTCGACGTGCTCGTCGAGGTCCACGACGCCGACGAGCTCGGCACCGCGCTGGAGGTCGTCGACGCCGACGTCATCGGCATCAACAACCGCGACCTCACCGACTTCTCCGTCGACGTCGAGCGCACCTACGAGCTGCTCAGCGACGTGCCGGCGGGCAAGACGGTGGTCTCGGAGTCCGGGTTCCACACGCGCGCCCAGCTGGAGGAGCTCGAGCGCGTGGGCGTCGACGCGGTCCTGATCGGCGAGACGCTGATGCGCGCGCCGGACCCCGAGGTGGCGCTGCGTGAGCTGGCCGGCCACGGCCAGGCGCCAGAGGACACCCTCTAGGCCCCATCCGTCCATGCTCCGGGAGCCGGTTTAGCAAGATTTAGGACGGCTTCAGGACCGCTTCACCGCCGCGACCGAAGCTGCCATCCGACATGAGCCCGACCCCCGTCTCCACCAAGCAGCTCGTGGCCCCGATGCTCGTCGCCGCCGTGCTCGGCGGGGGCGTCGCGGCCGGCGTCACCGTCGCCCTCGACGGCGGCGGCTCCGACACGCACACCACCACGGTCATCCGGCAGGCCGCGGTCGGCGCGAGCGCGCACGAGAACGTCTCGGACGGGCTGACCGCCGCCGACATCTACCAGCGCTACGCGCCGGGCGTCGTGCACGTCAAGGCCGAGATCGTCCAGCAGACCGACAACCCGTTCGACCCGTTCGGCGGCGCGCAGCGCGCCGAGGCCACGGGGTCCGGGTTCGTCATCGACCAGGACGGCAACATCCTCACCAACAACCACGTGATCGACGGCGCGCGGAACGTCACCGTGCAGTTCGCCGACAAGAAGACGGTGAAGGCGACCGTGGTCGGCAAGGATCCATCGACCGACCTGGCGCTGCTGCGCGTCGACCCCAACGCCGTGGCGCTCCACCCGCTCCCGCTGGGCTCCTCCAAGGACGTCCACGTCGGCGACCCCACGCTGGCCATCGGCAACCCGTTCGGCCTGGACCGCACGCTCACCACCGGCGTGGTCAGCGCGCTCCAGCGGCAGATCACCGCGCCCAACGGCTTCGCCATCAAGGACGTCATCCAGACCGACGCCGCGATCAACCCGGGCAACTCGGGCGGCCCGCTGATCGACGCGGCCGGCCGCGTGATCGGCATCAACTCGCAGATCGAGACCGGCGGCAGCGGCGAGGGCAACATCGGCATCGGCTTCGCCGTCCCGATCGACACCGCCAAGCAGATCCTCGCCAAGCTGAAGGCCGGCGAGTCGGTGCAGCGCGGCTACCTCGGCGTCGAGGCGCTGACCATCGACCGCGCTCTCGACGCCGCCGACCTGCCGGTGCAGCGCGGCGTGCTGCTCCAGACGGTGCAGGCGGGGAGCCCGGCCGACAAGGCGGGGCTGCGCGGCGGCAACCTCCTGGCGCAGCTGCCCGACGGCAGCACCGTGCGGCTCGGCGGCGACATCATCACCGGCGTCGACGGCAAGCCGGTCCGCGCCGCGTCCGATCTCACCGACGCGATCTCGTCGCGCAAGCCCGGCGACAAGGTCAAGCTCGACGTCGTCCGCCGCGACGGCGACCAGACCGTCGAGGTGACGATCGCGAACCGCCCGGCCAGCCAGCAGGTCGGCTAGCTGTAAGTCCCGAGCAGGTTGTTCAGCCGTTGGATGGGTGTCTGGCGGCCGATGCCTGCGTGTCGGCGGCGATGGTTGTAGGTGAATAGCCAGCCGTCAAGGGCTGCGGCGCGCTCTGCTGAGTCGCGGTAGATCGC
>DASTWY010000072.1:0-45143 GCA_035765735.1 Baekduia sp. | reverse complement strand
GCCGTGGAACTTCCCGCTGGCGATGGGCACGCGCAAGGTCGGCCCGGCGATCGCCGCCGGCTGCACGATGGTCGTCAAGCCCGCCAAGCAGACGCCGCTTTCGATGCTCGCGATGACGCAGATCCTCGAGGAGGCCGGGCTTCCCGGCGGCGTGTGCAACATCATCACCGCCTCCCGCTCGGGCGCCATCATGGAGCCGCTGATCAAGGACCCGCGCGCCCGCAAGCTGTCGTTCACCGGTTCGACCGAGGTCGGCCGGACGCTGATCGAGCAGTCCGCCCAGCAGATCCTCAAGGTGTCCATGGAGCTGGGCGGCAACGCGCCGTTCCTGATCTTCGAGGACGCCGACCTGGACCTCGCCGTCGAGGGCGCGATGCTCGCCAAGATGCGCAACACCGGCGAGGCCTGCACGAGCGCCAACCGCTTTCACGTGCACGAGGCGGTTGCCGGCGAGTTCGCCGAGCGGCTCGCGGAGCGCATGGGCTCGCTGAAGGTCGGGCGCGGCACCGAGGAGGGCGTGCAGGTCGGCCCGCTGATCGACGACAACCAGCGCGGCAAGGTCGAGGAGCTGGTCGAGGACGCGCGCTCCAAGGGCGCGAACGTCGTCGTCGGCGGCGAGCGCTCCGACGGCGCGGGCTACTTCTACAAGCCGACCGTGCTCGGCGACATCCCCGACGGCGCGCGCGTGCTGAGCGAGGAGATCTTCGGCCCGGTGGCGCCGGTCAAGGGCTTCGCGTCCGAGGACGAGGCGATCGCCGCGGCCAACGACACCGAGTACGGCCTGGTCGCCTACGTCTTCACGCGTGACGTCAACCGAGCGTTCCGCGTGATCGAGGCGCTCGACACCGGGATGATCGGCTTCAACCAGGGCATGGTCTCCAACGCCGGCGCGCCGTTCGGCGGCGTCAAGCAGTCCGGGTTCGGCCGCGAGGGCGGGCCCGAGGGCCTCGAGGAGTACCTCGAGACCAAGTACGTGGCCATGAACGTCGGCACCAAGCCGGCCTCGCTCTAGCCACACCCCCCTCTCCGGAGCCCTCGGGCGCGTCGAGGGACGACTCATCCACCGCCACGGTGGTTCAGTCGTCCCTCGACGCGGGGGCCGCGGCCGCCTTCGTGCCGCTGACCGCCGCTGATCCGCGAGGATGCCGCGCATGCCGCGCCTCGTCGACCTCAGCGCCCCGATCCGCCAGTCGCCGCCCGAGCTGCCTGACGCGCTGCGCACGGATCGACTATGAGGACCACGCGGCCGGTGCCGCGGCGATCGGCGCGATGCTCGGCGTCGGCCCGGAGCTCCTGCGCGACGGCGAGGGCTGGGCGGTCGAGACGTTCACGCGCTTCGGCACCCACAACGCGACGCACGTCGACGCGCCCTGGCACTACAACTCGACGATCGGCGGCCGGCGGGCCAAGACGATCGACGAGCTGCCGTTGGACTGGTTCTTCGGCCCCGGCGTCGTGCTCGACATGTCGCACAAGGCCGACGGCGACCCGATGACGGCACAGGAGGCTGAGCGGGCGTTGATGGACGCCGGCCACGACCTCGCCCCCGGCGACATCGTGCTCGTGCGCACCGGCCGGGACCGGTTCTACGCCGAGCTGGACTACATGGCGCGCGGACCCGGCGTCACGGCGGAGGCGACGCGCTGGCTGCACGACCGCGGGGTGCGGGTCATGGGCATCGACGCCTGGGGCTGGGACGCCCCGCTCCACCTCCAGGCCGAGGAGGCGCGGGCGCGCGGCGAGCAGGGCATCTTCTGGGCCGCGCACCAGGCCGACCTCGAGTACTGCCAGGTCGAACGCCTCTGCGGCCTCGACCAGCTGCCCCCGACCGGCTTCCAGGTCGCGTGCTTCCCGCTGCGGATCGTCGGCGGGTCGGCCGCCCCGACGCGCGCCGTGGCGATCGTGCCCGGCTGATCGGCGGTCACAGCTTCGGCCGTCGCGCCGACTCCCCGGTGAAACCCGCGATGCCGACGTTCAAGCTGCCACTGCGAGAACCCTCCGACCGCGACCTGATCGCCGCGGCGGAGCGTGGCGACGCCGAGGCCTTCGCCGCCTTCTACCGGCGCTACTGCAACCTCGTCCTTGCGTACGCCGTGCGTCGCATGCCGGCGCCCGAGCTGGCGGCCGACCTCATGATGGAGGTCTTCGCGGCGGCGCTCATCGCGGTTCGCCGGCAGGGGGCGTCGCGCGTGGACGACCCGGCCGCCTGGCTGTTCGGGATCGCGCGCAACAAGCTCGTCGACGCCTACCGCCGCGGCGGCAACGAGGACGCGGCGCGCCGGCAGCTCGAGCTGGAGCCGATGGTGCTCGACGACGACGACGTCGCCCGGATCGACGAGCTGGCGGGCGAGCATCGGGTGGCGGAGCTGCTGGAGCTGCTGCCCGGCGACCAGCGCGAGGCCGTGCGCGCCCGCATCCTGGAGGACCGCAGCTACGACGACATCGCGCGCGAGCTCGAGTGCTCGCCGCTCGTCGTGCGCCAGCGGGTGAGCCGGGGCCTGCGGCGGCTCCGAGCGCGGCTGGAGGACACGCCATGAAGGACTTCCGCGACCGCTTCGAGGAGCAGCTGCTCGGGGCCGCGAGGCGGCTTCCCGGCTCCGAGCCGGCGTCCGGTCGCCCGCCGGCGGGCCGCCGCCGGCTGCGCCTGCCGCGCGTGCCACGGCGCCTGGGCCTCGTGGTGGCGGCGCTCGTGCTGGTCGGCGGCAGCGCGCTGGCGACGGCGACGCACCCCTGGTCGCCCAGCCTGGGGGACCCGCGCATGCGCGCTGGGCGGCCCGTGATCGCCGTCGGCTCGCCGCCCGCGGCTCAGCTCGCCATCCTCGGGGTCCTGCGCCGGCCCGCCACGGCCGAGGACCACGGGCCGCAGGTGCGCGACGCGCTGCGGTACCTCGGGCCCATGGGCGACATCGGCGTGCGCACCGACTGGATCCGCCGGCTGGACCACAGCGGCGGTGCCGCCATCACGCTCATCCCCGTCGAGCGCTGGCGCGCGACGACGCTGAAGGTGTCGATCCGCGACGCGCTGTGCGTGTTCGCGGCCGAGCCCAACGGCGACGGCGGCGGCAAGTCCTGCTGGTCCACGCGCGACGTCCTCGACGGCCACGCGGTCGCCGGGATCGGCCCGCGCCTCTACGGGCTCGTGCCCGACGGCGTGGCGACGGTCGAGGTCCGCCTCGCCGACGGCCGGGTGGAGCCGTCGACCGTCACCGACAACTTCTTCGAGCTCGAGCGGCCGGCGAGCGACGACCCGCGCATCCCCATGCGGTGGATGTGGATCACCTGGCGCGACCGCGACGGGCGGGTGGTCCCCAAGGCGCCGCTGCCCGACGACATCGACGCGCCGATCGCGCCGAGGCACGGCTGACGGGCGCTCGTCGCCCGGCCGCCGCCCCTCGGCGCGCGGGGCGGCGCTACGCCTGGTTGCCGGCGGCGATCCGGCGCAGGTCGATCGTGCTGTCGTACAGCTCGGCGTCGACGCCCTCCTCGAGGGCCACGTCGCGCAGCGGCCGGCCCGAGTCGGCGGCCTTCTTGACGATCGTCGTCGCCTTGTCGTAGCCGATCGCCTCGTTGAGCGCGGTGGCCACGGCCAGCGTGGCGCCGGCCGACGCCTGGCAGCCGGCCTTGTTGGCCTGCAGCCCGTCGACGGCCTTCTCCGCGAAGGCGGCCGACGCGGTCGACAGCAGGTGGATCGACTGCAGCAGGTTGCGTGCGATCAGCGGGATGCGGACGTTGAGCTCGAACTGGCCCTGCATGCCGCCGACCGTGATGGCGGTGTCGTTGCCGATGACCTGCGCGGCGACCTGGAGCACGACCTCGGGCATGACCGGGTTGACCTTGCCCGGCATGATCGACGAGCCCTTCTGCAGCTCGGGCAGGAACAGCTCGCCGATGCCGGCGCGCGGGCCCGAGCCCATCAGCGCGATGTCCTGCGCGATCTTGGTCAGCGAGACGGCCACGACCTTCAGCGCGCCGGACAGCTCGACGAGCGCGTCGCGGTTGCCCTGGGCCTCGAACGGGTCGGCCGGCGGGGCGATGAGCTTCAGCTTGCTCTCCTTGGCCAGCCGCTTGCGGACCTGCTCGGCGAACTTCGGGTGCGTGTTCAGGCCGGTGCCGGTCGCGGTGCCGCCCAGCGGGAGCTGGCCGACGTGGACGAGCGCCGACTGGATGCGCTCCTGGCCGAGGCGGATCTGCGCGGCGTAGCCGGCGAACTCCTGGCCGAGCGTGACGGGCACCGCGTCCATGAGGTGCGTGCGGCCCGACTTCACGATGTCCTTGAAGCGCTTGGCCTTGCGGTCGAGCGACCGCTCGAGCTGCTTGAGCGCCGGCAGCAGCTGGTTCGTCGCGCGGTCGAGCGCGGCGAGGTGGACGGCCGACGGGAACACGTCGTTGGACGACTGGCCCATGTTGACGTGGTCGTTGGGATGCGCCTTGCCACCGGTGAGGGCCGAGATGACCTCGTTGGTGTTCATGTTGGACGACGTGCCCGACCCGGTCTGGAAGACGTCGATCGGGAACTGGTCGTCGTGCTCGCCTGCCGCGACGGCGGCGGCCGCCGTGGCGATCGCGTCGGCCAGCTCGCGGTCGAGCTTGCCGAGGTCGGCGTTGACGACCGCCGCGGCGCCCTTGATGCGGCCGAGCCAGTGGATCACCGAGACGGGGACGGGCTCGCCGGAGATGGGGAAGTTCTCGACGGCCTTCTTGGTCTCGCCGCCGTACAGCGTCTTCTTGGGAGGCATGGCCCTGGAGCCTACGCCCGCGCAATCTCCTGCCGCCTCCCGCCTCCCGGATGCGTCGAGGGACGACTCATCCAGCTGGGGGACGACTGAGTCGTCCCTCGACGCCGCGGGGAGGGGCTCAGCCGAAGAAGGCCACGAGCTCGCGAGCGACCCCTACAGGATCGTCGTAGGCCATCAGGTAGCCCGTTCCCGGCAGCACGCGGAGCATCGCGTGGGGCAGCAGGTCGAGGGCCTCCTCGGCGCCGCGCAGCGGGTGCTCGCGGTCGGCGTCGGCCCACAGCAGCAGGACCGGCACGTCGATCCGCGGCAGCAGGTCGAGCACCTCGCGCCGCCCGCCGCGCGGTAGGTCGCGCGCCAGGCGCGCCCACGACCGCGCGAGGTTCGCGTTGCCGCCGATGTCGGCAGTGGCGTGGCGGATGAGGTCCTGCGCCTCGGGCACGTCGCGAGCGGTGAGCGCCACTCCGCGCTGAGGCCGGTAGGCCGTGCGGACGAGATGGCCCGCGACGCGGTCCAGGCCCGGCAGCCCGGCGGCGCGCGCCGCGGCCAGCCACGCCCCCTGGGCGCGCGGGTGCTCGGGCGGGCGGTGCAGCCGGCACGGCAGGAGCGCCAGGCGGCCGGGCTGCAGCGCCCCGAGCTCGATCGCGCGCACGAGCAGGTCGCCCCCGAGCCCGTGGCCGCCGACCAGTGGGCGACGGCCGCCGACGTCCGCGCAGAAGGCCGCCAGCACGCGCGCGAGCCAGTCGAACGTGTATGGATGCCGCGGGCGATCCTCGGAGTCGCCATGCGCGGGCAGGTCGGGCAGCACGAGGCGGAAGCGGTGCGCGAGCCCCTCGGCGGCCGGCTCGAACTCGCGGTGCGACAGCCCGGCCGAGTGCACGAGGATGAGCGGCGGGCCCGTGCCCGCCTCGCGGTAGGCGATCCGGGCGCCGCCCGGGCTGTGCCAGAGCCGCAGCCTCATCCGCGCGCCGCTCCGGCTCGCTCGCCCTCGCGCAGCGCCCGCGCCACCGGCGGCGCGCCGTCGCCGAGGCCGACGCCGGCCACCCCGACCCGCCGCGCCAGCTCGGAGCTGATGCCGCTGCTGCGCGCGGCGCCCGCCGCCACCGCGCCGGTGAGGTAGCCGAGCCGGCGCGCGGCCTCGACGTCGCCCCGGCGCGCGCGGGCGGCCAGGTCCTCGGCCACCAGGTGGATGGTGGTCCCCAGCTCCTGGAGCTCGGCGTCGGTCCACACCCGGCGGGTGCAGGTGGAGATCGGCACGCCGCCCGGCAGGCGGACGGCGTCCGGCGCCGCATGCAGCGCGCGCTTCCAGCCGGCGACGTCGGTACCGGTGCACGCCGCCGGCATCCGCGGCTCGTCCTTCGTGCACCCGCCGGCGGCGAGCGCGACCACGAGGCCGAGGACGGCGCGGCACCTCATCGGATGGATCGTATTGTGAGGGCGTGCGGCGCTCGCGACACGACCGCGAGATCGTCCGTCTCGCGCTCCCGGCGCTCGGCGCGCTGGCCGCCGAGCCGCTCTACCTGCTCGCCGACACCGCGGTCGTGGGCCACCTCGGCACGCCGCAGCTCGCGGCGCTGGCGCTCGCCGCCTCCGTGCTCGGCGCCGCCGTCGGGCTCTGCAACTTCCTCACCTACGGCACGACCGCCCACGTGGCGCGCCTGCACGGCGCGGGGGAGGAGGAGCGCGCCGGCGAGCTGGCGGCGCAGGCGCTGTGGCTTGCGCTGCTCGTGGCGGGCGTGCTGGCCGCCGTCTGCCTGGCCTTCGCCGATCCGCTGATGCGGCTCGTCGGCGGCTCGGGCCACGTCGCCGACCTCGCCGCGCGCTACCTGCGGATCAGCGCCCTCGGCCTGCCGGGCGCGCTGATCGCGCTCGCCGCGCAGGGCTGGCTGCGCGGCGTCGGGCGCCTGACCGCGCCGCTGGTCGTGGTCGTCGCCGCCAACGCCGTCAACGTCGTGCTGGAGCTGGTCCTCGTCTACGGCCTCGACCTCGGGCTCGACGGCTCGGCGGCGGGGACCGTGGTGGCGCAACTCGGCATGGGCGCGGTGTTCGCGGCCATGCTGCTCGCCGGGCCGGCGGCCTCGCGCCGGCCGCACGCGGCGCTGCTGCGCCGCCTCGGGCGCATGGGTGTCCACATCGTGATCCGCACCGGCTCGCTGCTGCTCTCGTTCATCGTCGCCGGCGCCGTCCTGGCCCGCGTCGGCTCCGCCAGCCTCGCCGCGCACCAGATCGCCTTCCAGGTCTTCCTCTTCCTGTCGCTGGTGCTCGACGCGATCGCCATCGCCGGGCAGGTCCTCGTCGGCCGGATGCTCGGAGCCGGCGACGCCGCCGGGGCGATGGAGGCCGCGCGGCGGATGTGCGGCTGGTCGCTGGGCGCCGGCGTGGCGATGGCGCTGGGCCTGCTGGCCATCCGGGGCACGCTGCCGCACGCCTTCACCGACGACGCCGACGTGCTGGCCCGCGCGCACGAGCTGTGGCCGCTGTTCGCGCTGATGCAGCCGGTCGGCGCGCTGGTCTTCGCCCTCGACGGGATCCTGCTGGGCGCCGGCGACACGCGCTACCTGGCGTGGGCGATGGCGTTCTCGGCGCTGGCGGTGTTCGTGCCGCTGGCGCTGCTGTCCCTGCACGCGGGCTGGGGCGTGGCCGGCGTGTGGTGGGGCCTGAACGCGCTGATGGTCGCCCGCCTGGCGACCATCGGCGTGCGCTTCCTCGGGCGGCGGTGGATGGTCGTCGGGGCTCAGGCCGCCGCCTGATCCTCGGCTTCGGCTTCGGCCTCGAGGCGCTCGCGCAGCGCGTCGGGCAGGTACGCGGCCTGCTGGCTCACGTAGTCGAACCCGACGAGGACCCCATAGCCCTCCGCGGCCAGCCGCGTGCCGACGCGCATCTCGAAGGTCACCCGGAACGACGACCGCCGCACGTGGCCGATCGCGCACCGGATCGCCACCTCCTCGTCGAAGTGCACGGGCGAGCGGTAGTTGATGTGGCATTCGGCGAAGATGAGCCCGAAGTCGTCGTGCTCGGGGTGCGCGGGGTCGTGCGCGGGCACCAGCTCCCGCAGGTAGGCGATGCGCGCCGTCTCGAAGTACCGCAGGAACACCACGTTGTTGAGGTGGCGCATCGCGTCGAGGTCGCCGAAGCGCACGCGCTCGACATGGGTGTGGCTCATCGGGTCTCCGGGGGTCGGTCGTCGGGGGTCCGACGATGGCAGGTCCGGCAGGATCGCAAGCGCCTGACGCCGAAAGCTGCGCAAAGCCGCGCGAATCGCCCCGAGCCCGCGGCCCAGGGACGACACTGCTGCCATGACCCGGTCCACGCACACCAGTCGCCTCGGCCTCACCACCTCCGAGGCCGCGCGCCATCTCGGCGTCTCGCTGTCGACCGTCCGCCGCTGGTCGGACATGGGCTACCTGCGCGGCTACCGCACGCCGGGCGGCCAGCGCCGCTTCCCCGTGCAGGAGCTCGACGAGTTCGTGTCGTCGCTCGAGGAGCGGACCGCCACGGGCACCGGCCGCTTCAGCCGCCCGGGCGCGGACGCCGTCGGCGACCCGACGTAGCGCGCCTCAGCCGCCCGCGGCCTCGTTCATGCGCCGCTCGATGCCGAGCTCCTCGTCGTAGTCGGCGGCGTCGGCGTGGCGGTACTCGGTGCCCTGCCCGGCCAGCAGCTCGGCGAAGACCTCGACGTAGCGGCCGTCGAGCTGGGTCCCGGCCACGCGCCGCAGCTCGGTCAGCGCCTCGAACGAGCTCAGCCGCGTCCGGTACGTGTCGGGCGCCGTGAGCGTGTCGTAGACCTCGGCGACGGCGATGATCTTGGCGATCTCGGGGATCTCCTCGGCGGTCAGGCCGCGCGGGTAGCCCTTGCCGTCGGGGCGCTCGTGATGGGCGACGATGATCTCCGACAGCGGTCCGTAGACCCCGATGTCGCGCAGCAGGTCGGCGCCCAGATCCGGGTGGCGGCGGATGGCGACCCAGTCGTCGGCGGTCAGCACGACGCCGCGCTCGAGCACGCGGTCGCTGAGCGCGAACCGGCCGATGTCGTGCAGCAGACCCGCGGTGTGGGCGAGCTCCTGCTCGCGGTCCGACATCCCGGCGGCGTGCGCGATGTCGCGCGCGAAGCGGGCCACCGCGGCGCAGTGGCGCGCGGCCCGGCGGTCGCGGGCGTCGAGCGTCCGGATCAGCCCGCTGAGGACGCCCCAGGAGAGGTTCGCGTACTCGCGCGTGCGCTCACGGGCCGCCATGACCAGCCGCGTCATGTAGGTGAACGCGAGCAGCGCGACGAGCACGAGCGTGAGCGCGGCGAAGCCCGTCTGGGCGTAGACGGCGCCGATCGCCGTGGCCAGCGCGATGTTGATGGCGATGGTGGGCAGCAGGTCGCGGCCGATGCGCAGGCGCCGCGCCAGGGACTGGCCGTCGAGCAGCGACATGCAGAGCCCGACGATCTCGGCGTTGACGATGATCACCGCGAAGCTCGCGAGCGCCACGGCCAGCGCGAACGCGGCGCTGTCGTGGGCGAGGTCCAGCTGCAGCAGGACCAGCCCGGCGAGCACCGTCGGCGTGGCGCTGCCGCCGACGTTGATGAGCAACGGGATCGGGCGGTAGCGCTCGACGGTCCAGCCGACGAGCTCCGCCATCGCCGGCACGACGAAGCCGGCGGCGGGCCCGAGGAAGCACGCGGCGAGGATCCCGCAGAGGAAGGCGCCGGAGACGAAGATGCGCCCGCGGACGTCGACCGCGACGAGCCGCGAGATCGTCGCGCAGCCCAGCAGGACCAGCCACAGCGGGTCGGTCAGCGAGCCGGGGTCGGCCACCGCGACGCCGGCGCCGGTCAGCAGGACCGCAACCGCGATGCCGGCCGCCAGCCGCGGCCGTTCGATCACGTCAGACCGGCTCACCGGGAGGACGCTACCGGGCGTCCCCCCGAGGGTCCACGTCGGGTCTAGCGACCCCCGAAGTATTCGGCCGAGCGTCCGCCGAAGTACGCCGGGCCGCGGCCCCCGAAGTAGTCGGCCTCGACGGCGGTGTCGGAGGGCAGGTCGCGCAGCGAGAAGGTGGTCATGGGCGTCTCCCGATCCATTCGTTAGTGGACGAACGAGCGCCGGCGAGCGTAAGCTCTTTCAGTGGCTCTGCACGAGATGCTGCGCAAAATCGATGCACTTTCGTCCAGTTGCGGGACAGAAGCTGTGCGTCGTGATGGCCTGGGGCAGCCGTGCGCACGCTGAAGACCTCCGAGGCGGCTGCCGTCCTGAACGTCAGCCCCAACACCCTTCGCGCGTGGGAGCGGCGCTTCGGCTATCCCAAGCCGCAGCGGTCGCCCGGCAAGCACCGGCTCTACACGCACGGGGAGATCGCCGCGCTGCGCGACGCGCTCCAGGAGGGCCTGTCGATCTCGTCCGCGATCTCGCGGGCGCGCGAGTCCGTCGCGGCCGACACGCACGTGCTCGTCGGCGCGCTCTCGGCCTTCGAGCTCGAGCGCGCGGACGCCGCGATGGAGGGCGCGCTGGCGCTGCGCTCCGTCGAGCGCTCCGTCGACGAGGTGCTGCTCCCGTCGCTGGAGGAGGTCGGCGAGCGTCACGGCACCGACTCCGCCCCGTGGGCGTTCGCGTCCCGCTGGGCCGCGGAATGGCTGCGCCGCGCGCAGCGCCTCTCGCCGCCGCCGGCGCGGCGCCCCGCGGTCCTGCTCGGGGACGCCACGCGCGACGGGCTGTCGCCCGACGCGCTGGGCCTGCACGCGCTGGAGCTCTGCCTCTCGCGGGAGGGCCTCCAGCCCACCACGCTGCCGGTGACCGGCCTGGCCGGCCTCGGCGACGTCGTCGCCGCGATCGAGCCGCGGGTCGTCGTCATCGCGGGCGACGGCGAGGTCGACGACGACGTCGCGCGCTGGGCGTACCGCGTCCGCGCGCATGCCGGCGCCCTCCCGGTCCTCCTCTTCCGCCGCGGCGGCGCCGGCGACCGCACCCGGACGACCGGGACGCGGAGCCTGGCGGTCTCGCCGACGCAGGCGGCGACCCAGGTCGTCGAGGCACTGGAGGGGGCGGCGCGCAGCATCTCGGGGGAGGAGCCGGTGCCGATCGAAGACCTCGCGGCGCCGCGCTCGCGCAGGCGCCGCATGAGCGCCTAGGCCGAGGAGAGACCGCCGATGTCCGCCCGCCCGTCGCTGCACCTGGTCCCCGCCGCCGCCCCGCCCGCGCCCCGGGTCCGCTTCTGCGGCCACTGCGGGCAGGTGCCGCCGACGCCGATGGCGGCGCGCTCCCGAGTCTGCGCGCTGTGCGGGCTCGGCGTGGTCATCGCCGCGGCCGAGGGGCTCGCGCCGCAGCCCGGCGGCGCGTTCCTGATCGTCGACCGCCAGCTGAAGCTCTGCGGGCTGTCGCAGGCGGCCGAGCGGCTGCTCGCCGTCGACGAGCCGTCGGCGGTGCACCGGCACATCGGCGAGTTCCTTGAGCCCGCCGACGCCGAGGCCGGCGCCGGCGACGCGTTCGTCCAGGGCATCGTGGCCGCGGCCGGCGGCCCGGCGCCCGTCCAGCGCCTGGTCGTGCGCCCGGCTGGCGAGTACGGCGTCCGCTACGCCGCCCGCGTCGGCAGCTGCGGCCCGCCCGAGGCCGCGCTCGTCGTCCTCGAGGACGTCTGACGTCGGCGCCGGCCGGCGCGCTCCTGCCGCTGCAAGACGGCGCCCGCCGTGCAGCGCGCGTTGCGCACGTTGCCGGAATCCGGCAGAACTGAGATTGATTCCGGCGGGATGTCAGGCTCGATCAGGACCAACGCCGCCGCCGCCATGCTGGGCGTCAGCCCCAACACGCTCCGCTCGTGGGAGCGCCGCTTCGGCTTCCCGGAGCCCACGCGCACGGCCGGCGGCCACCGCCAGTTCGACCTGGCCGAGATCGAGGCGCTGCGCGCGGCCTTCGAGGAGACGCAGAACATCTCGTCGGCCGTCTCGGTCGCCCGCGCCCGCGGCGCCGGCCCCGCCTCGCCGGCGCGCCTGCAGTCGGCGTTCGGCCGCTTCGACGAGGACGGCGCGAACCGGCTGCTGGAGGAGAGCCTCGCGGTGCGCTCGGTCGAGCGGACGATCGAGGAGGTGCTCCTGCCGTCGGTCGAGGCGCTGGCGGAGCAGGGCGCCGCGCCCACGCCCGAGTACCTGTTCGGCTGGCGCTTCGCGACCGGCTGGATGGCGGCCACGCAGCGCCTCGCCGCGCCGGCGTCGCGCGCCGAGGGCGTCCTGGTCTTCGACGCCAGCCGTCCGACCGAGGCCGACGCGCTGCACGCCCAGGCGCTGGAGCTCGTCCTGCGCCGCGGCGGCCTGCGGACGCTGACGCTGACCGCCGAGTGCGACCCCAGCCGCGTCTCGCACGCGATCTCGGCGCTCGACCCGCGCGCGGTCGTGCTGACCGGGCGCGGCGCGAGCCTCGACGCGCTCGGGCGCCTCGTCTTCACCGCCCGTCGCGTGGCCGGCGAGGACGTGGCGATCCTCGACTACCGCGGCGCGATCCCCAACAGCGGCGGCACCACGGTGGAGGAGCTCCCGGCCTCGCCGCTGGCCGCCCGCGACGTCCTGCTCGACCGGGTCGCGGGCCGCTCGGCGCGCGCGCGCTTCGCGCGCCGCGACGCCGGCGCGTTCGGCGCCTGAGGGTCGTTCGTCCAGGAACCGTCCGAGGCGGGCGGCATGATGCCCGCGCGATGACGCTTCCCGAGCTCGGCGACCCCCTGGCGCAGCAGGCCCTCGAGTCCCTCGTCCAAGCGGAGGCGAGCGTCCGCCGGCGGCTGTCGGCCGACCTCGAGCGCGAGGGCCTGTCGGCCTCGGGCTTCTCGGTCCTCATGGTGCTCTCGTCCTCCGGCGGGGAGCTGGAGCTGCGGGCGCTGCGTGCCCGGCTGCGCACGTCGAAGGCCAACGCGACCGAGGTCGTCACGACGCTCGAGACGCGCGGCATGGTCCAGCGCTTCCGCCTGCCGCACGACCGCCGTGCGGCGTCGGTGCGCCTGACCACGCAGGGGCGCGAGGTCATCGACCGCCTCTTCCCGGAGCACACCCAGCGCGTGCAGGACGCCTTCGCCGTCCTCGACGAGGCCGAGAAGCGGATGCTCGCCGACATCTGCCGCAAGCTCGCCGCGCCGGCCGCCGCCTGACCGCGGGGCGGGCGGCGGCCCCGGCACGCCGCCCGACTACCATCCGGCGTCCAGATGCCGCGCCGTCCCGTCGCCTCCAACCAGTCCTTCCCCGCGCTCGAGGAGCAGGTGCTCGAGCGCTGGCGCGAGCGCGACGTGTTCCACGAGTCGCTGCGCCGCCGCGAGGGCGCCGAGCCATGGGTCTTCTGGGAGGGCCCGCCGACGGCCAACGGCCGGCCGGGCTCGCACCACGTCCTCGCGCGCGCCTTCAAGGACATCTACCCGCGCTACAAGACGATGCGCGGCCACTACGTCGGCCGCAAGGCCGGCTGGGACTGCCACGGCCTGCCGGTGGAGATCGCCGTCGAGCAGCAGCTCGGGCTCCACAACAAGCACGACATCGAGGCCTACGGCATCGCGGAGTTCAACGCGAAGTGCCGCGCCTCGGTCTTCGAGTTCCTCGAGGACTGGAGCCGGCTGACCGAGCGCATCGGCTTCTGGGTCGACCTCGACGACGCCTACCGGACGCTCGACGGCACCTACGTCGAGTCGGTGTGGTGGGCGCTGCGGCAGATCGCCGACAAGGGCCTGCTCTACGAGGGCCACAAGGTCGTGCCCTACTGCCCGCGCTGCGGCACCGCGCTCTCCAGCCACGAGCTCGCGCAGGGCTACAAGGACGTCGTCGACCCGTCGGTCTACGTCCGCTTCCCGGTCGTCGAGGGCGCCGGTCCGCTGCAGGCCGGCGACGAGCTGCTGGTGTGGACGACGACGCCGTGGACGCTGGTGTCGAACGCCGCCGTGGCCGTCGACCCCGAGCTGACCTACGTGCGCGCGCGCACCGGCGGCGGCGCGCCGGTCGTGCTGGCCGAGGCGCTCGTCGAGCGGGTGCTCGGCGGCGAGGACGTCGAGATCCTCGACCGCTTCCCGGGCGCCACGCTGGAGGGCGCGCGCTACGAGGCGCCGTTCCCCTACATCTCGAGCGAGGCGTACGGCCCGCGCGGCCACACCGTGCTGCTCGGCGACTTCGTCACCGCCGACGACGGCACCGGGCTGGTCCACACCGCGATCGCCTTCGGCGAGGACGACTTCCGCCTCGGCGAGCAGTACGGACTGACCGTCGTCAACCCCGTCCGCCTCGACGGCACCTACGACGAGCGCATCGCCGGCTACGAGGGCCGCTTCGTCAAGGACGCCGACCCCGACCTGGTCGAGGACCTGCGCCGCCGCGGCCGCCTGCTCAAGGCGATGGACTACGAGCACAGCTACCCGCACTGCTGGCGCTGCGGCACGCCGCTGCTCTACTACGCCAAGCCCTCGTGGTACATCGCCACCTCCAAGCTGCGCGACCGCCTGCTGGAGGCCAACGAGCAGGTCACGTGGCACCCCGAGCACGTCAAGCACGGCCGCTTCGGCAAGTGGCTGGAGAACAACGTCGACTGGGCGCTGTCGCGCGAGCGCTACTGGGGCACGCCGCTGCCGGTCTGGCGCTGCGAGCGCGACCCCGAGCACGTGCACACGATCGGCTCGTTCGCCGAGCTGCAGGAGCGCTCGGGCGTCGAGGTCACCGACCCGCACCGCCCGTACGTCGACGACATCACCTTCCCGTGCCCGCACTGCGACGCCACGATGCGGCGCGTCCCCGAGGTCATCGACGTCTGGTTCGACTCGGGCGCGATGCAGTTCGCCCAGTGGCACGCGCCGTTCGAGAACGAGGAGCGGTTCGAGCGGTCGTGGCCGGCGGATTTCGTCTGCGAGGCGCTCGACCAGACGCGCGGCTGGTTCTACTCGCTGCTGGCCGTGTCGGTGCTGCTCTTCGACCGCGAGCCGTACGAGAACGTCGTCTGCCTCGGCCTGATCCTCGACGAGGAGGGCCAGAAGATGTCCAAGTCGAAGGGCAACGTGGTCGCGCCCTTCGACGTCATCGACCGCTTCGGCGCCGACGCGTTCCGCTGGTACTTCTTCTCGTCCAAGCAGCCCTGGGACGGCTACCGCTTCTCGCTGGACACGATCGGCGAGGGCGTGCGGCTGTTCCTGAACACGCTGTGGAACACGTACGGGTTCTACGTCCTCTACGAGAACGCCGCGGGCGGGGCGGAGCGCGTCTCCACCGCCGAGCTGACGCCGCCGACCGACCTCGACCGCTGGGTGCTCTCGCGGCTGGGCGCCACGGTCGAGACCGTGACCGAGCGGCTGGACGCCTTCGACGCGACGACCGCCTCGCGCGAGATCGCCGCGTTGGTCGACGACCTCTCCAACTGGTACGTCCGCCGCTCGCGCCGCCGTTTCTGGGACGGCGACGCCCGGGCCTTCGCGACGCTCCGCGAGTGCCTGGTCACGGTCGCGCAGCTCCTGGCGCCGTTCACGCCGTTCGTCGCCGACGAGATCTACGACAACCTCGACGGCGCCGAGCCGTCGGTCCACCTCACCGACTGGCCGGCGCCGCCTTCGCGCGACCTGGCGCTCGAGTCCGCGATGGCGACCGCGCGCGAGGCGGTGGCCCTGGGCCTGCGCGCCCGCGCCGGCGCGAAGGTCGGCCTGCGCCGCCCGCTCCGCGAGGCGGTCGTGGTGGCTGCCGGGCGCGAGCGCGACGCGCTGGAGGCGATGGCCGACGTCGTCCGCGAGGAGCTCAACGTCAAGGCGCTGCGCTTCGTCGACGAGGCCGACGAGCTGGGCTCGTACGACCTCAAGCCCAACTACCGCAGGCTTGGTCCGCGCTTCGGCAAGAGCATGCCGCAGGTCGCCGCGGCGGTCGCGGCGCTCGCGGCCGACCATGCCGTCGCCGCCCTGCGCGAAGGGCGCACGGTCGGGATCAACATCGAGGGCCAGGAGCACGAGCTCGACGCCGAGGACCTGCTCGTCGGCCTGCAGCCGCTCGAGGGCTTCCAGGTCGAGCGCGAGGGCGGCCACGCGGTCGCGCTGGACCTCGCCATGGACGACGAGCTGCTGCGCGAGGGCTGGGCGCGCGAGGTCGTGCGCGCTGTGCAGAACGCGCGCAAGGACGCGGGGCTGGACGTCAGCGACCGGATCGCGCTGGCCCTCGGCGGCGACGACGCGCTGCTGGCCGCGGCGCGCGAGCACGAGGCGTATCTGGCCGGCGAGGTGCTCGCCACCTCGGTCCGCTACGACCTCGACGGCGAGGGCGCGCCGTCGAAGGTCGACGGCCGCCCGCTCACCGTCGCGGTGCAGCGGGCGTAGTCGGCACGCGGCCGGCTTCGGCCGCCCGCTCGCCGTCGCGGTGCAGCGGGCGTAGTCGGCACGCGGCCGGCTTCGGCCGCCCGCTCACCGTCGCGGTGCAGCGGGCGTAGCCACTCCCGGACGCGTCGAGGGACGACTCAGCCACCACCACGGTGGTTCTGTCGTCCCTCGACGCCGCGTGAGCCCGGGGGCGGAGGGCCGAGCGCGGGAGGACCTACGCCAGCGCGGGCTCGAGCTCGGCCTCGAGCTTGCGCTTCGGGTAGGCGCCGACGACCTTCTTGGCGACCTGGCCGTGCTTGAACAGGATCAGCGTCGGGATGCTGAGCACCTGGTAGTTCGCGGCGGTCTGCTGGTTCTCGTCGACGTTGAGCTTGACGATCTTGAGGTCGGGGCGCTCGGCCGCCATCTCCTCGAGCACCGGGGCGACGACGCGGCACGGGCCGCACCACGGAGCCCAGAAGTCCACGAGGACGGGCGTGTCGGCCTCGAGGACCTCGGCCTGGAAGTTCGTGTCGGTGACGTCGTTGAGGGTGCCGGCCATGTCGGGTCTCCTTGAGCGGGGTACGTCCCCACTATACAAAGTGAAGTGCGGTCCGCCCGCGCGCGGCGGCGCGGGTCGCCGCGAGCCTACCCATCCCGGCGCCGGCCGACGGCCGAACCCGCTCGCGGCGTCAGCGCAGGGCGAGGATCACGTCCGGCGAGACGTAGACCTCGATGAGCGCCGCGACCACGATCAGCGGGATGGCGATCGCCACGGTGATGAACGTCGCGGCCATCAGCTCCTCCCACGCGCCTCGGCGGCTGGCCAGGGTCCAGGCGGCCAGCGGCAGGAACAGCGCCACGAGCTCGATGACGGCGTGGGGGAGGATGCCCAGCAGCAGCGCGGCGTCGCTCATGCCCCACTGGGCGGCGAGCGTCGCGGCGTCGCTGCCCAGGACGTAGGCCTGCGTGGTCAGCGAGAACGCGGTGGCGGCGATCACGAACGCGATCGCCAGCGGCCCGGCCTTGTCGTGGACGGCCCGCCACCACCCGCGGTAGCGCGCCGCCTCCTGGGGCAGCGAGCTGCCGGCGATGAAGCCGGCCACGCACGCCATCGCGTGCAGCGCCAGCACCAGGGCGTTGCGCAGCAGCACGTGCGCGACCGCGGCGCCGCCGGCCGGCTCGGTCACGCCGGGGAAGCTCAGCGGCGTGCTGTCGGGTCTCGAGACCGTGGCGACGACCAGGACGGCCAGCAGCAGCGTGGCGCAGATCGCCGCCGACAGCCCCAGCCAGGGGCCGAGGACGGCCCACGGCCGCGCGTTCCAGCGCTGGAGGGTCGCGCGCGTGTCACGCAGTCCCTGGACGACGACGAGCTCGGGGGCCATCGTCCGGGAGGATCGGCCGCGCGGGCGCCGCGCTTGAGGTCAGCGGCGGCGCCGCAGCTGCGGCACGAGCCACATCGCCTCGAGCGCGATGCGCCACGACATCTTCGACTGACCGCGCTGGCGGTCGCGGAAGGTGATCGGCACCTCGCGGACGTCGAATCCGGCGCGGATGGCCCGGTAGGTCAGCTCGACCTGGAACGCGTAGCCGCGGGCGCGGACCGTCTGGAGGTCGATGGCGCGCAGCACCTCGGCGCGGAAGCACTTGAAGCCGCCGGTGAGGTCACGCACGCGCAGCCCGAGGATGAGCTGGGCGTACAGCGAGCCGCCGCGGCTGACGGCGCGCCGCAGCAGGCCCCAGTCCTGCACGCGCCCGCCGCGCGCGTACCGCGAGCCCAGCGCGACGTCGGCGCCCGCGCGCACGCAGTCGAGCAGCCGCGCGAGGTCCTCGGGGTCGTGCGAGAAGTCCGAGTCCATCTCGAACACGAACGCCGCCCCGTGCTCCAGGGCGTGCGCGAACCCGGCGAGGTACGCGGGACCCAGCCCCTCGCGCTCCGTGCGGTGCAGCACCTCCACCTGCTCGTGGGCGGCGGCCAGCCGGTCGGCGATCCGCCCCGTGCCGTCGGGTGAGTCGTCGTCGACGACGAGGATCCGGAACCCCTCCGGCGCGGCGCGGGCGAGCACGTCGAGCGCGGCGCCGACGAGCGCCTCGAGGTTCTCGGCCTCGTCGAAGGTGGGGAGGATGAGCCAGGGCAGTCCGGGCACGGTCAGGCGCGGGATCGATCGGTCGCCGGTGCCCGGCACCCGTTCCCGATTACCCTAGGGGACACCGTGCCCGACCCGTCGAACGCCGGAGCATTCGCCGATCTCCGTGCCTGATCCGTCGAATGCCGCCATCGCCGCTGCCTTCGACGAGCTGGGCGACCTCTACGAGCTCGACGGGGCCGTGATCCACCGCGTCCTGGCCTATCGCAACGCGGCCAAGGCGGTCCGCGAGGCCACGGTCTCGGTCAGCGCCCTCACGCGCGAGGGCCGCGTCACCTCGCTGCCCGGCATCGGCAAGACGCTGGAGGAGAAGCTCCGCGCGCTGCTGGACACCGGCACCATCCCCGCGGCCGAGAAGCTGCGCGCCAAGTTCCCGCCCGGGCTGGTCGACCTGACGCGCCTGCCGGGGCTCGGGCCCAAGCGCGCCCGCAAGCTCTTCGACGAGCTCGGCGTCGACTCGCTGGAGTCGTTGCGCGAGGCCGCGGAGGCCCACCGCCTGCGCACCGTCCGCGGCTTCGGGCCGAAGTTCGAGGAGTCGGTGCTGGCCGCGTTCGCCGAGGGGATCGCCGAGCGGCCCGCCCCGCGCCTGTTGCTGCACAAGGCGCTCGCGCTCGGGGAGGCGATCGTCGAGGAGTTGCGCGCGCACCCTGCCGCGGTCCGCGTCGAGCTGGCCGGCGGCGTGCGGCGCCTGGCCGACTCGGTCAAGGACCTCGACGTCGTCGCCGCCTCCGACGACCCGCCGGCGCTGGCCGCCGCGCTGGCCGAGCTCGACCTCGTCGAGCAGGCCTCGGCGTCCGGCGAGAACGCGGCGCGCGCGCGCACCCACAACGGCATCGCCATCGACTTCCGCGTCGTCTCCCCGGCGCAGTTCGGCAACCTGCTGCAGCACTTCACCGGCTCCAAGCAGCACAACCTGCGCCTGCGCGAGCGCGCCGTCCGCCGGGGGCTGCACGTGTCGGAGTACGGCATCCTCGACGACGCGACCGGCGAGACGCTGTGCTGCGCGACCGAGGAGGAGGTCTACGCCCGGCTGGGCCTGCCGTGGATCCCGCCCGAGCTGCGCGAGGATCGCGGGGAGCTCGAGCCCGGCTTCGTCGTCCCCGACCTGATCGAGGTCGCCGACCTCAAGGGCGACCTGCACTGCCACACCGTCGTCTCCGACGGCCGCAACACGGCCGAGGAGATGGCCCGCGGCGCGCTCGCGCGAGGTCGCGAGTACGTGGCGATCACCGACCACTCGGCGACGCACGGCTTCGGCAACGACGTCAGCCCCGACGAGCTGCGCCGCCAGATCGAGCGGGTGCGCGAGGTCAACGCGCGCGTCGACGGCATCGAGGTGCTCGTCGGGACCGAGGTCAACATCCTGCCCGACGGCGCTCCCGACTACGACGACGAGCTGCTGGCCGAGCTCGACTGGGTCGTCGGCTCCGTCCACACGAGCTTCGGCATGAGCCGCGACGAGATGACGCGGCGGATCGTGGCGGCGATCGAGCACCCGTACGTCGATTGCATCGGCCACCTCACGGGCCGCAAGATCGAGACGCGGCCGCCGTACGACGTGGACGTCGACGCGGTGCTCGCCGCGGCAGCGCGCACGGGGACGATGCTCGAGATCAACTCGGCTCCCGACCGGCGCGACCTCAACGACGTCCATGCCCGCGCCGCCCGTGAGGCCGGCGTCCGCATCGTGATCAACACCGACGCCCACGGGGTCTCGACCCAGGGCATCGCGCGCTGGGGCGTGGCCACGGCGCGGCGGGCGGGTCTGGCCGCCGCCGACGTCGCCAACGCGCTCCCGTGGAGCGCGTTCGCGCCGCTGCGCAAGCGCGTGTCGCAGGGCTAGCGCGCACCGCGCCGCGCCGCCCAACGGTCAGCAGCGCGCGTCGCTGCCACGACGCGCGCCGTTGCTCTTCGGTCGAAGACGCGGTATATGGTCTTCAGTACGCCCGCATCTGCCAGTGCGGGTGCTCCTGCCGCGCCTCGCGCGCGGCTCGATGTGAGTGCTACGGGGGGCCGGCGTCGATCCGGACGGCGCCGGCCCCTCGGTTTCGATGTGGTGCCTGCCGGTGCGTCCTCCTGCCGGGTCGCCGGCGTCTCCTCGTCGTCCGCCCACCGAGCCGCTGCAAGGATCCGCAGTGGTGTGCACAACGACTCGCGGCATCCAAACACATCCGTGTCGCCGCGGTCAAGCGCGTCCTGCGCAGCGTTGTCGAGGTCTGGACAGCCTTCCCGTAGGACGGCCGGGCGTTCCTCGCGGGCAAGCCCGCCGAGCCACCCGCCGGCCCGAGCGCGGGCGCTATCCGCCGCGCAGCAGGCGCGGCAGCAGCTCCGTCGCGACGACGCGGTCCACCGCCTCGCGACGGAACGGGGCGATCGCGTCCAGCGCCCGCTGGGCGTAGCCGGGGTCGGGCGTCGCGGCGGCGTCGAGCGCCGCGCGGACGGCGGCGGCCAGGCCGGCCTCGCCGGCGACCCATCCCAGCCCGCCGCGCAGCAGCGGCAGCGCCGCGTAGGGTCCGGGCGCGGGCGTCGTGACCACGCGGCAGCCGTCGGCCAGCGCCTCGAGCTGCGCGATCCCGTAGTCCTCGCGCCGGGGCGCGGTGATGTAGACGCGCGCCCGGCGCAGGAGCGCGCGGTAGTCGGCCGGTGCCAGCATCCCGGCGTAGCGGACGCCCTCGGCGTCGTCGCCGTCAACCCCGGCGACGACCAGCTCCTCGCCCGGCCGGCGCGCCGCCGCCCAGGCGGCCAGCACGCGGTCGAGCCCCTTCTTGGCCGGGTTGGCCGCGTACGTGACGGCCGCGAGGTCGCGCACCGGCGCCGGCGGCCCGGAGGGCTCGACGGGGATGGGCACGACGACGGCGGGCCTGGCGGGCCGGCCGGCCTCCACGAGCGCGCCGGGGTCCTGCGGCACCAGCAGCGGCGCCTGGCGCAGCCGCCGGCGCTCCAGCGGCCGCTGCCACACCCCGTGGCGCCCGGGCCGGTTGGCGGCGGCCGGCGCGTCGAAGCGGATGGCCCCGGCGCGCGGCCACAGCAGCGCGGCGGTGGTGCTCACGTACACGACCGCCCGCGGGTCGTGCTCGCGCAGCGCGGTCACCGCGGCGGCGCGCGCGGCCCGCGCCCACACCAGGTCGGTGAGCGCGAAGGTCCGCACCTCGCGCGGGCGCGCCGCCCGCGCGACGGCGACCGACGCGCCGGCGCGGCGCAGGGCGCCGGCCAGCTCGTCCTCGGCGGCGCGCAGTCCCTGCGTCGACCCGAGGCCGACGAGGAGCACGTCGAGCGAGGCCATTCCTGGCATTCTCCCGCGCCGCGTGACCGGAACGCTCGTCAACGTCGCGGCGATCCTCGTCGGCACCGTCGCCGGCCAGCTCGTCGGCGGGCGGCTCACGGCCGGCCTGCAGGCGCGCATGATCCACGGCGTGGGGCTCGTCGTCCTCGTGATCGGCGTCGACGACGCGCTGGCGTGGCGCGACACCAACGTCCTGTTCGTGCTCGGCGGCGTCCTGCTGGGCGGCCTGGCCGGCGAGGCGCTGGGCATCGAGCGGCGGCTGGAGCGCGTGGGCGACCTCGCCCAGGCGCGTCTGAGCCGCAGCGCGCGCGGCGATGCCCACGCGTCGACGGTCAGCGAGGGGTTCGTGACCGCGAGCCTGATCTTCTGCGTGGGCGCGATGGCCGTCGTCGGCTCGATCCAGGACGGCCTGACCGGCAACCACGACACGCTGTTCACCAAGGCGGTGCTCGACGGCTTCACGTCGATCGCGCTGACGGCGAGCCTGGGCCCCGGCGTCGGGCTGGCGGCGATCAGCGTGCTCGTCTACCAGGGCGCGCTGACGCTGGGCTCCGGCCTGCTCGACGGCGTCCTGACCGAGGGCAGCGACGCCCTGCTGGCGCTGACCTCGGCCGGCGGGGTGCTGATCGTCGGGCTCTCGCTGAAGATCCTCGACCTCGAGGACGTCAAGGTCGGCAACTTCCTGCCGGCGCTGCTCTTCGCCCCGGTGCTCGCGGGGCTCGCCTCGTTCTTCTAGGCGCTCAGCCGCCGTTGGGCTCTACGCCGTTGATCGTCGGGCGCTCGCGGCGGAAGCCCGGCATGCGCAGCAGGCGCATGGCGCGGATCGGCGAGGTGCGCTCCACGAAGAAGGTGACCCCGTCGCGCTCCTCGATCGCCTGCACGGCCGAGTGCTGGCGCCGCCACGCCAGCGCCCAGATGAGCGTGAACCCGGTGGCGATCCCGGGGATCTGCGGGCCGAGGAACGACAGCGCGCCGGCGGCCGCGACGCAGATGAGCATCGGCCACAGGCGGTTGATCATCGTCATGCCCGGCCGGACGTCGGGCATCATCGTCGCCGCGCGGGCGTCCGCCAGCAGCCGGGCGATCGGCGGGTTGACCTCGTTGCGCCGCCCCAGCCACGAGCCGACGAGCGTGGCGGCGACCCACCAGCCGATGGCGTAGAGGACCAGTTGCTCGTCGGCGTCCCGGCTGGCCGCGGCGAGCGTCAGGACGCCCAGCATGGTGGCGGCGGCGCCGCTCAGCAGCACCGTGGCGCGCAGGAAGTCGACGAAGCGCATCGGTGGTGCTCAGCCCGCCAGCAGCTCGAGCACGCCGCGCACGCCGACGGGGCCATCGACGAGCACGTCGGAGGCCTCCTCCAGCTCGGGCGGCGTCTCGTCGGAGCGGACCCCGACGCAGACCGCGGCGCGCAGCGTGCCGGCGGCGACCGCCGCCCGGAGCGCGTCGAAGGCGTCGACGTCGGTGCGGTCGTCACCGGCGTAGAGCGCGACATCGACGTCCGCGTCGGCGAGCAGCCGCTCGATGCCCTTGCCCTTGTGCAGCTCGACCGGCGGCCGCACCTCGAGGACCTTGCGGCCCCAGTGGGTGTGGAAGCCGGCCTCCTCGGCGCGCTGCGCCAGCGCGCGCACCGCCTCCTCGGCGGCGGCCTCGTCCGGCGCCCCGCGCCAGTGGAAGCCGAAGATGATCTCCTTGTCCTCGCCGCGGACGCGCAGGCGGTGCAGCTCGTCGCCGCGCAGCTGCCGCTCGCCGAAGTCGCGCACCCGGCGGGCCCAGCCGGCGGCCTCGGGGTCGACCTCGGGGTGCGTCTGCCCGCCGCGCAGGATCTCGGTGCCGTGGTTGCCCACGTAGGTGATGGAGCCCAGCGAGACGATCCGCCGCGCGATCGCCGCTCGCCGCCCGCTGATGCAGGCGACCAGGCCGTAGCGCTTGGCGATGGCGATCAGCGGGGCCCGCGTGGGCTCCGGGACGTGGGCGTCGTCGGCGTGGCGGACGATCGGCGCCAGCGTGCCGTCGATGTCGAGCAGCACGGCAGCGCGCGCCGGATCGGCCAGCAGGGGAGCGAGAGCGTCGTCGAGGGTCACCGCGGGAGGCACCCGACCTATGATCGCAGCATGCCGGCCGCCGACCCCAGAACGCCCGCCGGCACGCAACGCACCTTGCGGCTGGCCGTCATCGGCACGGGCGCGGGTCTGTTCAGCGGGCTGTTCGGCGTGGGCGGCGGGACGGTCATCGTGCCGCTGCTGGTGCTGTGGCTGGGCTACGGCGCCCGGGAGGCGACCGGCACGTCGCTGGGCGCCATCGTCGTGATCGCCGCTGCGGCGATGCTCACGCAGGGCGCCTACGGCAACCTGCATGTCGGCGACGGCCTGCTCGTCGGCATCCCCGCCGTGGGCGGCGTGCTGGTCGGGACGTCGCTGCAGCAGCGCGTCGACCCACGCGTCGTGTCGCTGCTCTTCGCGGCGCTCATGGTCGTCACCGCGATCACGCTGCTGATCCCGTGATCGGCGCCGCGCTCATCGGCGCGCTCGCCGGCGTCGTGGCCGGGATGCTCGGCGTGGGCGGCGGCGTGCTCTTCGTGCCCGCGCTCGTGGTGCTCGTCGGGCTCGACCAGGTCGACGCCGAGGCGACGTCGCTGCTCGCGATCATCCCGGTGGCCCTGGTCGGGGCGGCCAGCCAGCGCCGCTACGGCAACCTCCGCACGCGCGAGGCCGCCCTGCTCGGCGCGCTGGCGATCCCCGGCGCGGTCGGCGGCGTGGCGATCGTCAACGCGATCCCCGAGCGGGTGGTGGAGGTCCTGTTCGCCCTGCTGATGCTCTACGTCGCGTTCCAGATCGTGCGGCGGGCGCGGCGCGACGGCTAGGAGCTCGACCCGCCCGGCGCCTCGGAGGTCGCGAGCCCGATCCCGTGCTCCAGCGCGCCCTTGACCGCGGCGTCGAGCCCGTTGAGGCGGTGCAGGGCGACGGCCTCCGGCGAGCCGAACCGCCGGCCCGGCGCGGCGTCCGGGCCGTGGTGGGTGAGGATGCAGTGCGCCAGGGCGAGCCGGCGCTCCGCGTCCATCGCCGCGACCAGCGCCGCGCGCTCGTCAACGAGCCGCAGGCCCAGCTCGACGTGCCCGAGGAGCCGGCCGGCGTCGCTGATGCCGATCTCGGCGCCGTAGGTGAACTCGTGGATCTTGCCCAGGTCGTGGACGAGCGCGGCGCAGAGCAGCAGGTCGCGGTTGAGTCGCGGGTGCAGCTGCGCGGCCTCCAGCGCGAGCGTCCCGACGGCCACGGTGTGCTCGAGCAGCCCGCCCAGATAGGCGTGGTGGCCGCCGCGAGAGCAGGGGGCGCGGCGCCACTCGGCGCGCAGGGCGCCGTCGCCGAGCAGCAGCTCGAGCAGGCCGCGGAAGCCCGGGTCGTGCACCTCGCGGGCCAGGTGCTCGAGGAAGCCGTCGAGCTCGTCGAGGTCGCGGTAGGCGACGGGCAGGAAGGCGGCCGGGTCCGCCTCGGCGGCCTCCGCGCGCGCGATCCGCTGGACGTCGAGCTGGAGCTGGTCGCGGAAGCGCTCGACGCGCCCGGCGACCTGGACGAGGTCGCCGCGGTCGAAGCGCCCGGCCGCCACGTCGGCGTCGCGGAAGATGCGCCCCGGGATGCTCCCGGTGCGGTCGCGCAGCTCCAGCGCGAGGTAGGGCGTGCCGGCGCGCGACATGAGCCGCTCCTTGCGGGTGCAGGCCAGGATCGCGCGCAGCTCGTCGCCGGCGCGCAGCGTGGCGATCGAGGGCGCGGTCGGGGAATCGACGTCCGGCGGCACGGGCACGTCGAAGGATCATGGAGCGCCCATCGGATGGCGCTACCGTCCTGCTGATGCAGCCGCTGATCTGGGAGAGCCGCCCCGACGGCCTTCGGGCCCCGGCGCTCGTGTGCGCCTTCACGGGCTGGAACGACGCGGGCGATGCGGCCTCCGCCGCGCTGCGGTTCTTCGGCGCCTCGCTGGGCGCCACGCGCTTTGCGCGCATCGACCCGGAGGAGTTCTTCGACTTCCAGGCCTGCCGGCCGCAGATCGAGCTCGTCGACGGCCACGCCCGCGAGCTCGAGTGGCCGTCGATCGAGATCTACGCCGCGCGTGTGCCACGGGCGCCGCGCGACCTCGTGCTCCTCTCCGGCCCCGAGCCCAGCTACCGCTGGCGCACCTTCACGAAGCTCATCGTCGACCTCGCCGAGGCGCTGGGCACGCAGATGGTGGTCATGCTGGGCGCGCTGCTGGCCGACGTGCCCCACAGCCGCCCCGTCGCCATCTCCGGCCTGTCCAGCGACCCCACGCTCACCGAGCGCCTGGACCTGACGCCGTCGAGCTACGAGGGGCCGACCGGCATCGTGGGCGTGCTCCACGCGCTCTGCCAGGAGGCGGGGCTGCCGGCCGCGTCGCTGTGGGCGAGCGTCCCGCACTACGTGGCCGCGGCCCCCAACCCGAAGGCGGCGCTCGCGCTCGTCCGCAAGCTCGAGACCCTCGTCGGCGTGACCGTCGACGCCGAGGAGCTGGAGATCGCCGCGGGCGACTACGAGCGCCAGGTCTCGCTCGCCGTCCAGTCGGACCCCGACGTCCAGGCGTTCGTCGAGCGCCTCGAGAAGGCCGCGGCGGAGGAGGACGAGGACGTCGATCCGACGAGCCTGCCCTCGGGCGACGTGATCGCGCGCGAGTTCCAGCGCTTCCTGCGCCAGCGCGGGCCCGACGGGCCCGACGTCGCCGGTCGCTAAGCCCGGCCGCCGGCTCCCGGCCTGAGCCGGCCCCTTCGGGGGAGTCGCTGCGCGGGCGCCGGGGAACATTCGGGCCATGCCCCGGAAGATCGATCTCGGCCGGGCCCTGCTGGCCCTCGGCGCCGCCCTGCTGATCGCGTCGCTGTTCGTCGACTGGTACGACGACGGCCTCACCGCCTGGGACGCGTTCGAGGTCCTCGACCTCGTCCTGCTCTGCCTCGCGGTCGCCGCGCTGGTGGCCGCCGTGCGGCCCGACCTGCTCGGGATGGACCGCGGGAGCGCCGCGGTCGGGGCGATCCCGGCCGCGGCGTTGCTGATCGTGGCCGTTCAGCTGATCAACCCGCCGCCGGCCGCCGCCGCGGCCACGCCGTCGACCGGCGCCTGGATGGCCCTCGGCGCCGCCGTGGTCATGCTCGCCGGCGTGGCGCTGGCGGTCTCGCGCATCGCGGTCACAATGGAGGTGGGCGATCCACGCCTCCGGCGCCGGGCCGCCGCCGTGGACCGCCGCGGCGGCGACGCGATGGCGGCCACCGACGACGCGCCCACCGCCGTCGCCGACCCGCCGGCCGGCGACGGCAGCGTCGAGCGGACGCAGCCGCTGCGCATCCTCTCCGACGACGACGACGAGCCCGAGCGGCCGTGACCTCCGCCACGGAGCCCGCCTTCGAGCTCCTGCGCTTCACCGCGGCGCCGCTCGGCGACGGGTTCGTCGTGCTCGACCTGGAGGGGCGGTTCGTCGGGCGCGGGCGGTTCGCCCGCCGCCCGGCGCTGGTGGTCGAGCGCGACGATGACGCCGGTTCGCTCGAGCTCACGCCCTTGCACGCGGAGACCGAGGACGGCCATCGCTGGCGCGCCACCTACGCGGTGCCCGTGGCCGACCTCGAGGGCGCCCGCTTCGGCCTGGCGGTGCGCGGCACGCTCCTCGAGCTGCCGCCCCCCGACCGGCGGTCGGGCGCCGGCGCCGAGGGGCCCGGCGACCGCTCCGCCGCGGTCGCGCACGAGGACGAGGCGCGGGGGCAGGCGGCGGCGCGCGCCGAGGCCGCGGAGCGTCGCGCGTCGGCGGCCGAGCGGCGCATCGAGATCCTCGAGCGTGCGGTGCGCGAGCTCGAGCAGCGCGTGATGGCCGCCGAGGAGGAGGCCGGCGCGGCGCAGGACGAGCTCGTGGCGGCCGAGGCGCGAGCCGCGGCGGCGCGCGAGCTCGCCGCGGAGGTCGAGGTGCGCGCCGAGGAGGCCGACGCGCGGGTGGAGCGCACGGCGCAGCGGGCGGCGGAGGCCGAGGACCGCGCCGAGCAGGCCGAGCGCCGCGCCGCGGCCGCCGAGGAGCGCGTCGAGGAGGCGACGGAGCGCGCGACGGCCGCGGAGCAGCGGGCGCAGGCGGCGCGGCAGCGCGCCAAGGCGGCCGACGAGCGGATCCAGGCGGGCGAGGAGCGGATCCAGCTGGCCGGGGAGCGCGATCCGGACGCGCCGCCGGCCGGGCCTCCGCCGGCGCGGCACGTCGCGCGGCGGCCCGCGGCGACCGCCAAGCCGGTGCCGCGCGCCGGGCCGGGGCCCGAGCGCTGGCTGGCCGTGCTGGCCCTGCTGCTCGTCGTCGCGGTGGTCGTGGTGCTCGCGCTCGACCGGATCTAGCGCTCGGCCGCCGGGCAGGCGATCCGGTAGTCGCAGATCGAGCACGCCGCGTACGACGGCGTCGGCTCGAAGCCCTGGCCGAGGATGCCGTCGGCCACCTCGAGCACGGTCTCCGAGATCCACTCGGCGTCCCCGGCGTCGTCGGGCAGCGGCACCTTGCGGTCGTCGAGGACGTACAGGTACGACTGGCGCGAGGCCTCGAGGCTCCACGCCTCGGACGCGGCCACGGCGTAGAGGGCGAGCTGCACGTCGTCGCGCAGCTGCGCCGGGGACTTCGGGCGCCCCGTCTTGTAGTCGATGAGCTCGTAGCGGCCGTCCGGCAGGCGGTCGACGCGGTCGACGCGGCCTCGGAGCACGTGCGGGCCGATCTTGAAGTTGAAGGACTTCTCGAACCACATCGGCTCGGCGTCGTCGGCCTGGAAGCGCTCGTGGTAGCGGCGCAGCGCCGCCTCCGCCTTGGCGTGCAGCTGGCGCTCCTCGTCGCTGGGGCCGAAGCCGCTGCGCCGCCAGCCCGCCTCGAGCAGCCCCAGCAGCTCGTCGGTGGAGCGGCCGCCGGACTGGTGGTACCGCTCGAGCACCTGGTGGACGACGATCCCGAAGCGCTGGTTGAGCGTCGGCTCCTGGGGCACGCGGAAGACGCGGGCGAACTTGTACTTCAACGGGCACGTCCGGTACGTCTCGATGTCGGAGGCCGAGAGCGCCAGCCCCTCGCCGCGCCGGGGGAGGAAGGGCGCCAGCGACGGCTCGCGGCGCGCGGCGGTCGCGGCCGCCCGCACCCGCGCGTCGCCCTCCGCGCCGAGCAGCACGTCGTCGAGCGAGGACGTCTGCAGGACCTCGCGCTGCTGCGCGGTCGCGGCGTGGAGGATCGCCGCGTTGATGCCCGGGAGCGCGTCGGCCATGTCCTGGCCCTCGGGCCGCGCCAGCAGCGCGGACAGCTTCAGGAGCTCGAGGTACCGCGTGACGCCGTGTGCCACGTCGAGGTCGGTGTCGAGCCGCAGCTCGCCGAGCCGGGTGCCGATCTGCTGCACGTCGGCCAGCAGCTCGTCGCGCAGCTGGCCGATCGCGGCGTGCAGCGCCTCGTCGGGGCCGAAGAGCTGCTCCTCGACGTCCTCCCATTCCTCGCCCAGCGCGGCGCGCGCCTCCTCGGCGAAGGGCGACGGGTGCTGCGGCGCGCCGCGCTCGGAGCTGGCGGCGTACGCGAGCACCAGCCCCTCGCGCGCGCGGGTGAACGCCACGTGCAGGACGCGCCGCATCGCGGCCAGGTGCTCGGCGCGGGAGTCGGCCGCGGCGCGGTCGGCCTCGTCGGCCTCCTCCGGCGCCCCGGCCAGCGCGGCGGGGATCGGCTCCACGAGCTGGCGGCGGGCGCCCGGCATCCGCGACGACTGCAGCCCGCAGACGAAGATGTGGTCGAACTCCAGGCCCTTGGCGGCGTGCATCGGCAGCACCGCGACGGCGTCCTCGCGCGGCTGGGCCTCGTCGTCGTCATCGGCGTCGCCGATCCCGCCCGCCTCCGCGACGGCCGCGAGCCAGCGCGCGAACTCGCGCGGCGTGGCCTGGGGCGCGCGGCGGACGTAGGCCGTCGCCAGCTCGCCGACGCGCGCGAGGCTCACGAGCCGCTCGACGACGTCGGCCTGCGCGGCGAACACCTGCTGGCGGCGGAGGCCGAGGCGCTCGATCAGGCGGTGGACGAAGAGGTCCGGGCGCGTCGTGTCGAGCGCGGCGGCGGCCTGCCGGTGGAGCTTGAGGAAGGCCAGGACGCGCTCGCGCGCCTCGGGCGGCAGCTGCGGCGACTCGGTGGCGGCCGCAAGCGCCGAGACCATGTCGAGCTTGCGGCGGCGGGCGATCTGGATGCAGCGGGCGAGGTCGACGGCGTGCAGCTCGACGGGCGGGCGGGCGAGCGCGCGGACCACGGCGCCGGCGTCGGCGGGGTCGACGAGTAGGCGCAGCCACGCGAGCACGTCGCGCACCTCCGCCTGGCCGAAGAACGCCGCGGCGCCGGCGAGGCGGTGGGGGACGGCGCGCTCCTCGAGCGCGACCGCCAGCTCCTGGCCCTCGCTGCGGACGCTGCGCACCAGGACACCGATCCGGCCCGGCGGCGTGCCCTCGCGCACCAGCCGCTCGATCGCCGCCGCGACCGCCTGGGCCTGCGCGCGGTCGCCGGCGCAGCGCCAGAGGCGCACCTCGCCGGGCGCGCCTGAGCCGGTGACGTCCGCGGCCGCCCATTTGTCGCCGAGGCGGTCCTCGATCGGCGCCACGACGGCCTCGGCGGCGGTCACGACGCGGTCGGGGCAGCGCAGGCTCCGCGTCAACCGCAGCACCTCGACCGGGCGGCCGCCGACCTGCGCGCGCAGCAGCGCGTCGAGGCGGGCGCCGACGCCGCGCGGCTCGTCGATCGCCTGGTCGTCGTCGGCCGCCGCGACCAGGTCGCCGTGGTCGGCGGCCAGCAGCGTGAGCACGCGCAGCTGCGCCGGCGTCGCGTCCTCGAGGTCGTCGACCAGCACGTGGCGCCAGCGCGCCGCCACCCGCGCGCGCACGTGCGGACGCTGCTCGAGCAGCTCCTGGGCGCGGAGCACGAGCTCGCCGAAGTCGAGCAGCCCCTGGCCGAGCAGCAGGCGGTCGTGGGCCTCGTAGAGCGCGGCGAACTCGCGCTCGCGCTCGGTGCGCTCCTCGCCCTCGGGCAGCCCGGCCGCCCATTCCGCGTAGCGGTCGGCGCGGATGCCGAGCTCCTTGAGCCGGTCGATCCGCGCGAGGACGCCGCGCAGGACGGCGGCGGGGCGGCCGCGCAGGTCGTGCCGGCGCAGGGACAGCTCGTCGACGCGGTCGAGCAGGAGCGCGAGGCGGTCGGCGGGCGCGGCCGTCACCGCGAAGGGATCGACGCCCGCCTCGAGCGCCTCGTCGCGCAGCAGCCGCGCGCACATGGCGTGCACCGGCATGACCGGCAGCTCCTCGAAGGGGCGGTCGCCGAGCGCGTCCTCCACGCGGGCGCGGACCATGTCGGCGGCGGTCGCCGTGCGGGTGAGCAGCAGGACCGACTCCGGCGGCGCCCCGTCGGCGACCAGCCGGGCGAAGCGGGCCACCAGCGCGGCGGTGCGGCCGGACCCGGCGCCGCCGAGCACGACCAGGGGCCCGCCGCGGTGCTGGACCGCGCGCGCCTGCTCGGAGGTGAGCGCGCTTCCCTCGCCAGAGGGGGTGATGGCGCCGACGGAAGCGGGCACGCTCCTAGGATATGGCCCTGATGGAGTCCCACCCGGCGCTCGAGCACGACTGGCTGGGCGCCTGCCGGCGGGCGGCCGAAGGGCTGCGCTCGGTGCTGCGCGACCACCCGACCAGCCGCGAGCGCGTCGTCGAGACCGGCGAGACGGGCGGCGGCGGCGATCGCACGCTGGTCATCGACGCGCAGGCCGAGGACCGCGTCTTCGACGAGCTCGCCCGCCTGCACGACGAGGGCGCCCGCTTCACCGTCGTCTCCGAGGAGCGCGGCCTGGTCGACTTCGGCAGCGACGAGGTGGTCGTCGTCGTCGACCCGATCGACGGCTCGCTGAACGCCAAGCGCGGGCTGCCCCACCACGCGCTCTCGGTCGCGGTCGCCGTCGGCCCCACCATGGCCGACGTCGTCTTCGGCTTCGTGCAGGACCTCGGTCCCGGCGAGGAGTGGCGGGCGGTGCGCGGCGAGGGCGCCTGGCTCGACGACGTCCCGCTCGCCGACCCGCCGCCCGAGCGGCGGACGCGCGACGGCCTGCTCGAGCTGCTGGCCGTCGAGTCGGCCGACCCGCGCTGGCTGGCGCGCTCGTCCGAGGACCTCGTCCGCGTGACGCGCCGCGTCCGCGCGATGGGCTCGATCGCCGTCTCGATGTGCCAGGTCGCCGCGACGCGCGTCGACGGGATGACGTCGCTGTGGAAGTGCCGTGCCGTCGACGCCGCGGCCGCGCAGCTCATCGTCCGCGAGTCGGGTGGCCTCGTGGCGTTCGCGGGCTGCGAGGACGGGCCGCTCGGCGCGCCGCTGGACCTCGAGCCGCACTTCCCCGTCGTCGCCGCGCGCACGCCGGAGACCCTCGCCCAGCTGCTCGACGTGCCGGCGGTCTGAGATGCGTGTCGACTGGCAGCTAGCGGGCCGCGTGGCGCGGATGGCGGCGACCGAGGAGCCGATGGGCCCGGCGCCCGCGGTCCTGCCCGAGCGTGCTGCGGCGGCCCGTGACCAGATCGTCGCGGCGACCGGCCTGGAGCCGCAGCGGCCGCTGCCCGAGGTCGAATGGGTCGACCGCGCGACGTGGATCGACGCCAACCTGCGCACGATGCGCTCGTCGCTGGGGCCCGTGCTCGAGCGCGCGGGCGGCGACGGGTCGCGCTCGGCCGCGTTGGACGCCGCGGGCGCCGCGGTGGTGGCCGCCGAGGTCGGCGGGCTGCTCGGCATGTTCGCCCGCCGCGTGCTCGGCCAGTACGAGGTCGACCTCATGGACCCCGACGCGGCGCCCCGGCTGCTGCTCGTCGGCCCGAACCTCGAGCGCGCGGCGCGCGACCTCGGCGCCGACCGCGACGAGCTCGTGACGTGGGTCACGCTGCACGAGGTCACACACGCCGTGCAGTTCGGCGCGGTCGGCTGGCTGCGCGAGCAGCTCGCCGGGACGCTGGCCGAGCTGCTGCGCGCGATGGACGTCAAGCCGAACCCGCGGGCGCTGCTCAGCCTCGGGATCGACGACTTCCGCGCGCTGGCCAGCTCGTTCCGCGAGGGCGGCATCCTCGGGGCCGTCGTCGGGCCCGAGCGCCGGGCGCTGCTGGACCGCGTGCAGGGCACGATGGGCCTGGTCGAGGGCCACGCCGAGTGGGCGATGGACCGGGCCGGCGCGGAGGTGCTGCGCGACGTCGGAGCCCTGCGCGCGGCGATGGAGCGCCGGCGCGAGGACCGCTCGCCCGCGCTGCGGATCCTCGACCGGCTGCTCGGCTTCGACCTCAAGCTCCGCCAGTACACGGAGGGCAAGAGCTTCTGCGACGCCGTCGTCGCGGCGCGCGGCGAGGCAGGCCTGCGCGACGCGTGGGCGGCGCCGGAGCTCGCCCCGACGGTCGCCGAGCTCGGCGATCCCGCGGCGTGGCTGCGCCGCACCGCGGCGGTCGCCTGAGCCGGCGCGCGGCGAGTGCCGCCGCGCCACGTTCGGGCAAACGTTCGTTCGGGGTCGTAACGATGCCGCTCCGGCGGTTTACAAACGTGTGTTCGGTGCTACTCTGAGGGCCGAACGGGAGACTTAGAACGAACTTCCTTACCGCCGAGGAGCCCATCATGGCCGAGACCACCAGCACCACCAGCACCAGCACCAGCACCGCCCGCACCGCGCAGCGCAAGACCGCCGCGACGAAGCGATCGACCGCCGCCAAGAAGGCCGCTCAGACGCGCGCCGCGAACCAGGCCGCCACCGCCCGCAAGCGCTCGACGGCCGCCAAGAAGGCCGCGGAGACCCGTCGCGAGCTGGCCAAGACGCCGGTCGATCGCGTTCAGGAGTACGCCGAGAAGGCCGTCCTGGTCCAGGTCGGCGCCGCGCTGGTCGCCCGTGACGCGGTCACCGACGCCGTCGAGGGCCTGCGTGGCTCCCTGGGCTCGCGTGCCCAGGCCGAGAAGGAGCTCCAGGTGCGCCGCCGCCGCCTCGAGGCCGAGCTCAAGCGCTTCGAGCGCCGCGGCACGACCGCCCGCACGCGCGTCGAGCGCGACCTCAAGCAGCGGCGCACCCGCGTCGAGCGCGACGTGAAGTCCCTGCGCACCGACCTCGGCAAGCAGGTGTCGACCGCCCGCACGAACGTCACGTCGCAGGCCGGCCTGGTCACCTCGCGCGTCGAGAACCTCGTCCAGTCCGGCCTCACCGCCGGGCAGCAGGTCGCCACGAAGGTCCAGGAGCGCCTGGCCTCCGTCGCGTAGTCCGAACCCGCACCTTCTCCTGCCGCGAACGGGCCGCCCAGAGGGGCGGCCCGTTTCGCTTTGTCACAATGCGACTATGCCGTCGCGCGACGAGATCATGCAGGCCCTGACCGCGGTCATCGACCCGGAGCTCCGCGAGAACATCGTCGAGCTCGGGATGGTGCGCTCGATCGAGATCGCCGAGGACGGCGCGGTGGCCGTCACGGTGTCGCTCACGACGCCCGGCTGCCCGATCCGCAACCACTTCCAGACCGCCGTCGTCAAGGCCGTCCAGGGCCTCGGCGTGCAGCAGGTCAGCGTCGCGTTCGACGTCCTCAGCGACCAGGAGAAGGGCGAGCTGCAGCGCAAGCTCGGCCGCGGCGGCCCGCTGCCCAGCGGCGCGCTCGCCCAGGTCCAGAACGTCGTCTGCATCGGCTCCGGCAAGGGCGGCGTCGGCAAGTCGACGGTCACCGCCAACCTCGCCGCGGCGCTCGCCGCCGACGGCAAGAAGGTCGGCGTGCTCGACGCCGACGTCTGGGGCTACTCGATCCCGCGCATGTTCGGTCTCGGCGGCCAGCGCCCGCCGGTCTCGGCCGAGCGCAAGATCCTCCCGCTCGAGGCCCACGGCGTGAAGGTCATGTCGATCGGGTTCTTCGTCGAGGAGGACAGCGCCGTCGTCTGGCGCGGGCCAATGCTCCACAAGGCGCTGACGCAGTTCCTCGAGGACGTCGAGTGGGGCGCGCTCGACTTCCTGCTCGTCGACCTGCCGCCGGGCACCGGCGACGTCTCGATGACGCTCGCCCAGCTGCTGCCCGACGCGCAGTTCCTGCTCGTCACCACGCCCCAGCCGACGGCGCAGAAGGTCGCCCGCCGCGCGGCCGAGATGGCGCACAAGGTCTCGCTGGGGATCGCCGGCGTCGTCGAGAACATGTCCGGCTTCACCACGCCGTCCGGCGAGCGCTTCCAGATCTTCGGCGAGGGCGGCGGCCAGGAGCTCGCGGACGAGCTCGACGTCCCGCTGCTGGGCAAGGTGCCGCTGACGATGCCGCTGCGCGAGCAGGCGGACGCCGGCGCCCCGCTGGTCGGGACGAACCCGGACGACGCGGCCGCGCAGGCCATCCGCCAGACGGCGCGCGGGCTGATCGCCCTGATGCCGGTCGAGCTCCCGGTGCTCAGCGTGCAGCAGGTGACCCCCGACGCGCAGCCGGCGCCGACGGGGATGTCGCTGCCGATGGCCGGCTAGGGAGGCGAGCGCGGGTCACGCCGGCGCGCGCCGCGCGCCGGCGTCCCCTCAGGCGTCCTCGCGGACCTCGCGCAGGACGCCGGTCTCGACGTCGTAGACGAACCCGCGCACGTCGTCGCGGTGCGGGATGAAGGGGCTCGTCTTGACGCGCTTGATCGAGCTGCGGACGTCGGCGTCGAGGTCGGTGAACGCCTCGGCCGCCCACGACGGCTTGATGCCGGTCTCGTCGAGCAGCTCGTTGCGCAGCTCGTCCTCGGTGAAGGTGAGCATGCCGCAGTCGGTGTGGTGCACGAGGATGACCTCGCGCGTGCCCAGCTTGCGCTGGGAGATGGTCAGCGACCGGAGGACGTCGTCGGTCGCGACGCCGCCGGCGTTGCGGATCAGGTGCGCGTCGCCCGGCCGCAGGCCGAGGATGCTGAACAGGTCCAGGCGCGCGTCCATGCACGCGACGACCGCAACCCGGCGGGCGGGTCGCGGCGTCTTCAGCGGGGCCTCGAACGCCGCGGCGTGATCCGCCGCGCTGGCCGCCAGCTCGTCGATGACGCCCACGGTGTCCTAGGCCTTCTTGAAGTAGTCCGCGTTGATCTGGACGAACTTCTGCCACTCGTCGGGGACCTGGTCCTCGGCGAAGCAGGCGTCGACGGGGCAGGCCTCGACGCAGGCGTCGCAGTCGATGCACTCCTCGGGATCGATGTAGAGCATCTCGACCGCGTCGTAGTCCGGCTCGTCCGGCGTCGGGTGGATGCAGTCGACCGGGCAGACCTCGACGCAGGAGTTGTCCTTGGTGCCGATGCAGGGCTCGGTGATGACGTACGCCATGTGTGGGTGGTGTCCTCGTGCGGGTTCGTCGGGAGGGCGGGCGCGCCGCCGCCCGGGATTCTGTCAAAGGCCGCCGCCGCGTCGTCCCGCGGGCGCCATGCACAGCTTTGCGTGGCGGTTGGGCCTCCGAAGGGCTGCAATTTGCACCCCGTCTGCCATGGCCTGCCCGGAGCCGTAGGATGCGCCGCGGCTGAGGGTGACGTTCCCATTTCGCATGGCAACGACGACGCCACCCATCGCAGAGACCATCGAGGCGCCCCGGCGGCGCCTGCTGCGCCCGCGCGCGATCCGTCGCGCGGCGTGGCTCGTCGCCGATCTCGGCGCGACGGCCGCCTTCGCGGCCTTCGCCCTGCACGCGCTCTGACGGGCCGCGGAGGCGCCCCGCGGAGACCGTTCCTGCGCCAGAGCGCCGGAGCAGCTGCTAGGCATGAAGGCGTGCAGCTGCTCCCCTCAACCCTGACCTCGCGCGCGGCGACCACCCTCGCCGTGCTGGCGTGCGGCGCCGGCGCCGGCATCGCGGCCGGGTGCGGCGACTCCGAGCCGGCCGCCGACGACCTGCCGACGCTGCCCGCCCGGACGGCGAGGACCCACCCGGCGCGCACGGCGACGACGCCGCACGAGATCGCCACCGCGCCGACCGTCACCACGCCCGCGGGCACCGCCGCGGGGCCCGCGGCGGTGACGGCGCCGTCGACGCTGGCCAGCCCGGCCACACCCACCACCACGACGGGTGGCTCGGCCAACCCCGGCGGCGTCGCCGCGCCGGACGACGAGCCGCCGGCGACGACCACCACGACACCCAAGCAGGACCCCGACTGCCGCCCGGGCACCGGTCCCGGCCAGACGGACCCGCAGTGCGAGCCGGTCGGCGGGCCCGACGCCCAGGAGGACGAGGCCGGGTCGGCGGCGCCCTAGAGGCTCGGCCGCCGGTCCGCCCACGGATGGGCGGCCTCGAGCTGCGCGGCGAGCGCCAGCAGGTCGGCCTCGCCGGCCGGCGGCGCCATGAGCTGGACGGCCAGCGGCAGCCCGTCGGCGTCCTCGTAGAGCGGCAGGGAGATGGCGGGCTGGCCGCTGAGGTTGGCCGGCGGCGTGAACGGCATGAAGCGCGAGGCGCGCATGAGCCCGGCCAGCGGCTCGGCCGCGTTCATCGGGTCGATGGTCCCCAGCGGCACGGGGGCCTCGGCGAGCACGGGGGTCAGGAGCGCGTCGTAGCCGGACATCCAGGTGATGAGCTCGCGGCCGACGGCGTGGAGCTGCAGCTCGGCCAGGAAGCCGTCGATGGCGTTGATCGAGCGCGAGACCTCGTACAGCGCCCAGCTGAGCGGCTCCATGTCGCCGGGCCCCGGCTCGCGGCCCAGGATCCGGGCGGCGAACGCGGCCTGCGACATCACCGCCGGGCCGAAGACCGCGGTGAAGACCATCTCCAGCTCCGGCCGCGCCCACGGCGGGTCGACCTCCTCGACCTCGTGGCCGAGCGACTCCAGCAGCGCGGCGGCGTCCTGCACGGCCTGCGCCCGCCGCGGGTCGACGACGGCGTCGGGCACGGGGGAGAGCGTCGTCATCGCGATCCGGCGGCGGCGGGTGCGGGCGGCCTCGCTCGCGGCGGTCACGGCGAACGGCTCGCCCGGCTCGGGCGCCCACGCCATGTCGCCGGGCTCCGGCCCGGCCAGGATGTCGAGCAGCTCCGCCGTCTCCCGGACGGTGCGCGTCAGCACGCCGTCCTGCACGAGGAACGAGTGGCCGACGTCGGGCGCGCCCGAGATGCGGTTGCGCTGCGGCTTGAGGCCGACCAGGCCGCAGCACGCGGCCGGGATGCGCGTCGAGCCGCCGCCGTCGTTGCCGTGGGCGATCGGGACCATGCCGGCCGCCACCGCGGCCGCCGAGCCGCCCGACGAGCCGCCGGGCGTGCGCGACTGGTCCCACGGGTTGCGCGTCGGGCCGAAGCGGCGCGTCTCGGTGGTCGGCAGGATGCCCCACTCCGGCAGGGTGGTGGACCCGACGATCACGAAGCCGGCCTCGCGCAGCCGGCGCACGACGTTGTGGTCGGCCGGCGCGGCGAAGTCGCCGATGAAGTCGGCGGCGAAGGTCAGCCGCTTGCCGGCCACCCCGCGGTTGTTCTTGATCGCGATCGGGACGCCCGCGAACGGCCGCGGGTCGCCCGCGCCGATCGCGCCGGCCTCGGCCAGCGCCTCGTCGGCGTAGACGTCGACGAAGGCGTTGATGGTCGGGTTGAGCTCCTCGATGCGGTCCAGCGAGGACTGCACCAGCTCGCGAGCGGACAGCTCGCCCGAGCGGACGAGGGCCGCGAGCTCTTGGACGGGGCGGTGGAGGAGGTCGGCGCCGGCGGTGCTGGACATGGCGGCCACCCTACTCGCGCCGTCCAGGGGCCGAGCACCGTAACCCCATGGGCCGGTAGCATGGGGTTATGCCCGACCGCGACCTGCCGGAGGAGCTGGCGCTTCCGCTCGCCTCCGGTCAGCCGTGGTGGTACTGGGCCGGCGGCCGACCCGCTGTCGACTTCGTCAACACCCTGCGCGAGCGCTGGCGCCGGCAGGTTGAGACGCTCGTGACGCCCGACGACCTGGCCCACTGGCTGGTGCGCGCCGAGCTCATGGACGCGCCGGGCCGCGTGCCCGAGGCGGTGCTCGGGCACGCCCGCGACCTGCGCGAGGCGATCGACGCCTGCATGGTGGCCACCGTCGCCGGACGGCCGTCGCCGAGCGCGGCCGTCACGCTCATCGACGACTGGCTGGTCTTCGCCGGCGCCCGTGCCCAGCTCGTGCCCGGCGACGACGGCGGCCCGGTCCTCACCGAGCGGCCGGCGGCCGACTCGCCCCGGCGCGCCCTGGGCATGGTCGCTCTCGACGCGGCCCGCATGCTCGGCACGGCCGAGCGCGCCCGCCTGCGGATCTGCGCGTCGGAGACGTGCAGCGCGCGGTTCTTCGACCGCTCGCCCGCCGGCGCGCGCCGCTGGTGCTCGATGCGCACCTGCGGCAACGAGGCCAAGGCGCGGCGCCATCGCGCGCGGCGCCGGTCGGCCTCCGGCGACTTCGACAACGACACGATTCACGACAGGAGCAGCGCATGAGCAGCGTCATCGAAGGGGTCCAGTCGGGCCTGGAGGGCGTCGTCGCCTTCGCGACCGAGATCGCCGAGCCCGACAAGGCCGGCGGGGCGCTTCGTTATCGCGGCGTCGACATCGAGGACCTCGTAGGCACCCTCCCGTACGAGAAGGTCTGGGGCCTGCTGGTCGACGGGCACTTCGAGCCCGGCCTGCACCCCGCCGAGCCGCACCCGCTGATGTTCCGCTCGGGCGACCCGCGGGTCGACGTGCAGGCGGCGCTCGCCGCGCTGGCGCCGGAGTGGGGCTTCCAGCAGCTCATCGACATCTCCGACGAGCAGGCCCGCGACGACCTGGCGCGCGCGTCGGTCATGGCCCTGAGCTTCGTCGCGCAGAGCGCGCGCGGCCTGGGCAAGCCGTTCGTCCCGCAGACCGAGGTCGACAAGGGCCAGACGATCGCGGAGCGCTTCCTCATCCGCTGGCGCGGCGAGGCGCATCCGGATCACGCGAAGGCCATCGACGCCTACTGGATCTCGGCGGCCGAGCACGGCATGAACGCCTCGACGTTCACCGCGCGCGTCGTCGCGTCGACGGGCGCCGACGTCGCCGCGGCGCTGTCGAGCGCCATCGGCGCGCTCAGCGGCCCGCTGCACGGCGGCGCCCCGTCGCGCGTGCTGAAAATGCTCGACGAGGTCGAGCAGCTCGGCGACGCGGAGAAGTGGGTCAAGGACGCGCTGGACCGCGGCGAGCGCCTCATGGGCTTCGGCCACCGCGTCTACCGCGCCGAGGACCCGCGCGCCCGCGTGCTGCGCCGGACCGCCCGCGAGGTCGGCTCGACGCGGTTCGAGGTCGCCGAGGCGCTCGAGCAGGCCGCGCTGGCGGAGCTGAAGGCGCGCCGGCCCGACCGCGTCCTGGCCACCAACGTGGAGTTCTGGTCGGCCGTCGTGCTCGACACGGCCCAGGTGCCCGCGGACCTCTTCACGTCGATGTTCACCTGCGCGCGCGTCGCGGGCTGGTCGGCCCACATCCTCGAGCAGAAGCGCGAGGCCCGGCTCATCCGCCCGACGGCGAAGTACATCGGCCCCGGCCCGCGCCCGGTCTCCGAGGTCAAGTAGCCACCCGAGCCCTCCGCACCCCTCCCAGGCCCTCCGCACCCCTCCCAGGCGTCGAGGGACGAACATTTCAGCCCCCGCATGGATGATTCGTCCCTCGACGGCGGAGGAGGGGGCGCACGGCGCTGTTGACGTGCTGAGGAGTATCCGGATACCGTTCGGTATCCGATGAGCGCCACGACCGCACCGCTGCCGCGCGTGAGCACGCGCGCGTCCCTGCCGCCCGGCCCTCGCATGCCGCGGGTCGTCCAGACGATCGGGTGGATGTCGCGGCCCCTGCAGTTCGTCGAGCGCGCGCGGGCGCGCCACGGGGACGTCTTCACCATGCACATCGGGCGCGAGACGTTCGTCGTGCTGTCCGACCCCGAGGACGTCAAGACCGTCTTCACCGGCGACCCCGCGATCTTCCACGCGGGCGAGGCCAACATCATCCTGCTGCCGTTCCTGGGCCGGAAGTCGGTGCTGCTCCTGGACGACGCGGCGCACATGGGCCAGCGCAAGCTGCTGCTGCCGCCCTTCCACGGCGAGAAGATGCGCCGCCACGTCGGCCTGATGCGGGAGATCGCCGAGCGCGAGGTCGCCACCTGGCCGACCGGCGAGTCCTTCGCCGTCCACCCGCGCATGCAGTCGCTGACGCTCGAGGTGATCATGCGGATCGTCTTCGGCGTCGACGAGGGCGACCCGCGCCTCGCCGAGCTGCGCCACCGGCTGACGAGCTTCATCGAGACGACGGCCAGCACGCGCGACATGCGCAAGCTGCTCATCGTCGGCCCGGAGCGCGCGCACCGCCGGCGGATCTACGCCAAGGTCCTCGACCCGGTCGACGCGGTCATCGCGGAGGTCATCGCGGACCATCGCCGCCGCGACGACCTCGCCGACCGCGACGACGTCCTGTCGATGCTGCTGCTGGCGCGCCACGAGGACGGCAGCCCGATGGACGGCCAGGAGCTCCGCGACGAGCTGATGACGCTGCTGGTCGCCGGCCACGAGACGACCGCCACCGCGCTGTCGTGGGCGCTCGAGCGCCTGACCCGCCATCCCGACGCGCTCGAGCGGCTGACGGAGGAGGTCCGCGCCGGAGAGGGCGAGGAGTACGTCGACGCCGTCATCCGCGAGACGCTGCGCATCCGGCCGGTGCTGCCGTTCGTCGGGCGCAAGCTGACGCAGCCGCAGACCATCGCCGGCTGGGACCTCCCGCGCGGGGCGCGCGTGGCGCCGAGCATCCACCTGGTCCACCGCCGCGAGGACCTCTATCCGGAGCCGGCCGCCTTCAGGCCCGAGCGCTGGCTCGGCGTGCGGCCCAACCCGTACCACTTCCTCCCATTCGGCGGCGGCATCCGCCGCTGCCTTGGCGCGAGCTTCGCCGAGACCGAGATGCGCGCCGTCCTCAGCACGATCGTGTCGAACGTCCGGCTGCGGCCGTCGCGCCCGGAGAGCGAGCGGGTCGGGCGGCGCGTCATCACGCTCGTGCCCTCCCTCGGCGGTGAGGTGATCGCGGCGCGGTGACCGAGCGGCTGACGCGCAAGGAGCGCCAGGCGCACACACGCTCGTGCCTGCTGGAGGCGGCCGGGCGCGTCTTCGCGCGCCGCGGGCTCGCCAGCGCGTCGGTCGACGAGGTCGCCGCGGACGCCGGCTTCACGAAGGGCGCGGTGTATGCCAACTTCGGCTCCAAGGAGCAGCTGTTCCTGGAGATGCTCGACGCGAAGTTCGCGCAGCGCCTGGAGGAGATGGATCGCGCGCTGTCGACCGACGAGCCCCCCGAGGCCCAGGCGCGCGCCGCAGGTCGCGACTTCGTCGAGCACCTGAACCTCGACCCCGAGTGGTCGCGGCTGTTCTTCGAGGCCGGCCTGCACGCCTCGCGCGACGAGGCCTTCCGCGCGCAGCTCGTCGAGCGCTATGCCGCGATGCGCTCGCGGATGGCCGACATCCTCCGGGCGCGCGCCCGAGCCGGCGGCTTCGATCCCGGCGTGCCGTTCGAGCAGCTCGCCACCATGCTCTTCGCGATGGGCAATGGCATGGCCTTCGAGCGCCTCGTCGAGCCGGGGTCGGTGCCCGACGAGCTCTTCGCCACGATGCTCGAGCTCTTCACGCGCGGGGCCTCGGCGGCCGAGGCGCGGCCGGCCTGACGGCGGGTCCTAGGCGGGCAGCAGCTCGACCGGATCGCCGGCCGCGATCCGGCCCGGCCCGGCGGCCCGCGCGTAGATGCCGAAGCACGTGTCGTGCTGGCGCGCCAGCCGGCGCAGGATCTCCGGGTCCTTGACCGTCGTCTCGGGGTCGCGCGTCGGGATGACGCAGCGCTCGCAGGGATCGAGCAGCTCCAGGACGACGCCGCCGACCCGCAGCCGCCGGCCCGTCCAGCCCTGCTCGGCGTACGGCGCCGCGTCGAGCGCCACGTGCACGTTGGGCCGGAAGCGGCGCACGTCCAGCGGCCGGCCCAGCTCCTCGCCGAGCGCCGCGAGCGTCGCCTGCGTCGTGACGTGGATCGTGTCGCGCACGTCCTGCATGAGCCCGAGGTCGCGCCGGAGCTCGACGGGGCGCCCGAGATCCTCGGCCAGCGCGCCCGCCAGCGCCGGGTCGTCCCAGCGGTACGCCGCGCCGTCGGGCGCGGTGAGCGTGGGCACCGGCACGCCGTCCGGCGTCACCTCGCCGTCGCGGTAGGCGGCCCGCCACCGCAGCATGCGCGGCACCTGGCGCACCGTGAGCCGCCGCGGATGGCCCCGGAACTCGTCGTAGAGGGCGTGGGCGCGGTCCCCGGCGACCCCGCGCACGTCGAGGGCCAGGGCATCGGCCTGCTCGCCGGCGAGCGACTTCACCGGCCAGCGGTGGAGGGAGAGCACGGAGCCGGCGAGCACGGGGCTAGGGTACGGCGCGCCGTGGCCGACACGCTGCTCGTCACGGGCGCCTCAGGGTTCCTGGGCGCCACGCTCTGCGCGCGGGCGGCCGCGGCCGGCTGGGCGGTGGCCGGAACGCATCACCGGCACGCGCCGGCCGGCGTCGACTCGACCGCCCTGGACGTCCGCGATGCCGATGCGGTCGACGCGCTGGTGCAGCGGCTGCGCCCGGCGGCCGTCGTCCACACCGCCTACGTGCAGGACGTCGACGGGGCGTGGGCGACGAACGTCGACGGCGCCGCGCACGTGGCCGCGGCGGCCGCCCGGACCGGCGCCCGCCTCGTGCACCTCTCCAGCGACGTCGTCTTCGCCGGCGACGGGGACCGCCCGCTGGTCGAAGACGACCACCCGGCGCCGGTCAGCGCCTACGGGGCGTCGAAGGCGGCCGGGGAGGAGGCGGTCAGCCGCGCGCATCCGGGGGCGTCGATCGTCCGCACCTCGCTCATCTACGGCGGCCCCGGCCACGCGCCGTCCAAGCACGAGCTGCTGGCGGTGGCCGCGGCCCGCGGCGAGCGCGACGTCGTCTTCTTCTCGGACGAGCTGCGCAACCCGGTGCAGGTGACCGACCTGGCCGGCGCGCTGCTCGAGCTGGCGCGGCTGGACGTGGCCGGTCCGCTCCACGTCGCCGGGGCGGAGACCGTCGACCGCCATGCGTTCGCGTGCCTCTGCGCCCGGGCCGCCGGGGTGCCCACCGCCGGGCTGCGCCACGGCGCGGCGCCGCCCGGCCGCCCGCGCAACGCGGCGCTCGACGTCTCGCGCGCCCAGGCCCTGCTGCGGACCCGCCTGCGCGGCGTCCACGAGGTCCTGGCCTGAGTCTGCGACGATGGGCCCATGTCCGCGAACGAGGGGCCCGTGACGATCGATGCCGACGCGCTGCTGGGGATGCGCGCGGTGGAGGCGGGCGTGAACGCGCTGGCCGTGCGCAACCAGCACCACCTCGCCTCGATGGGGCCCGACGAGCAGCAGGAGGCGGCCAACACGTGGCGCCAGCTGGCCGTCGACGTGCTCAGCGCGGCGCGCGACGCCCTGTCGGGCCCGGCCGCGGCGGGCCCCGAGGGCGCGGGCCGCGCCGTCATCGTCCTCGAGGACCAGGCCCAGGACGAGGTCGGGGTCCACGTGACCTTCGCCCCGCAGCTGGAGGAGCTGCCGGACGGCTCGATCGCCGGCACGCCGGCGCAGCTGGCGGCGATGTCGCTGCTGGAGGCCATCAGCGCCGACCAGGTCGAGGACCCCGACCACGGGCACGGCCACAGCCACGGCCACGGCCACGGCCACGGCCACGAGCACTAGCTCCTAGTCGGGCATCTCGTCCCAGAAGCGCTCCTCGCGCAGGATCTCGCCGTCGTTCTCGCGGTGCGGCCCGAAGGCCAGGTACTCGAGCCCCTCGTCGCCGGCCTCGAGCGCGCGCGTCACGTGCGGTGAGATCCGGATGGCGTCCATCGGCCCGACCTCGCGCACCTCGTCGTCGAGCTTGATCCGCCCGCGGCCGGACAGGATCACGTAGATCTCCTCGGCCTCGTCGTGGCGGTGGGCGAACGCCTGCCGCTGCCCCGGCTTGACGCGCATGAGCGCGAGGCCGGTGTGCTCGGCGCCGAGGTCGCGCCACGGGAAGCGCGCCTCCTGCACGGCGTCGAAGCCGAACTTCGGGGCCATGTCCTCCGCGTCGCGGAGGTTCCGGATCGTGTAGCTCATGGGCGCGAGCGTACCCGGGCCACCCGGAAAGCCGAAGGGCCCGGCGCGAACGCCGGGCCCTCCAAGACCTGCTCGAGATCGGCCCCCTGGGGCCGTTCTCGAAAGGGAGTCTCCTCCCTGGGGAGATTCCCCTACATCATCCCGCCCATGTCGGGCATCCCGCCGCCGGCGCCGCCGTCCTTGTCCGGGATCTCGGCGACGATCGCCTCGGTCGTGAGGATGTTCTTCGCGATCGACGCGGCGTTCTGCAGCGCGGAGCGCGTGACCATCGCCGGGTCGATGACGCCCTCGGCGACGAGGTCGACGATCTCACCGGTCGCGGCGTTCAGGCCGAAGCCCTTCTTCGCCTTGCGGACGTCGGAGACGACGACCGAGCCCTCGAGGCCCGAGTTCTCGGCGATCTGACGCAGCGGCTCCTCGAGCGAGCGCAGGATGATGCGCGCGCCGGTGCGCTGGTCCTCGTCCTCGATCGAGTCGACGTTGACGCCGCTGCTGGCCTGCAGCAGGGCGACGCCGCCGCCGGGCACGATGCCCTCCTCGAGCGCCGCGCGGGTCGCCTGGAGGGCGTCCTCGACGCGGTGCTTCTTCTCCTTCATCTCCGTCTCGGTGGCCGCGCCGACCTTCACGACGGCGACGCCGCCGGAGAGCTTGGCGAGGCGC
>DASTWY010000071.1:0-4126 GCA_035765735.1 Baekduia sp. | reverse complement strand
GTCGACGGACAGCTCATCGAGACGTTCGACAACATCCCGGATGCTCCGATCGCGTCGTTCGACCTCACGATCAACGGCGGCAAGGGCAGCATCCTGGTCCTGGCCGACGATCTGTGCACGGTCACGCCGACGGCGGAGGTGCAGGCGGATGGCCAGAACGGGAAGGTCGCGGATGGGTCGTTGGTCGCGTCGACGCCGTGCACGCTGCGAGCCCTGAAGCGCAAGGCGACCCATCGGCGCTTGAAGCTCCGGCTCGGGGGGCTGGGGCCGGGCAAGGTGATCATCGATGGCTCGATGGTCCACAGATCATCGCGCGTGCTGAAGGCTGCATCGGTCGCGACGGTCAGGACCAAGCTCAGCCTGAAGGCCCAGCGGCTGGCCCGGCAGCACCGGCTGCGCCGGCTCGGCGTCCGCGTGACGTTCCAGCCCGCGGACGGAAGCGCGGCACGGGGGAAGACGTACCACGTGCGCGTCAAGCAGTAGCTGGAGGGCGCGGGAAGCCGTGGCGCCGCGCCCGTCGGGCCGGACCTCCTCGGAGGGCCCGGCCGGCGGGCGCCGGTCGTCCGGCATCCGCTCGCGAGGCAACAGCTAGTGCGCCGAGGCCCGGCTGAAAACGAAGCCCCGGCGCACCAGACGGCCGAGAGTGTACTCATGGTCTGCTTCGTGCACTGCTGACGGGTTCGTCCTGGTGGTGGGACGTCGCGCTGGCCCTCATCGCACCCGGAGGCGGCCGTGGGCGTGCAGGTGTCCGTAGCGGCGTGCGCTCCGCGGCCCGAACCCGGCCCACACGTACCAGCGGTAGCGGCCGCCGAGCAGCCGGTGGCGGTGGCCCTGGTAGCGCCAGATCCGGTGCAGCCGGTACCGCGGGCGTGCCGGCCAGGCGCTGAGGATCTTGTGGCCTCCCCGGAAGAGCTGGACGTTGTAGTAGCTGGCACGGGAGACGGCCTTCCAGCGCAGCGTCGGCGGCCCGGGCCGGCGGGGGACGGTGGCGGTCGCGGTTGCCGACGCGGTGTTGCCCGCGGCGTCGCGGACGGTGACCGTCCAGGCGTACGCCCGTCCCCGGCGCAGGCCCTGGTCGGTCGTGCGCCGGGTCGTGCCGGCGGCGTCGAGGATCGTCCGGCCCGGGGATGCGGTGGCGGCGGCGGCCGGGCGGCGCTCGACGAGCACGCGATCGGCGTCGGCGCCCGCGGTCCAGCGCACCGTGGCGGTCCTGCCGTGGAAGGTGACCGCGACGTCGGCGACCGCCGGCGGGGTCGCGTCGTAGGCCAGCCCGAACGGCACCGGGGCGCTGATGTTGCCGGCACGGTCCGTGCAGGTGCCCGCCGGCGACGCCGCTGCGCCGTCGGGGCCGGCGTAGGTCAGCGCCGTGCAGGCGGCGATGCCGGAGACCGCGTCGGTGCCCGACCAGGCGATGTCGACCGGCTGCGTGTACCAGGGGCCGGCGTCGGGCCCGCGCGCGGGCGCGGCGGTGACGCCCGTCGGCGGCGTCTGGTCGATCCGGATCGGGCTCGTCGTCGCGGGGACCGTCCCCGAGCCGTTGGTCGCCGTGCACGTGATCTGCACGCCGGCGGTGTCGTCGGTGAGGTAGCGCTGGTCGCACCCGCTGGTCGAGAGCGCGTCGGCGACGGTCCACGAGACCGACACCGGCCCGATGTACCACCCGTTCGCGCCCGTCCTGCCCGCGAGCTGGTAGTCGACGCGGGGGAGGGCCGCCGTTGCCGGCCCGGCGCCGAGCGCGAGCGCCGCGACGGCCGCCAGCGCCGGCGCCCACGCCGCCCTCATGCCGCGCTCCCCGCGGTCAGGCGGTGGAGGCGGACCGCGCCGCTCGCGGCCAGCGCGAGCAGCAGCGCTCCGGCCACGGCGAAGGCGGCGCGCGGGAGCTTGGCGCCGCCCCCCGGCCCATGCAGCGCCGGCCGCGCCGAGGCCGTCGGCGCGACGTCCGAGCGATGGTGCGCGCGTGCCGGGCGCCCAGGCGAAGCGGTCGTGCGCCGGCTGCGGTGGCGAGCCGCGCGCCGGCGAGCGGTCGTCGCCCCGGCGGCGGGCGCGGTCGCGGCATCGCGGGCGCCGGTGGCGCCGCTCACCGTCGTCGACGCCGCGGGCGTGGCCGGCGCGGAGGGCGCCACCGCCGGAGCGGGCGCGGGTGCGGGTGTCGTCGCCGCGGGCACGGCGGCCGGGGTGCTCGCCGCCGGCGCTGGGTCCGGCTCCGGCGCGGGGGCCGCCACGGCGCCGACCGGGCTGGGGTCGGGCTCGGGCTCGGGCGCCTGCACCTGCGCCTGGACGACGGGGGCGCCCGCGAGCATCGCGCCGACCGCGAGACCGGCGATCCAGCTGGCGATGCGCGTCCTGCGAGCCACGTGCGCTCCCTCGTGGGCGATCGAGCGACGACCGTACGCCGGTGGGCGGGCCCGCGTCAATCGACGGCGGCGGTCCGCCGGCTGCGGCGGCAGCCGGCGGACCGTGACGCCGTGCTCAGCTCCGCAGCAGGGGCAGGACGACCGGCCCGATCGGGCCGAATCCCTGCCCTGCGTCCTGCGTCGTGCCGTTGGTGTTGCCGGCCGCCGATCCGGCGCCGGACGTGTTCGCCTGGGCGAACGGCCCCGCGGCGGCGGCGACGTTGGCCGGGCACACCTGCTCGGAGGCGGCATGCGAGTCAGCGGCCTGGCCGTTGAGGGCCTGCTGGCCCACGGCCTGCATCAGCGCGGCGCCCGCCTGGCGGACGCGCTGCGCCGTCGCGTTGGTGTTGCCAGCCGCCGAGGTCGCGCTCGATGCGTTGCCCTGCTGGACCGCTCCGCCGGCTCCGCCGAGCGCGAGGTTCAGCGGGCCGCGCTGCGTCGAGGTCGCCCCCGAGGTCGCCGCCTGCTCGTTGCCGGCCAGCTGGCCGGCGGCCTGGACACCCGAGCCGGTCGGCAGCGCCTCACGGCTGCACGTCTCGCAGACGCTGCGGCCGTCGAACGCGGGCGCGGCCAGGCCGCCGCCGTGCTGGGCGACGTCCTGGGTCGTCGTGTTCGTGTTGCCGGCCGCCGAGGTGGCGTTCGACGTGTTCGCCTGCGCCACGCCGCCGGACGGCGCGGCCAGGTGGCCGAGGCCGTCGGCGGCGATGCCGCCGCCGACCGCCCTGCGGTCGGCCGGGCTGAGGATTGCCACGTCGATGGCCGTGTTGGTCGGGTGGTCCTGCGTCGACGTCGCCGTCGAGTCCGCCCGCTGCGCGGTGCCCGCGGCCTGGCCCGCCGCCTGCACGCCGCCACCGCCACGGCCGCCGGACTGCGTCGTCCGCTGGCGCGTGGTGTTGGTGTTGCCGGCCTGCGAGCCGGCGTTCGACGTGTTGGCCTGCTGCACCGGGCCGCTGGAGGCGCCGGGGCTGAGGATGGCGACGTGGATCGCCGTGTTGGTCGGGTGGTCCTGCGTCGAGCCCGCCGACGACTGCGCGGTCTGGCCGCTCTGCGCCTGCTGGCCCGCGGTCTGGGAGCCCGCGCCCGCGCCGCCGCCGGACTGGGCGACGTCCTGGCTCGTCGTGTTGGTGTTGCCGGCCGCCGAGGTGGCGTTCGACGTGTTGGCCTGCTGCACCGGGCCGCTGGAGGCGCCGGGGCTGAGGATGGCGACGTGGATCGCCGTGTTGGTCGGGTGGTCCTGCGTCGAGGTGGCCGACGAGGTCGCCGTCTGCTGGCTGGCCGCCGCCTGCCCTGCCATCTGCAGGGCGCCGGCCGGGGTCAGCGGCGTGTCGGCCGCGGCGCTGGTCGCCGCGAGCGCGGGCAGCAGCGCCGCCGCGCACGCCGACCACGCCAGAGTGGTCTTGCGCATGGTTCGTTCCTTGGTCGTGGTTGGAGTCGCGCCGCCGGGCATCGCCCGGGGCGCCGTTCTGGTGCACGACGTCGGAGCTAGCCCGGCCGCTCGAGGCGGCCTCCTGCGCCAGCGAGGGCGCGCCGTCGCACGAGCGCCAGCTGCTCCAGCGGTCCCGCCGAACCGGTGAGCAGGAGCGCTGCGACGAGCGCGAGGGGAAGCACGAGGCCATCGCCGCCGCTGCCGCCCGAGGCGGCGCCGCTGGCGCTGGCGGGGGCCGGCGCCGGTGGCGGCGCGGGCGTCGGTGGTCGCTCGCGGCGATGGCCGGCCGCGGGGCGGGGGCGGGCAT
>DASTWY010000070.1:0-30513 GCA_035765735.1 Baekduia sp. | reverse complement strand
CTAGCTGTAAGTCCCGAGCAGGTTGTTCAGCCGTTGGATGGGTGTCTGGCGGCCGATGCCTGCGTGTCGGCGGCGATGGTTGTAGGTGAATAGCCAGCCGTCAAGGGCTGCGGCGCGCTCTGCTGAGTCGCGGTAGATCGCGCCGTAGGCCCAGCCGCCGAGCATGGTGCGGATGAAGCGCTCGGCCTTGCCATTGGTCTGGGGGCGGTAGGGCCGGGTGCGCAGATGCTTTAGACCGAGCGCGCGGCAGGCGATCGCGTGGATCGTCGAGCGGTAGGCCGAGCCGTTGTCGGTCAGCACGCGCTCGACGGTCATGCCGTGTGATTCGAAGAACGCGACGGCGCGGCGCAGGAAGGCGATCGCGGTGGTGGCCTTCTCGTCATCGAGCAGCTCGACGTAGGCCAGTCGGGTGGCGTCGTCGATGGCGACGTGCACGAACTCCCAGCCCAGCTGGCCGCGCTTGCGGTGATAGCCGGCCTGGCGCTTGCCGGCCGCGCCGGTGATGCGATGCCCGACCCTGGCGATCCGGCCGAGCTTCTTGACGTCGACATGGATCAGCTCGCCCGGCCTGGCGCGCTCATAGCGCTGCGCGGGCTCCAAGCCCAGGCGCCCGAGGCGGCCCATCCCGATCGACGTCAGGATCCCCGAGACGGTCGAGAGCGCCATGCCCAGTGTCTCGGCGATCTCCGGGCCGGTCATGCGCAGCTTGCGCAACAGCGCGATGCACGCGATCCGGCGCTCGTCGGTGCGGTTGGCGACGACCTTGGGCGCCGAGGAGCGATCGGCCAGCCCGGCCTCACCCTCGCTGCGATAGCGCTTGATCCACTTCTGGCACGTCCGCTCGCTCACGCCCGCCGCCTCGGCCGCCTCGCGGGGCGACCATCCGTGTTCGAGCACGCGCTCGACCATCACAAGACGGCCCTTCGGCCCGAGCTTGGCGTTAGCGTGCAACTTCATCCGGTGTCCTCCTTGGGACTGATGGCCTCGACAACCACCAGCCTCCAAGGAGGCCCGGATGAACAACGTCCTCAGGAACTACACCTAGCCGGGGATGTATCCGCCGCTGAGCGGGGCGCCCTCGCGGGTGCTGGTCCAACGGCCGTCGCGGTACCGGAAGGTCGCGCGCCGCTCGCCGGTCCGGGCGTCCTCCAGCCGGCCGGCGACGCCCGGGGCGGCGTCGTCGACGAGGGCGCGGAGGCGCTCCTCGCCGCCGAGCGAGCCGGTGACGATCTCCTGCCAGCGGCGCGGATCGGCCGTCGTGGCCTTCTGGTCGTTGAGCGTCACCGTCAGCGCGTTGAGCGCGCGGGCGATCTCGATGTCGGAGGCGTGCGGCGTCTCGCTCATGGCTCGATCGCGGGGGAGCCCGGGGTGACCGGCCGCTCGCCGGGCCGCGTGTCGCCGGTCGGCATCTGCGCCGGCGCGCGCCGGGCCTTCGTGCGGGCGGCGCCGGCCGACGCGCCGCGCCGGATGCGCTCGCGCTGCGGGCCGACGGTGTCCTGCGGCCGCCGCGCCGACTGGACGCCCGCCCGGAAGATCGTGAACCGCTCGGCGATCGCGCCCGCGGTCAGCAGCGCGCCACCGACGACCGCCGCCCGCCGCGACCGCCTGCCGCGTGCGGCGACCACCGCGGCGCCGGCGGCCGTCGCCCACGTGGCCGCGTGGTTGAGCCACTTCACCTTGCCCACGTTGTAGGCCTCGCCGACGCCCTCGCGCTCCAGGCGCCGCTCCATGAGGTGCACGAGCACGAGCTCGACCGCCGCGCCGCCGACCGCCAGGCGCCGCGGTGCCTGCGCCTCCTCGACGGGCGCGAGCATCAACGCGGCCGCGCCGGCGCTCAACGCGGCGCCGGTGGTGAACACGAAGGGCATCTCGGCGCGGGCGCTGTGCCACGCCGGCACCGAGGTGTTGGTGATGAGCGCCGCCGTGTACGACGCCAGCGGCAGGCCGAGGAGCGCCGAGGCCACCTGCGCGCCACGCCCCACCGCCCCGAGCCGCTGTCCGCTGATCGCGTGCAGGGTCGCCGGAGCGGTCGCGGTCCCGAAGCCGGCGAGGATCCACGACCCCACGCTCATCGGCGACGTCACCTTGAACATCCGCAGCATGTGCAGGAAGCGCTTGGGCACGCCGAGGTCGGAGATCAGCAGCACCGGGCTGACCACCGAGCCGGCGAACGCCGTCAGCCACGCGCGCCGGGCCAGCGCCTCCTCGCCCCGCAGGTCCGCCAGCAGCGCGAGCGCCGCCGAGCCGCCGGCCAGCCCGCCGACGTAGAAGTAGGCCGGGATCTCGGGGGTCCAGACCGGCTCCTTGATGACCGGCCGGCCGTACGGCGACTCGCCGTGCTGCTCGGCGGTGCGCGTCGCGCCCAGGGCCGGACGCTCCCGCGCGGGCCCGTGGCCGTCGCGCGAGGGCGCCGCGCTCACGACCGCCTCCACAGGACCGCCGCCGCGATGCCCGCCGCCAGCGTCGCCGTCGCGGCGGTGGCCGACGCCCAGATCGCCCCCAGGTCCCGCGTGGTGTCGACCGGGTCGGGCGGCAGGTGGTAGGTCTCGGGCTCGTCGAGCAGCAGGAAGAACGCGCCGAAGCCGCCGACCCCGTCGTCGTCGGCGCCGTACAGCTGCGCCTCCTCCAACCCGGCGTCCTGGAGCTGGGCCAGCCGCGCCTCGGCGCGCTCCCGCAGGTCGCCCAGCTCGCCGAACTGGATCGAGTTCGTGGGGCACGCCTGGGCGCAGGCGGGCTCCTTGTCGTCCTTGAGGCGGTCGTAGCAGAGCGTGCACTTCCAGACGCGGCCGTCCTCCTCGCGCTGGTCGAGCACGCCGAACGGGCACGCGGGCACGCAGTAGCCGCAGCCGTTGCAGATGTCCTCCTGGACCACGACGGTCCCGAACTCGGTCCGGAACAGCGCGCCGGTCGGGCACACCTCCAGGCACGCGGCGTGCGTGCAGTGCTTGCACACGTCGGAGGCCATCAGCCACCGCATGCCGTCGCCGTCCTGGTAGGTCTGCAGCCCCGTCTCGTCGACCAGCGACCCGCGTGCCGCCGCCTGCGCGAGCGACAGCGAGGCGTCGCCGGCGGGCTCGAGCCCGACCGGCTTGCGCTGCTCGACGAAGGCCACGTGCCGCCACGTGTCGGCGCCCAGGTCGATCGTGTTGTCGTAGGAGTCGCCCGTGAAGCCCTGCGGCGACGGCGGGATCTGGTTCCACTCCTTGCAGGCGACCTCGCACGCCTTGCAGCCGATGCAGACGCTCGTGTCGGTGAAGAACCCCATGCGGGGCTTGGCGTCGTCGCCGTAGCTGCCGGGCCAGGCGCGCGTCTCGAGCTCGTAGGCCGCCATCAGGAGCCGGAGCCTCCGTGCGTGTCGTGCTTGGACTCGTAGCGGACGCCGGCCCGGGCGCGATAGCCGTCGACGTACTCCAGCAGCTCCTTGCCGCGCGGGCGGCGCCCCGGCTGGATGTCGCAGGTCAGCGTCTTGTACTCCGAGATGTGGGTGTTGAGGTCGAGCACCTGCGAGAGCAGCTCGTTGGCCGCGTCGCCGCGGGCGTACGGCAGGCCCTTGCGTCCCCAGTGGTAGGGCAGCCCGATCTGGTGGACCACGCGCCCGTCGATGGTCAGCGGGCGGATGCGGTCGGTCACCATCACGCGCGCCTCGATCGCCGAGCGGGCGGTGACGATCGTCGCCCAGCCGGCGTGCTCGAGCCCGCGCTCGGCCGCCAGCTCGGGGCTGACCTCGACGAACAGCTCGGGCTGCAGCTCCGACAGATACGGCACGGTGCGCGACATCCCGCCGGCGGTGTGGTGCTCGGTCAGCCGATAGGTGGTCAGCGCGAACGGGAACACGTCGGCCCCCGGGTCGTTCCCGCTCGGGTGATACGGGTTGTCGTCGTCGCGCAGGCGCTGGCGCGTCGGGCTCTGGCCCTGCTCGTACAGCACGTTGTCGACCGGCGTCTCCTGCGCCTCGTAGTGCGTCGGCAGCGGGCCGTCGACCAGGCCCGTCGGCGCGTAGAGCCAGCCCAGGCCGTCGGGGTGCAGGATGAACGGCGTGGTGCCGCGGATGGCCTCCATGCCCTTGGCGCCCTCGGGCGGGACGTAGTCGGGCGGCCGGTCGGGGACGAAGTCCGGGTCGTCGCCGAGCGAGGTCCACTTCCCCTGCTCGGCGTCCCACCACACGTAGCGCTTGCGCTCCGACCACGGCGTGCCGTCCGGCTTGGCCGACGCGCGGTTGTAGAGGATCCGGCGGTTGGACGGCCACGACCAGCCCCACTCCGGGGCGATCCAGTTCTGCTCGCCGTGCGGGCGCTTGCGGGCGGTCTGGTTGACGCCTTCGGCGTAGATCCCCGCGTGGATCCATGAGCCGCAGGTGGTCGTCCCGTCGTCCTTCAGCTCCTGGTACTTGGAGACGAACGACCCGTCGGCGTGGCGGCCGTTGATCTCCTGCAGCACCGCCTCGGCGTCGGGCTCGTCCTGCGGGCCCTGCGTCGGGTAGTCCCAGGTCAGCGCCTGGATCGGCCGGTCGCGCGCCAGCGTCGAGTCGGCGAGCTTCTCGCGGATGCGGCGGCCGAGGTGGTAGGCAAACCACAGCTCCGAGCGGCAGTCCTGCGGCGGCTCGACCGCCTTGAAGTGCCACTGCAGCAGCCGCTGGGTGTTGGTGAACGTCCCGTCCTTCTCGGTGTGCGCGGCCGCGGGCAGGAAGAAGACCTCGGTCCCGATGTCCTCGGGCTGCACCTCGCCGGCGTCGATCTCGGGCGCGTCGTACCAGAACGACGCGCTCTCGATCTCGTTGAAGTCGCGGACGACGAGCCAGTCGAGCGAGCGCAGCGCCTTGCGGACCATCCGCGAGTTGGCCGAGCCGACGACCGGGTTCTGGCCGACGCAGAAGAAGCCCTTGCACCGGCCGTCGACCATCCGCTGGAGCATCGGGTAGTGCGAGTGGTCGCCGTCGACCTTCGGCAGCCAGGGGAACCCGAAGTTGTTCTCGGCCGTCGCCGCATCGCCGAACCACGCCTTCAGCAGCGAGGTCATGTAGGTGTTGAGCGAGCCCCACGCGCCGCTGCTGGGGCCGTTCTTCTCGATGAAGTCCTCGAGGTCGCCGCCGGACGCCGGGTGCGGCATCGGGATGTAGCCCGGCAGGATGTCGTACAGGGTCGGGATGTCCGTCGACCCCTGGATGTTGGCGTGCCCGCGCAGCGCGAGGATGCCGCCGCCGGGCCGCCCCATGTTCCCGAGCAGCAGCTGGATGATCGAGGCGGCGCGGATGATCTGGACGCCGGTGGTGTGCTGCGTCCAGCCGACCGCGTAGCAGAAGGCCGACGTGCGCTCGGGGCCGGAGTTGCGGATCAGGGCATCGGCGACGTGCAGGAACTGCTCGCGCGGCACGCCGCAGACACGCTCGACCATCTCGGGCGTGTAGCGGGCGAAGTGGCGCTTGAGGATCTGGAACACGCACATCGGGTGCTCCAGCTCCATGTCGATCTCGGGCGGCTCGCCCTTCTCGAGCTCCATGCCGTGCGCGCCGTGCGCCTGGTCGCCGGAGACGTCGCCGGACTGCTCGGTCTTGCCCGCGGTCAGCTCGCCGTCGGTGCCGCGGTAGCCCCACGAGCTGACCTGGTAGAGCTCGTCGTCCTCCTGCCAGCCCGAGAAGAGGCCGCCGAGGTCCTCGGCGTCCTCGAACTCCTCCTTGATGATGACCGGCGCGTTCGTGAAGTGCTGGATGTACTCGCGGAACTCCGAGCCGGTGCTGAGGATGTGGTTGATGACCCCGCCGAGGAAGGCGATGTCGCTGCCCGTGCGCAGCGGCACGTGGCGGTCGGCGATCGCGCTCGTGCGGGTGAAGCGCGGGTCGACGTGGATGACCTCCGCGCCGCGCTCCTTGGCCTCGACCACCCACTGGAAGCCCACCGGGTGCTGCTCGGCCATGTTGGAGCCCATGATCACGATGCAGTCCGCGTTCTGCAGGTCCTGCTGGAACGTGGTGGCGCCGCCGCGCCCGAACGAGGTCCCCAGACCGGGGACCGTGGAGCTGTGTCATATGCGGGCCTGGTTCTCGATCGAGACCGCGCCGGCGGCCGTGAAGAACTTCTTGATGAGGTAGTTCTCCTCGGTGTCCAGCGTGGCCCCGCCGAGGAAGGCCGAGCCGAGCGTGCGGTTCAGCGGCCGACCCTGGTCGTCGACCTCCTGCCACGTCTCGTCGCGGGTGCGGATGAAGCGGTCGGCGATCATGTCCATCGCCGTCTCGAGCTCCAGCTCCTCCCACTCGGTCCCGTGGGGGCGGCGGTACTTGACCTTCAGCTCGCGCAGCGGGCTGTTGACGAGGTTCTCCGAGGCGGAGCCCTTCGGGCACAGGCGCCCGCGGGAGATCGGCGAGTCGGGATCGCCCTCGATCTGGACGACCTTCTCGTCCTTGACGTACACCTTCTGGCCGCAGCCCACCGCGCAGTAGGGGCAGATCGACTGGACGACGCGGTCGGCCGTGCGGGTGCGCGGCGTCAGCTCCTGCGAGCGCTTGGACTGGGCGGCCGGCCCGAGGCCGAGCGGATCGCCGATCAGCTGCCGCAGGAGCGCGGGGCCTCGCCGGGGTGCGCCGTCGCTGGCCATCGAAGCCGACCTTACCCCCGCCGCTCCGGGCGGCAAACGGCGTGTCCTGCGGATGACGCGTGTGGCGCCGCGGCGGCTCCGTAGTCGTCGTCCTCGCGTCCTCGGCACGCTCCGGATGCCGGGGCGCGAAGCCGGGAGGAGCCTGTGGGCATGCGCCGTGTCCGCCGCCCGATCGTCCTCCTCCTCGCCGGCGTCGCCGCGGCGGCGGCACCGGCCGCGCAGGCCGGCTGGTCGCCGGTCGCGCGGGTGGCGGGCTCGGCGCGCGCCGGGACACCGGCCGTGGCGACCGATGCGCGCGGCGACGTCGCGGTCGGCTGGTTCCGGCTCGGCCACCAGCGTGCGACGACAGCGCTGCGCGTGGCGGTCCGGCGCGGGCCGCAGGGCCGCTTCGCGACGCACACGCTCCTGCACGGCACCGGGATCGCGCTCACCGGGCTGGCCCTGGCCCTGGACGAGCGCGGGGAGCTCACCGTCGCGTGGGTGCAGCGCGGCGCGCTCGGCGGCCTCGAGCTGCAGGGCCCGACCGGCATCCGCGCCGCGTTCCGCACCGCCGGGGGCCGCTGGTCGGTGGCGCGGCGGGTCTCGACGATCTCGCCGTTCACCTCCGCGCTGCCGCATCTCGTAGCGCGGCCCGACCGCCACGTCCTGCTCACCTTCAACGCCGGGATCCCCTCGGCGCCGGGCGTCGGCTACGCCTGGCGGCGGCCGGGGCGCATCTTCGGTCGCGTCCGCTCGCTGCAGACCGGCTCGCGGCCGCGCGGCTACTTCCTCGGCGGCTTCGACACGGGCGTGGACGCCGCCGGCCGCGTGTACGTCGCCGGCGTGCGCCGCTGCGACTCGGGCGCGGGCGTCGCGGAGGTCCACGTCGCGCGCCGGGGCCACGCCCGGCTCGGCCCCCGCCGCGTGCTCGCGCGGGGCGCCGCCCGGGACCTGCGCCTCGTGGTGCAGCCGAGCGACGGCGCCACGGCGGCATGGCTGACCGCGGGCTGCAGCACCACGGAGCTGCTGCCCGGGGCCGTGAGGTCGTCGCGCGTCACCGCCGGCGGCCGCAGCGCCGCGCCGCCGGTCACGGTGGCACCCGCGCCCGCGACCCAGCTCTCGCTCAGCGGTGGCGCGAGCGGCACGGCGGAGCTCGCCTGGACGACCTTCGGCCCCACCGCCCCGGACGGCGTCGTCCAGATCGCCCGGATGGACGCCGGCGGGGCCTGGACGGCGCCCCTCGGCCCGCCCGACGGCTGGGTCTCCCTCGCCGCCGACGCCGGCGGAGACCAGCTCGTGGCGGACCTGCCGCCGGCCAACCTCGGCTTTCCGTCCCGCGTGGCGGTCCGCACGCCCGACGGCGCCGTGACGCCGTCGCCGCTGCGGCCGCGGTTCGTCACGACGGCCGCCACCGCGCTGCCCGCCGGGCGCGGCATCGCCGCCGCGACGGCCACGGCGCGCGGCGTGCGCGTCACGTCGTGGCGCCCATGACCGTGGGGCCTGACGCGCGGCCCTCGCGGCGCTAGCGTGGCGGCATGTCCCAGATGGAGCAGGACCCCGTCGCGCTCTGGGCCACGATGCCGTTCGCCGCGACGCTGGGCGCCGAGCTGCTGGACGCCACGCCCGAGGCCGTCCGCGCGCGCGTGGAGTGGGACGACAGCCGCTGCACCGCGGGCGGCGTGCTCCACGGCGGCGTCCTCATGGCGCTGGCCGACTCGGTCGGCGCGCTGTGCGCGTTCCTCAACCTGCCGCCGGGCGCGACGGGGACGACGACCGTCGAGTCCAAGACGAACTTCCTGCGCGCCGTCCGCCGGGGCGCCGTGATCGCCACCGCGCGGCCGCTGCACGCCGGCAGCCGCTTCGTGGTCGTCGAGACCGACGCCCTCGACGACGGCGACCGCCGGGTCGCGCGCACCACGCAGACGCAGGCCGTCCTGATGCCGTGACGCGCCGGCGGTCCGGTGCCGGGCGGCTGCGGGGAACTACGGACCAGCTCCCGTACTCCCTGCCGTGACAGACCGGCAACCGGCGTGTCACCCTGGACGGCCGAGTCATGGCCGAGCAGAGCATCCATCTCGCCGTCCCCCGCTGCGCACGCTGCGGCGACGTCATCGGCGTCTACGAGCCGGCCGTCCTGTTGGTCGAGGGCGAGCCCCACGCCACGTCGATCGCCGCCGAGGCGCCGGCCCGGCACCGCGACGGCGCGTGGCTGCACCGTGGCTGCTTCGCGCCCGCGGCCGCTGCCGCCACCGGCTGACCGCGGGACGAACCGGGCTCAGACGCCGGCGGGCGTGCGCCGCCGGACCTCGATGCGCCCCTCGCGCTCGCGCGCGTCGAACGCGGGCTGCGCGAGGAGCGCCGGCCCGCGCAGCACGGCGCCGTCGTGCAGCGAGAAGCGGCTGCCGTGGCACCCGCACTGGACGACGCCCTCCTGCACCGTGCCCTCGGCCAGCGAGCATCCCCGATGGGAGCAGCGGTCGTGCAGCGCGCGGACGACGCCGGCGTCGCGCACCAGCAGCACCGGCGTGTCGCCGACCTGCACCGAGACCGGATCGGACCCCAGGTCGGCGGCGCCGAGCGCGTCGGCCCAGTCCTCGTCGCCCGGGTCGAAGCGCGTCTGGTCGACGCCCAGGCCCTGGGCGTAGCTCAGGTGGCCGCCGAGCCATCCGCTCACCGCCAGCATGCCGTTGGCCGCCAGCGACAGCGCCACCCCGCGCCCGCGCGCGCCGCGGCGGCGCGCGGCCAGCGAGGCCACCTGGAGCCCCAGCGCCACGACGTTGCCCGCGGCGTGGACGGCGCCGACGCGCCGCACGTCGTCGGCCGCCGGCTCGCCGTCGGCCCAGTCCGTCATCCCCGTCAGGGCGGTGGGCACGGCGGCCGCGATCCCCGCCCCCACGAGGCGGTCGGCGCCGCGGGCGACGTGGCGGTCGCGCGAGAGGTCCAGGAGCAGCGCGCTCGTCCAGGTGCCGATGACGGTGTCGGTCAGCACGGGATGCAGCGGGTGCCCCAGCCACGTCCCGCTCAGGCCGTCCTTCACGGCGCCGGGGCTCAGCGCCCCGCGCAGCACCTTGGCCAGCTTCTGCGCGGGCGCGTCGAGGACGGCGGCGCCCTCGACGGCGGCGGCCAGGCGGTCCACGGGACGCGAGATCGGTCGGGGCTCGGGCATGCCGACCGGGTACCCGGCGCGGTCGCGGGAGTCACCGCCGGTTCGCGGACCATCCCGGCCGGCTGCCGCCGGGTCGGCTGGCACCATGCGACGCCCCGCATGCACGAGACGACGCCCGAGGTGTTCCTGATCGCGCGGCCGGCGGTCGACCCCGCCGGGATGCGGGCGTACCTCGAGCGCGTCGGCGGCGCCTCGTGGCTGGACCGCCGCGGCGCGGAGCAGCGGCCCGCCGCCGAGCTGCTGGTCGAGTTCGCCGGCCGCACCTGCTACCGCTCGTGGGAGCCGGGGCTGAACCCGAACGTCACGCGCGTGCGCACCGGCGCCGGCGAGTACCTCGACAACCTGCTCGCTTCCGGGCACGGGTCGGTCCTCGAGCACGCGTCGTTCACCTTCGCCCTCCACGGCGTCTCGCGCGTCTTCACGCACGAGCTCGTCCGCCACCGCGCCGGGTCGGCGTTCTCGCAGGAGAGCCTGCGCTACGTGCGCCTCGCCGACCTCGGCTTCCGCGTGCCGCCGGCCCTGGAGCCGCTGCGCACGCAGGTGCTCCACGTGGTCGAGCAGCTCGAGGAGCTCCAGCGCGACGCCGCGCAGCGGCTCGGCCTCGACGACGACGGGGTGCCATTCGCCGTCAAGAAGGAGGCCACGAGCGCCCTGCGGCGGCTCGCGCCGATCGGGCTGAGCACCGACATCGTCTGGACCGCGAACGTCCGCACGCTGCGCCACGTCATCGCGATGCGCACCGATCCCGCCGCCGAGGAGGAGCTGCGGCTCGTCTTCGACACGGTCGCGCGGATCGCGACGGCCGAGGCGCCCGCGCTGTTCCAGGACTTCTCCCGCGGCGACGACGGCACCTGGACCCCGGCCCACGGCCGGGTCTGAGCCGCCGCTACGATCCCGCCGCCATGGAGGTCCCCGTCCTGCTGCTGAGGGAGAGCGCGCGCCTGCCCGTCCGCGCCCACGCGCACGATGCCGCGTTCGACCTCCACGCCGCCGAGGACGTCGTGCTCGCGCCCGGCGCCCGCGCGACCGTGCCGACCGGGATCGCGCTCGGCCTGCCGCCGGAGACGGCGGCGCTCGTCCTGCCGCGCTCGGGCCTAGCGGCTCGCCACGGCGTCACGCTGCTCAACGCGCCGGGGTTGATCGACGCCGGCTACCGCGGCGAGATCTTCGTGATCATGCTCAACACCGACCGTGACGCGCCGTTCGCGATCGCGGCGGGCGACCGGATCGCCCAGCTGCTGGTCACCGACCTCGCCGACGTCTCGCTCGTCGAAGCCGCCGAGCTCGACGCCACCGCCCGCGGGCCTCGAGGCCTGGGTTCGACCGGCGTCTGAGCGGTGGCCCAGCAGGCGGTCGAGGAGCGCCAGCAGCCACAGGCCGGCGGCGACGACGACGGCGAGGATCACCTCCGGCCACCCGCCTCGAGGGCGTCCACGGCGGGCTCCAGGAGCGCGACGACATCCGACAGCGGCGCCTCGGCGAGCGCGGGCAGCGTGCCGCCGGCGCGCGTCATGGCGATGCCCACGACGATGGCCATCACGAGCTCGGCCTGCAGGCGCGGATCGCTGGCGCCGGCGGCCTGCAGGCGACCGGCCAGCGGGTCGATGACGCGCTGACCCATGACGGCGGTCACCTGCTCGCGCATCGAGTCCGTCAGCGTCGCGCTGGCCATGGCCCGAAGGATCGGGCCGGTGCCGTGCTCCTCGGAGTGGCCGAGCACCTGGGCCAGCACCTCGAGCGCCGAGCCCTCGAGGCACCGGCGCTCGCGCCCCTCGAGCGTCGCCAGGTAGAGGCCCTCCTTCGAGCCGAAGTAGCGCGCGATCAGGGCCGCGTCCACGCCGGCGCGCTCGCCGATCTCGCGCACCGTGGCGGCGTCGTAGCCGCGCTCGTCGAACAGCGCGGCCGCCGCGTCGAGCAGGGCCCTGCGGCTCGCCTCGGCGTCGTGCCGCCGACGGGCCGGCGTCCGCTCACGACTGCTAGCTTTGTCAGCAACCGATGACATCACCTGTTGACACTAGCAGCCCCTCCGGGCCCGGCGCGGAGGTCCACCGCCAGCACTACGGCCTCACGTTCGCGGTGCTGGCGCTGGCCGGCGTGACCTTCTCGATCCTGCAGTCGCTCGTCGCCCCGGCCCTGCCGGAGATCCAGCGCGATCTCCACACCACCGCGACGGCCGCGGCGTGGATCCTCACCGCCTACCTGCTCAGCGCCTCGGTCCTGACGCCGATCGTCGGGCGCCTCGGCGACATCAAGGGCAAGGAGCACACGCTCGTCGCCGTGCTCGTCGTCCTGGCGCTGGGCACGCTGCTGGCGGCGGTGGCGAGCAGCATCCAGGTCCTGATCGTCGCGCGCGTGATCCAGGGCGCGGGCGGCGCGATCTTCCCGCTGGCCTTCGGCATCATCCGCGACGAGTTCCCGCGCGAGCGGGTGGCGTCGGGCATCGCGCTGATCTCGGCGATCCTCGGCGTCGGCGGCGGCCTGGGCATCGTCCTCGCCGGGCCGATCGTCGACACGCTGGACTACCACTGGCTGTTCTGGCTGCCCCTCGTCCTCGTCGTCATCGCCACCGTGACCACGGTGCTGTTCGTGCCCGAGTCGCCGATCAAGAGCCCGGGGCGCCTGAACTGGTCGGGCGCCGCCCTGCTGACCGCCTGGCTCGTCTGCCTGCTGCTGGCCATCAGCGAGGGCACGAGCTGGGGCTGGGGCGACGCGCGGATCGTCGCGCTCTTCGTCGCCGCCGCCGTGCTGCTGGCGGCGTGGATCCGCAACGAGCAGCGCGCCGCCGAGCCGCTGGTCGACATGCAGATGATGCGCATCCGCGGCGTGTGGACCGTCAACGCCGCCGCGTTCCTCGTCGGCGCGGGGATGTACAGCTCGTTCGTGCTCATCCCCGAGTTCGTGGAGATGCCGCAGTCCACCGGCTACGGGTTCGGCGCGTCGGTCACCCAGGCGGGGCTCTTCCTGCTGCCGTCGACGTTCGGGATGCTGCTCGTCAGCCCGCTGGCCGGGCGCCTCGCCAACCGCGTCGGCGCGCGGATCCCGCTCATCCTGGGGTCGGCGGCGACCTGCCTGGCGTTCGTGGTCATGGCCGCCGCCCACGGCGAGCGCTGGGAGGTCTACGTCGGCTCGGCGATCCTGGGCGTCGGCATCGGCCTGGCCTTCGCGTCGCTGGCCAACCTCATCGTGGAGGCCGTGGCCCCCGAGCAGACGGGCGTCGCCACCGGCATGAACACGGTCATGCGATCGCTCGGCGGCTCGGTCGGCAGCACGATCGGCGCCAGCGTGATCGCCGGCACGGTGGTCGGCACGGCGCTGCCCACGGAGCAGGGGTTCACGGTGGCCTTCGTGATCGCCGCCGCGGCCTGCGGCCTGGCGGCGCTGGCGAGCCTCGCCGTGCCGCGGCCGCAGCGCGCCCCCGTCGGCGCCGGGCTGGCCGCCGACGCGGCGTAGCGGCCTCAGCGCGCGCCGGGCTCGTCCCGGCGCGCGGCCAGCGCCGCCTGGGTGCGATCGGTGACGCCGAGGACCTGGAAGATCCGGCTGAGATGGTTCTTGACCGTCTTCTCGGCGATGCCGAGGCGCAGGGCGATCAGCTTGTTCGGCAGCCCCTCGGCCAGCAGGTCGAGGATCTCGCGCTCGCGCGGGCTCAGCCCCGTTCGCCCCCCGTCGGCCACGGGCGGCGCGCCTTCGCGGCGGGCCTCCAGGAGCGCCCGGGCGGCGCGTGGGGCCAGCGGCGCGTCGCCGGCCGCGGCGGCCCGGATGCCGCGCAGCAGCTCGTCCGGCTCGGCGTCCTTGAGCAGGTAGCCGGCCGCGCCCGCGTCGAGGGCGGCGAGGACGCGGTCGCGCTCGGAGAAGCTCGTGAGGACGAGCACCCGCGCTCCGGGACGGCGCTCGAGGATCGCCCGGGTGGCGTCGATGCCGTCGAGGTCGGGCATCGAGAGGTCCATGAGCACGACGTCGGGCCGCGTGCGGGCGTCGAGCTCCACCGCCTCGGCGCCGCCGGCCGCCGAGCCGACCACCTCCACCTCGCCGGAGCCCTGCAGCAGCTGCTCCAGCCCCGCGCGCACGAGCCGGTGGTCGTCGGCGATGAGGACGCGGATCACGGCAGCGGCACCCGGACGTCGACGGTCGTGCCCGCGCCCGGCGTCGAGCGGACGTCGAACCGGCCGCCGGCGTCGTCGATGAGGTCCGCCAGCGCCGGCAGCCCGACGTGGCCGCCGGCGGACGGCGGCCCGACCGCCGCGGGGTCGAAGCCGCGGCCGTCGTCGCGCACGACGAGGTGCGCGACGCCGTCCTCCTCGCGGAGGGTGATCGTCGCGCCGGTGGCGTCGGCATGGCGCGTCACGTTGCGCAGCGCCTCCTGCGCGCAGCGGAACAGGAGCTGCTCGACCTCCGCGGGCGCGCGGAACGCCGCGGGCGCGTCGAGGGTCGTCGGCAGCCCGCGCGCCTCGTGGGTGCGGGCGACGTCGGCGAGCGCCGCCACCAGGCCGGAGCGATGGAGGCTCGGCGGGTAGATGTCGACCAGGAGGGTGCGCAGCGCACGGATGGAGTCTCGCGTCTGCGCGGCGGCGCGCGCCAGCGCGGCGCCGGCCTCACCCGACGCCGGGTCCGGGGCGCCGCCGTTGCGCAGGCGCTGGGCGTCGGCGGCCAGGGCGAAGGAGACGCCGGCCAGGTCCTGCACCACGCCGTCGTGGAGGTCGGCGGCGATGCGGCGGCGCTCGGCCTCCGAGGCGTCCAGCGACCGGATCAGCAGCGCCTCCCGCTCGCGCTGGTGGCCGCGCAGGCGGCCCGCCAGCGACCGCGCCAGCGGCAGGGTCAGCAGCCACAGGACGAGCAGGCCGCCGAGCACGGCGGGGGCGAACGCGAGCCAGACGCGGCGGCCCGACGCGGTGACCGCCGAGTACGGCTGGTAGGTCTCGAACAGCACGCGCTCCCCGGACGCGGCGTGGATCGGCAGGTAGACCTCGAGGAGCTTGCCCGCGCTGCGCTCGAAGCGGTTCTCCGGGCGGGTGAGGTCGCTGATGTCGGCGCGCACCGCCCACGAGCGCAGGGCGGCGCGCTCCTCGTCGCCGAGGTCGTACCGCGCCCCGATCAGCCGCGGCTCGTCGGAGTAGACGATCGTGCCGTCGGCGCGCCAGACCTTCACCCGCACGATGCCCGCGGGCAGGACGCGGGCGCGCACGACGGCGTCGAGGCGGCGCTGGGCCGCCGGGTCCCCGCGCAGCAGCGCCCGGGTGATCCAGGGCTCGACGATCCCGCCCCCCGCCAGCCGGGCCGACTGCTTGGCGTCGCGGATCGCCTCGTCCCGGCCGATGTGCCGGCTGGCGGCGACGGCGACGGCGCCGACGACGAGCATGGCGACGAGCCCCGAGAGGGCGAACTGCGCGACCGGCGAGCGGAGGCCGAGGCGGAGGCGGGAGACCATGGGCGGGGCGCCATCGTGCGGGTCGAGGAGCGCCGGCACAAGGGTCCCAGGACCAACGGCCCATGGACAGGGGGACCGCGCGACCCGCAGCATGCCGGCCTCCCGACCACCGGAGGCTCACCATGCCGATCCACCGCACTCGCGTCCTCACCGCTCTTGCCGCCGCCGCGGCCCTCGCCGCCGCCACGGCCGCGGCGGGACCGGCCCATGCCCGCGGCGGCGCCGACGACCCCGCCGGCCACCACCACCACCGCGGCGGCCACCACCATCGCCACGCGCACGGTCGCCACGGCGCCGACGACCCCGCCGGGCACGAGCGCCACGGCGCCGATCACCGCTGACCGGGCGTGTCCGCGCGCGCCGGCGTGGCGGAGCTCGTGTCCGGAGGGCCTAGGCTTCCGGACGTGAGCACCGAACCCGCCACCGACGTCCGCATGGAGCTGCCCGAGCGCGCCATCGACCTCGAGGGCGCCGAGCGGGGGGCGCGCGACCTCCTCCTCGCGCTCGGAGCCGACCTCGACGACGAGGGGCTGCGCGACACGCCGCGGCGCATGGCGACCGCGCTGGCCGAGCTGCTCTCGCCCGAGCCCTTCACCGCCACGACGTTCCCCAACGACCGCGACTACGACGAGCTCGTGGTCGTGCGAGACGTGCCGTTCCACTCGCTCTGCCAGCACCACCTGCTGCCGTTCCAGGGCGTCGCCCACGTCGCGTACCTGCCCGGCGAGCGGATCGTCGGGCTCTCGAAGCTCGCCCGGGTCGTCGAGCACTTCGCCCGCGACCTCCAGGTCCAGGAGCGCCTGACCAAGCAGATCGCCGACTGGCTCGACCAGACGCTGCAGCCGCGCGGCGTGGGCGTCGTGCTCGAGGCCGAGCACCTCTGCATGACGCTGCGCGGCGTCCGCAAGCCCGGGTCCCGGACGGTCACCTCCGCCCTGCACGGGCTGGTGCGCGAGGACCCGCGCACGCGGCAGGAGTTCCTCGAGCTCGTCCGCTGAGCCGGCGGCCGCCGCGCCCCCAGCTCGGCGGGTCCCAGGACCAAAGGCCCATGGACTCCGGGCCCGCGCCGGGCGGATGCTCGGCCCATGCGCACCTCCCGCCCCGTCCTTGCCGCCGCCGCAGCGCTCGCCGTGCTCGCCGTGCTCGGCTGCGGCTCATCCTCGAGCTCCGGCTCGGGCGCGTCCACCGGCGGCTCCTCCGGGACCGCGGCGTCCGGCGGCGGCTCTGCGCCCGCGGCGGTCAACACCGCCGCGACGACGGGCTCGGCCGCCCGGGCGGCGACGTCGAAGCTGCGCCTGTCCGCCGATCCCGGCGGCGCGCTGCGCTTCAACCGCTCGAAGCTCACCGCGAAGGCCGGCCGCGTGACCATCACGATGGCCAACCCCTCCTCGTCGGGCATCCCGCATGCCGTCGCCGTCGAGGGCCACGGCGTCGACCGCGACGGCCCGACCGCCGGCCCCGGCCGGACGTCCACCGTGTCGGTGCGGCTCAAGCCCGGCACCTACACGTTCTACTGCCCGGTCGACGGCCATCGCCAGGCCGGGATGCGCGGGACGCTCGTGGTGCGCTGACTCCCCCGCCGGAGCGCCGCTCCGCTAGCTTCGTGGCGATGGCGAAGCGGAGCGGCGCGAAGGTGGTGTGGTCAAGCACCGACGGCGACCTGCGCAAGGCGCGCGACCCCGCCGCGAAGGCACGGCGCGGCGGGGACGGGCGTGTCCGCGTCCGCCGCGAGGTCGCCGGCCGCCGCGGCAAGGCCGTCACCACGGTCTCGGGCGTCCCGCTCGACGACGCCGGGCTGCGCGAGCTCGCCGGGCGCCTCAAGCGCCAGTGCGGCGTGGGCGGCTCGGCCAAGGACGGCGTGATCGAGCTCCAGGGCGACCACCGCGACGCCGTCGTCGAGGTCCTGCGGGCCGACGGCTACGACGTCGTCCTGGCCGGCGGCTGAGCCCATGATCAAGGTCGTGCTCGTCGATGACCACGAGCTGCTGCGCAGCGGCATCCGCCTTGCGCTCGAGGAGGAGGACGACCTGGAGGTCGTCGGCGAGGCGGCCGACGGCGCCGCGGGCGTCGAGCTGGTGCTCCGGACCCATCCCGACGTGGTGCTCATGGACATCCGCATGCCGCGCGTCGACGGCCTGGAGGCGACGCGGCGCCTCGTCGCCGCCGGCTCGCGCACGCGGATCCTCGTGCTGACGACCTTCGACACCGACGACTTCGTCGTGCACGCGCTGCGCGCGGGCGCCTCCGGGTTCCTGCTCAAGGACGCGCCGCCGCAGCGCCTGGCCGAGGGCATCCGGATCGTGGCCGCCGGCGAGACGCTGCTGGCCGGCCCGATCACGCGCCGGCTGATCGAGGAGCACCTCGCGCGCACCGGCGTGCGAGAGGATCTGCGCGAGCGACTCGCCGAGCTGACCGAGCGCGAGCTCGAGATCGTGCGCCGGCTGGCGACCGGCCGCTCCAACGCGGAGCTGGCCGCCGAGCTCGGCGTGAGCGAGACGACCGTGAAGGCGCACCTCACGCGCGCGCTCGGCAAGCTCGGCGTGCGCACGCGCGTGCAGGCGGTCGTGCTCGCCTACGAGAGCGGCCTGGTGCAGCCGGGCAACGCGACGCTGCCGCCCTCGCGCCCGGCCTGAGCCCCCGCCGGGCCTACGACCTTCGGCCGGTGGGCCGTCCGGACGGACGATGCGCGAGCGGCCCGCGCCGCCGACGATCGGTCGCATGCGCATCCCCCTCCCCCTCGTGGCCGGCGCGCTCGCCGCCGGCCTCGCCGGGTGCGGCGCGGGCGGCGGCGGGCCGGCGTCCACCGACCTGGCCGCGCTGACCGAGCACCGCGCCGGCGTCGACACCACCCGCTCCGACGCCCACCCGACGATCAGCGGCCCCAGGCTGCTCGAGATCCGGCGGACCGGCGACCAGTTCGGCACCAGCGACGACGTCGTCTACGGGCGCGACGGGTCCGTGGTCGTGATCCGCGCCTACGGCGGCGGCGGGTACTACGCGCTGCGCTGCCGGCTCAGCGACGACGAGCTGGCCGCGGTGGCGCGCGACGCCCGCCGGCTGCCGCTCGGCCCCGCCCCGCACGTGCCCGAGCGTCCGCGCAAGACCTTCTACACGCTGCCGGCGCCGTCCTACCTCGTCGAGCACGGGCACGACGTCGAGTCGTTCACCGTCGACGCCGTGCCCGCCGGCGGCCGGCCGATGATCCGACACCTCGTCGACCTGCTGCGCGGGCGAGAGGGCCGCTGCCGCAAGACCTACGCCACCCGCACCTGAACCGGCGGCGGACGCGGGCTCAGGCGGCCCGCTGCCGCGGCGCGTCGCGGAAGGGCGCCAGCGCGGTCGTGGCGCGCGCGTGCCCCTCGCGGATGAGCGCCGGCCACCGGCTGCGGTCGATGAACAGGTCGTAGAAGCCCGAGCCGCGGGTCAGCGCCGGGTCGGCCGCGTCGACGATCGTCAGCCGGTCGCCGAGCGCCCGGCGGGTGCGGCGCGCCAGCTCGAGCTGGAACCCCTGGTCGGCCTGGCGGCTGGCGCGGAGGATGCCCATCGGATGCTCCTGCCAGCCGGTGATGTCCTGCGGATCGAGCTGCGGGGGCAGCATCACGTTGACAGCCAGGACGTGGTCGGCCTCGACGTCGCCGCGGAGGATCGGCTCGGCCGGCAGCAGGTCGATGATGCCGCCGTCGACGTAGAGGTGGCCCTCGACCTCGACCGACTCGATGAGGATCGGCAGCGCGATGGCGATCCGCACGAGCCGGCCGATGGTGAGCTCCGGCGTGCGGCGCGTGCCGAAGTAGTCGACGACGCCGCGGTCCATGTCGTAGACGATCGACGTGATCGGGATCGGCAGCTCGCCGACCCGCAGCGCGCCGAAGCGCTCGTCGAAGGTCCGCTCGACCGCCGCCCCCTTGGACAGGCCGGTGAAGCCCCTCAGCGCCGCCGCCGCGTAGCGCGGGACCTTGCGCCACTGGATGTCGAGGTAGTCCTCCAGGTGCCAGGAGAGCGAGAACGCGGCCATCTCGTCGGCGGTCAGCCCCGCCGCCCACATCGCGCCCCAGATCGTCCCGCCCGAGCAGGCGCTGATGAGGACGGGCTCGACGCCCGCCTCCTCGAACGCGCGCCGGACGCCGATCAGCGCCACGCACGACCCCGCGCCGCCGCCGGCGATGACGGCCACGCGGCGGCCGCGCAGGCCGCGCGCCGGGCGCCGCGTGAAGCGGGGCAGGACGGGCGCGGCGGGAGCCGCGCGGGGGCGATCGAGCAGCGGCAGCGGGAACAGCGCGCGCCGCGCCCGCCAGAGGAAGCCGGGGTCGAGCGTCGCGCGCACGAGCTCGGCGCGCTCGCGCGCGTAGCCGACGCCGAGCAGGACGTTGTAGATGTCGAGGTCGGCACGCCCGGGCATGGGCCGATGGTCGGGCGCCGCGGACACGCGCGCATCGGTCCTGACCACGGACGCCGGCGGCGCGAACTACCGAGACGGCGCCGGCGCCGGGTCAGCCCGCGGCGACGTGCGCGCGCCCCCAGACCAGCGGGGCGGTCAGGAGCAGGCCGCCGAGCCGGTCGCGCCGCAGGTCGTCGACGGCGAACCCCGCCGCCTGGAGGGCGGCGACCGTCTCGCGGTTGGTGTGGCACCCGTGGGCGAGCGCATGCCAGGGGCGCTCGATGGCGTCCTGGATGCGGCGCTCGCGCGTTCCGGGCTCGGAGGCGACGTGCTCCAGGAACAGCAGGTGGCCGTCGGGCCGCAGCACGCGCCGGATCTCGGCCAGCGCGGCGCCGAGGTCGCCGACGGTGCACAGCACGAGCGTCGCCACCACGGTGTCGACCGACGCGTCGGGCAGCGGCAGCCGCTCGGCGGCCGCCTCGATCACGCGCGCGCCGGGCCGCCGCTGGGCGACGTGCTCGCGCAGCCGGCGCGCCATCGGGCCCTCCGGCTCGGTGAGGACGAGCTCGACGCCGTCGGGGTAGTGCTCCAGGTTGGCGCCGGTCCCCGCGCCGAGCTCCAGCACCGTGCCGCGCGCGTCGCGCAGCAGCTCCCGGCGGCGGTCGGCGTTGCCGCTCCGCTCCGACTGCCGCATGACCGGGTCGTAGATCGCGGCGAACGCCCGCCCCCAGAGGCGGCCGGCGCGGCCGTGGGCGACCGGGGACGCGGTCGAGGGTTGAGCTCCGGGAGCGCTGGCCATGGCCCCATGGTGACCGCCGAGCGCGCCGCCGTCGAGGGTGCGCGCGCGGTCCGCGGCGCTCAGCCTTCCGGCGCGTCGTCGTCGGGAAACGCGGCGGCGATCCTGCGGAACGCCTCGTCGACCACGGCGCGCACCCGGCGCTCGACCTGGCGCGCGGAGGCGCGCTCGAGCATGGCGGCCGACAGCGCCTGCTCGCGCAGGCCCATCGCCGCCATCACCATCGCCGCCAGCGCGCGGTCGCGCAGCTGCGCCCCGCCCGCGCCGCGGGCGGCGGCGAGCGTCGCGGCGAGGCGGTCGATCCAGCCCTGCGCGATCACCAGCCGGCGGGCGCGGAGCGCGGGAGCGGCGTGCTCGGTGGCGACGAAGGCCCGGAAGCGCTCGTAGCCCTCGGAGTCGCGCAGCGACGCCCACCCCGTGGTGTCGAACGGCACGCGCCGGTCGGCCAGCACGCGGTGCAGCGCCTCGACCACCGAGGTCCCGGCGGGCCGCTCGAGCACGGCGTCCGCCAGCGCGCCGATCACGTGATCGGCGCGATCGAAGAAGAGCTCCTCCTTCGAGTTGAAGTGGTTGAAGATCGTCTTGACCGAGACCTCCGCCGCCTCGGCGATCTCGGCCATCGTCACCGCCTCGTAGCCGCGCTCCACGAAGAGGCGCGTGGCCACGTCGGAGATCGCCTCGCGCGTGCGCGCCTTCTTGTACTCCCGGAGCCCCGCGGCCGTCGGCGGCGAACCTTCCATGAGGGTAAGTTTACACCCATTGAACTCGTTCGCCAGATCTGGCATCGTGCCGGCCCATGGCATCCCCCACGTTCGCCATCGAGGCCCGCGGGCTGGTCAAGCGCTACGGCGAGAAGCGGGCGCTGGACGGCGTCGACCTCGACGTCGCCCGGGGCGCGGTCTGCGCGCTGCTCGGCCCCAACGGCGCCGGCAAGACGACCGCGGTGCGGGTGCTCACCACGCTCACGACGCCGGACGCCGGGACGGCGACGGTGGCCGGCGCGGACGTCGTGGCCGATCCCACGGCGGTGCGCCGCAGCATCGGCCTGGCGGCGCAGGACGCCACCGTCGACGGGCTGCTGACCGGGCGCGAGAACCTGACGATGATCGGCGAGCTGCACCACCTCGGGCGGCGCGCCGCCCGCCGGCGGGCCGAGGAGCTCCTGGAGCGCTTCACCCTCGCCGACGCCGGCGACACGCTCACCCGTGACTACTCCGGCGGCATGCGCCGGCGCCTCGACCTGGCGGCGACGCTCGTCGCCGAGCCGGAGGTGCTGTTCCTCGACGAGCCCACCACCGGCCTCGACCCCCGCGCCCGCAACGACCTCTGGGACGTCCTGGACGACCTCGTGGCCGGGGGCGCGACCATCCTCCTCACGACGCAGTACCTCGAGGAGGCCGACCGGCTCGCCGACGACATCGTCGTCGTCGACCACGGCCGCGTCATCGCCCGCGGGGACGCGCGCAGCCTCAAGCGCCAGGTCGGCGGCGACCAGCTGCACGTCGTGTGCACCCACGACGCCGACCTGGCCGCCGTCGCCGAGATCGTCGAGCGCGTCGCGGAGGCCGCGCCCGCCGTCGACACGGCGGCCCGGTCGGTCACCGCGCCGGTCGCCCGCGGCGCCGCCGCGGTCGGCGCGCTCGCCGAGGCCCTCGCCGAGCGCGAGGTCGCGGTCGACGACCTCGGCCTGCGCCAGCCCACGCTGGACGACGTCTTCCTCACCCTCACGGGCGCCGCCCCCGAGGACGAGCACCTCCCCACCTACGCCTCCGCGGAGGCGACCCGATGAGCATGCCCCTCTCCTCCTCCCCCTCCCCCTCCCCCGTCCCCGTCGCTCGCCGCCGGACCTTGGTGAGCGATACCTGGGTGATCGCCCGCCGCGGGCTGAAGCACATGCGCCGCCAGCCCGAGGCGCTGGCCGACGCGACGATCCAGCCCGTGATGTTCGTGCTGCTGTTCGCCTTCGTCTTCGGGGGCGCGATCGACGTCCCCGGCGGCGGCAGCTACAAGGAGTTCCTGATGGGCGGGATCTTCGCCCAGACGATCGTGTTCGGCGCGTTCGGCGTGGCGATCGCGCTCTCGCACGACCGCAACAACGGCGCGATCGACCGCTTCCACTCGCTCCCGATCCCGCGGGCCAGCGTGCTCGCCGGGCACGCCGTGGCCAACCTCATCCGGGCGCTGCTCCCGATCGCCTTCATGACGGTCACCGGGTTCGTGGTCGGCTGGCGGATCCACACCGGCGTGCTCGACGTGCTCGGCGCCTACGGCCTGATGCTCGTGTTCTCGTTCGCGATCATCTGGATCGGCGTGCTGCTCGGGAGCATCGTGGCGACGCCCGAGGGCGTGCAGGGCGTGGCGTTCGTGGCGATCTTCCCGATCACGTTCATCGCCTCGACGTTCGTGCCCACCAGCACGCTGCCGCAGCCGCTGCGGACGTTCGCCGAGTGGAACCCGACGTCCTCGCTGGCCAACGCGCTGCGCGAGCTCTTCGGCAACCCCGGCGGGACGCCGCCGGCCGACGCCGCGTGGCCGCTGCAGCACCCCGCGCTGTACACGCTGCTGTGGGGCCTGGCGATCGTCGCGCTGTGCGCGCCGGTGGCCGTGGCGCAGTACCAGCGATCCGTGCGCTCGTAGCCGGCCCCCTCCGGCGGGTCGGCCGTGGGCCGGCGCGTGACGCCGGCCGCCGCGGGGAAGCCACCGCCTCGGCATGAACCTGCGCCAGCTCGAGTACTTCGTCGTGATCGCGGAGGAGGGCTCGCTCACCGCGGCGGCCGAGCGCCTGCTGGTGGCGCAGCCCTCCCTGTCCCAGCAGATGCGGGCGCTGGAGGCCGAGATCGGCGTCCCGCTGCTCGAGCGGCTGCCCCGCGGCGTGCGGCCGACGCCCGCCGGGGAGCGCTTCCTGCCGGAGGCGCAGGCGGCACTCGAGCACGCCGATCGCGCCCGGCGCTCGGCCCGCATGGCGTGGGACCTCAGCGGCGGCGAGCTGCACATCGCCACGATCCCGTCCGTGGCCGCCGGCCTCCTGCCGGAGGCGCTCGGACGCTGGCGCCAGCGCTACCCCGGCGTCGAGCTCAGCCTCCGCGAGTTCGTGCATCGCCGGACGATGGACGACGCGGTCCGCGACGGCTACGGCGACCTCGCCGTCGGCCTCGTGCCGCACGACTGGGCCGGTCCGGTGCAGCAGCTCGGCTGGGAGGAGCTGGTCGTGGTGCTCCCCCGCGACGACGAGCTCCTGGCGCGGCGGCGCATCGCGCTCGAGGAGCTGTCCGACCGCAGCTGGGTGCACTTCGTCCGCGACCATGGGCTGGCCCAGATCGCCGACGCGACCTTCGCGGCCAGCGGGTTCGCGCCCCGGATCGCGATCCGCACGGGGCAGGTGGCCACCGCCCCAGTGCTGGCGGCCGCCGGCCTCGGCCCGGCGCTCGTGCCCGACACGATCGTGCCCGAGTCGCTGCTCGCGCTGGCACGGCCGCTGCGGCCGCGGCGGGCGCGCCGCATCGTCGCGTTCTCGCGGCTGGCCACGCCCGCGGCCGAGGCGTTCATCGACGTGCTGCGCGAGCACGAGTGGAAGCCGCGCCCACGGGACTGCGTCGAGCTCCCGTAGGAGCCCGCGCCCGCTCAGCCCGCGGCGACGACCACCGCCGGCCGCCGCTCGTGCAGCAGCGCGACGGTGAAGATCGCGGCGCCGCCGAGCGTGAGGCCGACGGCGATCCACATCGGGGCGGTGAGCCCGAGCCCGGCGGTCAGCGCGGCGCCGCCGAGCCACGCGCCGAGCGCGTTGGCGATGTTGAAGGCCGAGTGGTTGAGGGCCGCCGCGAGCGTGCGCGCCTCGGCCGAGACGTCCATCAGGCGCATCTGCAGCCCGGTGGGCACGATGATGCTGCCGCCCAGCAGGAACATCGTCGCGATGGCGGCGACCGGCGAGGCCGACGACACCGTGAACACCGCGAAGAGCAGCGCCATGAAGGCGAACGCGCCGTAGATGCCGCGGACGGGCCAGCGGTCCATCAGGTGCCCGCCGGCGATGCTGCCGGCGACCATCCCCAGCCCCCATACGGTGAGCGCGACGGGCACCGTGCCGGCGTCCAGCCCGGCGCGCTGCGTCAGCAGCGGGCTCACGAAGCTGAAGACCGCGAACATCCCGGCGCCGCCGATGGCGCCGGTCGCCACCGCCAGCCACACCTGGGCGTTGCGCAGCGCGCGCAGCTCCCGCCGCAGCGTCGCGTGCCGATCCGGCGCCGCCGACGGCACGACGAGCGTCACGGCGACGGCGGTCAGCGCGGCGAGCGTGGCGGCGAGCACGAACGCGGCACGCCAGCCGAAGGTCTGCCCGAGCCAGGTGGCGACGGGGACCCCGACGACGTTCGCGACGCTGAGGCCGAGCAGCACGCGCGACACGGCGCGGGCGCGCCGGCCGGGGCCGGCGAGGTCCGCCGCGACGAGCGCCGCGACGCCGAAGTAGGCGCCGTGCGGGAGGCCGGCGAGGAAGCGCGCGCCGAGGAGCAGCCCGTACGACGGCGCGAGCGCGCTGAGGACGTTGCCGACCGTGAAGGCCACCATGAGCCCGACCAGGACGCGCTGGCGCGGGAGCTTGGCGCCGAGCGCGGCGAGCACCGGCGCGCCGACGACGACGCCCAGGGCGTAGGCGCTGATCACCGAGCCGCCCGTCGGCACCGACACGCCGACGCCATGGGCGATCTCGGGCAGCAGCCCCATCGCCACGAACTCGGTGGTGCCGATGGCGAAGCCGCCGAGCGCGAGCGCGAGCAGCGCCAGGCCGAGATCGGGCGTCACGCGACGGCGGGGCGTCAACCGCGGGGTCAGGCGCCGGCGGCGCCCCTCGTGGGGAGCGCGCGGGACGGCGCGCCAGGCGCGGCGGCCACGGGCAGGAGCGGGGCCGCGCTGCGGCTCGTGGTCGGGGTTGAGGGGATGGTTGCGGCTGGGGGCGTGGCTGATCATCGGATGGGTGGGTCCGGTCGGATGGGGAGCGGTCGCGGAGCGCACGAGCCCGGCCGAGGGGCGAGCCGCCGGCTCGAGGCACGTGCGTCCATGGAGGCGGGTGGGTGGCCCACCGGAGGAGAGGCGCCGAGTGATCGCTCACTCGACGCGCGCTCCACAGTAGGAGCTCTTCCGCCATCCGTCGCAGACGCGCTGGTTAGCAGCGCGATAGGCGCCGCCTATGGCAGCGGCAGCGACGACGGCAGCGACGCGTGCGATCCAGGGGTTCTCATGGAACCCCTGGATCGCACGCACGGCCGCTCAGCGGCCGCTCCCGGCTCAGCGCCGCGCGCGCGCCGCCGGGTTCGGCAGGTCGGTGATCGTGCCGTCGGCCAGCTCGGCGGCCAGGCCGACGGTCTCGCTGAGGGTCGGATGGGCGTGGACGGTCAGCGCGAGGTCGCCGACGTCGGCGCCCATCTCGATGGCCAGCCCGACCTCGGCGACCAGCTCGCCGGCGTTGACGCCAACGGCGCCCGCGCCGAGGATCCGCCCCGACTCCGGGTCGTGCAGCAGCTTCGTGAGGCCGTCGCCGGCGTCCATGGCCAGCGCCCGCCCGGAGGCCGACCACGGGAACGTCGCCTTCTCGTAGGCGACCCCCTGGGCCTCGGCCTCGCGCTCGGTCAGGCCGACCCACGCGACCTCGGGGTCGGTGTAGGCGACCGACGGGATCGCCCGCGCGTCGAAGGCGGCCGCCTGCCCAGCGAGCACCTCGGCCGCGACGTGGCCCTCCGCCGTCGCCTTGTGGGCGAGCATCGGCGCGCCCGCCACGTCGCCGATGGCGAGGATGTGCGGCACGTTCGTGCGCTGCTGGTCGTCGACCCCGACGAACCCGCGCTCGTCGACGTGGACCCCCGCGGTGTCCAGGCCGAGCCCGGCGCCGTTGGGCGTGCGCCCGACCGCCACGAGGACGCGGTCGAAGACCGCCGGCTCGACGCCGCCGCTGAAGGTCGCGTGCAGCCCGTCCTCGCGCGCCTCGACGCCCTCGACCCGCGTGCCGAGGTGGACGGCCTCGTAGCGCGGCTCGATGCGGCGCTGCAGGGGCTTGACCAGGTCGGCGTCGGCCTCGGGGATCAGCTGGTCGGTGAGCTCGACCACCGTCACCGTCGACCCCAGGGCGTCGTAGACGGTCGCCATCTCCAGGCCGATGATCCCGCCGCCGACCACGAGCAGCCGCTCGGGCACGTCGGCGAGCGCGAGCGCGTCGGTCGAGTCCATGACCCGCGGGTCGTCGTGCGGGATGCCGGGCAGCTGCACGGAGCGCGAGCCCGCCGCGACGATCGCGTGGTCGAAGCTGATGGTCCTGGCACCGTCGGGGGTCTCGACGGCCAGCGCGTTCGGCCCCGTGAACCGCGCCTCGCCCTGGACCACCTGCACCTTGCGGCCCTTGGCCATGCCGCCGACGCCGCGCGTGAGCTTGGCCACCACGCCGTCCTTCCAGCTGCGCAGCGCGTCGAGGTCGACCTCCGGCTCGGCGAAGCGCACGCCGAGGTCGGCCATCCCGCGAGCGTCGGCGAGGACCTTGGCGGCGTGCAGCAGCGCCTTGGACGGGATGCAGCCGACGTTCAGGCAGACGCCCCCGAGCGTGGCGTGGCGCTCGACGAGGATCACGTCGAGCCCGAGGTCCGCCGCGCGGAAGGCGGCCGCGTAGCCGCCCGGGCCCGAGCCCAGCACGAGGACGCCGGCGTGGAGGTCGCCCCGCGGCACCGGCGCGGCCGGCGCGGCCGGGCGCGGCGGCGGCTCGGTGGCCATCGCCCCGTCCGGACCGCCGGCCGCAGGCTCCGGCGCGTTGGCGCCCTCAGGCAGCTCGGCGACCTCGAGGACGGCGAGCGCGCCGCCCTCCGAGACCGTGTCCCCCACCGCGACCCTCAGCTCCTTGACGGTCCCGGCCTGCGGGGCCGGGATCTCCATCGAGGCCTTGTCGGACTCCAGGACGACCAGCGGGTCGTCGGCCGCCACCGCGTCGCCGACCGCGACGAGGATCTCGGCGACGGGCACGTCGGTGAAGTCCCCGATGTCGGGGACCAGAACATGAAGATCAGTCACCGGATGGTCCCTTCGGGGACCAGGACATGGAGATCAGTCACCGGCTCGTCCCTTCAGGGACCAGGACGTCGAGCGTCGGCATCTAGAGCAGCACCCTTCGCAGATCGGTCAGCACGCCGGCGAGGTGGGCGACGAAGCGCGCCGCGGCGGCGCCGTCGATCACCCGGTGGTCGTAGGAGAGCGAGAGCGGCAGCATCAGCCGCGGGACGAACTGCGCGCCGTCCCACACTGGCTTCATCTGCGACCGCACGACGCCGAGGATCGCCACCTCCGGCGCGTTGACGATCGGTGTGAACGCCGTGCCGCCGATGCCGCCGAGGCTGGAGATGGTGAACGTCCCGCCGCTCATCTCGGCGGGCCCGAGCTTGCCGGCACGGGCGCGGCCCGACAGCTCGGTCAGCTCGCCGGCCAGCTCCAGCAGGCCCTTGCGGTCGACGTCGCGGACGACCGGCACGACGAGGCCGTTGGGCGTGTCCGCGGCGAAGCCCAGGTGGTAGTAGCGCTTGAGGACCAGCTCGTCGCCGTCCAGCGACGCGTTGAAGTCCGGGAACGCGCGCAGCGTCGCCGCGCACGCCTTGAGCAGCAGCGCGACCATCGTCACCTTGACGTCGGACTGCTCGGCGTTGAGCTGCTTGCGGAACGCCTCCAGCTCGGTGACGTCGGCCTCGTCGTGGTGGGTGACGTGGGGGATGTGGACCCAGTTGCGCGCCAGGTTGTTCTTCGACAGCCGGCGGATCCGGCTGAGCGGCACCCGCTCGACCTCGCCGAACTTCTCGAAGTCGACGCTCGGCCACGGCGCCAGCTCGAGGCCGCCGACCGCCGCGCCGCCGGCCGCCGCCGCCGGCGCGCCGCCGCCCTCGCTGAAGGCGCGCACGTCCTCGGGCACGATCCGGCCCTTGCGGCCGCTGCCGCTGACCTGCTGCAGGTCGACGCCGAGCTCGCGCGCCAGCCGGCGCACCGACGGGCTCGCGTAGACCGGGCCCCCACCGTTCGCCGTGACCTCCGGGGTCGCGGGCGCCGGGGCGGGCGGCGGGGGCGCCGACCCGCCGGTGCCGGCCGAGCCGGACGACGCCTCGGCGCGCACGGCGGTCCGCACGGCGCTCGGCGCCGCGGCCTCCGCCGGCGCGGCCGCCTCGACGACGGCGCGCACGCGGGCGACGGGGGTGCCCTCGGAGGCGACGTCGCCGACCTTCAGCAGCACCTCCTCGACGATCCCGCCGAACGGCGCCGGCACGTCCATCGTGGCCTTGTCGGTCTCGAGCGTGATCAGCGGGTCGTCCTCGGCGACCTCCTGCCCGGGCTCGACGTGGACCTCGACGACGGCGACGTCGGTGAAGTCGCCGATGTCGGGGACCAGCACCTGTTCCGTGGGAGTCATCGGCTGGTCCCTTCGGGTACCGCGACCTGCTCTACCTCCGCCATGGGGCCTCCGTGTCGGGGTCGATGCCGTAGCGCTCGATGGCCGCCGCCGCGTCTGCGTGACGCCCGAGGTCGTGGAGCGCCGCCACGGCCACGTGGTGGCGGTCGATCTCGAAGAACGAGCGCAGCGCGCGCCGGTAGTCGCTGCGGCCGAAGCCGTCGGTGCCGAGCACCGTGTACGGCGCGCGCACCCACGGGCGGATGCCGTCGGCCAGCGTCCGGATGTAGTCGGTGGCCGCGACGACGGGCGCGCCGTCGGCGCCGCCGAGGCACTGCTCGACGTACGCGCGCTCGGGCTCCGCGGTCGGGTGCAGCCGGTTGCGGCGCTCGACGGCCATGCCGTCGCGCCGCAGCTCGGTGAACGAGGTGACGCTCCAGACGTCGGCCTCCACGCCGAAGTCCTCGCGCAGCAGCTCCGCGCCGGCCAGCACCTCGCGCAGGATGGTGCCGGAGCCCAGGAGCCGCACCTGCGCCGTGCCGGAGGGCGCGGCGGCGACGCGGTGCATCCCGCGCAGGATGCCCTCCTCCGCGCCGTCCGGCATCGCCGGCTGCGCGTAGTTCTCGTTCATGACCGTCACGTAGTAGAAGACGTCCTCGTGCTCGGCGACCATCCGCCGCAGGCCGTCGTGGACGATCACGGCCAGCTCGTAGGCGTAGGCGGGGTCGTAGGCCACGCAGTTGGGGATCAGCGACGCCTGGACGTGGCTGTGGCCGTCCTCGTGCTGGAGTCCCTCGCCGTTGAGGGTCGTGCGCCCGGCGGTGCCGCCGAGCAGGAAGCCGCGGGCCCGCGAGTCGCCGGCCGCCCACGCGAGGTCGCCCACGCGCTGGAAGCCGAACATCGAGTAGTAGATGTAGAACGGCACCATCGAGACGCCGTGGTTGGCGTACGACGTGGCCGCCGCGATCCACGACGAGAACGCGCCCGGCTCGTTGATCCCCTCCTGGAGGATCTGGCCGTGCTTGTCCTCGCGGTAGGACATGAGCTGCTCGGCGTCCTGGGGCGTGTAGAGCTGCCCGACCTGGCTGAAGATCCCCAGCTGGCGGAACATGCCCTCCATGCCGAACGTCCGCGACTCGTCGGGGACGATCGGCACGACGTGCGGGCCGAGCTGCTTGTCGCGCAGCAGCGTCGACAGGATGCGCACGAAGGCCATGGTGGTGGAGATCTCGCGCTCGCCCGTGCCGTCGAGCTGGGTCTTGAACGTGGGCAGCTCGGGGATCGGCAGCGGCGCCGCCGTGACGCGGCGCTGGGGCAGCCCGCCGCCGAGCTCGCGGCGGCGCTCGAGCAGGTAGGCCATCTCGGGCGAGTCGTCGGGCGGCTTGTGGAAGGCGGCCTTCTGCACCGCCTCGTCGCTGAGGTTCAGGCCGAAGCGGTCGCGGAAGGCGAACAGCGCCTTCTCGGTCATCTTCTTGGCCTGGTGGGTGATGTTCTGGCCCTCGCCGGACTCCCCCATCCCGTAGCCCTTGATCGTCTTGGCGAGGATCACGGTCGGCTGGCCGGTGTGGGCGACGGCCTGGGCGTAGGCGGCGTAGACCTTGTGGGGGTCGTGGCCGCCGCGGTTCAGCGACCAGATGTCGGAGTCGCTCCAGTCCTCGACCATGCGGGCCAGCTCGGGGTTGGTCCCGAAGAAGTGCTCGCGGACGTAGGCGCCGTCGCGCGACTTGAACACCTGGTACTCGCCGTCGACGGCCTCCTCCATCCGGCGCACGAGGTGGCCCTC
>DASTWY010000069.1:0-12330 GCA_035765735.1 Baekduia sp. | reverse complement strand
CGAGGGACGAATCATCCATCCCCCAGCCGAATGATTCGTCCCTCGACGCCCCGGGCGGGGGTCAGCGCTGGGGGTCCCTCGACGCCCCGGACGGGGGTCAGCGCTGGGGGTCGTCGACGCCCCGGGCGGGGGTCAGCGCTGGGGGTCGTCGGCGCCGCGGGCCTGGCGGCGCATGGTGCGGAAGGCCATCGGGTCCTCGTGGGTGCGCTGCTCGGTCCACGGATCGCCGTCGTTGTGGTAGCCGTTGCGCTCCCAGAAGCCCGGCTCGTCGTGGTCGAGCAGCTCGAAGGACTGCACCCACTTCGCCGACTTCCACAGGTACCGCGACGGCACCAGCAGCCGCGCCGGCCCGCCGTGCTCGCGCGGCAGCGGCGCGTCGCCGGCGCGGTGGGCGATCAGCACGTCGTCGTCCATCAGCGCGTCCAGCGGGAGGTTGGTCGAGTAGCCGCCATAGGCGTGGACGAGCGCGTGCGTCGCCCCCGGCTTCGGCCGGGCGCGCGCGAGCAGGTCGCGCACGCGGACGCCGGTCAGCCGCTGGTCGAACCGCGACCACCGCGTCACGCAGTGCAGGTCGCTGACCTGGTCGACCTGTGGCAGCGCCAGCAGCTCATCCCAGCGCAGCGCGTAGGGCTGCTCCACCTCGCCGTAGAAGGCCAGCGACCAGCGGTCGGGCGCGACCTCCGGCTCGGGCCCGACGGTCAGCACCGGCCACTTCTTCGTCGGCGACTGGCCGGGCGGCAGGCGCGCCGGGTCGATGCCGAGCTTCTGCGCGCGCCGGCGGCCGCGGTCGCCGAACACCGACGGCGTCAGCTTCCCCACCGGGGCTCCCGGCCGTGGCGCACCGCCGCCTGGGCGGCCGCGACCCGTGCGACCGGCACCCGGAACGGCGAGCAGGAGACGTAGTCCATGCCGGAAGTGTGGAAGAAGTCGATCGAGTCGGGGTCGCCGCCGTGCTCGCCGCAGACGCCGAGCTTGAGGTCGGGCTTGGTCTTGCGGCCCAGCCAGGCGCCCATGCGCACCAGCTGGCCGACGCCCGGCGCGTCGAGCGTCTCGAACGGCGAGCGGTCGAAGATCTTCATCTCGATGTAGCGCGCGAGGATCCGCCCCTCGATGTCGTCGCGCGAGAACCCGAGCGCCGTCTGCGTCAGGTCGTTGGTCCCGAACGAGAAGAAGTCGGCCTGGTTGGCGATGGCGTCCGCCAGCGTGCACGCCCGCGGCAGCTCGATCATCGTGCCGATGGAGTAGTCCTCGCCGTGGGCGAGGTCGTGAGCCGCCCCGACGCGCTCGACCAGCCCGCGCAGCAGCTCCAGCTCGCGCTCGTAGTCGACGAGCGGGACCATGACCTCGGCGTGCGCGTCGACCCCGCGCTCGCGGACCGCGGCCAGCGCGCGGAAGATCGCCTCGACCTGCATCTCGTAGATCGCCGGGTAGAGGATCCCGAGCCGCACGCCGCGCGTGCCGAGCATCGGGTTGACCTCCTGCAGCGCACGCACGCGGTCGTAGGCGTGCTCGAGCTCCCCGAGGTCGTCGGACTGCTCGATGCGGGCGCGCTCGAGCCGCTGCTCGACGTCGTGGAGCTTGGGCAGGAACTCGTGCAGCGGCGGGTCGAGCAGGCGGATGGTGACGGGCAGGCCGTCCATCGCCGCGAAGATGCCCCCGAAGTCGCCCTGCTGGAGGGGCAGCAGCGCCTCCAGGGAGCGCCGGCGCTCGGCGTCGTCGGAGGCGAGGATCACCCGCACCATCTTCTCGTGGCGCTCCTCGCCGAAGAACATGTGCTCGGTGCGGCACAGGCCGATGCCCTGGGCGCCGAGCTCGCGGGCCTTGCGGGCGTCGGCCGGGGTGTCGGCGTTGGTGCGCACGTCCAGCGTGCGCAGCTCGTCGGCCCACTCCAGCACGGTGCGGAAGTGCGCGCTCATCTCGGGGTCGACGAGCGGGACGTCGTCGGTGGTGACGGCGCCGGTGGTGCCGTCGATGGCGATCCGGTCGCCGTCGCGCAGCACGACCTCGCCGTCGAGCCGCACCTCGCCGGACTGCTCGTCGATCTCCAGCGCGCCGGCGCCCGTGACCGCCGGCACCCCCATCCCGCGCGCCACCAGCGCCGCGTGCGACGCCTTGCCGCCGTCAGAGGTCAGCACCCCGCGCGCCGCGTGAAAGCCCGCGACGTCGTCGGCCTCGGTGAACCGCCGCACCAGCACGACATCGCGGCCGTCGGCGGCCGCCTCGACGGCCTCGTCGGCCGAGAAGACGATCTGCCCCTTGGCCGCCCCCGGCGACGCCGCCACGCCGCGCGCGAGCACCCGATACTCGGCGTCGGGGTCGAACGTCGGGTGCAGCAGCGCGTCGAGCTTCTCGGCGTCGATCGTCGCCAGCGCCGCGCCCTTGTCCAGCAGGCCCTCGTGGACCGCGTCGACCGCGAAGCGCACCGCAGCCTGCGCCGGGCGCTTGGCGTCGCGCGTCTGCAGCAGGTAGAGCCGGCCCTCCTCGACGGTGAACTCCACGTCCTGCATGTCGCCGTAATGGCGCTCCAGCGTGCGCAAGATCTCAAACAGCTGGTCGTGGACCTCCGGCAGCCACGCGCGCAGCTCGCCGAGGTCACGCGGCGTGCGCACCCCCGACACGACGTCCTCGCCCTGCGCGTTGGCCAAGAAGTCCCCCGACGGGTCCGGCGCCCCGGTCACCTCGTCGCGGCTGAACGCCACCCCCGAACCCGACGTGTCGCCCTTGTTGCCGAAGACCATCTGCTGCACGGTGACCGCCGTGCCCCAGTCATCGGGGATGCGGTTGATGCGCCGGTACTGCACCGCGCGCTCACCCATCCACGAGTCGAACACCGCCCTGATCGCACCCTCCAGCTGCTCCCGCGGGTCGGCCGGGAAGTCGTACAGGCCCTTGAAGGACTCCACCAGCTCACGCAGATCGCCAACCGTCAGCTCGGTGTCGTCGGTGACGCCACGCGCATGCTTGACCCGGCGGATCTCGCGCTCGAGCACATCGGTCGGCACGCCCGTGACGACATTGCCGTACATCTGCACCAACCGCCGGTAGGAGTCCCACGCGAACCGCTCGTTGCCGGTCCGCGCCGCCAACCCCACCACCGACTCGTCGCAGAGCCCCAGGTTCAAGACCGTGTCCATCATCCCCGGCATCGACTCACGCGCCCCCGAGCGCACCGACACCAACAGCGGATCGTGCGGGTCGCCCAGCCGCCGGCCCGCCCGAGCCTCCAACCGGCCCAGCGCCGCCGCTACCTCGTCGTGCAGCCCACCCGGCAGCTGCCGACCACCCTCCATGTAGGCCACGCACGCCTCGGTGGTGATCGTGAACCCGGCCGGCACCCGCTCCGAACCCAGGATCCGCGTCATCTCCGCCACGTTGGCGCCCTTGCCCCCCAGCAGCTCCCGCATCTCGCGCGAGCCCTCCGCGAAGTCGTAGACCCACTTGGTCGTCGTGCCGGCCGCCGCGCTCGTCATAGGCGGCTGAGGCCTATCCGGGCGAGGCGGCCCGCAAACGGACGTGCGCGTGGTGCTCGACCGTGTCGGCGATGGCGCGCTCGGCCTGGCGCAGCGCGCGGGGCGTTCCGGCCGGCGCGGCGGCCAGCGGCTGGGCGAGCGCGGCGGTCAGGAAGGCGTGCGACTCCTCGGCCATCGGGAAGGCGCCGGCCTCGCACGCGCCACAGACCACGCCGCCGGCGGCGCCGCTGAAGCCGACGAGGTGCTCGCGCTCGCCGCAGGAGGCGCAGGCGGCCAGCTGCGGCGCCAGGCCGGCAGCGACCAGGAGCTTGAGCCGGAACGCGAGCTGGTTGGCCAGCGTCGCCCGTGCCGGGTCGGCGTCCAGCAGCGCGAGCTCGTTGCAGAGCAGGTGGTAGACGGCCGGATGCGGGTCGGCGTCCTCGAACAGCCGGCTGACGGCGTCGCAGGCGCGGGCGGCGGCGTCCAGCGCGCCGCCGTCGGCGCGCAGGCGGGGGTAGCCGTGGACCGTCTCGGCGCTGGTGACCGTCAGCAGGTCCGAGCGTCCCTGGTGCAGCACGAGCGCGACGCGGAAGAACGGCTCCAGGCGCCCGCCGAAGCGGCTGCGCGTCTTGCGCACGCCCTTGGCGATCGCCGACATCCGCCCGCGCCCGGGCGTGTAGAGGTGCAGGATCCGGTCGGCCTCGCCGAAGCGGATCGACCGCAGGACGACCGCCTCGGACTTCAGGGAGCCGGGCATGGGTACGCCTTCCGGTGCGCCGCGTCCGGAATGGTCCGGCCCGTCGCTATACTTGATGAAGTAATGGCGAACGTCACCGTCTACACCACTGATCCCTGCTCGTTCTGCGCGCGCGTCAAGCAGCTGCTCGATGCCCGCGGCATCGCGTACGACGAGATCAACCTGGCCCGCGACCCCGCTGGCCGCGCCGCGCTGCTGGAGCGCACCGGGATGATGACGTTCCCCCAGGTCATCGTCGGCGAGCAGCTCGTCGGCGGCTTCCAGGAGACGCTCCGCGCCGACCAGACCGGCGAGCTGCAGCAGCTGCTCAAGGCCGCCGCCTGACCCGCGGGCGCGGCTGGCAGCGCTCGCAGACGTAGGTCCCCCGCCCCGCCGCCACCATCTTGACCACCGGCGTGCCGCACGCCGGGCACGGCTCGCCGCGGCGGCGGTGGACGAGGAACTCGTCCTGGAACGAGCCGCGCACGCCGTCGGCGTGGCGGAAGTCGTCGATGGTCGCGCCGCCGGCGTCGATGCCGGCGCTCAGCGCGTCCTGCACCGCCTGCGCCAGCGCGGCGTACTGGGCGGGCGTCAGCGTCCCCGCGGGACGCAGCGGGTGGATCCGCGCGCGGAACAGCGCCTCGTCGGCGTAGATGTTGCCCACCCCGGCGATGCGCCGCTGGTCGAGCAGGAACGCCTTGATCGGCGCACGGCGGCCCTGGGCCAGCGCGCGCAGCCGCGGGCCCGTCAGCTCCGGGCCGAGCGGCTCGAGCCCGAGCCGCGCGTCGAGGAATGCGTCCAGCGCGTCGGTGCCGATGGCCAGCTCCCCCGTGCCGAACCGGCGCGGGTCGCAGAAGCGCAGCTGACGGCCGTCGTCGAAGGTGAACCGCACGCGCTCGTAGGGCGTGCCCTCCGGCGGGTCCAGGAGCATCGTGCCCGTCATGCGCAGGTGCGCGAGCAGGAAGACGTCGTCGGCCAGCTCGAAGATGAGGTACTTGCCCCGGCGGCTGAGGCGCTCGACCTCGCGCCCCTGGACGGCGTCGACGACCTCCTCGGGCGCCAGCGGCGCGCACCAGCGCGGGTCGCGGATCTCCAGGCGGGCGATCACGCGCCCCTCGACGTGGGGCGCGAGCTGGCGGCGGATGGTCTCGACCTCGGGGAGCTCGGGCACGGCGGCGTCCAGGGTAGGGCCGCCGCAGGACGGGCCAGACCGGCGGCGCTCAGGCCCCGCCGGCGAACGGAGCGCCGGGCAGCGTTCCGTCCTCCTGCCCGGCCAGCCAGGCCAGCGCCGTGGCGCCGACGTCGGCCATCGGCCCGTCGTGGCGACGGGCGCCATGGCCCTCGAAGACGGCCAGCAGCGGCACGTGCTCCCGCGTGTGGTCGGTGTGCGCGACGAACGGGTCGACGCCGTGGTCGGCGGTCAGGATCAGGAGGTCGCCGGGCCGCAGCAGCGCCACCCACTCCGCCACGGCCGCGTCGATCTCGCGCAGCGCGGCGTGGAAGCCGTCGACGTCCTTGCGATGGCCGTAGACCTGGTCGGTCTCCACGAGGTTGGTGAAGATCAGCCCGCCGTCGAGGTCCCGCAGCAGCTCGGTCGTGGCCGCCAGCGCGCGGGCGTTCGTCTTGCCGGGATGGTCGTCGGTGATGCCGCGGCCGTTGAAGAGGTCGCGGACCTTGCCGACGGCGTGGACGGGCGCGCCGGCCTCGACGAGCGCGTCGAGATAGGTGCGCGTCGGCGGATCGATGGAGAAGTCGCGGCGCCCCTCGGTGCGGGCGAAGGCGCCGGGCCGGCCGGCGAACGGCCGCGCGATCACCCGGCCGACGGCGTGCTCGCCGGTCATCTGCGCGCGGATCGCCGCGCAGGCCTCGTGCAGCTCGGACTCGCTGAGCACCTCGTCATGCGCGGCGACCTGCAGGACCGAGTCGGCCGACGTGTAGAGGATGAGCTCGCCGCTGGCCAGATGGTGCTCGCCGAGCTCCTCGAGCACGGTGATCCCGTTCGACGGCGCGTTGCCGCAGAAGCGCCGGCCGGTGGCCGCCTCGAGGCGGCGCATCACGTCCAGCGGGAAGCCATCCGGATAGGTCGGCAGCGGCGCGGGCGTCACGGCGCCCATCAGCTCCCAATGGCCCGTCGTCGAGTCCTTGCCGGGCCCCAGTGGGTGCAGGCGGCCGTGCAGGACGGGATCGTCGACCGGCGGCACGCCGGCGATCGGAGCGATCGAGCCCAGCCCGAGACGCCCCAGCGCGGGCAGGTCGAGCCCACCCACCGCCTCGGCCACGTGCGAGAGCGTGTCGCTGCCCGCGTCGCCGTAGCGGTCCGCATCGGGAAGCGCGCCGACGCCGCAGGCGTCGAGGACGACGACGGCGGCGCGCGCCGTCACGCCGGAGCGCTCCCGTGCCGGCTCACGCGGTGTCCTGCGCGGAGCCCTCGACCTTCATGGAGCGCAGGATCGGGCGGAAGAACCGCGCGTCGATGTCGCGGAACCGGCTGTCGTCCGTGTAGGCGTCGACGACGTACTCGGCGCCGCCGGCGTAGATGTGAGACGTGCGGACCGTGCGCACCACGCCCGCAATGGTCTCATGCGCGCGGATCTGGACGGCGGGCTGGCCGGCGATCTCGGTCGGCGCGGTGGCGATCGCCTCGAAGGCGTCGTCCTTGCTGGTCAGCGCGTCGACGAGGCCGTCACGGGCGGCGCGCAGCTCGTCCTTGGTGTCGGGCAGCTCCTGCTTGCGCGGGAAGCGCCAGATGGCCACGGTGCCCTCGCCGGTCGCCACGGTGGCGATCAGATGGCCCGTGCCGCGGTTGACCGTCCAGCCCGCGGGAGCCACGAACGAGATCCCCTTGGCGTCGAACGGCGTGGGGTGCGGCGCCGGCGCGGCGGGGAGCTCGTCGGTGGAGCCGCAGCCGGAGGCGAGCGCCGCGAGGGCGGCAGCCGTCAGGGCGATGGAGACGTGGCGACGCATAGCAGCGGATCGTGCCAGCGGCCACGCGTCCGCTGGACGATCGTCCACTGAAGAGACGGCGGGCGTGGCCGAAGAGGAGCTCACCCGCCGCCCGCGCGAGGATGGGCCTGGAAGTACACGTCCTTCAGCCGCTCGGCCGAGAGGTGGGTGTAGATCTGCGTCGTGGCGATGTCGGCGTGGCCGAGCATCTCCTGGACCGCGCGCAGGTCGCAGCCGCCGGCGAGCAGGTGCGTGGCGAAGGTGTGGCGCAGCGTGTGCGGGCTCATCCGGTCCTCGAGCCCGACGGCGCGCGCGTGGCGCTGGACGATCTTGTAGAGCCCCTGGCGCGTGAGGCCGGTGCCGCGCCGGTTGACGAAGAGATGGCGGTCCTCGGGCGTCGTCGCGGTGAGCACGGGCCGCCCGCGCTGGAGGTAGGCGCGGACCGCCGAGACGGCCTCGCGGCCGACCGGCACGAGGCGCTCCTTGGCGCCCTTGCCGCGCGCGTGCAGCACGCCGGCCTCCAGGTCGACGTCGCCCACCTCCAGGCCGATCGCCTCGCTGGCCCGGAGCCCGCAGGCGTACATCAGCTCCAGCAGCGCGCGGTCGCGCAGCGCCGCGGGGTCGGTGCCGCGCGGGGCGCGCAGCAGCCGGTCGACGTCGCCGCGCGAGAGGACCTGCGGGAGCTTCTGGCCCTTGCGGGGCGCGCGCAGATCGGCGGTCGGGTCGTGGTCGATGATCGCCTCGCGGCGCAGGTGGCGGTAGAAGGACCGCAGGCACGCGGCCTTGCGCTGGAGCGTCGCGGGACGCGCCGCGGGGCGGTCGTCGGTGCCGGCCGCCAGGGCGTCGAGGAAGCCGGTGAGGTCGCCGTGGGTCGCCGCCAGCACGTCGACCTCGTGGGCGCGGAGGTGCTGGCCGAGCTGCAGCAGGTCGCTGCGGTAGGCCTCGAGCGTGTTGCGCGACAGGCCGCGCTCGAACTCCAGGTAGGCGAGGAAGTCGAGCACGTGGTGCTCGAACGCGCGGGCGTCGGGCGGTGCCGGGGCGACGGCCATGCCCAGGGCTTCGCTCCCGAACAGCCGGCTCCTCGCCGTGCAACGAACCGTGCCGACGGCCGCCTCGACGGTCAGAAGCGGGCGCGGCGGCGGCGCTCGAGCAGCAGCAGGCCGATGAGCGTCTTGGAGTCCGAGACCTGCTCGATGGCGTCGTCCAGCCGGTCCAGCGGCCATGGGACGATCTCGATCCGCTCCATCTCCCCCGAGTCGTGCTCCTCGTCGGAGGGCCGGATGTCCTCGGCGAGGAAGACGTGGACGGTCTCGTCGGTGAACCCGACCGACGAGCGGTAGCTGGTCAACTCGGTCCAGCGGTCGGAGACCATGCCGATCTCCTCGGCGAGCTCGCGCTGGGCGGTCTCCAGCGCCGACTCGCCCTGCTGGTCGAGGCGGCCGGCGGGGACCTCGAGGCTGTCGGGGTCGTCGATCGCCTCGCGCGGCTGGCGCACGAGCCAGACGTGCTCGCCGTCGACGGCGACGATCGCGGCGGCGTCGCTCGTGCGGGCGATCTCGCGCTCGGACGTGCTGCCGTCCGCGTACTCGTAGGTGTCGACGTGCACCTGCACGATCCGGCCGTCGTAGGCGACGCGGCCGCCGACGCGCTCGAAGTCTCGCTCCTCGTGGGACATGCGGTCCCTCCTACCCGTCGGCGCACGCGTCGAGCAGCGCGTACGTCACGTCGAGCATCGACTCGAGCGCCGCGACGCTGACGCGCTCGGTCGGCTCGTGATTGCGCTCGGTGCCGTTGGCCAGGCAGACGCAGTGGAAGCCGGCCGCCTCGAAGGCGTTGGCGTCGGCACCGCCGCCGCTGAGGATGTGGCGCGGCGTGTAGCCGCAGGCGTCGAGCGCGCGCTCCGCGGCGCGGACGGCCGGCGACGACGCCTTGTGCCGGTAGCCCTCGAAGAGCCGCTCGACGACGACGTCGACGTCGCACTCGCACGCCGGGTCGTTGGCGGCGTCGTGGAGGTGGTCGACGATCTCCGCCACGCTGGCCTCGGCCTTGGCGGGATCCAGCGAGCGGGTCTCGGCCAGCAGCCGGCAGCGCTCGGGCACGACGTTGGTCGCGCCGGCCAGCCCGCCGTCTATCCAGCCGACGTTGGCCGTCGTCTCGTCGTCCAGGCGCCCGAGCCGCATCGCGGCGATGGCCCTGGCCGCCGCGGCGATCGCGGAGCGGCCGTCCTCGGGGCGGATGCCGGCGTGCGCCGCCCGGCCGTGGAACGTCGCCTCGACGCGGTAGTAGGTCGGCGAGGCCATCACGATCTCGCCGATCGGCGTCGCGTGGTCGTAGACGAAGCCGAAGTCGCTGCGCAGGCGCGAGACGTCGAAGGCCTTGGCGCCGGCGAGCGCCACCTCCTCCTCGACGGTGAGCAGCAGCTCGACGTCGACCGGCGGGCGTGGCTGCGCCGGATCGGCCACCCGTTCGGCGGCGAGCAGCATGACCGCGACCGCCGCCTTGTTGTCGGCGCCGAGGATCGCGTCGTGGCGGTTCTCCCAGCCGTCATCGACGAGGACCGGGTCGATCGGGACGTCGCCGTGCGGCACGGTGTCGAGGTGCGCGCAGAGCAGGACCGACCGGCGGTCCTGGTCGGGGTCGCCGCCGCTCCAGCGCGCGAGCAGGTTCCCCGCGGCGTCGGCCTCCACCGCCAGGCCCATGCTCTCCAGCAGCTCGCGCACGCGCGCGGCCATCGCGGACTCCTGCCCGGAGACGGACGGGATCGCGCAGAGCTCGGCGAACAGCGCGTTCAGGCGCCGCCGCTCGTCCTCGGTGGAGCGTCGCATGCAGGCGATCCAGGGCTGACGCCCGCGGGTCGTTCCCTACCGCTGGTCGGCCGTGACCGGCTCCGCGCGCGAGGCGCGGACCTCGTCCTCGGGATGCAGGTCCTCGGCGCGGCGCAGCGCGGCGCCGACGAACTCGCGGAACAGCGGCGCGGGGCGCTCGGGGCGCGACTTGAACTCCGGGTGGAACTGCGAGGCCACGAAGAACGGGTGGTCGTGCAGCTCGATCATCTCGACGAGGCGCTCGTCGGGCGACGTCCCCGAGACCACCAGGCCGGCGTGCTCGAGCCGCTTGCGCAGCGAGATCGACACCTCGTAGCGATGCCGGTGGCGCTCGTAGACCACGGCGTCGCCGTAGATCTCATACGCGGCGGTGCTCGGGTGCACCTTCACCGGGTCCGCGCCGAGCCGCATCGTGCCGCCGAGGTCGGAGACCTCCTTCTGCTCGGGCAGCAGGTCGATCACCGGCCACTCGGTCTCGATGTCGAACTCCGTCGAGTTGGCGCCCGGCATGTCGGCGACGTGGCGGGCGAACTCGCAGACGGCGATCTGCATGCCCAGGCAGATGCCGAGGTACGGGATCTTCCGCTCGCGTGCCACCCGCGCGGCGCGGATCTTGCCCTCGATGCCGCGGCCGCCGAAGCCCCCGGGGATGAGCACGCCGTCGGCGCCCTCGAGGCGCTCGGCGGCAGCCTCGTCGTCGACGAGCGTCTCGGAGTCGACCCAGTCGACCTCGATGCGGCACTCGTGCGAGAAGCCCGCGTGCCGCAGCGCCTCGGTCACGGACTTGTAGGCGTCCTCGAGCGCGACGTACTTGCCGACGAGCGCGATGTTCACCGTCTGCGACGAGCGGTCGGCGCGGTCCATCAGCTCCTGCCAGCGCGACAGGTCGGCCTCGGGCGCGTCGTCGATGCCGAAGTAGTCGCAGATGAAGTCGTCGACCTGCTGCTCGTGGTACCAGAGCGGCACCTTGTAGATGTTGTCGACGTCGATCGCCGAGATCACCGCCTCGGTGGGCAGCGAGGCGAAGAGCGCGATCTTCTTGCGGATGTCGAGGTCGAGCTCGTTCTCGGCACGGCAGAGCAGCATGTCGGGCTGGATGCCGATGCGGCGCAGCTCGTTGACGGAGTGCTGCGTCGGCTTGGTCTTCAGCTCACCCGCGTGGCCGATGTACGGCACCAGCGTGAGGTGGATGAACATGCAGTTGCGCCGGCCGGCGTCGACCGGGAACTGGCGGATGGCCTCGAGGAAGGGCAGCGACTCGATGTCGCCGACGGTGCCGCCGATCTCGGTGATGACGAAGTCGACGTCGTTGGTCTCGCCGATGAGCTTGACGCGGTGCTTGATCTCGTCGGTGATGTGCGGGACGACCTGCACGGTGCCGCCGAGGTAGTCGCCGCGCCGCTCGCGGCGGATCACGGAGTTGTAGATGCCGCCCGCGGTGACGTTCGACGCGCGGCTGGCGTTCGAGTCCGTGTAGCGCTCGTAGTGGCCGAGGTCGAGGTCGGTCTCGGCGCCGTCCTCGGTCACGAAGACCTCGCCGTGCTGGTACGGCGACATCGTGCCGGGGTCGACGTTGATGTACGGGTCGAACTTCTGGAGCCCGACGGTGAAGCCCTTCGAGACGAGGAGGCGCCCGATCGAGGCGGCGGCGATGCCCTTCCCGAGGGACGAGACGACGCCGCCGGTGACGAAGATGTATCGGGTCTTGCGGTGCGCCTCGGGCACGGAGCTGGTCCTCGTGGGGTCGAAGTGTGCGGACAGGGCCAGGTGACGAGGGTAGCCGTCGCCACGGACGGCGTACGCTGAGAGCGCCCCTACCGAGGACCGGGAGACATGGACAAGATCGCAAAGACCGAAGATCAGTGGCGTGAGGAGCTGACGCCCGAGCAGTACGCCGTCCTCCGCCGGCAGGCGACCGAGCCCCCGTTCACCGGCGAGTACGTCGACACCACCGAGCCGGGCGTCTACAAGTGCGCCGGCTGCGGCGCGGTGCTCTTCCGCTCCGGCGACAAGTTCCACAGCGGCTGCGGCTGGCCGAGCTTCACCGACCCGGCGCTGGCCGACGCCGTCGAGACCCGCGTCGACACCTCGCACGGCATGGTCCGCACCGAGGTCCTCTGCGCGAAGTGCGGCGGCCACCTGGGGCACGTCTTCGACGACGGCCCGGTCGACCGCGGCGGTCTCCGGTACTGCATCAACAGCGCGGCGCTGGACCTCGAGCGCGAGGGGTAGGCGCCCGCGCGACGCGTTGACGGCGCGATGCGCCGTCAACGCGTCGGGCGGTGGGCCCGCGGCGCCCGCGACGCCTTGACGGCGTGATGCGCCGTCAACGCGTCGAGCCGCGGGCCCGCGGCGGTGGCGCCCCGCGCGGGCGTAC
>DASTWY010000068.1:0-122713 GCA_035765735.1 Baekduia sp. | reverse complement strand
ACCGCCCGCCGACGCCCGCGCCGACGTGCTGCTCGAGCTCGGCGAGCTGGAGACCCGCGCCGGCGACGCCGAGGCCGACGCGCACCTCGGCGCGGCGCTCGCGCTCGGGCTCGACGGCGACCGCGCGGCGCGCGCCCACGTGGCGCGCGGGACGCTGCGGCTGCTGGTGGATCCCGATCCCGCGCTCGACGAGCTCGAGCGCGCGCTCGCCGACGCGCGCGACCCCGGGCTGCGGCTGCGGCTCGAGGCGCTGGTGCTGGAGGCGTCGACCTTCCACGCCCGCTTCGCCGACCGGCGCGCGGCGCTGCTGGCCGACGGCCGGCGCTCCGCCGACCCCTCGGCGGTGATGCTGGCCCACCTGGCCCAGGACGCCGCCTACGGCGGACGGCGCACGGCCGCCGAGGTGGCCGACCTCACCGCCCGCGCGGTCGCGGCGGGGCTGCTGGCCGACCTCGGCCCGCTGAGCAACACCTACAACCTGCTGATCCACGCCTGCCGCTACGCCGAGCAGGCCGACCAGGCGCGGACGCTGCTGGAGCACGGCGAGGCGGCGGCCCGCCGCGAGGGCCTGCGGTTCGCCTCGCCGTACCTCGACCACGCCTCGGCCTACTGGCATCTCGAGTTCGGCTCGGCGGCGACCGGGCTGGCCCACGCCGAGGCCGGCCTGGGCGAGGTCCGCCGCGTCGGCTTCCCGGTGACCGTGGCGGCGTTCTCGGCCATCGCGGCCGAGCTGCTGCTGCAGCACGACCGCCCCGACGACGCCGCCGCGGTGCTGGATCCGGTCGCTCCCGGGCTCGAGGAGACCGTGGCCGGCCCGTTCGTCGTGGCCGCGCGCGGGTGGGTGCGCTGGCACCAGCGCCGCGCCGCCGACGCCGAGGCCGAGCTGCGGCGAGCGGTCGCCCTGCTCGACGAGCGCGGCTGGCACACCCCGCGGGTGGCCGACGCGCGCCTGCGCCTGGCCCACGTGCTCGCCGTCCGCGGCGCGCGCGACGAGGCCGCGGCGATCCTCGACGCGGCCGAGGCGACCGCGCTCGCGTCGGAGACCGGCGGCGCGCGCGGCGCCGTGGCCGTCGTGCGCGCCCGTCTCGCGGACGACGATGCGGCGATCGCCGCGCTCGAGGACGCGGCCCGGCTGCTCGGCGACAGCCCCCTGCTCCTGGCCGAGGGCTGGGCGCTGCACGAGCTCGGCGCCGCGCTGCGCCGCCGCGGCAAGCGCGTCGACGCCCGCACGCCGCTGCGCGCGGCGCTCGACGTCGCCGCGCGCGCGGAGGCGCCGCTCCTCGCCCGGCTGGCGCGCGAGGAGCTCGAGGCGTCCGGGGCGCGGCCGCAGCGCGCGGCGCTCAGCGGGCCGGCGGCGCTGACGCCGAGCGAGCGCCGCGTCGCCGAGCTGGCCGCCGCCGGCCACAGCAACCGCGAGATCGCCGAGGCGCTGTGGGTCACGCGCCGCACCGTCGAGGTCCATCTCGGCAACGCCTACGGCAAGCTCGGGATCCGCGGGCGCGCGCAGCTGGCCGCGGCGCTCGCCGGGAACACCGGCGAGCGCTGACGACCGGCCGCTAGCGCCCGCGCACGGCCACTCGCGTCGTCGCGGCGGCCAGAGCGGCCGAGCGCCGGACGGCGACGACGACGGTCAGCCGGCCGCGGCGGCCCGGGACGCGGACGCTGAAGCGGCACGAGCGCCCGACCCGCGCGCCGGCGCGGCCGACGCGCCGCTTGCCGGCCACGACGGTGGCCGACACCCGCGCCCCGGCGCACGCGCCGCGGGGCGTCCCGGGCCGCGGCACGAGCCGGCCGGCGACCACGACCCTGCCGCCGCGCCGTCGCGCCGTCGCGCGTACGGCGACCCGCCCCGCCGCCCCGGCCGGGGGCGTCGGCGCCGGCTCGCCCGCCGGCCCGGTCGGCGGCGCCCCGGGGCCGGCCGGCGGGGCCGCCGGCGCGCCACCGGTCACGACCTCCTCGCAGTTGGCCACCGTGTCGAGAGAGTCGACGACGGCGCGGTCGACGCCCGGACCGCAGTCGACCTGGTCGGCCTCGCCGTCGCGCGCGTCGATGACGTCGTTGCCGAACGGCACGACGCACGACTCGAAGAGCCCGCACTGCTCGTCGACGCGGTCGCCGAAGAGCTGGTCGCGCCCCGGGCCGCCGGTCAGCGTGTCGTTGCCGAAGCCGCCCACGAGCTGGTCGTCGCCCGCGCCGCCGTCGATCGTCTCGGCGTTGTTGCCGCCCTTGACGCGGTCGGCGCCCCCGCGCGCCAGCACCTTCGAGGCGCCGTCGTCCTGGTTGGCCCAGACGTCGACGACGTCGTCGGCGTCGCTCAGCTCGAACGTGCCGGACACGTGCGAGGTGATCCGCTCGATCGCGCGCACGTCGTCGCCCTCCCCCGCGCGGCCGTCGCCCGGCTGGTCGTCGAGCGTGATGGCGATCGGGCTCTGGTGGTCCTGGTCGGGCCGCGTCCAGCCCTCGACGGTGTCGACGCCCGGCCCCCCGTCGATGAGGTCGGGGCTGGGCGCCTCGTAGTGGTCGCCGTCGAGCGTGTCGTCCCCCTCCTCGCCGAAGAGCTTGTCGGCGCCCGCAGCGCCGTCGAGGCGGTCGTTGCCCGGACCCCCGTGAAGCTCCTCGTCGCCGAGGCCGCCCTGGAGCGTGTCGTCGCCGTCCTCGCCGGCGAGCACGGCGACGGTCGGGTTGTAGCGGTTGCCGGTGAGGCGGTCGCTCCCGGGGCCGCCCAGCACGGCCACCGGGTTGACCAGCCGCTCGCCGATGCCCATCCCGAAGTCGTCGTCGCCGTCGCCGAGCGCGACGTAGATGGCGCCGCGGGCCTCGCAGTCAAGCCGCCCGCCCTCGACGGGCTGGCAGCGGTCGGCCGGATAGGAGGTGGCGCTGGCGACGTCGGCGATCCACACGTAGCCGACGCCGCGCGTGTGGCTCTCGTACACCGACACCTTGTTGATCTCGCCGGGCGCCGCGGCGAAGATCAGGTCGTCGCCGTCATAGCCGATCTCGGCCGCCTGGGCGGCGGGCGCAGCCAGGGCGGAGAGGGCGCCGGCCAGCACGAGGATGGAGCGTCGCGGGGTCATGGCCGCCACGGTGGCGGCCGTGCCGGGTCCGCGCATCGTGGCGGCACCGAAGGGTCCACCACAGGTGCGGCTGACCGCACCCGCGGCGGTGCGGGAAGCCGGTCGCTGCGGCGCCGGCGCCTCGGCCACGGCGGCCATCGCCGCGGGGCGCCGGACGGCGGCCCAGCGCTCGATCCCCGCGCACGCCCAGCCCGCGCCGGTGACGATCGCCGCCAGCACGAGCCACCCGGCCCACCCCCAGGTGATGCACAGCAGGACCAGCAGCGCGGGCGCGACCACCTCGGCGATCCCGATCGCCAGGCCGAACACGCCCTGGTACTGCCCGTGCGCGCCGGGCCGCGCGAGCGCGAACGACAGCTCGAACGTGCCCGCGACCTGCCGGACCTCAGCCATGGAGTGCAGCACGACCGCGGCGAGCAGCAGCGCCACGGCCGCCCATGCCGGCGGCTGGCCGGCCAGCACGATGAGCAGCCAGGCCAGGGCGAACAGCGGGCCGGCGTGCGCGACCATCCGCCCGGCCGACCGCGGCCCACGCAGGTTGCGCGTCGCCGGCACCTGCAGCGCGGCCACGACCAGGCACGCGACGAACAGCAGCACCGCGACGCTCCAGCGCGGCGCCGAGGTGCGCAGCGTCACCCACAGCGGCAGCGAGACCGTCATCACGAAGTACTGGAGGCTGGCGACCGACGCCGCGAGCGTGAACGCCAGGTACGCCGGGTCGCCGAGCGCCAGCCAGCGCCGCTCCCCGGCCGCGGGCGCCGTCCGGGTCGCCGGCCGGCGCGGGAGGCGCAGGACCACCACGGCGGCGACCAGGCTCGTGGCCGCATCGGCCAGCAGCATCCCGACATAGGCCCCGCGGGAGTCGAGCGCGAGCACCACGGCGGCGCCGAGCGTGCCCACGGAGAGCCCCACGTTCGTCACGGCCCGCAGGTACGCGCGCAGCCGCGACGCCCCCTCCGAGCCGGCGATCAGCGCGATGAGCGCCCCGCGGGCGCTGCTGCTGCCGGCCCGCCCGATCGCCACGCCGCCGGCGGCGGCGGCCAGCGTGGCGATGCCGTGGACGCCGATGAGCGCGCACGTCGCCAGCGCGTCGATCGCGAGGCCGGCGACGATCACCTCCCGGGCGCCGCGCCGGTCGGCCTGGTCGCCGAGCACGACCCCGGCGACCAGCCCGAAGATCCCGCCGAGCGTCAGGCCGAGGCCGACGGCGGAGGGCGCCATCCCGACCGAGCGCGTGAGGTACAGCGTCACCGCCGTCAGGTAGGCGCCCGTCCCGAGCGTCGTGACCAGCGTGGCGAGGGTGAGCAGCCGCGCCTCGGCGTCGGCCGGGACGTGGAGGAAGGCCGGGGCGCGCCGCACCGCTGGCATTCCAGCAGAGCGGCGGCGCCCCGGCGAGTCGGGCTAGATGCCGCGTGCCCGCAGGTACTCGCGGTTCGCGGCCTGGTCGCGGGCCGCCGCGCCGGGAGGCGAGGCCGGGTCCGGGATGATGTCCTGCTCGACGACCAGCCACCCCGCGTACTCGATGTCGTCGAGCGCGGCCAGCACCTCGTCGATGGCCACGTCGCCCTCGCCGAACCGGCAGAAGGCGAGGCGCCGCCAGATCGCCTCCACCGGGGCGCTCTCGGCCACGATGCCCTCGAGCACCTCCAGGCGCGCGTCCTTGAGGTGGAAGTGGTTGATGCGGTCGCCCCACTCGCGGATCGCGCTCACCGGGTCGCCGCGCCCGAGCAGGAGGTGCCCGGTGTCGAGGCAGAGGCCCACGTCGGTCAGCTCGAGCATGCGCTCGATCTCCCACTGCGCCTCCACGTAGGTGGCGGTGTGGTGGTGGAACGTCGGCTCGTACCCCCGCTCGCGGCAGCGGTCGACGACGCGCGCGAGGCCGTCGGCGAACCGGCGCCAGCCGGCGTCGTCCCAGCCGACGCTGGGGTCGATGGCCGAGCGGCCCGGCAGCGCCGAGCGCTCCGGCGAGCCGGCGTCGGCCAGCGTGGGCCGCGGCTTGAGGCCGTCGCCGGCCACCAGGTCGAACGTGTCCAGCAGCGCCTCGAGCTGCGGCAGCTCCTCCTTCAGGCGCTCGGGCTGGCTGTAGGGCAGCTCGAGGTAGCCGCCCGCGAGGCCGAGGCCCCGCTGGGCGAGCCGCTCACGCAGCTCGTCGCCCTCGCCGAGGTAGCCGACGGGGCCCAGGTCGATGCCCGCGTAGCCTGCGTCGGCGACCGCGTCCAGGAGCTCCAGCGGCTCGGGGACGTTGGGGTCGATGCCGACGGTGATCTCGAACGCGCCGTAGCTGCACGGGGCGTTGGCCACCGTGATCCGCTCCGCACGCGGCTTCGCCGTCGTCGTGTCGCTCATTGCCTCGCTCATCACGCCACCTCCTGCTTGGCAGGGATCTCGGTGGGAGCCTCGACCGGCTCCCGGGTCAGGTGCGCCCGCGCCACCGCGCCGCAGAGCGCGACGTCGCGCAGGCCGTCGATGCCGGGGGTCCGCGGCTCCCGGCCGGTCGTCACGCAGTCGTAGAACTCGTCGAGCTCGCGCTTGAACGCCTCCTCGTAGGAGACGACCTCCGACGTCCGCGACGAGTGGGTCGTCCCCGCCTCGCCCGCCTCGATCACGAGCTCGCTCGGCTCGTTGGGCAGGTACGGGGACGGCAGCGCCAGCGTCAGCCGGCGCTCGAGCCCGTAGAAGTTGAACTCCTGGCGGTAGCGGGCCATCCCGGGCAGGTCGACCCACGACAGGTGGCACTCGAGGTCGCCGAAGCCCAGGTTGACGCTGACCACGCGGCGCGACAGGTCGGCGAACGAGACGCGGTCGGGCTCGCCGAGCGCGCCGCGCAGGGCGTTGAACTCGTGCACCAGGTTGTCGAGCAGCATGTACCGGTAGCAGTGCCGGGTCTCCTCGTCGGCACCGGTGCCGGCGAGCGCCGCGTCGAGGCGGGCGTCGTCGTCGGCCTTCAGCTCGGCGAGCAGGTCGGCCGGCACGTCGCTCGCGCCGACCAGCCGCTGGTGGGCGACGTACGGCTCGAACGGCGACTCCAGCGTGGTCACGCGGACCAGGCGCAGCTCACCCGCGTCGGGCAGCAGGTCGACGAGCCGCTCGTACGCCGGGTCGTAGCGCTTCATCGTGCCGACCATCAGCGTGACGCCGGCGCTCGCGGCCGCGTCGATCATGCCGCGGCCCTCGTCGATCGTCAGGCACATCGGCTTCTCGACGAAGACGTGCTTGCCCGACTCGGCGGCGCCGACCGCGATCGGCGCGTGGCTGCCGGGGGTCAGCACCAGCACGGCGTCGAGGTCCTCGGCCATGACGTCCTCCCACCGCGTCAGCGCCCGGGGCGCGCCGAAGCGGCGCGCGCACTCCTGGGCGACGGTCGGCGAGATGTCGCAGACTGCAGCGATCTCGTAGCGGTCCTCCATCGCCGCCAGGTGCGGGAGGTGCATCACCTGGGCGATGACGCCGCACCCGACGACGCCTACGCGCAGTCGCTCGTTCATAGATCCTCGTTTCAACGTGGTTGCTCTCAGGGAGTTGTCTGGGTTGCCGCGCGGAACATCTGCGTCAGCGCGTCGATGTCGACGCGCGCCTGCTCCGGCGGGGTGCGGCACGGGATGCCGCTGACGATGCAGTCGTGGAAGTGCACGAGCTCGCTGGTGAAGGCCTCGCGGTGGGAGCGCACGGTGTGGCTGACGCGCGCGCCGTCGGCCGCCCACGAGCGCTCGTAGCGCGTCGGCGCCCGATCCAGCCACGGCGACGGGAACTCGAGCGAGCGGATCGAGTCCTCGAAGAAGAGCTCGACGCGCTCACGGTGCTCGTGGAGGCCCAGCAGCTGGATCCACGAGCTGTCCCACCGCGCGCCGCCCGCCAGCCGGACCGCCGAGGTGACGGCGCCGCCCTCGGCCCACCACGCGCTGCCCGCCACGGGTGCGGGCAGCGGCTCGCCCATGCGCTCGAGCAGCCCGTGGACGAGGTTGACGAAGTGCACGAGGCTGCCGAGGTAGCCGTCGGAGAACGCCCGCACGCTGGCGGGATCCCCGAGGCCGACGGCCTGCTCGACCTGCTCGGCCTCGAGCTTCGCGCCGGCTTGCAGCAGGGCGTCCGGGACGTCGGCGCCACGGACGACGTCGCCCTCGTCGAAGTACGGCCCGAACTCGGGGTCGTTGGCGACGACGCTGACGTACCGGAGCCCGTCGGTGCTCGCCGGCAGCTCGGAGGCCATCGCCTCGTAGGCCGGGTCGAACCGCTTCATGTAGCCGACCTGGACCACCCGCTGCGCCCGGTCGCGCGCCGCGATGATGCGGTCGGCGTCGGCCAGCGTGATGCACAGCGGCTTCTCGCAGAACACGTGCAGCCCCGCCTCCAGGCAGCTGACCACCACGTCGGCGTGCGCGAACGCGGGCGCGCACACCACGGCGGCGTCGAGCCCGCCGGCGGCCAGCAGCTCCGCCGTGTCGGCGAAGGTGCTGGCGATGCCGTAGCGGCGGGCGAGCGCGTCGCGCACCGTCGGGCTGGGCTCGACGAGCGCCGCGATCTCGAACCGCCCGTCGAGGCGGTGGAGGCGCGGCAGGTGCTCGGCCTGGGCGATGAGGCCGCCGCCGACGACGGCGACGCGCAGCGGCGGGCGACCGTCGCCGCGAGAGGGACTGGACTGGCTCACAGGGGGGCTCCGATCACGTCGAGATCGCCGTGGGGCGGCGCCGCCGCGTCACCAGCCGCCGCACGAGCGCGGGCAGGACGAAGGCGGTGACGCTGATGAGCATCGAGGCGGCGATGAGCAGCGACGCCAGCGCGTTGACCTCCGGCGTGATGCCGAACTTCACCTGCGTGTAGATGTAGATCGGCAGCGTGTTGCCCCCGCCGATCAGGAACAGGGTGATGATGAACTCGTCCAGCGACAGCGTGAACGCGAACAGCGCGCCGGCGAACACGCCCGGCAGGATGAGCGGCAGCACCACGTGGCGCAGCCGGTTCCAGGTGTTGGCCCCGAGGTCGCTGGCCGCGCGCTCGAGCGAGCGGTCGAACCCCTCCAGGCGCGACGCGACGATGAGGATCACGAACGGCGTCGTGTAGACGCTCTGGCCGATCATGGCCGTGGCCGGCGAGAGCCGGATGTGCAGCACGTTGGTGAAGAACGCCAGCAGCCCGACGCCGATCAGCAGGCCCGGGATCATGATCGGCAGCGTGAAGATCACGCGCACGCCGCCGCGGAACGGGAGCCGGGACCGCACCAGCGGAAAGGCGGCGGCGGTCCCGACGACCGTGCTGATGACGGTCACGCCGGCGGCGACGACGATCGTCGTCTTCAGCGCGTCCTGGATCTGGTAGTTGTCGAAGACCGACTGGTACCACTTGAGGGTCCAGCCGGTCACCGGCAGCGTGCCGTAGCGGTTCGCGTTGAAGCTGAACAGCACCAGGAGCACGATCGGCGCGAACAGGAACAGGTAGACGAGCACGCCCCAGCCGGCGAGCCCGATGCGGGTCAGGCGCGCGTGGCGGGAGACGACGTCCGGGGTGGAGCTAGCGGCCATAGACGTCCCCCACGTCCAGCGACTTGCGGAAGATGATGAGCAGCACGACGATCAGCGCCGCGATCAGCAGGGCGGCGGCCGCCCCGCGCGAGTACTGCGCCCCCTGGAAGAAGGTGACGATCAGGTTGCCGATCATCACCCCGCGCGTGCCGCCGACCAGCTGCGGCGTCAGGTACTCGCCCAGGACCGGGATGAAGACGAAGATCACCGAGGTCGTGATGCCGGGCTTGACCTGCGGCAGCATCACCCGCCGCATCGCCGTGGGCGACGACGCGCCGAGGTCCATCGCGGCCTTGAGCAGGTTCCAGTCGAAGCGGTCGAACGCCGCGTACAGCGTGAGCGCCGCGAACGGGAAGTACAGGTAGACCAGCACGAGGATGACGGCCGGCCGGTTGTAGAGCAGGAAGCCGATCGGATGGTCGATCACCCCGATGGACTCCAGGCCCTTGTTGATGATCCCGTTGTCGCCGAGGATCGTGACCCAGGACGTGACGCGCAGCAGGTAGCTCGTCCAGAACGGGATGATCACCAGCAGCAGCAGGAACTTCTGCCAGCGCGGCGCGACGTACCGCGTCAGCCAGTAGGCGAACGGCATCGCGACGGCGATGGTCAGCGCCGTGGCCAGCGCCGACATCCACAGCGTGGCCACGAACGTGCGGACGTAGGTGGTGACGCTGAAGAAGTAGCGGTAGTTGTCGAAGGTCCAGTCGTGGACGATCTGGTAGTCGACCACGCGCCAGAAGCTGTAGGCGACCACCAGCGCCATCGGCGCGAAGAAGAAGACGCCGAAGAGCACCGCCGCGGGCGAGAACCCGGCGTACTGCCCGAGCCGCGCGATGGCCGCGCGTGTCGGCCGGTGCCGGCGCGTCTCCGCGCCGGCACCCGCAGCCGTGTTGCTCTCGAGGGTCCGAGAAGCCATCCAGCTAGGCCCCGAACACCTCGTTGAACGCGTCGGAGTAGGCCTGCTCGTCGCCCGACGGCCCCTTGAGCGTCATGCTCTGCGCCTTCTCGGGCTGGTTGTAGAGCAGGCGGTCGGCGCGCTCCTTGTGCCCCTGGTCGACCAGCAGCTTGTAGGCCTTCTCGTTCCACAGCGGCCGGCCGTTGGTGATGAAGTTCTGGGCGATCCACTTCGCCCGCTCGGCCGCGCCCAGGAACTTCAGCACCGCGTCCTTGTTGCCCGACGACGCCACGAGCATCTCGGAGTCGATGAAGCCGTACGTCCCCTCCTTCGGGTACGCGGCGCGCACCTCGGGGCCGCCCGCGTCCTTGACGCGGTAGTCGGTGCCGAGGTTCTCGATCGCCAGCCAGGCCGTGCCGTCGGCCAGCGCGCGGACGACCTCGCTGTTCTGCGACGCCAGCTTCAGGATGTTGGGCTTGAGCTGCTTGAGGAAGTCCTTGGCCCGCGAGATCTCGTCCGGCGTCATGCTGTACGGCTCCTTGGCGCCGGTGGCCAGGCCCGCCATCGCCATGAGGTCGGTCGGCTGGTTCTCCGCGATGACCTTGCCGCGGTACTTCGGATCCAGCAGCGAGTGCCAGGAGTCCGGAGCGGTCGGGACGTTCTTCGGGTTGTAGTAGATCTGGATCGTCGACCACGCGAACGGGTAGCCGAGGTAGCTCGACCCCGACTTGAAGAAGTCGAACTCGCGAGCCATCGGGTACAGCTCCGGCGACGACGCCACGTCCGCCAGGTCGAAGGGCTCGATGAGCTTGTCCTTGGCGTACTTGGGGACCCACAGGGCGTCGCCGGAGACGATGTCGAACTGGCCGCCGCCCTGGCGGATCTTGAGGTAGCCGTCCGCGTTGTCCGAGAAGAGGTTCGGCCGCGCCTGGACCTGCGTCTGCTGCTTGACGGCGTCGAGCTGGCCCTTGACGTAGTGGTCGGACCACGTCAGCCAGTTCAGCGTGCCACCGCCGCCACCGCCGCCACCGCCGCCGCTCGCGGATCCCGACGATCCGCAGCCGCTGAGGTAGACGCCGATGGCGCCGAGGCTGCCGGCGCGGAGCGCCTGCCGTCGCGTGACGGCCTTGTTGAGACTGCTCATCCTTCTCCTCCTCCTGTCATGTGGTCGCGTCGAGGACCACGGCGTTCGCCGGGTCCCAACTCACGTGGACGGCACCGCCGGCCGGCAGATCGGTCATCCGCTGCGAGCCGTGGAGGGCCGCCACGATCGGCACCTCCGCCCCTGGGCAGTCGACGGTCACGCGTGTCGTGCCGCCGAGGAACGAGATCTGGGTGATGGACCCGTCGAGACCCGGCGTCGAGGTGCCGGCGTCTGCGATCGAGAGGCACTCGGGCCGCACCATGAGCGCCGCCCGGCGCCACGCCTCGCCGGCCGGGGCCGGCACGACGCTCCCGTCGCGCGCGACAGCCTGGCCGTCGGCGCGCCTCTCGACATCGATGAAGTTGGACTCGCCGATGAAGTCGGCGACGAAGCGGCTGGCCGGCCGCAGGTAGATGTCCTCCGGCGTGGCGACCTGCTCCAGGCGCCCGCCGTGCATCACGGCGATGCGGTCGGCCATCGCCATGGCCTCCTCCTGGTCATGGGTGACGAACACGAACGTCGTCCCGACCTCGCGGTGGATCTGGGAGAGCTCCACCTGCAGCCGCTTGCGCAGCTTGAGGTCGAGCGCGCCGAGCGGCTCGTCGAGTAGGAGCACCTCTGGCCGGTTCACGAGCGCGCGCGCCACCGCGACGCGCTGCTGCTGGCCGCCGGACAGCTTGGCCGGGTAGCGGTCGGCGTACTCGCCGAGGCCGACGAGGTCGAGCGACTCGCGGACGCGCTCGAGCGCCTCGGCCTTGGTGACCCGCGCCATCTTGAGGCCGAAGCCGACGTTCTCGGCGACCGTCATGTGCGGGAACAGCGCGTAGGACTGGAACACCGTGTTGACGTTGCGCTTGTGCGGCGGCACGCGGTCCACGCGCTCGCCGCAGATCGCGATCGTGCCGCTCGACGCCGTCGCGAAGCCCCCGATGAGGTTGAGCGTCGTCGTCTTCCCGCAGCCCGACGGGCCGAGCAGGCAGAAGAACTCGCCGTCGTGGATGTCGAGGTCCAGGGGCTCGAGCGCCGTCTGGGCGCCGTAGCGCTTGGACACCCCCCGCAACTCGATCGCCACCGTCTGCTCGGCGCCGCCTGCCGACGCGCTGGGCGCGTCCGCATGCGGCGCATGGGTCATCTCACTCACCGGCCACCTCCAGGAGATCCGCTTCGAGGTCGTGCTCGCAGCCGCACGAGCTCCGCGCCGTCAGGCTGACGGCGACGCGCTCGGGGCTGCGGGCGAGGTCGACGCCGTCGATGGCGTCGACGAGCATGTGCGCGGCACGCGCACCCATCGCCGTGGCGTCGTAGCCGACGGCGGTCAGCGCCGGCTGCAGCAGCGGCGCGAAGTAGGGGTCGTCGAAGCTCGCGAGCGCGACGCCGTCCGGGACCGCGATGCCGGCGACGCGGCTGGCCGCCAGGAAGCCGAGCGCGAGCTCCGCGGACGACGCGACGACGGCGGTCGGGCGCGGCGCGCAGTCCAGCAGCGCGCGCCCCTCGCGGAAGCCCGCGGCCATGCTCCAGGCGCAGGAACGGACCGTCCCCTCCACGCCGGAGCCGCCGTGAGCGGCGACGGCCGCCCGGAAGCCCTCGAGGCGCTCGCGGCCGGTGCGATCGGGGCCGGCCAGCAGGCCGATGCGCCGGTGCCCGTGGCCGACGAGGTGGTCGACGAGCGCCCGCATCCCGGCGGCGTTCTCGGCGAGGATGCCCGGGGCGTCGACGTCGTCGGGGACGTCGTCGACGAAGACCACCGGCATCTCGGCCCCGGGGCCGACGAGCCGCTGCGCCCAGGGCCCGGCGGTGGCGGCGAGCATGCCCTCCGCGTGGTGGTCGAGCAGCGTGTCCATCGCGCGCTCGCCGCGGGCGCCGTCGGGCCCCGCCTCGAGGAGGGTGACGCGGTAGCCGACCTCGTCGAGGACCGACTGGGCGCCCCTGAGGAGCGCCGAGTAGAACGGGTGCCCCGCGTCGGGGACGACGAGGCCCACCATCGAGGAGCGGCGCGTCCGGAGCGAGCGCGCGAACGGCGAGGGCCGGAAGTCGAGGGCCTCGGCCGCCTCGATCACCGCGGCGCGCGTCTCGGCCGCCAGCTGCCCGCGGCCGTTGAGCGCGCGGGAGGCGGTCGACGGGGAGACCTGGGCGCGCCGAGCGACGTCCTCGAGCCGGACGCGGCGAGCCCGCGACGGACCCACCGGCTCGTCGAGCGGGTCGCTCGCCTCCCCGTGGCGATAACGATTGCGCAACCGATTGCTCACGCGGAGCGCACGCTTTCACAGCCGTGGGCTCGTTGTCAACCTGGATGTGGCGCGCGGCCGCTCTTCACGGTGTCAACCGCAGGCCGGGCGGCGCGTCGCGCCCCGCCCTCGCGGTCCGCACGCGGGCATGTCCGCCGGCGTCAGCCGCCGGCGGCGACGGCCGCGGCACGCGCCTCGTCGCAGCGGCCGCAGCCGGCGCCCGGCGGGCAGAGGAAGCGCAGCGGCGCGGCGCGCAGCCGCGGCACGACGACGCGGACGAGGTCGCGGCTGGTCACCAGCCGCGCCGCCGCCGTGCCCACGCGCCCCTCGCGCTGGACGCCGGCCTCGCGGAGCCACGCATCGGCCAGGGCGAAGTTCCGGCAGCAGTGGTCGTTCTCGGCGAAGTCGACCCGGCGCGGGCCGTCCAGCCCGGCGACCACCGCCCAGCGGGTCACGGCGTACGGCACGCCGGCCAGCAGCTCGGCGAGGTGCAGCGTGGTGTCGCGCTCGTGTCCGACGCCCAGCAGCAGGATCCGGCCGTCGAGCCCGTGGACGCGGCCGATCGGGCTGTCGGTGCCGTGCGGCGGGGTCAGCGGCTGCGCGGCGGTGATCGCCGCCGCCTGCGGGCCGAGCGCCGCGAACGACGACGTCGGGTGCGGCGAGCGGAGCGCCCCGGGCGCGCGGCGCAGCGCCTCGGCCAGCACGCCCATGCCCCGGCTCGGCGAGCGGCGGGCATCGAACGGCTCGGGCCGGCACGTCCCCGTCATCGCGGGCATCACCAGCGTGCCGGGGGGCCCGATCGCCGCGCGCAGCGCGTCGAGCAGGCCCGCCGCGCCGCCGGCGACCGGGCCGACCGCGCGCATCGACGCGTGGACGACGAGCACGTCGCCGGCGCGGACGCCGAGCGCGCGGAGCTGGCCGGCGATCTCCGCCGGCGCCCGGCTCGGGGCGTCCGTCAGGGGCGTTCCCCGCCGGGCGCCACGACGACCTTCATCGTGGTGTCGGTCTGCGAGATGCGCAGACCCTCCTCGACGCCCTCCAGGGGCACCTCATGGGTCACGACGCGGTCGAGCGGGAAGCGGTCGAGGTTGCGCGCCATGAGCTTCATGGCCGGCCCGTAGGCCGAGGCGGTCTCGCCGCCGACGCCCAGCACGCAGATGTCGCGCACGCAGATGTCGGCGTTGGGGTTGACGGGGACGGGGCCGAGGTCGACGAAGGCGCCGGGCTCGAGCACGGTGCCGCCGAAGCGCACGAGCCGCAGCGCCTCGACGAAGCCCTCGGGCACGCCGGTGCAGTCGATGACCACGTCGGCACCGCGTCCGCCCGTCGCCGCGCGCACCGCCTCGACCCGCTCCTCGTCGGACGTCGCGGAGGCGTCGATGGTCAGCGTCGCGCCGAACTCCTCGGCCTTCCGCAGCCGGGCGGGCATGCGGTCGATGGCGATGAGGTCGCCGCAGCCGATCAGCCGTGCCTTGATGGCATGGCACAGCCCGACCGGCCCGACGCCGAGCACGGCCACGGTGTCCCCGTGGCGGAAGCCCTTGCCCGCCGCGCCGATCGACGCCGCGACGTCGAGCCCGTGGGTGACGGCCATGATCTCCGTGAGGACGGCGACGCGGCTGGGCAGCTCGTCGGGCACGCGGAACAGCGGCGTGCCCGGCTTGAGGTACAGGTGCTCGGCCCAGCCGCCGAAGAGGTACGGCGGGTCGTCGCAGTGGAGGCTGTTGCCGTAGTCGTCGAGGTGCTCGCAGGCGTAATAGGGATGGCCGGTCCGGCAGTACCAGCAGCGCCCGCACGGGACGTTGGCCCCCGGGACGATCCGGTCGCCGACCCGCAGCGGGCGGCCCTCGGCGTCGAGCACCTCCCCGCCGGTCGCCACGACGCGGCCGACGTTCTCGTGCCCGCAGATCAGCGGGAAGCGCAGGTCGCGCTCGTGCGGCGTGCCGGCGTACTGCTTGGTCTCGCCGCGGAACGTGTGCTTGTCGGTCCCGCAGATGCCCGAGTAGTCGATCTCCAGCAGGACGGCGCCCGGCTCGGGCTCCGGCATGGGGAACTCGCGCACCTCGATGCGCCCGGGCTCGGGCATGACAGCGGCTCTGACCATGGGCACTCCTTAGCGTTGATCCATCGGGCAGCCGCACGAGGCGCGAGCCACGAGCGACAGCGGAACGCGCTCCTCGCGGCGGGGCGCGCCCGGGTTCGGCAGCGCCTCGAGCAGCAGCTCGGCCGCCAGCCGTCCGGTCTCGCCCGCCGGCGCGCGGAGCGCGGTCAGCGGCGGAGCCAGCAGCTCCGCGAAGTAGCAGTCGTCGAAGCTGACGAGCGCGAGGTCGCGTGGGATCTCGACGCCGCGCTCCCGGCACGCCTGCAGGCATCCGAGCGCGAGGTCCTCGCTGGCGGCCACCACCGCGGTGGGCGACTCGTCGAGCGCCAGGAGCTCGAGCGTCGCGGCACGGCCGCTGCCGGTGTCCCAGTCGCAGAGCCGCACGTAGTCGTCCGGCGCGTTGAGGCCGGCCTCGCCCGCGACGAGGCGGAAGGCCTCCAGGCGCTCCCGGCCGCTGCTCTCGGTCTGCGCACCCGACAGGAACGCGATGCGCCGGTGCCCGTGCTCGACGAGGTGCTCCACCAGGATGCGGATTCCACCGAGGTTGTCGGGGCTCACCGCGCCGACGCCGACGTCGTCGAGCACGCCGTCGAAGAAGACGCACGGCGTCCGATCGCCGACCTCGCGCTCGAACGTCTCGCGGTCGATGCCCGTCGTCGCCAGCAGCAGCCCGTCGACGCGGTGCGCGACGAGCGTGCGCAGGGCGGCGACCTCCTCCTCGAGGTCGCGCTCGGAGTCCATGAGCATGATGTGGTAGCCGGCGTCGACCAGCGTGTGCTGCGCCCCGCGCAGCGACGCGGCGTAGAACCCCGCGCCGACGTCGGGGACGACGAACCCGATCGTCATCGTGTGGCGCGTGCGCAGCGACCGCGCGAGCGGGAACGGCACGTAGCGCAGCTCGGCGGCGGCCTCGAGGACCGCCTGCCGCGTGGCGGGCGTCATCTCGCCGATGCCGTTGAGCGCGCGCGACGCGGTGGAAGCCGAGACGCCCGCCCGGCGGGCGACGTCGAGCAGGGTCACGGACGCCGGGCGCCCGCTCGTGCCCGGACGGTCTCCGCCGTCGGCATTCGGCTGCTGATCTCGTGCACGCAAAGGTTTGCGTCACCATACTGGCCGCACTGCACCTGCGCAAAGGAGCGTCTTGCGCCAAATTGACGCAATCGTTTGCGCTCGTTAGGATCGCCCGACATGGTGATCGACGGGAGGGTTGTGCGGATCGGGATCGCGGGACTCGGAGAGATGGGCCAGCTGCACCTGCGGAACGCGCTGGAGATGGACGGCGTCGAGGTCGTCGCGGTGGCCGCCGCGCGGCCCGGCCATGCCGAGCGCGTCGCCGCCGAATGCGCGCCGGGAGCGCGGGCGACCGGCTACGACGAGCTGTTCGCCGCCGACGACGTGGACGCCGTCGTGCTGGCGGCGCGCTCCATCGACCACGCCCGTCACGCGATCAGCGTGCTCGAGCACGGCAAGCACCTGCTGCTCGAGAAGCCGGGCGCCACGACCCTCGCCGACGCCGAGCGCCTGCGAGCGGTCGCCGAGGCGCACCCGGACGCGGTCGCGCAGGTCGCCTACAACCGCCGCTTCGACACCGCGTTCGGCGAGGCGCGCCGCCGCATCCAGGAGGGTGCGATCGGCCGCCCGCTCATGGCCCTGATGACCTCGCGCGACATGGAGTGGCCGGAGGGCGAGAACCCGCGCGACACCGGCGGCTTCCTGCTCGACATGGCCGCGCACGACTACGACATGGCCTGCTGGCTGCTGGGGCAGGAGCCGGTCGAGGTCGACGCCGCCCGCCAGGCGCTCGTGCACCCCGAGCTGGGCGAGGTCGACGACTGCGACAACGCGCTCGTCCGGATCCGGTTCGACGGCGGAGCGCTCGCCACCACCCATGTGTCGCGCACGTGCGCCTACGGGCACGACGTCCGCTGCGAGGTCGTCGGCACCGACGGATCCGTCTTCGTCGGCAACGGCGCGGGCGGCCCGGGGACCACGGTCGTCGGCCGCGATCGCCGCGACGAGTTCCCCGGCGACTTCCGGGCACGCTTCGAGGACGGCTACCGCGGCGAGCTGGCCGCGTTCGTCGCCGCCTGCCGCGGCGAGGAGACCGAGATCCCCGGCCTCGCCGACGACCGGCGCGCGGTCGCCATCGGCGTCGCCGCGCGCGCCAGCGCCGTGGCCGGCCGGCCGCTGGCGGTCGGCGAGGACTGGCCCTGGAACGGAGGGTTCACCGAAGCATGAGCACACCACTGGACGTCATCACCATGGGGCGCATCGGCGTCGACGTCTACCCGCTGCAGACGGGCATGTCGCTGCGCGAGGTCGAGTCCTTCGGCAAGTACCTCGGCGGGAGCGCCACGAACGTCGCGGTGGCCGCGGCGCGCTTCGGCCGCCGCAGCGCGGTCATCACGCGCACCGGCGAGGACCCGTTCGGGCAGTTCCTGCACGACGCGCTGCAGCGCTTCTCGGTCGACGACCGCTTCGTCACCGCGGTCCCGGGCCTCCCCACGCCGGTCACGTTCTGCGAGATCTTCCCGCCCGACGACTTCCCGATCTACTTCTACCGGTACCCCAAGGCGCCGGACCTGGAGATCAACGCCGACGAGCTGGACTACGACGCGATCCGCGCGGCCGGCGTCTTCTGGGTCACCGTCACGGGGCTGTCCCAGGAGCCGAGCCGCTCCGCGACGCTGGCCGCGCTCGAGGCGCGGGGCAAGGCGGGGATCACCGTGCTCGACCTCGACTACCGGCCGATGTTCTGGCCCTCGCGCGACGAGGCGCATCGCTGGGTGGCCGAGGCGCTGCGGCACGTCACGGTGGCCGTCGGCAACCAGGACGAGTGCGAGACCGCGGTCGGCACCCGCCAGCCGCGTGAGGCCGCGCGCGCCCTGCGGGCCGCCGGCGTCGACCTGGCCATCGTCAAGCAGGGCCCGAAGGGCGTGCTGGCCGACGACGGGACCGCGGTCGTCGAGGTCCCCCCCGTGCCCGTCGAGGTCGTCAACGGCCTGGGCGCCGGCGACGCGTTCGGCGGCGCGCTGTGCCATGGCCTGCTGGGCCGCTGGGACACGCGAGAGACGATGCGCTTCTGCAACGCCGCCGGCGCGATCGTCGCGTCGCGCCTGGCGTGCGCGGACGCGATGCCCACCGAGGACGAAGTGCGAGCCAAGCTCGAGGAGCCGATTCATGCGTGAGGATTTCGTGGAGCAGATCATCCGGACCCGGGTCGAGCGGCCCGAGGCCATCGCCGAGGCGGCGGCCCGGCGGCGCCGGCCGGTGGCACCCGTCGACGACACGGGGCGGGTGATGGTGGTCGCCGCCGACCACCCCGCCCGCGGCTCGCTCGGCGTGGGCGCGCGGCCGCTGGCGATGGCCGACCGCGCCGACCTGCTCGAGCGCCTGTGCGTCGCCCTCGAGCGCCCGGGCGTGACCGGCGTGCTCGCGACCGCCGACATCCTCGAGGACCTGCTCCTGCTCGGCGTCCTCGACGACAAGGTCGTGTTCGGCTCGATGAACCGCGGCGGCCTGGCGGGCGCCTCCTGGGAGATCGACGACCGCTTCACGAGCTACGACGCCGAGACGATCGAGGCGATGGGGTTCGAGGGCGGCAAGATGCTGACCCGCGTCGACCTCGACCATCCCGCGACCGCCCCCACGCTGGAGGCCTCCAGCCGGGCGGTCAACGAGCTCGCCGACCGCCGGCTGGTGGCCATGGTCGAGCCCTTCATGTCGCGCCTGGTCGACGGCCGCCGCAAGAACGACCTCACCACCGAGGCCGCCATCAAGGCGTCGGCGATCGCCGCCGGCCTCGGGCGCACGTCGGCCTACACCTGGCTGAAGGTCCCGGTGGTCGACGACATGGAGCGCGTCGCCGGCGCGTCCACCCTGCCGACCGTCCTGCTCGGCGGCGAGATCCGCGAGGACCAGGACGCGTTCTTCGAGACCTGGCGCACGGCGCTCGCGGTCCCGAACGTCATCGGGATGGTCGTCGGGCGCTCGCTGCTGTACCCCGCCGACGACGACGTGGCGAAGGCGGTCGACGCGGCCGTCGGCCTCTTCCCCACGCCCGCCGGAGCGGCACGATGAGCGCCGTCCTGCCCGCCGGCTCGGCGCGCGACGGCGCCTTCGAGCTGGTCATCACCCCGGAGAGCGCGGGCTGGGGCTTCAGCGGCCTCAAGGTGCTCGAGCTCGCGCCGGGCGCCTCGCACGCCTGGGACACCGGCGAGGACGAGGTCATCGTCCTGCCGCTCAGCGGTGCCTGCACGGTCGCCGCGGACGGCCACACGTTCGAGCTGCAGGGGCGCGACGGCGTCTTCGCCGGCGTGAGCGACTTCGCCTACGTGCCGCGTGACAGCCGCCTGGAGATCGGCTCGGAGTCCGGCGGGCGCTTCGCCCTGCCGTCGGCGCGCGCGTCACGGCGGCTCGAGGCCCGCCACGTGGCCGCCGCGGACGTCCCGGTCGAGCTGCGCGGCGCCGGGTCGGCCAGCCGCCAGGTCAACAACTTCTGCGCGCCCGAGGCCTTCGAGGCCGACCGGCTGATCGCCGTCGAGGTGCTGACGCCGGGCGGCAACTGGTCGTCCTATCCCCCGCACAAGCACGACGAGGACCGTCCGGGCGAGGAGACCGTGCTCGAGGAGATCTACTACTACGAGGTCGCCGGCGACGGCTTCGGCTACCAGCGCGTCTACGGGTCGGGGCCCGGCCGCGAGATCGACGTGTGCGCGGAGGTCCGCGGCGGCGACGCGATCGTGATGCCCCACGGCTACCACGGGCCGTCGATGGCCGCTCCGGGCTACGACCTCTACTACCTCAACGTCATGGCCGGGCCCGGCGAGCGCGCATGGCGCTTCACCGACGACCCGCAGCACGCGTGGATCCGCGGGACGTGGGCCGAGCAGGACGTCGACCCCCGCCTGCCCATGACGGCGGCGGCGGAGGCGCGGGCATGAGGCTGACGGTCGCCCAGGCGCTGGTCCGGTTCCTGGCCGCCCAGCACACCGAGCGCGACGGCGTGGAGCAGCGGCTCATCGCCGGCTGCTTCGGCATCCTCGGCCACGGCAACGTCGCGGGCCTCGGCGAGGCGCTGCTCGCGGCCGAGGTCGAGGGCACGCCCGAGCTGCCGTACTACCTGGCCCGCAACGAGCAGGCCATGGTGCACGCGGCGGCCGGCTACGCGCGCATGCAGAACCGGCTCTCGACGCTGGCCTGCACGTCGTCGATCGGCCCGGGCGCCACCAACATGGTCACCGGCGCGGCGCTGGCCACCATCAACCGCCTGCCGGTGCTCCTGCTCCCGGGCGACGTCTTCGCCACGCGCGTCGCGGACCCGGTGCTCCAGCAGCTCGAGGACCCGCAGTCGGCCGACCTCACGGTCAACGACTGCCTGCGCCCCGTCTCGCGCTTCTTCGCGCGCGTGGAGCGGCCCGAGCAGCTCGTGCCCGCGGCGATGGGCGCCATGCGCGTCCTCGCCGATCCGGCCGAGACCGGCGCGGTGACGCTCGCGCTGCCCCAGGACGTGCAGGCCGAGGCGTGGGACTGGCCCGAGGAGCTCTTCGAGCGCCGCGTCTGGCACGTCCGGCGCCCGCTCCCGGAGCCCGAGGTGCTGGCCGAGGCGGCGGCGCTGCTGCGCGGCGCGCGGCAGCCGCTCATCGTCGCGGGCGGCGGCGTCATCTACGCCGAGGCGACCGACGCCCTGCGCGCGCTGGCGGAGGCCACCGGCATACCCGTCGGCGAGACGCAGGCCGGCAAGGGCTCGCTGGCCTACGACCATCCGCAGGCCGTCGGCGCGATCGGCGCGACCGGGACCACCGCCGCCAACGCGCTGGCCCGCGACGCCGACGTCGTCCTCGGCGTGGGCACGCGCTGGAGCGACTTCACCACCGCGTCGCGAAGCGCGTTCGCCAACCCCGACGTGCGGTTCGTCAACCTCAACGTGACGCCGGTGGACGCCAGCAAGCACTCCGGGGTCGCGCTCGTCGCGGACGCCCGGCGCGGCCTGGAGGCGCTGGCCGAGGCGCTGGACGGCTGGAGCGCCGACGCCGCCCACACCGAGCGCGCCGGCGAGCTCGCGCGCGGCTGGGACGCGGTCGTCGAGCGCGCCTACACGCTCGGCCACGGGCCGCTGCCGGCCCAGAGCGAGGTGCTCGGCGCCGTCAACCGCGTCACCGACCCGCGCGACGTCGTCGTCTGCGCGGCGGGGAGCATGCCCGGCGACCTCCACAAGCTCTGGCGCACGCGCGACCCCAAGGGCTACCACGTGGAGTACGGCTACTCGTGCATGGGCTACGAGATCGCCGGCGGCCTCGGCGTCAAGATGGCCGCGCCCGACCGCGAGGTCGTGGTCATGGTCGGCGACGGCTCCTACCTGATGATGGCCCAGGAGCTCGTGACCGCCGTCCAGGAGGACGTCAAGCTGATCGTGGTCCTGGTCCAGAACCACGGCTACGCGTCGATCGGCGCGCTGTCGGAGTCCGTCGGCTCCCAGCGCTTCGGCACCCGCTACCGGCACCGCAACCCCGAGACCGGGGCGCTCGACGGCGAGCGCCTGCCCGTGGACCTGGCTGCCAACGCCGCGAGCCTCGGGGCCGACGTCCGCTGCGTGAGCAGCGTGCGCGACCTCGAGGACGCGCTGCGCGAGGCGCGCGCGGGGTCCCGGACCACCGTCATCGAGATCCAGACCGACCCGCTGGTCGGCGCGCCGGACTCCGAGTCGTGGTGGGACGTGCCCGTCGCGGAGGTCTCCGAGCTGGAGACCACCCGCGCGGCGCGCGCCGCCTACGACGCCGCCAAGCGCGGCCAGCGGCAGTACCTGAGAGCGAATCAGAGAGTCGAGACCCCCCAGTGAGCACCACCACGTTGAGGACGATCCACCATCGCATCGCCGGCGAGGAGCTGGCGGGCGACCCATCCCGCACGGCGCCGGTCTTCGATCCGGCGACCGGCGCCCCTCAGGCCGAGGTGGTGCTGGCGACCGAGGCCGACGTCGACCGCGCGGTCCAGGCCGCGCGCACCGCGTTCGAGACGTGGAGCGAGATGTCGGTCACCCGCCGCGCCCGCATCATGTTCCGCTTCCGCGAGCTGCTCGAGCGCCACACCGACGAGCTCACGCGGATCATCTCGTCCGAGCACGGCAAGGTCCTCGACGACGCGCGCGGCGAGGTCATCCGCGGCATGGAGGTCGTCGAGTTCGCCTGCGGCATCCCGCAGCTGCTCAAGGGCGAGTACTCCGACCAGGTGTCGACCGGCGTCGACGCCCTGTCGTTCCGCCAGCCGCTCGGCGTCTGCGCGGGCATCAGCCCGTTCAACTTCCCCATCATGGTCCCGATGTGGATGCACCCGATCGCGATCGCGACCGGCAACACGTTCGTGCTCAAGCCCTCCGAGCGCGACCCGTCGGTGTCCAACCGCGTGGCCGAGCTCTACGCGGAGGCGGGCCTGCCGGACGGCGTGTTCAACGTCGTGCACGGCGACAAGGTGGCGGTCGACGCGCTGCTCGACCACCCCGACGTCGACGCCGTGTCGTTCGTCGGCTCGACGCCGATCGCCCGGTACGTGCACGAGCGGGCGACGAAGGCCGGCAAGCGCGTCCAGGCGCTCGGCGGCGCCAAGAACCACGCCGTCGTGCTGCCCGACGCCGACCTCGAGGGCGCGGCCAACCACCTGACGTCCGCGGGCTACGGCTCCGCGGGCCAGCGCTGCATGGCGATCTCGGTGGCCGTCGCCGTCGGCGAGGCGGCCGACCCGCTCGTCGAGCGGCTGCGCCAGAAGGCCCTGGAGGTGCAGGTCGGGCCGGGCCTCGACGAGCGCAGCGAGATGGGGCCGGTCGTGACCGCGCAGGCGCGTGAGCGCATCACCGGCTACATCGACGCGGGCGTCGAGGCCGGCGCGGAGGTCGTCGTCGACGGCCGCTCCATCGAGATGGAGGGCGACGGCTTCTGGCTCGGCCCGACGCTCTTCGACCGCGTCACGACCGACATGTCGATCTACCAGGACGAGATCTTCGGGCCCGTGCTGGCCGTCGTCCGCGTCGACACGCTCGACGAGGCGATCGCGCTCATCAACCGCAACCCGTACGCCAACGGCACGGCGATCTTCACGTCGTCGGGCCGGGCCGCGCGGGACTTCCAGCGGCGGGTCCAGGTCGGGATGATCGGGGTCAACATCCCGATCCCGGTGCCGATGGCGTTCTACTCGTTCGGCGGCTGGAAGGACTCGCTCTTCGGCGACCACCACATCCACGGCGCCGAGGGCGTGCGCTTCTACACGCGCGCGAAGGCGGTCACGACGCGCTGGCCCGAGGACGCGCACGCGGAGCTGCCCGCGCAGGGCCGCATGAGCTTCCCCACCGCCGACTAGGACGGGCAGGTCCGGGACCTCGGGCGCGCCACGGCGCGCCCGAGGTCGCCGGGGAGCTCACACCACGAGCCCGTGGCGCATCGTGTTCTCCGTCACGACGCGCGCCTCGCAGAAGGCCAGCAGGTAGTCGGGCCCGCCCGCCTTCGGGCCGGTGCCCGACAGCCGGCCGCCGCCGAACGGCTGGCGGCCGACCATCGCGCCGGTGATCTCGCGGTTGACGTACAGGTTGCCCACCGGCGCGCGCGCCGCGACGGCGTCCACGGTGCCGGGGCTGCGGCTGAACAGGCCGCCGGTGAGCGCGAACGGCGCGGCGTCGAGGCGGTCGCAGGCGTCGTCCATCGAGGCCACGGCCTCGACGATGAGGACGGGCCCGAAGATCTCCTCGGCGATCAGCGGCGAGTCGGCGGGCAGGCGGCCGAAGACGTGCGGCGCGACGTAGTAGCCGTCGCTGTCGGGCGCGTCCGCCGCCGCGACGACGCGCCCGCTGGCGCGGCCGAGCTCGACGTAGCGGGCGACGCGCTGCTGCGCCTCGGCGTCGATGACCGGCGGGACGTCCGTCTCGAAGTCCTCGGCCGGGCCGACGCGCAGGGTCGCGACCGCGCCCGCGAGGCGCTCGACCAGCGCGCCGGCGGCCGCCTCGTGGACGAGCACACGCGAGGCGGCCGAGCACTTCTGGCCGGCGAAGCCGAACGCGGAGGTGACGATCGCGGGGATCGCCTCGTCGAGGTCGGCGTCGCGGTCGACGAGGATCGCGTTCTTGCCGCCCATCTCGGCCACGACGTGCTTGACGTGGCGCTGGCCGGGCGCGACCTTCGCCGCCTGCTCGAGGATCGACAGCCCCGCCGCGCACGAGCCCGTGAAGGCGATGACGTGCACGCCGGGATGGGCCACGAGCGCGCGCCCCGGCTCGTCGCCGCCGGGCAGCAGCGCCAGCGCCTTGGCCGGCACGCCGGCCTCGTGCAGCGCCTCGACGGCCATCAGCGCACAGGCCGGCGACTGCTCGGCCGGCTTGACCACGACGCCGTTGCCGGCGGCCAGCGCTGCGGCCGTCATGCCGGTCACGATCGCGAAGGGGAAGTTCCAGGGGGCAATCACCCCGGCCACGCCGCGCGGCACGTAGCGCTGGACGTTGTGCTCGCCGGGGACCTGGACCAGCTCGCGGCCCGGCAGCGTCCCGGAGGCCAGCGCGCGCGCCTGGGCGCCGTAGTACGTGAGGAAGTCGATCGCCTCGGCGACGTCGGCGTCAGCCTCGCGCCACGGCTTGGCGCACTCGCGGACGGCGAGCGCCGCCAGCTCCGCGCGGCGCGCGCGCAGCAGCCCGGCGGCGCGCGCCAGCACCGCGGCGCGGTGGTCGGCTCCGCGCGCGGCCCACTCGCGGCCCGCGGCGGCGGCCAGCTCGACCGCGCGCGCGACGTGATCGGCGCTCGCGCCCTGGGCCTCGGCCACCACGCGCGCCGGGGCGCCGGGGTCGAGCGAGGCGAAGGCGTCGCCGGCGAGATGGTCGCCGCCGAGGAGGATCGGGACCTGGAGGGGCAGGCGGGCGTCGAGCCGCGCGAGGGCGGCGCGAGCCTCGCACCGCACCGCGGCGCGCCGCAGCTCGAGCAGCGGCTCGTTGACGAAGCCCGCGGTCATGGCGCCTCCAGCAGCGTGTCGAGGTCCTCCCCCGCGGCCTGCGCGCTGAGGAACGAGTCGTTGGAGGTGTTCTCCAGCAGCCGGCGCACGAGGTAGCTCATGCCCGCGACGAGGTCGCCGACCGGGCAATAGCAGCGCACCCGCCGGCCAGCCGCGGCCAGCGCGTCCTGCGTGGCGTCGCCGAGGCCGCGCAGCACCTGCAGCTCGACGTCGGCCGGCGTCAGGCCGCGCGCGTCGGCGTACGCGACGGCGTGCGCCAGCGAGCGCAGGTTGTGCGAGGCGATCGCCGGGCGCACGAGCGGGAAGGCGTCGACGAGGCGGCGGGTGAGCAGCTCGAACGTGCGGTCGCAGGCGCGGCGGTCGGTGTGGACGGGCGGCCGCCAGCCGTGCTGGCGGGCCTCGACGACCTCGTGGTCCCAGTAGGCGCCCTTGACGAGCCGGACGGTGAGCGGCTGCGCGCGCGGGTGGTCGCGGGCCCAGCCCAGCAGCGCGTCCAGGTGCTCGGGCGACTCCTCCAGGTAGGCCTGCAGGACGACGCCCGCCGACGGGCCGTCGGCGAACTCCGGCTCGGCGAGCAGCTCGAGCGTGAGGCCGAGCACCGCGTCGCGGCTGTCGAAGGTCTCCATGTCGACGTGCAGGTGCGCGCCGAGGTCGCGCGCGAGGCGCAGGAGGCGCCGCAGCCGCTCGCGGGCGTCGGCGATGCCGCGCTCGGGCGCCAGCGGCCGCAGCACCGGCGTGAGCGCCGAGACCTTGACCGAGAGGTTCGCGCGCGGGATCGGGCCGGCGGCGTCGGCCTCCAGCAGCGGGCGCGCCGGCCAGCCGCGCGCGGCGTCGTGCAGCGTGCGCAGCGCCTCGGCGCAGCGGCGCGCGTAGCGGTCGGCCTCGGCCTCGGTGACCGTCGCCTCGCCGAGGAGGTCGACGGTGGTGGCGATCCCGCGCGTCCAGAGCGAGGTCACCTTCGGCAGGGCCGCCGCCGGGTCCTGGCCGACGATGAAGCGGTGCGCCATGCGCGTCACGGCCGCCGACGCGAGGCGCGCGAGAGCGGTACGGCCCAGTGGGCGCCCCGCGAGCGCGGCGGCGCGCTGGGCGGCCGAGCCGGGCGCCGTGGCCAGCAGCTCGGCGAGGTGGCGGGCGACGTCGGCCTCGTCGGCGCAGGCCGGCCGGACGTCGACGAAGCGGAACAGGGCGGCCCGGAGATCCGGCTCGGCGGCGAGCATCGCGGTGAAGCGGTCCTCGGCCCGCGCGACGGGGTGCCGCCGCCGCGCCGAGAGGTCCGCCAGCCGGCGCCCGAGCGCCTGGATGGCGGGCTCGAGGTCGGGGACCGGCTGGGCGGTGGCGGTCACACGGCAGTGATCTCCACGCGCGCCGCGCGGTAAGCGGGCGCGGGGGCGGGCCGGGCCCGGGCGCCCTTGCGGTCCAAGGGACCGCAAACACGCCCGCGTCCCAGCGGCGGGGGGAGCACTCGTCGGCCCGGGCGCCTCTACGGTCACATGGACCGTCAACACGCCCGCGACCGTGTCATTGGTGAACTTGCTCGGCGCCAACACGGTGTCGTGGCCCGCTCGCAGCTGCTCGCCGCGGGCATCTCACGCGATCTCATCGACATCCGCCTGCGCAGCGGACGCCTGCTGAGCCTCCACCGCGGGGTGTACGCGCTCGGGCACGACCGGCTGCGCCCGGAGGGCCGTTGGATGGCCGCCGTGCTCGCGGTCGGCCGTGGCGCCGTCCTCAGCCACCACCACGCCGCCGCCAACTGGGGGCTGCGGCCGCCGGAGGGCAGCCGGATCCACGTGACGCTGCCGGGGCGGGCCGGCCGCGTTCGCCGCGCCGGCGTCCGGATCCACCGCCCGGAGCTCTTCGACCCGGCAGACGCCGGCGTCCACGGCGGCATCCCGACCACGACCGTGGAGCGCACGCTCCTCGACCTCGCCGTCGTCCTGCCCGGCCGCGAGCTCGAGCAGCTCGTCCGCAGCGCGTCGCGGCGGCGCCGCTTCGACCTCCGGAAGCTCGTCGCGGTGGTCGACCGCCACCCCACCCATCGCGGCGTCCGCGAAACGACGGCCATGATCGTGCGGATGCACGGCCGCGGCACCGAGGATCTGCGCAGCCGGATGGAGACGCGCTTCCTCCAGCTCTGCGACGACCACGGGATCCCGCGGCCGATGGTCAATGGGCACGTCGAGGGCGAGCGCGTCGACTTCGCGTGGCCCGCGGCCCGCCTCGTCATCGAGACGGACGGGTTCGAGTGGCACATGACGCCGGCGCAGTTCGCCGCCGACCGCGCGCGCGACCAGCTGCTGACCCTCGCCGGCCACCGCGTCGTGCGGTTCACCTGGGACCAGGTGCGCTACGAGCCGGGCCAGGTCGCCGCCGCCGTCTCCGCACTCCTGTCACATGCCCGGGCGCCCCAGGTGGCGGGTGCGCCCGAGGCGCCGCGGGCGTCCCGACGGTCGTAATGACCGCAAACGCGCCCGCAGCGAGGTCGAGCCATCACCCCCACCGTCTCCGCACTCCTGTCACAGGCCCGGGCGCCGTTGCGGACGTGAGGTCCGCAAACGCGCCCGCGCCCGAGGTGGGGGTGCGCCCGAGGCGCCGCGGGCGTCCCGACGGTCGTCATGACCGCAAACGCGCCCGCAGCGAGGTCGAGCCATCACCCCCACCGTCTCCGCACTCCTGTCACAGGCCCGGGCGCCGTTGCGGACGTGATGACCGCAAACGCGCCCGCGCCCCAGGGGGCCCGCGCCCGCGCCCGCGTCGGCGCCCGCGCCCGCGAGCCGGCGCCGGCGCCACGAACCCCGCGCCGGTTCGCGGCGTCGCCAGCGGGTAGGCCCGGCGGCATGGACCACCGCCCGCTCGGCCGCACCGGCGTCCAGGTCAGCCCGCTCTGCCTCGGAGCGATGATGTTCGGCGCCTGGGGCAACCCCGACCACGACGAGTCGATCCGGATCATCCACCGGGCCCTGGACGCCGGCATCAACTTCATCGACACCGCCGACGTGTACTCCCGCGGCGAGTCGGAGCAGATAGTCGGCAAGGCGCTGGCCGGCGGCCGCCGCGAGCACGTGGTCCTCGCGACCAAGGTCCACGGGACGATGGGCGACGACCCGAACCAGTTCGGCAACTCGCGCCGCTGGATCACCCGCGAGGTCGAGGACTCGCTGCGGCGGTTGCAGACCGACTACATCGACCTGTACCAGATCCACCGTCCCGAGCCGGACACCGACATCGACGAGACGCTCGGCACGCTGACCGACCTCGTGCGCCAGGGCAAGGTCCGCTACATCGGCTCGTCGACGTTCCCGCCGTCGCAGATCGTCGAGGCGCAGTGGGTCGCGCGCGACCGCGGCCGCGAGCGGTTCGTCTGCGAGCAGCCGCCGTACTCGCTGCTCGTGCGCGGCGTGGAGCACGACGTCCTGCCCACCTGCCGGCGGCACGGGATGGGCGTCATCCCGTGGAGCCCGCTGGCCGGCGGCTGGCTGTCGGGCAAGTGGCGCAAGGGCGCCGAGGCGCCGACCTCGACGCGCGCGCAGCGCCTGCCCCAGCGCTACGACCTCTCCAACCCCGCCAACCAGCGCAAGCTCGACGCCGCCGACGCGCTCGGGCAGCTCGCCGACGAGTCCGGGATCTCGCTCATCCACCTGGCGCTCGCGTTCGTCATCCGCCACCCCGCGGTGACCTCCGCGATCATCGGCCCGCGGACGATGGAGCAGCTCGAGTCCCAGCTCGGCGCCGCCGACGTGCAGCTCGACGACGCGATCCTCGATCGCATCGACGAGATCGTCCCGCCCGGCGTCAACGTCAACCCCGTCGACGGCGGCTGGCAGAACCCCGACCTCGAGCCGGCGGCGCGGCGGCGCCCCGCCTGACGCGTCAGACCGCCGAGAGCACGCCGAGCCGCTGCGCGAGCGGCCCGATCCGCTCCAGGTGCTCGCGGCTCAGCTCGTCGAGCCGCGCGGCGCCGAGCTCGGTGAGGGTCAGGTGGACGCGGCGATGGTCGTCGTCGTGCTTGGCCCGCACGATCAGCCCGCGCTCCTCGGCGCGCTGCGCGAGCTCGACGGCGGTGTGGTGGCGGACGAGCAGCGCCTCGGCGACCGAGCCGACCGTCGCGTCGCCGGCCGCCTGCTGTCCGCGAACGGCGAGCAGCAGCTGGTGCAGCGCCGGCGTGAGCCCGGCGTCGCGCGCGGCCGTCTCGCTCCACAGCACGAAGCGGCGGAGCTCGGTGCGGAACCCGAGCAGCCGCTCGTAGTCGGCGTCGCTGGGCGCGCTCATCGCGCGGTCTCCCGCGCCGGCCGCAGGCCGCGCAGCCGGTGCGGCACCAGCGGCCGCGCGCGGTGGCGCTCCTCCACCAGGACGCGCTCGTGGGCGCGCAGCAGGTCGAACTGCGTGACCAGGCCGACGAGCCGCGTCCCGTCCGGCCCGTCGACCACCGGCAGGACCCCGTGGCCCTCGGCCACCATGCGGTCGGCGGCCTGCCGCAGGGTCTCCTCCGGGCGCGCGACCGCCGGCAGCCGGGCGAGGTCGGCGACGCGCACCTCGGGGTCGTCGCGGGAGGCCAGCAGCGCCGAGAACGGCACCACGCCGAGCAGGCCGTCGCTCGCCCCCACCACCGGATAGAGCCGCTGCCGGCGCGCGTCGCTGCCCTCGGGCAGCCGGGCGTAGAGCGAGCCGGCGTCGGCGCCGGGTGCGATGGTCACGACATCGGTTTCCATCACGTCACGGACGAACAGCGCTTCGAGCGGGTCGACGGCGTACTCGCGGCTGACGTGGTAGCCGCGGCGGGCGATCTTCTCGGTGAGGATCGAGCGCGGCAGCGTCAGCACGCTCGCCAGGTGCGCCACGCCGCACGCCACCACGAGGGGGACGACGGCGTCGACGTCGTGGGTCAGCTCGACGGCGAAGACGATGCTGGTGATCGGCGAGCGCATGACCCCCGCCATCGCGGCGGCGAGGCCGAGCAGCGCGTAGCTGCCGGGCGGCGCGTCGGGCAGCACATGGCCGAGGATGCCGCCGGCGGCGGCGCCGAGCATGAGCAGCGGCGCGAGGATCCCGCCGCTGGTGTTCGACCCCAGCGCGACCGCCCACACGATGAGCTTCGTCACGAGCACCGCGACCAGCACGCCGAGCGCCAGCCGCCCCGCCAGCTCGTCGCCGATCGTGCCGTAGCCGACGCCGAGCACGCGCGGCTCGACCAGCCCGCCGATGCCGACGACGAGGCCGCCCAGCGCCGGCCACCACGACCAGTGCAACGGCAGCTTGGCGAACAGGTCCTCCGCCAGGTAGACGCAGCGCGTCATCGCCCAGGCCAACGCGCCGCAGGCCAGGCCGATGACCACGGCGCCGGCCGCCATCGTCGTGGCGGGCATCGTGCTCAGCGCCTCGGGCGACAGCTCGAACAGCGGCACGCCGGGCAGCAGCCCGTGGGCGGCGAGCACCTGCCGGACCACGGCAGCGCAGGCGGCGGCCGCCGCGACCGGCACGACCGAGCGCGGGCGCCACTCGAACAGCAGCAGCTCGATCGCCAGCAGCACCCCGGCCAGCGGCGTGCCGAAGACGGCCGTCATGCCGCCCGCCGCGCCGGCGACGAGCAGCGCGCGCCGCTCGGCCGCGGTCAGGTGCAGCATCTGGCCGGCGATGCTGCCCACCGCCCCGCCGGTGACGATGATCGGCCCCTCGGCGCCGAACGGGCCGCCGGAGCCGATGCTGATCGCGCTCGACAGCGGCTTGAGCACCGCCAGCCGGGGCTCCATGCGGCTGCCGCGCAGGAGGATCGTCTCCATCGCCTCCGGGATGCCGTGGCCGCGGATGCGCTCCGAGCCGAACCGCGCCATGAGCCCCACGGCCAGGCCGCCGACGACGGGGATCAGCGCGCTGAGCACGCCGAGCGGCGCCGTGTCCGGCGAGGACGTCTTCGTGCTCAGGCGACCGCTGTAGAGCAGGTGCGTCAGCACCGCGATGAGGTCGAGCAGGCCGAGCGCGAGCACGGCGACCGCGCCGCCGACGAGGCACGCCAGCAGGACGTGGCGCACCAGGTCGCGGGTGGCGGTGAAGTCGGCGAGGGGTCGGTGCGCGGGCGGCTGGTCGATCACGACAGCCAATATATCGGCATCCGATCCTTCTTCGATCGCTGGGCCACCATCCGCGCCGCTCCGTACAGCCACCACGCCCTCACCGCGCCGGAACGTCGGCCCTCGGTGCGCGAAGCTAGAGAGCGATGAGCACGCTGCAGCTGAAGACGATCGAGCACCGCATCGGCGGCGTCGCCACCCGCGGGGCCTCCACCCGCACCGCCCCGGTCTACGACCCGGCCACCGGTGAGCAGCAGGCGGAGGTCCTGCTCGCCGAGCAGGCGGACATCGACGCCGCGGTCCAGGCGGCCCGCGCCGCGTTCCCGGCCTGGCGCGACACGTCGGTCGTCAAGCGCGCCCGCGTGATGTTCCGCTTCCGCGACCTGCTCGAGGAGCACCTCGACGAGCTGGCGCGCATCATCGCCTCCGAGCACGGCAAGGTCGTCGACGACGCCAAGGGCGAGATCACCCGCGGCATGGAGGTCGTCGAGTACGCGTGCGGCATTCCGGAGCTGCTCAAGGGCGAGTTCTCCGAGCAGGTCTCCAGCGACGTCGACGCGTGGTCGTTCCGCCAGCCGCTCGGCGTGTGCGCCGGCATCACGCCGTTCAACTTCCCGGCGATGGTCCCGATGTGGATGCACCCGATGGCCATCGCCACCGGCAACACGTTCGTCCTCAAGCCGTCCGAGCGCGACCCGTCCGCGTCGCTGCTGATCGCCGAGCTCTACGCCCAGGCGGGCCTGCCCGACGGCGTCTTCAACGTCGTGCACGGCGACAAGGTCGCCGTCGACGCGATCCTCGACCACCCGGACATCGCCGCCGTCTCGTTCGTCGGCTCCACGCCGATCGCCCGGTACGTCCACGGCCGTGCCAGCGAGTCGGGCAAGCGCGTGCAGGCCCTCGGCGGCGCCAAGAACCACGCGATCGTCCTGCCGGACGCCGACCTCGACTTCGCCGCCACCCAGCTCGTGTCGGCGGGCTTCGGCTCGGCCGGCCAGCGCTGCATGGCCATCTCGGTCGCCGTCGCGGTCGGCGAGGCGGGCGACGAGATCGTCGAGCGCGTCGCCGCCAAGGCGCGGGAGATCCGCGTCGGCAGTGGCCTCGACCCCGAGTCCGAGATGGGCCCGGTGGTGACCGCCGAGGCCCGTGAGCGGATCACCGGCTACATCGACCGCGCCGCCGAGGCGGGTGCGGAGGTCGTCGTCGACGGCCGCGAGCTGGAGGTCGACGGCGACGGGTTCTTCATCGGCCCGACGCTCTTCGACCACGTCACGACCGACATGGAGATCTACCGCGACGAGGTCTTCGGCCCCGTGCTGGTGGTCGTCCGCGCCGACTCGCTCGACGAGGCGATCGCGCTGATCAACCGGGGCTCGTTCGCCAACGGCACGTCGATCTTCACCTCCAGCGGCCGTGCCGCGCGCCGCTTCGGCCGCGAGATCGAGGTCGGCATGGTCGGCATCAACATCCCGATCCCGGTGCCGATGGCCTTCCACTCGTTCGGCGGCTGGAAGGACTCGCTGTTCGGCGACATGCACGTCCACGGCCCCGAGGGCGTTCGGTTCTACACGCGCGCGAAGGCCATCACGAGCCGCTGGCCGCAGGAGTCGGGCGCCCAGGAGCGCGCGCGGCTCAACTTCCCCTCCTGAGCCCGAGCCGTCGCGCCGGCTGCGGAAAACCCGCGGCCGGCGCGCGCGCCTGCCCGGATGGCGGGAGCCCGGCGCGGCCGTAGCGTCGGGCCATGTCCCGCGCCCGCCTCGTCCTGACCGCCGCCGCCCTCGCCGCGCTGGCCGCCCGCTCGCCGCTGCGCCACTGGGGCGCGACGATCGACGAGCGCATCCGCCCGCTGCCCGGCGACGGGCTGATCCCCGGCGAGCGCGACGTCACGACGATGGCGGCGACGATCCACGCGCCGCCGGCGGCGATCTACCCGTGGCTGGCGCAGATGGGGTTCGAGCGCGCCGGGTGGTACTCGTGGGACCGGCTGGATCGCGCCGGGATCCCCAGCGACGACCAGCTGCACCCGGAGTGGATCCACGTCGCCGAGGGCGACCGGATCGTCAGCGTGCCCGGGCGCACCTGGTTCGAGGTCGCCCACGCGCAGCCGCCGCACTCGCTCGTGCTGCGGTCGCTGAACGACCTCCGCGGGCGCTCGCACGACTCCGGCGGCCCGCGACCGCGGGCGTTCGTCGACGCGCGGTGGGAGTTCTTCCTCGACCCGCAGCCGGACGGCGGCACGCGCGTGCTCGTGCGCAGCGGCGCGGCGAGCGCGCCGCGCCTGCTGACGCGCCCGCTCGACCTCGCGTTCTGGCACCCCGCCCACGTGATCATGCAGGTGCGCCAGCTGCAGCAGCTGCGCCGGCGGGCGGAGGGGCTGGTGGCGTTCGGCGGGGCCGGCGAGGTGCGCCACGAGGTCGCCGCCGGCGTGCGGTGACGGGCACCTCAGTAGCACGACTCCCCTCCCCGTCGAGGTCGCGGCGGACGGAGGCCCGGCTCCCGCCGCATCCCTCGATGAGGTGGTGGGCCTTGCACAGCGCTGAGCCGGAGTGCACAATCGCGGTCCGCTGGCCGCGATCGCGAGGGACTCGATGCGCATCGGCATGATCGTCAACCACGACGTCTTCAACATCGCCTACCGGGCCCTGAGGCCAGCCGAGGCGCTGCGGAAGCGCGGCCACGAGGTGGAGGTCGTCGTCCAGCAGCCCGATGGCACGCTCGACCCACGGCCTCTGCATCACTGCGACGTCGTGCACGTCTACCGCCGCGCGGACGTGGTCGTCCGTCACCACACCGACCAGCTGCGCGCCCGGGGGATCGCGCTCACGTGGGACAACGACGACGACCTGCGCCGCGCCCCACCGGCCAGCAAGCGCCGCGTTGGATACAGCAGCTACGGCGCAGAGCGCGACTTCGTGCTCCAGATGATGATGCTCCGCCGTGCGGACGTCGTGACGACGACGAGCGAGATGCTCGCCGAGGTGTACCGCCGCGCCGGCGCGGCGTGCGTCCGGCCGATCGAGAACTACCTCGGCTCCGAGCAGTACTCACGCGCCATCCGGCTTCACGAAGGGCTCGTGATCGGCTGGGTGGCAGGCCACGAGCACGAGGCGGATGCCAATGCGCTCGGCATCCACGACGTCCTGCGGCGGGTGATGGCCCGGCACGATCGCGTGCAGGTCGTCTCCGTCGGGCTCGCGCTGCGAGATCTCGACGAAGGCCGGTACTTCCGCCACCGGCTGGTGCCGCACGCCGAGCTGCACAACGTCCTCCGCGGCCTCGACATCGGGATCGCGCCGATCGCCGACATCCCCATGAGCTATCTGCGCTCGAACGTCAAGGTCAAGGAGTACGCCGCGGTCGGAACCCCGTGGATCGCATCGAACCGCGGCCCGTACGTCGGCCTCGGCGAGCGTCAGGGCGGCCTGCTCGTCGACGACGGCGAGTGGGAGCAGGCACTCGACCGGCTCATCCGGTCCCGGATGCTCCGACTGCGCCTGCGCCGCCGCGCGGCTGCGTGGGCCAGGACCCAGTCGATCGACCGACACGCCGACCAGTGGATCTCCGTCTTCGACGAAGCGATCAGGCGGGCGCGGGAACGCGCCGGGGCGCCGCACACCAGCCGCAGCAGCACCGTCAGGCGCTGAAGCGGAGCACCCGCCGACGCGCCGTCGTCGGGGCAGATGGAGGGTGAGCGAGGGGACTCGAACCCCCGACCGCCTGGACCACAACCAGGAGCTCTACCAGCTGAGCTACGCCCACCAGGGTTCTCCGGCAGTGTAGACGACCTGCCCGTGGGGAACAGTCGTCGGCGTACGGATCCCACCGAGGAGGAGCCCTGCCCCATGGCCGCCGAGCCGACCGCCCGCGAAGCGAAGCTGATCCAGTACCTCAACGAGGCCTACGGCAAGGAGAAGGAGCTCGAGACGGCGCTCAAGGCGCACATCTCGATGACGACGCGCGACGCCTACAAGAAGCGGCTGCGCGAGCACCTCAAGGAGACCCAGCAGCAGGCCAAGGGCCTCGAGCGGCGCATCAAGGCGCTGGGCGGCAAGGCCGAGGCGCTGAACCTCCCCGGGCCCGACGTCGCCGCCGACGTCGCGGGCAAGGCGATGGGTGCCGCTAAGAAGGGCGCCGCGATGGCGAAGGGCCCGGTGCACATGCTCCGGGGCACCGGCGAGGCGGAGAAGCTGCTGAAGAACGCCAAGACGGAGCTGTTCAACGAGTTCGAGGAGATCGGCAACTACTTGGCCATCGAGCAGCTGGCCGACGCCCTCGGCGACGTCGACACGGCGAAGCTCGCCAAGGAGTTCCGCCGTCAGGAGGAGCGGATGGCGACGTTCCTGCAGCGGCTGATCCCGCAGCTGACCAAGCAGGTCGTCAAGGAGGAGATCCCGGCGAAGGAGCGCAAGCCGCCGGCGGAGAAGCCGGCGACGCCGCGCCGGCGCACCACCGCCACCACGGGCAAGGCCCGCCGGGCCTCCGCAGCGACGCGCACGCGCTCGTCGGCCTCGGGCTCGCGGACGACGAGCCGCTCGACCGGCTCGCGCGCGCGAACCACCACCGGGGCTCGCGCGAAGAAGTCGTAGACCTTCATCAGAGACGCTGCACGGCAGCAATCGCACGGCGTGCCCAGCCAGCTGGGCACGCCGTTCGCATGTCTGGACACATGCAAATGCCCGGTCTCAAAAACATGCTTGACTTCGGACCCTACGGTGTGGTTATCTCAGCGGCGTTCCGATCGATCCGTGAGCGCAGCCGGAGGCAGCCGGCGCGCGACGGCCGGACGAAGGGAGGGCATCGAGGCACACCACCACTGCCTGCCCCTGGCAGGCCAGGCAGGACCGTAGGAGGCGCCGGCACTCGGTGCGGGCGCATCACTCACATCGATCAAAGGACACCAGATGTCTCACAAGATCCGCCGCGCGCTCTTCGCCGTGGCCATGCTCGCCATCTCGCTCGTCGGCGTCGCCTCGGCGTCGGCCACCACCGTCAGCCCGAGCGGCTCGGGGAACGTGTACACCGCCACCAATAGTGGCAGCACGGTCTTCAAGGACTCCGCCGGCACGTCCATCAGCTGCACGAGCTCGACCCTCACCGGCACGACCTCGTCGAGCGGCGCGTTCACGTTCTCCTCGGAGAGCTTCGGCGGCACCTGCTCGGGCGCCGGCTTCAACTGGACGGTGTCGACGAGCGGCACCTGGACCGGCTCGGTGACGTACGACGCCGGCGGGAACCACAAGTTCCAGATCACCGTCCCGACCGCGGGGGCGCACCTGTCGAACGGCTTCGGCTGCACCTTCGACGTCCAGGGCACGACGAGCGCCTGGAACGGCACGAGCGGTGGCAAGTACGTCAACAGCGGCACGGCGACGCTGACCAACGCGAGCGGCCTGTCGGTCAGCAACGTGGCGTTCGGCTGCTTCGGCGCCGTCGCCAGCGGCCCCGGCGCGACGTTCAGCGGGACCTACACGCTGAACCCGACCGCCACGGTCAGCTCGTAGCACCCAGCAGCACGACGCAGGTTCGTGGCCGGGGAGCGCATGCTCCCCGGCCATGTCGTTTAAGCGCCGGCTCAGCCCACCCTGCGCGACGTGCCTGACCGGCAGCTCCGCGGGATCTCCACATGCACCAGCGCAGACTCCCGTGCAGCTGGCCGGCCGAGGGTCGTCGATCGCCGCCGCAAGGAGGCCGGACGAGGTGCACCGCGCGGTTACCGTCAGGGCGCTGCGACCTCCGGCTCAGATGGAGCGGCCTCCGAGTTGTGCCGACAGGCGCAGCTCAGCGGGGCTCATCTGGCGGCGCCGCGCGGGTCGGGGCGCCACGATGGCCGAGGCCGGCGTACTGTCCGTGCTTTCTGGAGCCGCGGCGCCGCTGCGAGCCGGCGATAGTCGCAGCCGTGGTGGTTGGTCTCCCGTCGCTCCCTGTCCGAGAATCGATGCGTCAGGTCCTCAGGCCAACCATAGAGCCAGAGCACGGTTCGCCAAGGATCAGAACGAGGTCAACGCGCGCATCCCCGCCTGAGCAGCGCCCGTCGTCACCGACAAGCTGCAGTCAACCACGTGCTGCGACGTGACTCGACTTCGGAGCCTGAGCCGAAACGAGAACACCCCGCTCAACCGACAGAGAACGGTCAGGAGAACATGGAGGCCGGTCAGCCTAGGACTCCGAACGCGCCGGAGGCCCGCGCCCTCGTCGGCGCGGGCCTCCAGGTCCGACAGCGGCTGGTTCTCGGCGAGGCTTCCCGCGTGGCGCCGGGCAGACCCTCACCCGACGCGCGCAGCCTTCCCTCTTGCCCCTACGGGCTGACGGTCGCGACGGGCGACACCGTGTAGGTCGCAGACAGCGTCTCGCCCGGCCCGGTGGCCACGGTGCCGAAGCACCCGAACGACACGTTGCTGACCGACAGCCCGCCGGCGTTGAGGAGCGTCAGGTTGCCGGTGTTCACGTACTTGCCCCCGCTCGTGCCGTTCCACGCGCTGGTCGTCCCGCTCACGTCATAGGTGCAGCCGAACCCGTTGGAGAAGTGCATCCCGCCTGCCGGCACGGTGATCTGGAACTTGTGGTTTCCGCTGGCGTCATAGGTCAGCGTGCCGGTCCACGTGCCGCTGGTGGTGATCGTCCAGTTGAAGCCCGCGCCGGTGCAGGTGCCGCCGAAGCTCTCGGAGGAGAACGTGAGCGCGCCGCTCGACGTGGTCGTCCCGGTCAGCGACGAGGACGTACACGACATGGCCGTGCCAGCCGGGTCCTTGATGACGACGTTGCCGGAGTTGGTCATCGTGTACGCGGTGCCCGAGCCGCTCGGGCTGACCGTGGTGGCCGACGCCGAGGCGACGCCGACGAGCGACAGCAGCAACACGACTGCAGCCGTTCGCGCGATCTTCTGCATGCTGATCTGACTCCTTGCGTTGAGGTGAGCCGCGGCCTGCCCCGGCCTGAGAACGACGGAGGCGCGCCCGCGCACGACGGAGCGACCGGGCCTCTGCCCGCTCGCGCCGGAGGCCCGCGTTCGGGCGAACGCGGGCCTCCGGATGGACTGCTCCGGCGCCCGAAGACGCCGGTGGCGGCTAGCTCGTCTGGAACTGGCCGCGCTTGGCCGGGCGGAACGTCACCCAGCGCGCCGTCTTCTGCGTGCTGCCGTCGGCGAGCTCGGCCGTGACGTGGACCCTGACGCGGAGCTTGTCGTGGTGCTTCGCGTAGACCCGGCGGCCCTTGCCGGTCAGCCGCACGGTCACGTGCGCGATGTGGCTGCGGCGAACCGAGCGCTTCACCGGCCGGACCAGGCGGCCACCGCGGACGGTGAGCGCCGTGTGCTCCACGCCCGACAGCGTCAGGCGCGACGCCGCGCCCTTGCGCGACGCCCTGGCGATGTGGACCTTGCAGCCGGTCGCGGTGACCCGCACGTCCTGGTCGTCGGTGACGCCGCTCTGGCCCACGGCCGAGGTCGGAGCCTCGAGCCGCTGATCGCACAGACGGGCGTCGGACGTCAGGGCCGAGCCCGCCCCCTTGGGCAGGTCCATGTCGAACCGCGAGATCGGCACATCGGGGATCCCGTCGAACGTGGCCACCAGCCGCGAGCCCGCGAACGAGACATCGCCCTTGAGCTGGATGTTGATCCCCTGGCCGGCCAGGTCGACCATCATCAGCGGCAGCTGGCCCTTGCGAGCCACCAGGTGGACGGGGCCGGTCAACGGCACCGGCAGGATCGGTGTGGACACCGACGCCTGGCCGATCGCCGACCCGGGCCCGCACGTGCCGGCGACGTAGTCGTTCTCGGCACACGCCTGGTTCAGCGTGCTCAGCCGCGGACCCATGTGCTCCGGCAGGGTGACCCGCACGGTGCGGAGGTTGGCCGACGGCGACGACTGCTCGATCGAGACGTGCAGCGACGCGTCGGCGTTCTTCTCGACCGTGCCGTCGGTGGTCATCCGGATCCGCGGTGCGAACGGCAGCGCCTGGCAGCTGCCCACCTGGTACCGGTTGGCCGTGTCGACCGCGGTGCCCGCGACGCTCGAGATGGTCGCAAGGACCTGCATCGGATCGCAGCTGGTCGGGTTCACCATGAACCCGCCGCGGTCGATCGTGACGCTGACCGAGCGCAGCCGGAACGGCACGCCCTGGAGCATCGTCGGGATGTCGTCGCTGACGACCCGCAGATGCGCGTCGTGCGGATCGACCGAGACCGCGGCGCGGACGACGACCGTGCCGAGGTTGTAGGGACCGGCCATCGCCGGGATGACGATCGACAGCCCGAACGGCGCTCCGTGATAGGGGCCCGTGAGGTACACCTGGCCGGCGAGCGGGAGCGGGTCGCTGCCGTCGCCCGCGAGGACGTCGACGCGCCCGACACGGGTGTCGGCCGAGCACGTGCCCGCAGCGGCCTGCGCGTCAGCGCACAGCGGCACCCCGGCCACCTCGGCCATGAGGCCCGGCGGCAGCGTGGCCACGAGCTTGCCGAGCCACACCTGCCCAGCCGGACGGCCGAACGTCAGCGTGAACGGCGAGCTCGCCCCGGCCGCCGGGTTGACCGATCCGGCCGCGAGGGTCGGGCCGAACGTCCCGGCACCCGGACAGCTGGTGACGTCGAACGCGCTCGTGCTCGTGGTGCTGCGTCCGCCCCAGTCGGTGACGGTGGCCGACGAGGTCGCCGTGCCACAGGCCTCGGGGAGCGTCAGCACCGCATGCGGACCGCCGTCGAGGCGGAGCGCCAGGTGGCTGAACTGCAGCTGCGGCTCGTCGCGGAACGCGGCGGTGAGCTGCCCGGTCGCCGGGTCCGGGGTGATGCTGCCCGGGAGCTTGAGGCGCACACCGGAGCCCTCGGCGGTCAGCAGGATCCGGAACATGTTCCCGGACTGCGCGTCGTTGGACTTCGGGGCGCCGAGGTAGACGTCGCCCTTGAGCGCCTCCGGCAGCAGCGGCGTGTCGATCTGCACGCTGCCGATCTTCGACGCGTCCGGGCACGCCGGCGCACCGGCGCTGCCGATGCCGACCTGATCATCGGTGCAGCCCTGCAGGCCGGAAGCCGCGGCGGCCGAGATCGACACGCCCCAGGGGAACGTCAGGCTGACGTCCTTGACCGGGGGCGTCGCCACCGCACCGGGGTTGTCGGCCTGCGGGACGTCGAGGTCGACCAGCATCCCGGACGGTGTCGCCGAGGTCGTGGCCTCCGCGCGGACGGTCATCTTCGGGTGCGACTGCTGGTCGCCGCACCCGCTCATCGCCGGGATATCGGCCGTCTGGTGCGTGTCGTGGGTCGGGTCCTGATAGGAGTTGACCACGATCGACGCCTGGAACGGCGTGCCGCAGACGGATGGGTTGGTGATGTACGCCACGCGCGGAGCGCCGCTGGACGCACCCGGGGCCGGCGGGAAGCCGGCGTAGCGCTCAGCGTCGTGCACTGGGTCGGCAGGCACGCCCCACAGGGTCACCTTCGCGCCGTAGGTCGGGATGACCTGCGAGGTGATCCCCTTCATGGTCACCCGCAGCCCGTAGTCGCCATCGGAACGCACGCTGACGACGCCGACGTTGGACGCCTGGCCCTGGACGTTGAACCCGAACTCCGCCGTGTGTCCCGCCGACGGCACCATGTTGTAGATACCGACCGGCGATGAGTGTCCGGCCGCGTCGAAGATGATGCCGACGATGCCGACCTGGCTGTCGGCGCTGCAGCGCAGATGCGTCAGGTCGGGATACGTGCACTGAGGGGCCGCAACGGCGCTGCCGACGAAACCTGCGGGCAGATCGACCGTCACGTCTCGGACGTCTTCGGCTGGCCACGGGTTCCCGTACGGCCCTGCCGTGGGGTCGTTGGTGACCATGAACGTCGTGGTGAGATCCGGATGGCCACCGGCCACCTGCGCCTGGGGCCCGGTCAGCTCGACCGAGAAGGTCTGCAGGCTAACCTTGGCGCTGGCGGTGGCGCTCCACGCCACCGCCGACACCAGCGCCATCGCCAGGATGGCGAGGCCACGATGCAGCCGCCCGCGGGCGGGAAGGACGAACCGGCGCGCGGACATCAGCGCTGCTCCTTGTGGTTGCTGGACGGGAGGACGACGGTGGCCACCAGCGGCTTGCTCACCGCGGCGTGCCGCACGGTCACGGTCGTCCGCAGCCGATGGCCGCGCCGCAGCGCCACGCGCGCCCGGTGGCGCAGCCGCAGCGTGACGGTGGTCGTGCCGCCGTGCGGATGCCGCACGGCATGCGCCACGACTCGCGCGCGGTGATAGCGGCGCAACGGCGCCTTGGCGGTGACGGCGAGGCGTCCCGCGTCCGACACACGGACCTCGAGCCGCAGACGCCCGGTGCGGGCCCAGCGGCGGACGGCGGAGCGCTTGATCGGCGCCACCGACAGCGTCGCCTCCGAGTCGGCGTCGTGCGGCGCGGCCTTGGCATTGCCGGCTCCGAAGTACGTCAGCGTCCCCCCGGCCGGGGGAGGCGGAGCCGGCACGATCGCACGGCAGCCGTCACCGCGACACGGCGCGGTCCCGGGCGGCGGCACCGGGAAGCCGCCGCCGACCCGTGCGTCGTAGATGTCGCCGGCCGTGTCGGTGTCGCTCGCGCCGAGCTGGTCGTAGGAGCGGAAGAACACGTCGCGGTCCACGGGGTCGGAGCTGGCGTCGATGAACCCGGACTCCCGGGGCCCGGTGCCGCCGGAGATGAGCGTCACCGCGCCGCCATGCCAGCGATAGACGTCGAACTGCCCGTTGACGTCCTGCGCGACGAGGGGGTCCGGCGTCTCGAAGTACGCGGTGGCGCCGTCGTCGCTGAGGTTGTGCGGCAGCCGGACCGAGGGCGTGTAGTACGGATCGGTCAGCCGTGCGTCCCCGCTCGGGGCCGGCCCGCAGGAGAGGCAGTCGATGCCGCCTCCGAGCGTGGAGCGGAAGACCTCGGCGTGGCCGCCGGCGTCGAAGCCCGTCACCGCGGCGAAGGACTGGAACAGCACGTGCCGCCCGTCCGGTGTCACGCGGGCCTGCGGGGCCCAGTCGATGTCCGGCACGTTGGTCGGGGTCCAGCGGGGCTTCGTGTCGACCAGGCGCACGTGGTCGGACGGGCTCAGGGTCGCGACGAAGGAGAGCGTCCCGTGGTCGTCGACGTAGAGGTTCGGCGCCCCCGCGGTCGCCGGCGAGCCTCCCAGCACACCCTGCGCGACGAAGTAGACGACCTGGCCGTCGGCGGACATCCCCACCATGCCGTCGGAGCCCAGGCCGGGCGACATGCGCGTGAGCGTGCCGCCCGTCCCCGCCGCGTTGACGACGAAGCGGTAGAGGTCGATCGCGTCGTCGTCGTCGTCGTCCGTCAGCTGCGCATCAGAGGTGAAGTAGATGATCGAGCCGTCAGCGGTTGCGTCCTGGAACCACGCGCCCACCGTTGGGCCGTCGCCCGCGGCGGCCCGTTGCGACGCGGACACCTGGATCGTCCGGCTGCCGTCCACCCGCACGTAGAGCTCGTGCAAGTCCCCCGACTCCGGGCTCATGAAGATGACCCTGGAGCCATCGGCCGACACCGCGTGCCGCGACTCGACGTTGTCGTACGTCGGGACGTGGTAGCCACCGTTGCCGAGGAAAGCCCCGCCCGCCGGAACTGAGCCGTCCGGCAGCACGCCGACGATCTGCGTCGTGCCGGTCTCGAGGTCCCGCTCGTAGAGGGTGTGCTGGACCAGCGCCGCCGCCGGCTCCGCCCCGGGCTCGATCGCGCTCAGCGAGGCAAAGACCACATGCCGCAGGTCGGTCGACGCGCCGCCGTAGAGCGCGTCACCGGTGCCGGTGGTGCCGAGCGAGCCCAGCGATGCCGCCTGGAGCGACCCGTCAGGGAGCCGGCGTTCCAGGACGCTCCTCGGATTAACGACGGGAGAGTTTCGGATCCAGAACATCGTGGTGCCCAGATCGGGCGTCGCGTCGAACAGATCCGGACGGCCGAGCTGCAGCAGGGTCGGATGCGTCATCGGCGAGGGCGGCGTGATCGCCGTGGTCGCCCATCCCCCGTCACCGCGGTCTGCCTGGTACACGTTGCCGATGCCGTCGATCCCACCGGCGAACGCGCCCTCGGAGGCGTAGAGGAGCCGGTTGCCGTCCGGCGCCACGAGCAGCGGAAAGCCGACGGTGCCGGTCTCAGGGGTCACCACGGCGCCGTTCTGGCGGAAGCCGGCGCTTCCGTTCTTGTCCACTGCAGTGGCCTGCTCGTACACCCGCCCGTCCGACGTGGCGGCCAGCGCGCCTGCGGGCACGGCTGTGGCCCCCAGCGCACTCGAGACAGCGGCTGCCACGGCAACCGCCCTCGCTCCTCGACCCATCACACGACCTTTCCAGTAGCTGTGACTCTAGAGGCCATATGCCTCGCACGGCGTTGAGCTTCGCGAAGTCCTGTTCGCTCAGCATCGCCCGCCGTCCAGACCATAAACACACACGGTTCACAAAAGCAAGCCCGAAGCGCAAGTTCGCTTGAGCGCTGAGCAGCTCACGAGGGTCGGCGCGGCGACCCTCGGGCTCTGGTCGAAGGTGAGCCGACGGGCGACTCAGGCGCCGAGCAGCGCCACGAGGTCGCGCGGCTCCGCCACGAGCGCCGCGGCGCCGGCCTCGCGCAGCTCCTCCTCGCCTCCGACGCCCCACAGCGCGCCGGCGCACGGAAGCCCGTGGGCGCGCGCGCCGATGACGTCGTAGCGCCGGTCGCCGACCATCACCGGCGACGCGCCCGCCGGCAGATGCCGGAGCGCGCGCTCGATCGTCACCGCCTTCGGCTCGTCGCGTGCCTCCATCGACGGGCCGACGATGACCGCGAAGTGGCCGGCCAGGCCGAAGGCCTCCAGCAGCGGCTCGGCGAGCGCCTGCGGCTTGGAGGTGGCGACCGCCAGCGGCATGGCGCTGGCGAGCATGGCGACGACCTCCGGGATGCCGTCGTAGGGCCGGCTCTCGCGCGGGCCGTGCTCGCGGAGGCGGCCGCGGTAGGCCGCGACGCACGAGTCCACCAGCGCCGGGTCGTCGCCGACCAGCTCGCGCATCGTCATCTCCAGCGGCGGCCCGAGGAACCGGTGCAGCTCGGCGGCCGGCCGCTCCTCGAGGCCGTTGCCGGCGAGCGCGGCGTTCAGCGAGGTGGCGAAGGCGTGACGGGAGTCGACGAGCACGCCGTCGAGGTCGAAGAGGACGGCGTCGGCAGCGGAGAGCGAGTCGGGCATCGGCGCAGGAGTCTCGCGCGCCGCGCCTCAGCGCGCCGCGTAGCGCCGGATCGTCGCGCCGGCGCCCTCCGGCGCGGTGAAGAACGCGCGGCCCGAGCGCGTCAGCGCCAGCGACTCGCCCTGGCCCTCCCCGGCGAGCGGGACCACGCCCCGGCAAGGCCGCCGCCGGAGCGTCGCCGCCAGCGTCGCGCCGGGCGCCTTGCGCCAGGCCACCAGCGCCGTGTACGTCCGCACGACCACGATGCGGCGGTTGGCGCTGACGTCCCCGGCGGTCGCCAGGCCGCCGGTGCCCAGCGGCAGGAGCGCGCCGCGGCGGAGCGTGACCACCGCCCCGGCGGCTGCGCGCGCGACCGCGGCGGGCGTCGCCGAATAGACCCGCGACGCGCCGTCGAAGCGCTTCGTGACGATCGCCAGCTCGCCGGTCCGCGGCTCCACCAGCAGCGTCTCGGCGTCGTGCGCGCCGTCGGGGTACCGCAGCCGCAGGCGCGTCGCCGGCGCGGTCACGCCGGTGGCCGGCAGCCGCGGCTCGGGCACGCGATAGACGTCGATCCCGGCGCGGGAGGACGCGTTGTCGCCGGTGTCGGCGAGGTACAGGGCCCGCGGTCGCGCGCCCGCCGATGCGGGGCCGATCGCCAGGTCCTCCCAGTCGACGGCCTCCGCGCCGGGCACGTCGAGGACGGCGAGCGCGCGGCCGTCCGGCGCCAGCGCGAAGACGCGCGGTCGGTCGCCGGAGTCGTTGTGGGCCCACAGCACGCCCGGCTGGTCGGGGCTCAGCGCCAACCCCGAGAGCTCGGTGAGCTCCGGCGCCTGCAGCGTCCCGGTGGCGACGGCGCGAAGGCGGCCGCACACGGCCGGCGCGCGCCGGTGCTCGCGCGCGGCGCCGGCGGCCGCGGTGGCCGCGGTCCCCGTCGCGTGATCGCGACTCGGCTCCGACGCGGCGCCGCAGGCGCCGACCAGCGCCGCGGCCCCCGCCAGCAGCGCTGTGATGGAAGGAACGACCGGACGCACGGGCCCCGCGCAGCGTACCCATGCGACTGGCGCACCGCCGCCGCAGGGTACGGACCGGCCCGATGCACGCTCCCGACGGCTTCGTCCCCTTCGAGAACCAGGGTCCGTTCCTCAAGCACGTGGGCCCCGTCCACGTCCGCGAGGACGGCGGCGAGCTGGTGCTCGGGCTGCGCGCCGAGGAGCGCCACGCCAACCATCGCGGCACCGTCCAGGGCGGGCTGCTGTCCACGTTTGCCGACTTCGCGCTCGGGCGGGCGATCCAGGCCGACGCCGACGACGGCAAGGAGCGCGCGACCGTGAGCCTGACCGTCGACTTCCTCAAGCCGGCGATGCCCGGCGACTGGATCGAGGCCCGCGCCCGCGTGGACCGCGTCGGCGGCACGCTGGCCTTCGCCGACTGCTCGCTGCGCGCCGGGGACCGCGAAGTCGTCCGGGCGCGCGCGGTGTTCGTCGTCGCCGGCTGAGCGGCGCGATCACGCGGGGTCGAGCTCGGGCGCCGGGTCCTCCGTCGCGCCCGGGAGCGCCAGCGAGCGCAGCAGCTGCTCCCCGGCAGCGGTCGCCGTCCATGCCCGCGGGCCGCCGCGCGCGTGGCTGCCGTTGACGAGGCCGCGCCCGGCCAGCCCGCTCAGCAGCCGGCTGACCTGCGACTCGTTGCGGAACCCGAGCCCGTGGAGGACGCCGCGCCCGCTCGTGCCGGGATGGGCGGCGACGTAGCGCAGGCAGCGCAGCGCCTGCCGCGACGGTAGGCCGTCGCCCGTGCCGTGGCCCGCCAGGGCCAGGACGCCGGCCACGCCGCCGACGCGCCCGACGGCGGCGGCGTGCGCGAGGCCGGCCAGCTCGGCCTCATCCCGCGGTGCGGTTCTCGCGGCATCGCCGCGCCGCCGGCCGTCCAGCGCGGCCTCGGCCTCCTGCTGGAGCGCGGCGAGCTTCGCGGCGTCGTGGTCGAGCAGCGCCTGCACGAGCGCATCCCACGTCAGCTCGGGCGCGGGCGGGGCGGCGCGGTCCGCCGTCGCCGGAAGCGCGTCGAGTCGCTCGCCGACGACCAGGCGGCTGAGCGCCGGCAACAGGTCGGACGCGGGTCGCCCGCCCGTCGCCAGCCGCGCGCGGAGGATGCCGCAGACCGCGGCGCCCTGCTCGGCGCGGGTCATGTCACGGGGCTCGGGCAGCAGGTCGGCGGCCTCGTCGAGCCAGCCCTGGATCGTGGCGAGGTACAGCGGCTCCGCCGACCCGTCGGAGGCCGGTCCGTCGGCCACGAACGCCCGCCCCCACGCCGGGTGCTCGTCGACGCACGCGAGCACGGCTTGCAGGGCGGCGCAGACCTGATCGCGGGGCTCTTCGTGGCAGGCCATCGCCGCCCGCATGCGACGGTGCGCGCGCTTCCGCAACCGGTGGTGGACCTCGGCGAACGCGGCGGCCTTGTTGTCGTACAGGCGGTAGAAGGTCCGGCTCGACATCGTCGCGCGCGCGGCGATGTCCGCCACGGTCACCGCGGGATAGCCGCGCTCGGAGAGCACCTCGACAACGGCGTCGGCAACGCGGCCGCGGTGCAGCTGCTCGATGTGAGCCTCGTCGAGCGCGAGCCGCTCCGGACCATGATCACCGTCATTGCGCACTTCCGCACAGCAAACAGCATCGGCTATCGCATCGTCAATGCCGCAGCGCTCCACGCCCACCCATGTGGTGCCCTCGCCCCGGTCGCTCAGCCCAGGACCACGAGCACGCCGAGTGCGACGACGGAGAGAGCGACGAGCCCCAGCAGCAGCGCCGTCCACGCACGCTCCCCGCGGCCGAGGCGCTGCTCCCCCATCACCACCGGGTCGGCGGCCAGCGCTCGCAGGAACGGCAGCACCGCGAGCAGCAGGACGGCGTTGAGCGCCTGGGAGAGGACCAGCACCGGGACGAGGGGCACACCCGGGATCAGCACGAGCCCGGCGCCGACGACCACCGCCCCGGCATAGGCGCCGTAGAACGCCGGCGCCTGGCGGACGGCGAGGTCGATCCCCGCCGGCCGGCCGAGGCCCTCGGCGACCGAGTAGGCGGTCGACAGCGGGACGATCGCCGCGGCCAGCACCGCGGCGCCGAGGAAGCCGAGCCCGAACAGGGTCGTGGCGAAGTCGCCGACGAGCGGCCCGAGCGCCTGCGCCGCGTCGCCGGCATCGTCGACGCGAACGCCGCCGGCGTGCAGCGTCGCCGCGCACGCCACGACGATGAAGAAGCCGATGACGCCGGTCATCACCGCGCCGGCGGCCACGTCGATCCGCTCGTAGCGCAGGTCGGCCACCGTCAGCCGCTTGTCGACCGCGTAGGACTGCATGAACGCCAGCCCCCACGGGGCGAGCGTGGTGCCCAGCGTCGCCACCGCGTCGAAGACGCCGCGGCGCGTGCCGTCGATCGCCGGCACCACCAGGCCGTGCGCCGCGGCGCCCCAGTCGGGATGCGCCAGGAGCCCGGCCGCGACGTACGTGATGAACACCGCGCTGAGTGCGAGCAGCACGTGCTCGACGCGGTGGAACGACGCGCGCAGCACGAGCAGCGCGATCGCGGCGGCGAAGAACGGGACCGTCAGCCCGCGGGGCGCGCCGACGAGCAGGTCCATGCCCGCGGCGATGCCGGCGAACTCGGCGCCGATCGTGCCCACGTTGGCGACGACGAGCGCGGCCAGCGCCGCGTGCGCGGCCCGGTGGCCGTAGCGCTCGCGGACGAGGGCGGCCAGCCCGCGGCCGGTGACGACACCGGTGCGCGCGGCGATCTCGTGGAAGACGATCAGCGCCACCGTCGACAGTGCCAGCACCCACAGCAGCTCGTAGCCGTAGTCGGCGCCCAGCACCGAGTAGGTGGTGATCCCGGCCGGGTCGTCGTCCGACAGGCCGGCCAGCAGCCCCGGCCCCATGACCGCCAGCAGGGCGACGGTCGACGGCGCCCGCCGGTGGCGCAGCCGCACCAGGTGGAACAGCGGCAGGTGGAGGCTGCGGCCGGGATGGGGCCGCCGCGGCAGGCGTCGCCTCCGGGCCGGGGTGCTCATGGCAGCCGTGGACCTTACGGGCGCGCGAGGGACCGCCCTGGAGCTCGCGCGCCTGCAGTTCGGCGTGACGACCCTTCCTGGAGTCGACCGGCCGGTGACCGTCATCCCGGCGTGACGCCGGACGCGGGTCGCCTGGACCCCGCGGATCGGGGTCCAGACGACACGTGTCCAGCCTTCCGACGCTCCGGGCGGCCGCACCCGCCCACGGGTTCCCCCGGATGCGCGCGGGGTATCCGGGCCGCAGGATGGACGTCATGCCCGCCGCCCCCGCCCCGGCGACCGAGGAGGAGCTCGCCCGGCTCGACGCCTGGTGGCGCGCGGCCAACTACCTCTCCATCGGCCAGATCTACCTGCTGGACAACCCGCTGCTGCGCGAGCCGCTGCGCCTCGAGCATGTCAAGCCGCGCCTGCTCGGCCACTGGGGCACGACGCCCGGCCTCAACCTGCTCTACGCGCACCTCAACCGCGTCATCCGCGCACGCGACCTCGACGCGATGTTCGTCACCGGGCCCGGGCACGGCGGCCCCGCCCTGGTCGCCAGCACCTACCTCGAGGGCACGTACACCGAGATCTACCCGCACATCCGGCGCGACGAGGAGGGCCTGCGGCGCCTGTTCCGCCAGTTCTCGTTCCCCGGCGGCATCCCCAGCCACGTGGCGCCGGAGACGCCGGGCTCGATCCACGAGGGCGGCGAGCTCGGCTATGCGCTCGTCCACGCCTTCGGCGCCGCGTTCGACAACCCCGACCTGCTCGTCTGCTGCGTCGTGGGCGACGGCGAGGCCGAGACGGGGCCGCTGGCGGCGAGCTGGCACTCCAACAAGTTCCTCAACCCGGCGGCCGACGGCGCGGTGCTGCCGGTCCTGCACCTCAACGGCTACAAGATCGCCAACCCGACGGTGCTCGCGCGGATCCCGGAGGACGAGCTGCGGGCGCTGCTGGAGGGCTACGGCTACGCGCCGCGGTTCGTCACCGGCGACGAGCCGGCCGCGGTGCATCGCGCGCTGGCCGACGCCCTCGACGACGTGCTCGACGAGATCGCGGCGATCCAGCGCCGGGCCCGGGAGGAGCACGACCGCACGCGCCCCCGCTGGCCGATGATCGTCCTGCGCACGCCGAAGGGCTGGACCGGCCCCAAGGAGGTCGACGGGCTGCCCGCCGAGGGCACCTTCCGCTCCCACCAGGTGCCGCTGGCCAACCTGCGCGAGCGGCCCGAGCACCTCGCCCAGCTCGAGGCGTGGCTGCGCTCCTACCGGCCGCACGAGCTGTTCGACGACGACGGGGCCGTGCGGTCCGAGATCACGGCGCTGGCGCCGGAGGGCCCCCGGCGCATGGGCGCCAACCCCCACGCCAACGGCGGCCTGCTGCTGCGCGACCTCGAGCTCCCCGACTTCCGCGCCTACGCCGTCGACGTCCCCGCGCCGGGCCGGCGCAGCAGCGAGGCCACGCGCGTGCTGGGTGCCTGGCTGCGAGACGTCGTCGCGGCCAACCGCGACCGCTTCCGGATCATGGGCCCGGACGAGACGCGCTCGAACCGGCTCGACGCCGTCTTCGAGGCCACCGACCGCGCCTGGGACGCCGAGGTCGCCGCCGGCGACGACCACCTCGCCCCCGACGGCCGCGTCATGGAGGTCCTCAGCGAGCACCTGTGCCAGGGCTGGCTCGAGGGCTACCTGCTGACCGGCCGCCACGGGCTGTTCAACTGCTACGAGGCGTTCATCCACATCGTCGACTCGATGTTCAACCAGCACGCGAAGTGGCTGAAGGTCACACGCGGGCTGCCGTGGCGGCGGCCGATCGCCTCGTTGAACTACCTGCTGTCGTCGCACGTGTGGCGACAGGACCACAACGGGTTCTCGCACCAGGACCCGGGGTTCATCGACCACGTGGTCAACAAGAAGGCCGAGATCATCCGCGTCTACCTGCCGCCCGACGCCAACTGCCTGCTGTCGGTCGCCGACCACTGCCTGCGCTCGCGGCACTACGTCAACGTCATCGTCGCCGGCAAGCAGCCGTCGCTGGACTTCCTGACCATGGACGAGGCGATCGCCCACTGCACGCGCGGCATCGGCCTGTGGCCGTGGGCGAGCACCGACGACGGCGCCGAGCCCGACGTCGTGCTCGCGTGCGCCGGCGACATCCCGACGCTCGAGGTGGTCGCGGCGGCGGCGATCCTGCGCGAGCGGGTGCCCGAGCTGAAGGTGCGCGTCGTCAACGTCGTCGACCTCATGCGCCTGCAGCCCGACAGCGAGCACCCGCACGGGCTCTCCGACCGCGAGTTCGACGCGCTCTTCACGACCAGCCGGCCGGTGATCTTCGCCTACCACGGCTATCCGTGGCTGATCCACCGGCTGACCTACCGCCGCACCAACCACGACCAGATCCACGTGCGCGGCTACAAGGAGGAGGGCACGACGACGACGCCGTTCGACATGGTGATGTTGAACGACCTCGACCGCTACCACCTGGTCATCGACGTCGTCGACCGCGTTCCGGCGCTCGGCGAGCGCGCCGCCGGCCTGCGCCAGGAGATGATGGACACCCGGCTGCGCCTGCGCGCGCACACGCGAGAGACCGGCGACGACGCTCCCGAGGTGCGGGACTGGACCTGGCCGCCCGCCGCGGGCTCGGCGGCCTGAGCGGTGCGGGTCCTCGTCGTCAACGCCGGCTCGAGCAGCCTCAAGCTCTCGCTGCTGGACGCCGACGACGCGACCGTCGCCGAGCGCGAGCTGGCCGCGCCGCGGGCGCGGGTCGACGCGGGCGAGCTCGAGGCGGCGCTGCGCGACGCCGGGATGGACGCGCCCGACGCCGTCGGCCACCGCGTCGTGCACGGCGGCGACCACTTCCACGACGCGGTGGTGCTCGACGCCCGCGTCGAGGCCGCGCTGCGCGAGCTGGCCGACCTCGCGCCGCTGCACCAGGGCAAGTCGCTGGCCGGCGTCGACGCGGTCGGCCGCCTGCTGCCCGGCGTGCCGGCGGTCGCGTGCTTCGACACCGCGTTCCACGCGACGCTCCCCGACGCGGCGGCGACCTACGCGCTGCCGGCGGCCTGGCGGGAGCGATGGAACCTGCGGCGCTTCGGCTTCCACGGCCTGTCGCACGCGTGGGTGGCGCGCCGCGTCCCCGGCGAGCGGGTCGTCAGCTGCCACCTCGGGGCGGGTGCGTCGCTGTGCGCCATCCGCGACGGCCGCTCGGTCGACACGACGATGGGCTTCACCCCGCTCGAGGGGCTGGTGATGGCGACGCGCTCGGGCAACGTGGACCCCGGCCTGGTGCTGTGGCTGCTCGAGCACGAGGGCATGGCCACGGGCGAGCTGGCCGACGCGCTCGAGCACGAGTCGGGGCTCCTCGGGCTCGCCGGGACCGCCGACCTGCGCGCGGTGCTGGAGCGGGCAGGTGACGGCGACGGACCGGCGCAGCTGGCCCGCGACGTCTACGTCCACCGCCTGCGGGCCGGCATCGCCGCGATGGCGGCGTCGCTCGGCGGCCTCGACGACCTCGTGTTCACCGGCCGCGCCGGCGAGCGCTCGGCGGAGCTGCGCGCGCTCACGGCGGCCGGGCTGGCGTTCCTCGGGGTCGGGATCGACGACGCGCGCAACGCGCAGGTGAGCGGTGACGCGGAGATCACCGCGGAGGGCGCCGCGACGGTCCGCACGCACGTCGTGGTCGCCCGCGAGGACCTCGAGATCGCCCGCCAGGTCCGGGCGGCGCTGGCATCGTGATCGCGGGATAGGGTCCGGGCCATGCTCATCAGCACCATGAACGACCTGCCCGGCTACGAGGTCGAGGAGGTCCTCGGCGAGGTCTTCGGGCTCACCGTCCGCGCCCGCAACGTGGGCTCGCAGATCGGAGCGTCCCTGAAGTCGCTGGTGGGCGGCGAGCTCAAGGGCATGACGAAGATGCTCGCTCAGGGCCGGGAGCACGCCCAGGAGCGACTCGTGGAGGAGGCGGAGGCGCGAGGGGCCAACGCCGTGCTGGCGTTCCGCTTCGACACCTCTGAGCTCGGCACGACGTGGACGGAGATCTGCGCCTACGGGACCGCGGTGCGGGTGCGCAGGGCTGGGTAGTCCCGGCTCATGGTCGATCGCCTGCTCCGTGACCCGCTGTGGCTGCTGCGGCTCGGCGTGCGGGCGCTCGACGACCTCCACACGCTGGCGGAGGCCACGCGGCAGCCGCCGCCGTGGGTGCGGGACTTCGGTCGCCGCCTCGACGCGCTGCACGGACAGCTGGGCGCCGCCATCCCGCTGATCGGGGAGCTGGTCGCGCTGGGCACGGAGCTGCGCGATCTCGGCCGGCACGTCGAGGTGCGCGCCCGCGAGCTGCGCGACGAGGGCCGGGAGCTGCTCGACGCGGGCCGGCGCCTGCACGCGACGGGTGAGGCGCTGCTGGACGAGGGCCGGCGCCTGGCCACCACCGGCACGGAGCTCCTGGACGAGGGCGGCCGCCTCGGCGCCACCGGCAAGGCGCTGGCGGCTGAGGGCCGGCAGCTGCGCGACCGGGGCGACACGCTCGTCGCCCGCGAGGAGGCGCTGTCGGCCACCGCCGAGCGCGTCGAGCACCTCACGGGCGACCTACTGGAGCAGCTGCGGATGGCGATGCGCTTCGTCCCCGCGGCCACCGAGGCGCTCGAGCGGCTGCAGGGGCCGGCCGAGACGATGGCCGAGACCGTCGAGCCGCTGGAGGGCGCCGCCGCCGCCGTCGGCCGCGCCACCCGGCGCCTGCGGCGCGGCGACCAGCGGTGATCCCCGGCGCGGGCCGCCGGCCCGCGCTCAGCCCGCCGCGAAGAGCTCGCCGACGACCTCGTCGAGTGCCGCGACCACCGCGTCGACGTCCTCGTCGGACGTCGACGGCCCCATCAGGGCCATGTTGTGGAACGGCGTCAGCATCACGCCGCGGTTGAGCAGCGCGGCGTGCAGGACGTCGTCGAGCAGCGGGTCGATCGTCGCGTGGGCGGCGCCGCCGTCGGCGGGCGGCTCGGCGACGAAGTGGAACTCCGCACGGGCGCCGAGCTGCACGACGCACCACGGCGCGCCGTGCTTGGCGAACACCTCGCGCACGCCGGCGACGTAGCGGTCGCAGGCGGCGTGCATGCGCGTGAACGCGTCGTCGGTGAGCACCTCCGTCAGCGTCGCGCGCGCGGCGGCCAGGGAGAGCGCGTTGCCGGCCAGCGTGCCGCCGACGCCGCCCCAGTCGAGGTAGTCGCCCTCGGTGTCGGCCAGCACGCGGTCGCGCAGCTCGGCGCTCAGGCCGTAGGCGCCGATCGGCACGCCGGCGCCCAGCGCCTTGCCGAGCGTGACCGCGTCGGGCTTCAGGCCCCAGGCGCGCACGCAGCCGCCCGGGCCGGCGCTGAAGGTGTGCGTCTCGTCGTAGACCAGCAGCGTCTCGGTCTCCGCGCAGGCCTCCTCCAGCTGCTGCAGGAAGCCGGGCGCGGGCAGGACCATGCCGACGTTGGTCATCGCCGGCTCGGCCAGCACGCAGGCGACGTCGCGGTCGGCCAGGGCGGCGCGGACCGCGTCGATGTCGTTGAACTCGACCACCTTCGTCGTCACGGCCGGGTCGACGGCGGGGCCGACGTTGCCGGGCTTGGGCACGACGCGCCCGTTCGCGTCGAGGGCGGCGACGGTCTCGTCGACGGTGCCGTGGTAGGACCACTGGAAGATCAGGACCTTCGGCCGGCGCTGGACCTGCCGGCACATCCGCAGGATGAAGCGGTTGGCGTCGGTGGCGCTGAGCGTGAACTGCCAGGCCGGGACGCCGAAGCGCCGCGCCAGCTCGTCGCCGACGGCGATCGCGTCCTCGGTCGGCATCATCGCGGTGATCCCGCCGCGGTCGCGCAGGCGCTCGATGACCGCGTCGACGGTCGGCTCCGGGGAGTGCCCGGGCATCGCTCCGGTGTCCCCGAGGGCGACATCGACGTAGGCGTGGCCGTCGACGTCCACGACGCGGCTGCCGTGGGCCTCGGCCAGGAACAGCGGCGCGCCGCCCGCCCACTTGGCCATCCACGGCATCGGCACGCCGTGCAGCAGCGAGCCGCGCGCCCGCTCGGCGAGCGCGACGGACCGCGGGTTGCGCTCCGCGAAGGTCGAGCGCTCGCGGTCGAGGATCGTGGCGGCGCGCTCGCGGTCGAGGGTCGGGGCGGTGGAGGCCATGCCGGGACTCTGGCAGCCGCCGGCGCTGCGCAGCGGACAACACCGTGACCGCGGCCTTGTCCCCCGCGTCGGAGCCCGTTCCGCGGCGGCACTGCTGCAATCGACGTAGCGCAAAGTCGCCGTCACAACGCTGCGCGCACTTCGTACTAAGGACACGTGGGCCCCGACCGCCGCTCCGACGCCGCCCTGCTGTCCGCCACCCCTGCCGACCCCGAGGCCTTCGCCGTGTTCTACCGGCGCCACGTGCGCGCCGTCCTCGCCTACCTGCTCTCACGCACGCGCGGCCCCGAGCTCGCGGCCGACCTCTGCGCCGAGGTCTTCGCGTCGGCGCTGGAGCAGGCGCACCGCTATGACGCCCGGCGCGGGCCGGCCCGCGCCTGGCTGCTGTCGATCGCCGGCGGCCGGCTCATCGACAGCCTCCGCCGCGGCCGCGTCGAGGCGCGTGCCCGCCAGCGCCTGGGCATCCCGCCACGGACGCTCACCGACGCCGACCTCGAGCGCATCGAGGAGCTCGTCGACGTCTCGCAGGGCCTCGACGCCGACGCGCTGGTCGCCGACCTGCCGCCCGACCAGCGGGAGGCCGTGCTCGCGCGGGTGGTGCACGAGCGGGAGTACCGCGAGATCGCGAGCGAGCTGCAGGTCTCCGAGGCGGTCGTCCGCCAGCGCGTCTCCCGCGGGCTCTCCGGCCTGCGCCGTCAGCTCGAGGAGGAGGGGCAGCGGTGACCGACTTCATCGACGGCCTCGAGCGCGACCTCGTGGCGGCCGCCCGGCGGCTGGCCGCGGCGGAGACCGCCGGCGAGGGGCAGCGCCGCCCTCGCCGGCGATCCCCCCTGCGGTCGCTGCCGATCGCGGCGACGCTGCTGGTCCTCTCGGCGGGATCTGCGGCCGCGGGGACGCTGCTGGCCCTGCGCGGCGCGGTCATCCCGGCGCCGGTCGCGGTGCCGCCTGAGCAGACGCCGGCGCCGGGAACCGCCCGGATCAGCGAGCTGCGCGCCGCGGATCCCGATCCCGGCGCGCCGCCCTGGACGCTGCGGGTGGCGCGCAGCCGTACGGGTCTGCTGTGCAGCACCGTGGGGCAGGTGCGTGACGGGCGCTTCGGGCTCGTGGGCCTGGACGGGCGCTTCCGGGTGCTCGCCGACGGCGTCAGCGACTCGTGCGGGATCGAGCGTCGCGATGCCGCCTCGCTGATCGGCGCCCGCGTCTTCGACGCGCGCCGTCGCGCGACCGTCCGCACGGTGGTCAGCGGCGTGGCCGGCCCGGGCCTGCGCAGCGTGACGGTGACGGCGGGCGGCCGGCGCCGGCGCCCACCGGTCGGCAAGGGCGGCACGTTCGTGCTGCCGCTGCGCGGCTACCCGGAGGACCTGGCGATCCGCGTGATCCTGCGGTTCGGCGACGGCCGGCGCGAGGTGCACGCCCTCGGGCGCAGCCCCTCGGTGGTGCCCGACCCGGCCGGCGGCGGGGCGTGGCGCACGCAGAGCTTCCGCGTGAGCGGCGACCGCCGCACCTGCGTCTCCTTCCTGCCGGCGCGGCCCGGGCCGTCGCCGCCGGTCAGCCCGGCCGCCTGCGGCGACCTCGGCGACGGCCTCCGGCGCCACGGCGTCTTCTTCGCGGTGCGGCGCATCGCGCCCGGCACGGGCGGCACGCCGGTCCAGCCGCAGGGCGACGGCCATTGGGGCGGCCATCCCGCCCGCACCGCCGTCTGGGGCGCCGCCGGCGACGATGTCGCGGCGGTGAGCGTCCAGCGCCGCGGCCGGCCGGCTCAGCGGCTGCGCCTGGTGCCCGGCGCGCAGAGCTTCCTCGCCGTCTACCCCCCGAGCGTCGACCCGCGCTCGCTCACCGTCCGCGTCCGCCGGCGCGACGGGCGACCGCTGATCGTCCACGGCAGCCACGGGCTCGTGCGCCACCCACTGCCGCCCACTCACGCGCCACCCATGCCGACGACCCCATGACCACGCGCTCCATCGTCCTGGTCGGCATCGTCGCCGGCCTGGTGGCCGGCACGATCGCCGCGATCGCCATCCCCCGATCGGGTGCCGACCACCTCGCCGCGCGCGCCGCGCCGCCGGCCGCCGCCGTGCCGCTCGGCCCGGCCACCGTGCTGCGCGTCGGACGGCCGCTGCGCGCGGCCGGCGACGTGCGGCTGCGCCTCCACGGCCAGCCGCGGGTCGAGGCCCGCGCCAAGGACCCGCTCGGCGGCCCGGACTGGGCGGTGCGCGTCTTCCGCGCCGACCGCGTGGTCCGGCGCGGGATGCGCCGCCCGGGCGCAGACCCCGTCGTCGGCCGCGACCTCTGCGCGCAGCTGGGCCGGATGTACCGCGGTCGCTTCGGATGGCTGGACGCCGCGGGCACCTTCAGGCGCATCCGGCCGCAGATCGGCGGCAGCCAGACGTGGTGGTGCGGCTCGCCGCAGCCCGATCTCGCCGGACACCCGGACTTCGCGACGCTGTCGACCATCACCGATCCGGCACGCTCGGCGGCACGGGTGAAGTCGACCATCGCGTGGGGCGTCGCCGGGCGCGCCGCGCGCCGCGTCGACGTCCGCCTCGCGGGCCGTCGGATCACCCCACCGCCCACCCCGCATCACGCATTCCTCGTGCTCGCCGACGGCTCCGCGAGCCCGGGCGGGGCGCGGGCGGTCGTCCGGTACGCCGGCGGCCGCGTGGTCCGGGCTCCCGAGCCGTCCGGCATGCCCGGCGACGGCACATGGCACCTCGCCACGAGGGCTCCCGACCCCAACGGCGGGCTGCCGTTCGCGCTCACCGTCCGCCATGACAGCACGCACGGCTGGTGCACGGCCACCGGTCCCCGCGCCGTCGGGGACCGCGCCGGGAGCGTGGACTATCAGCTCGACGTCCTCGTCGAGAACCGCCTGAGCGGAGGCATCGGCTGCGCCGGGTCGGGAACGGCCGCGCTCCTGCGCGAGCACCCCGTCGTGTTGACCATGAGCGGCGGCAGCGGTCCGCTGCCCGAGGAGGGCGCCGACCCGGCGCGCGCCGGCCGCGTCGCCCGTCGCACGCAACCGGGCACGACGATCCTCGGCGGCCGCGCCGCGCCCGGCGTCGTCTCCGTGACGCTGCAGACCCCGCGCGACGTCCGCACCCTCGTCCCCGCCGGCCCCGCGCACGCCATCCTCGCCGTCTACGACGGAAGCTTCGTCACCGGCGAGCTGCGCATCGTCGCGCGCTTCCGCGACGGCCGCACGAAGGTCGACACGCTGCCGCTCGGCGTGCCGTAGCCGCAGAGGCCCGGTCCGCTGCTGCGGACTTCCCGCGCGGGCCCTGCGCCCCCTTGCGGATGGCGCGCCCGCCGGGGCGACGTACCGTCGCGCCCATGGCCACCACCACCGCGATCCCCTACGCCGGCGGGCCCGATGCGAGCCTCGACGTCGACTTTCCCGACCGCCAGCTCGACCGGCTGTCGTCGGCGCTGCGGCCGTTCTACCTGATCCCGATCGCCATCGTGCTCGGCGCGATCGGCGGCTGGAGCACGTCGTGGAACACCAGCGCCGGCAACACCACGACGATCGCCATCGGCGGCACGGGGCTGCTGTTCCTGCCGCCGCTGCTGCTGCTCCTCTTCCGGCGCAAGTACCCGCGCTGGTGGTTCGAGTTCAACCGCGAGCTGATCCGCTTCGCCGCGCGCGTCGCCGCCTACGCCGCGCTCCTCAACGACCGCTATCCGTCGACCGACGAGCAGCAGTCGGTCCACCTCGAGCTGCCCGAGCCCGACGGCCAGGCGCTCAACCGGTGGCTGCCGCTGGTCAAGTGGTTCCTCGCCATCCCGCACTACATCGTGCTGGCGTTCCTCTACCTCGGGGTGGTCGGCGCCGTGATCGCCGCCTGGTTCGCGATCCTCTTCACCGGCCGCTATCCGCGCGCGCTGTTCGACTACGTCGTCGGCGTGGGCCGCTGGCACGTGCGCGTCGTCGCCTACGCCTGGGTGCTGGTCACCGACGCCTATCCGCCGTTCCGGCTCACGCCATGACCCAGCCCGTCGTCGTCGCCGTCGCCGCCGGCGAGGCCGGCCACGAGGCCGTCGCCCTCGGCGTCGCCATGGCCCGGCTGCTGGAGGCGCCGATCGTGCTGGGCGGCGTCGGCGGCACGCGCGCGGGCGTCGGGCGCGCGGTGGCGCCCGGGTGGGTGCCACCGTATCCCGATGCCGCCGCGCAGGAGGCCGACGTGCGCGACGTCGTGTCCGGGTTCTGCGGGCTGGTCCCGGACGACGTCCCGTGCGCGGCGGCGACCACCACCGCGCCGACCGTCGTCGAGGGCCTCGACCGCCTCGCCGAGCAGCACGAGGCCGCGCTGCTGGTCCTCGGGGCGGGTCATCTCGGCACGGCGGTCCGCTCGGTCCGCGGCGACATCGCGCTGGGCGCGCTGCGCCATGCATCGTGCCCCGTGCTCGTCGTGCCCGACGCCGACCGGCGACGGACGCCCGGACCGGGCCTGCGGACCATCGGCGTCGCGTGGGACCGCTCGCCCGAGGCCGAGGCGGCGCTGGCGACCGCGGTCGACCTCGCCGAGCGGGCCGGCGCCGACGTGCGCATCCTGCACGTCGTCGAGCCGGCGCCGCCGCTGGCGGCCCCGGCGCTGCACCCGGCGTCCTTCGCGGACTACTACGCCGAAGCGCGCGCGCAGGCGGCCCGGGACCTCGAGCACGTGACGTCGCTGGCCCGGCGGCGCGTCCCGGCCGCCGCGCTCATCGGGCAGGGGCCGCTGACCGCCGAGCTCGAGGCGCTCACGCTCGACGTCGACCTGCTCGTCGTCGGCTCGCGCCGGCGCGGACCGCTGCGCCGTGTCGCCCTCGGCAGCACGAGCGCCGCCGCCGTGCACCACGCGCACTGCCCGCTGCTGGTCGTCCCGCGCGGGACGCGGGCGCCCGTCGCCGCCTGAGCCGGCTACCGAGCGCCGGCGGCCGCGTCGAGCTCGGGCTCGCCCCCGCGCCGCCGGCCCGGGAACGCGATCTCGATCGTCGCGCCCTCGCCCGGGCGGCTCTCGATGGCCATCGAGCCGTCGACGAGCGCCACCCGCTCGCGCATGCCGTCCAGGCCGAAGCCGGTGCTGCGATCCGACGGGTTGAAGCCGCGGCCGTCGTCGCTCACGCGGATCAGGACCGTGCCGTCGTCCGTGTCGCGGACGCAGATCGTGATCCGGCGAGCCTCCGCGTGCTTGATGGCGTTGGTCACCGCCTCCTGGACGACGCGGTAGATCGTCTCCTCGATCTCCTCCACGTGGCGCTCGCCGGCGCGGCCCGCCTCCCAGCCGAGGTCCAGGTCGAGCTCGATCTTCACGCCGGCACGCTGCTCGACGCGGTTGGCGAGCGCCTCCAGCGCGGCCTGCGCCCCGAGCTGGTCGAGGGCGGCGGGTCGCAGGTCGGTGATGATGCTGCGCAGGTTGCGGATGCCCTCGTCGATCCGCTCGATGCCGTCGGCCAGCGACGTGCGCACCTTCTCGAGGTCGGTCGCGCGCCGCGTGGCGGCGAGCAGCAGCCGCAGCCCGGCCAGCTCCTGCAGCGTCTCGTCGTGCAGCTCGCGCGCCCACCGCGCGCGCTCGCGCTCCGAGGCGGCGATGCTGCGCTCCAGGGCCTGGTTGGCGGCCTGCTGGCCGGTGGCGATCGCCGTCGCCGCCGTGGTCGCGAAGGCGCGCAGCAGGCGCTCGTCCTCGCCGCTGAAGTGCGGGCCGCCCTTGAGGCGGTCGTAGGCGACCAGCGCGGCCAGCGCCTGGCCCCGGAAGACGAGCGGCACCACCAGCGCGGCGTCGGCGTCCATCGGCCCCACGCCCCGGAAGCGGCGCGCCTCGCGCAGGCGGTCGAGGCGGTGGGGCCGCAGGCTCTGCAGCGCCGGCTCGCCCAGCGAGCCCGCGATCGGTGCGCGCAGCCCGATCGCGCCGTCGGCGATCTCACCGGCGCCGGCCACGACCTCCCACTCGTCGCCCGCGACGAGCGCGACGACGGTGGCGCGCGCGCTCACCAGCGCCCGCGCGCGCTTGGCCACGAGCTCGAGGATCCGGGCCAGCTCGACCTCGCCCCCGACCGCCTGGGCGATCTCGACCATGATCTCCAGGCCGCGGACGGCGCGCTCGAGCTCGTCGCGGCGCGCCTGGACGGACCGGTAGAGGCGGGCGTTGGCGATCGCGATCGCCGCCCAGTCAGCCAGGACGGCCATCGCCGCCTGATCCTCGTCGGTGAAGGGCCCGCCGTCCTTGTCGGTGAGGTAGATGTTCCCCCAGGCCTCGCCGTCGACCAGGATCGGCATGCCCAGGAAGGAGCTCATCTCCGGGTGGCCGATCGGGAAGCCGTAGGACTCGGGATGCCGGCCGACGTCGTTGACGCGGACCGGCTCCGGGTGCGCGATCAGCAGCCCGAGCACGCCGCGACCGCGGGGCAGGTCGCCGATCGCCGCGTGCGCCTCCTCCGGGATGCCGTCGGTCAGGAAGCGCTCGAGGTACTGGCGGTCCTCGTCGAGCACGCCGACCGCGGCATAGCGCGCGCCGGTCAGCTCGCGGGCGACCTCCAGGACGCGCTGGAGCAGGGCGTCGAGGTCGAGCTCCGCGGCGAGCGCGCGGCCGACCTCGATCAGTCGTTCGTAGGTCTGGGACTCCATGGTCGTCGCGGCGCGGATTCGGACGCCGGGTTGCATTCTGACGTACGGGCGACGCCGCTTCGCGGATCGGACGGCTCGCGGGGGATCAGCGGCGCAGCAGCACGGCCCGGGCCGCCCGGCGCAGCACGCCCGGCAGGTCGTCGGCCAGCCGCTCCATGGCCACGTACGCCGTCGCGCCGCGACCGAGCAGCGCCCCCTCGACGGCCTTGGACGTCTCGAAGCCCGTCACCACGATCGGCACGGCGGCGTCCACGGGCCCCCAGCCGTCGAGCAGCCGCCCGGACGGGGACAGCAGCGAGAGGCTCGCCACCACGACGTCGGGCCGGTGGCGGCGCATCGCGGCGGCCGCCTCCCCTCCCGAGCCGACGGAGCCGAGCACCCGCAGGTCCGGCTCGTGCGCGAGCAGCGCGACGATCGCCGCTCGCAGACGGGCGTGGGGGTCTGCGAGGACCAGGGAGACCTCGGGAACGACGGACGGCACTCCGTCATGACAGCGCAGGTCTGGCGGAGCGCCATCCGCACGGCCTACTCCGTGGCCTGCGGGCTTCCCGCAATCGGCCGGGGCGCCGGCCCGGCGATAGCGTCCTCGGCCATGGCGCGCGCGTTCCAGCAGGTCGACGTCTTCACCGCCGAGCCGCTGCTCGGCAACCCCGTCGCGGTCGTGCTCGACGGCGAGGGGCTGAGCGACGACGCGATGCAGCGCTTCGCGCGCTGGACCAACCTCTCGGAGACGACGTTCGTGCTGCCGCCCACCCGTCCCGAGGCCGACTATCGCGTGCGGATCTTCACGCCGGCGGCCGAGCTGCCGTTCGCCGGGCATCCCACGCTCGGCACCTGCCACGCGTGGCTGAGCACGGCAGCCGGCGCGCATGCCGGCGACCGCGTCGTGCAGGAGTGCGGCGTCGGGCTCGTGGAGCTGCGCCGCGACGGAGGGCGGCTCGCCTTCGCCGCGCCCCCGCTGATCCGCTCGGGCGCGGTCGAGGAGCCGCTGGTCGCGCGGATCGCCGCGACGCTCGGCCTGGCCCGCGACGAGATCGTCGACGCGGCGTGGGCCGACAACGGCCCCGGCTGGATCGCGGTGCTCCTGCGCGACGCCGACGCGGTCCGCGCCGTGCGCCCGCGCGACCTCGACCTCAAGCTCGGCGTCGTGGGCCCCCAGCCGGCCGGCGCGGACGCCGCGTTCGAGGTGCGCGCGTTCTACGCCGAGGGCGGGACGACGTTCGAGGATCCCGTGACCGGCAGCCTGAACGCCTCGCTGGCCCAGTGGCTGCTGGGCAGCGGCCGCGCGACGGCGCCGTACGTGGCCGCGCAGGGCGGGGCGCTGGGGCGCGCCGGCCGGGTGCACGTCACCCAGGATCCCGACGGCACGATCTGGATCGGCGGCGGCACGGTGACGTGCGTCGAGGGCGTCGCCGAGCTCGGCCCGTAGAAGCCCGCACCGCGGTCCGCGGGTTCGTCCGCGCCGGGCGCGCGCCCGTACCGATGAGCGAGCGCACCACCCGATGGACCATGAGGGCATGCTCATCCGGTCCATCGTCCTCGCCGCCGCGGCGTCCGCCGCGTGCGCCCTGCCGGCTTCGGCGGCGCCGGTCGTCGCGCCATCGGTCCGCTTCGACGGCGCCGGCGCCGGCGACCGCACGGGGACGTCGGTCGCGGCCGCCGGCGACGTCAACGGCGACGGTCACGGCGATCTGGTCATCGGCGCGCCGGGCGCCGCGCCCAACGCGGACGGCACCGCCGCCGGGGCCGCCTTCGTGGTGCTCGGCCCGTTCACGCCGGGGACGACGGTCGACCTGGCCGCCGGGGGCCCGCACGTCATCCGCCTCTCGGGCTCCGGCGCGGAGGCGGCCGGCCGGTCGGTGGCCGGGGCCGGCGACGTCAACGGCGACGGCCTCGCCGACGTGATCGTCGGCGCCCCGACCGGCACCCCCGGCCAGGAGGGCCCGCAGAGCGCCGTCGGACGCGCCTACGTGGTCTTCGGCAGCCGCGCCCCGCACGACGTCGACCTCGCCCACCTCGGCGCGGGCGGCGTCGTGCTCCAGGGCGCCTCGCACGAGTTCCCCGACGCCTTCGGGTGGGACGTCGCGGCGCTCGGCGACATCGACCACGACGGCCACGCCGACGTCGCCGTCGCCGCGCCCGGCAACCCGGGCTTCGAGCAGGACTTCACCCGCGGGCGTGCGTACGTGGTCTTCGGCCGCCGCGAGCCCGGGCGGATCAAGGTCGCCCACACGCGCCGGGCGGTCTTCCGCATCGGCCTCGGCACGGCCGGCTCGGTGACGTCCGTGGCGGCAGCCGGCGACTGGAACGGCGACGGCCACCGCGACATCGCGGTCCTCGACGGGCACGCCGTGAGCGGTCGCGGCGCCGTCTACGTCGTCTACGGGCACCGGCGCGACGAGCCCGTCCGCTTCGGCCACCTCGGCCACGACGGCGTGGCGATCGAGGGCCCGTACCTCCACTTCCAGCTCGGCGGCGCCGAGCTCGCCGGCGGGCGCGACGTCGACGGCGACCACCGGCCCGACCTCGTGATCGGGACGCCCGCCGCCCACAGCTCGGCGCTGCGGCCGCCGGCCGGCGGCGTGTGGGTCGTGCGCGGCGCCCGCAGCCGCGCGACGGTCGACCTGCGCGATCCGGGCACCCGCGCGTGGGAGCTGGCCCGCGGCGCCCGCGGCTCGATCACCGGGGCGGCCGTGGACCTGGCCCGCCGGATCGGCGGCAGCGACCGGCCGGATCTCGTGACGCTGTCGAGGCGGTCGCTGCTCGTGCTCTACGGCACGCCGTCGCGCGGGACGCTCCAGCTCGCCGAGCCGCTGCCGGCGAGCCGCGGCTTCACGATCGACGGGCCGGCGCTGGAGCCGCCGCTGCCGCCGACGCCGCTGGTCCCGGACACCGAGGACACCGCCGGCTTCACCACGGCCGCGGCGGCCGGCGACCTCGGCGGGGACGGGCGCGGCGACCTGCTCGCCGGCGCCGCCTTCGCCAGCCACCAGGGCCGCACGCGCGCCGGCGCGGCCTACCTGTTCTTCACGCCAGGGGCGTGATGGTGACCCGAGCGGCGCGCGGTCCGCGAGGGCCGCGCGCCCACGGGGCTACACCCGCGCCTCCAGGATCGCGTTGCCGCCGTCGACGACCAGGAGCTGGCCGGTGACGTACGAGGCGCCCGGCGCCGCGAGCATCGCCACCACGGCGGCGACCTCGTCCGGCGTGCCGGGCCGCCCGACGGGCGTGGCGTCGCCATAGCGCCGCTCCTCCTCGGTCGCCGACGCGGTGCCGATCCAGCCCGGCGCGACGGCGTTGACGGTGATGCCGCGCGAGGCGACCTCGACCGCCAGCGCCCGCGTCAGCCCCACCATCCCCGCCTTGGCGGCGTGGTAGCCGGCGTCGCCGGCGAACGCCGACACGGTCCCCGACGTCGACGCGACGTTGACGATCCGCCCACGGCCCGCCGCCAGCATCGCCGGCAGCGCGGCGCGGGAGACGTACATCGCCGTCGACAGGTTGCGCGCCAGGGCGTCCTCCCACACCTCGTCCTCGAGGCGCTCCAGCGGCGCGCCCTCGGGCGAGCCGGAGACCGCGATCATCCCGGCGTTGTTGACGAGCACGTCCAGGCGGCCGTAGCGCCGCAGGACGGCATCCACCAGCCCGTCGGCCTGAGCGCGGTCCATGAGGTCGGCGACCTCGCCGGCGGCGTCGACGCCGTGGGCGCCGAGCTCGGCAGCCCGGTCGTGGACGCGGTCGGTCGTCGCGCTCACGACCACCGACGCACCCGCCTCCCCCAGCAGCCGCGCGCACGCGAAGCCGATGCCCCCGGGGCTCCCGGCGCCGGTGACCAGCGCCACCGCGCCCTCCAGATCCAGCAGCGAAGCCATGGCCGCATCCTGGCGCACCCGGCCGCCCGCGCGCGGTCCGCTCTGCGAGCATCCGGCCGTGGCCGAGACGCAGCAGGAGCGCGAGCCGACCGAGCGCCAGGACCTCGCGGAGGTCCTCGAGCGCCGGGCGCTGACCGAGGACGCCGCGCGCTCGGATGCCGTGCAGCGCCGCCACGCGGTGGGCGGCCGGACCGCCCGCGAGAACATCGCCGACCTCGTCGACCCCGGCTCGTTCGTCGAGTACGGACGCTTCGCCATCGCCGCCCAGCGCGCACGCCGCGACGTCGACGACCTGATCGCCCGCACGCCGGCCGACGGCCTGGTCGCCGGCACCGCGAGCGTCAACGGCGACCTGTTCGGCGAGCGCGCCGCCTGCGCGGTGCTGGCCTACGACTACACCGTGCTGGCCGGCACGCAGGGCGTCCTCGGCCACCGCAAGAAGGACCGCCTGTTCGAGCTGATCGAGCGCATGCGGCTGCCCACCGTCTTCTTCGCCGAGGGCGGCGGCGGGCGGCCGGGCGACACCGACCACCCGGTCGTCTCGGCGCTCGACACGCGCGCCTTCGCGCTGTGGGCTCGGCTGTCGGGGATCGTCCCGCGGATCGCCGTGGTGCACGGGCGCTGCTTCGCCGGCAACGCCGTCATCGCCGGCTGCTCGGATCTGATCGTGGCCACCGAGAGCGCGTCGATCGGCATGGGCGGCCCGGCGATGATCGCGGGCGGCGGGCTCGGCTCCGTGCACCCCGACGAGGTGGGCCCGGTGGACGTCCAGGCGCGCAACGGCGTCATCGACGTGGTGGCCGCCGACGAGGCCGAGGCCACGGCGGTCGCCAAGCGGCTGCTCGCGTACTTCCAGGGGGCGACAGCGCCGGGGATCGAGCCCGACCAGGCGCGCCTGCGCGAGCTCGTCCCCGAGCGCCAGCGCCGCGCCTACGCGGTGATCCCGATCATCGAGACGCTGGCCGACGAGGGCTCGGTCACGGTGCTGCGCGAGCGCTTCGCGCCCGAGATGGTCACGGCGCTGGCGCGCATCGAGGGCCGCCCGCTGGGCGTCATCGCCAACGACACGCGGCACATGGCCGGCGCGATCACCAGCGACGCGGCCGACAAGGCGGCGCGGTTCATGCAGCTGTGCGACGCGTTCGGGCTGCCGATCGTCTCGCTCGTCGACACGCCCGGGATGATGGTCGGCCCCAAGGCCGAGGCGACCGGCCTCGTCCGCCACACGTCGCGCCTGCTGGTGACCGGCGCGGCGCTGCGGGTCCCGTTCGTCGCGGTCGTGCTGCGGCGCGGCTACGGGCTCGGCGCGCAGGCGATGGTGGCCGGCAGCCTCCACGAGCCGCTGCTCACCGTCGCCTGGCCGACGGCGCATCTCGGGCCGATGGGGCTCGAGGGCGCCGTGCGGCTCGGGTTCCGCAAGGAGCTGGAGGCGATCGCCGACGAGGGCGAGCGCGAGCAGCGGGTGCGCGAGCTGACGGCCATGGCGGAGGAGAACGCCAAGGCGCTCAACGCCGCGGCGCTGTTCGAGCTCGACGACGTGACCGACCCCGCGGAGACGCGCGCGCTGATCGCGGCGACGATGCGCGCCGCCACCGTGCACGCCGGCGCCTCGGGCGGGCGCCGGTTCGTCGACACCTGGTGACGGGCCGCCGGCGGGCGTGGTCGCCGGGGCGGTGGATACGCTGTCATGCGGTGCCTCGCCAGCCTCGCACGATGCGCTTCCGGGCCGCTGCGGCGCCCGGCGCGGTCCGCGCGCTGCGGGAGGATCTCGGAGCGTTCCTCACCGATCTCGGCGTCGCCGGCGATCGCTGCTTCGACATCAAGCTCGCCGTCACGGAGGCGGCCAACAACGTCCTCCAGCACGCCTACCGCGAGCGCCGCGCGCCCGGCCTGCTGACCGTCGAGGCACACGCGCACCGCGGCCGCGTCGTGGTGACGATCCGCGACGACGGCTCCGGCCCCGCGCCGCGCTCCGACAGCCCGGGAGCCGGCCTGGGGATGCCGCTGATGGCGTCGCTGTCCGACGACGTGGTCATCCGCCACGGCGACCGCGGCGGCACGCACGTCGAGCTGGCGTTCCGGACCGCCGGCTGAGCCGCGGCCTCAGGCCGCGACCGGCTCGGGAGGCCGGTCGCCGGCGGGCTCCGCGGCGGGCACGAACGCCATCACCCCGTCCTCGAGCTCGCCGCGGCGCAGCAGCAGCACGTCGCGGACGTAGTTCTGGTGCAGGCGCCACGGCGCCTCGGCGCCCTGCCGCGGGAACTGGGCGATGCCGCGGTGCACGTAGCCCGAGTCGAGGTCGAGGAACGGCAGCGTGACCCGCTGCGGGTCGTCGTCGCGCGGCACGCAGTACGCGGCGCCCGTCGCGTCCAGGTGGTTGAGCAGCCGGCAGACGTAGGCCGACGTCAGGTCCGCCTTCAGGGTCCACGACGCGTTGGTGTAGCCGATCGCGAACGCGAAGCTCGGCACGCCGCTCAACATCATGCCCTTGTAGCCGACCGTCTCGCTGATCTCCACGTCGGCGCCGTCGACGGCCAGGCGCACGCCTCCGAGCGCCAGCAGGTTGAGCCCGGTCGCGCTGACCACGATGTCCGCCTCGAGCACGCGCCCGGACTCCAGCTCGATGCCGGCCTCGGTGAACGTGCGGATGCGATCGGTGACGACCGACGCCGTCCCGGCGCTGAGCGCCGCGAACAGGTCGCCGTCGGGCACGAGGCAGACGCGCTGGTCCCACGGGTCGTAGCGCGGCGAGAAGTGCGTGTCGACGTCGTAGCCGGCCGGCAGCCGGCGCTCGACCCCGCGGCGGATCAGCCCGCGCATGAACCGCGGCGCGCGCCGGCTGAGCTGGAAGAACGCCGTGGCCAGCGCCACGTTCTTCCAGCGCACCAGGGGATAGGCCACGCCCACCGGCAGCACGCGGCGGGCCAGCTTGGCGATCGGGTCCTGGCCGGGCAGCGACACGACGTAGCTGGGCGAGCGCTGGAGCATCGTCACGTGCGCGGCCCGGTCCGCCATCGCCGGCACGAGCGTCACGGCGGTGGCCCCGCTGCCGATGACCACGACGCGCTTGCCGGCGTAGTCGAGGTCCTCCGGCCAATGCTGCGGGTGGATCACGGGGCCGGCGAAGCGCTCGACGCCGGGCAGCGGCGGCGTGTAGCCCTCGTCGTAGCGGTAGTAGCCCGTGCACGAGTACAGGAACCGGCAGGTCATCGTCACCGTCTCCCCCGTGTCGGCGCGCTGCGCCTCGACGGTCCAGCGCGCGTCGGGCGTCGACCACGTCGCGCGCACCACGCGATGGCCGAAGCGGATGTGGCGGTCGCTGCCGTCCTCGCGCGCCGTCTCGCGGACGTACTCGAGGATCGAGGGGCCGTCGGCGATCGCCTCAGCCGCACGCCACGGCTTGAACGCGTAGCCGAGCGTGAACATGTCGGAGTCCGACCGGATGCCCGGGTAGCGGAACAGGTCCCAGGTCCCGCCGATCGCGTCGCGCGCCTCGAGGATCGCGTACGTCCTGCCCGGGCAGCTGACCTGCAGGTGATGCGCCGCGCCGATGCCCGACAGGCCGGCGCCGACGATGAGGACGTCGACGTGCTCGCGCGTCATGCGCCCATCATCGCCCACCGGCGCACCGGCGCGCCAGCGGCTGACACGGTGTCGAGGCAGCGCCGATCCGGGCGCTACGCTCGCCACCTGCCGTTTTCTGGAGGAGAGACCACATGAAGTACCGCCGCCAGGCGCTGCTGCTGGCCGGGGGCCTCGCCCTCGCTGCTCCCGCGAGCGCCGCCGCCGCCCCGTCGTGCACCGACATGCCGCAGCGCGGCTGCCTGCTGCCGTTCCCCAACGACGCCACGCAGACCGTCAAGGACCGCCACACCCCCACCGGCCGCCGCGTGCACCTGTCCCGGGCCGTCGTGCCGGTCAACGACAAGGGCGTCCACATGGACGTCACCGACGAGAACCGCGCCGACGGCTTCTCGCCCGGCCAGCCGATCCTGCTGCGCATCCCGGGCGTCAGCACGCAGAAGGCCTTCGCGCGCACGCACCTGCCCGACGCCGGCCACGTCGGCGACTCGATGAAGCGCCGCAGCCGGCTGGTGCTGGCCGACGCGAAGACGGGCAAGCGGTGGCCGGCCTGGGCCGACCTGGACGTCAGCGTCGCCCAGTCGCCGTCGCAGCGCCTGATCGTCATCCACCCGGCCAAGAACCTCGCCGACGGCCACACGTACGTGGTCGCGCTGCGCGGCATTCACCGCCACGCGCCGCGCCGGTTCGCGCACCTGGGCAAGCACGCGGCGATCTTCAGGACGCTGCGCAAGGCGAAGGTCAAGCGCACCAAGTCGCTTTACCTGGCCTGGACGTTCACCGTGGCCAGCACGAAGAGCCTCGCCGGCCGGATGCTCGCCATCCGCGACGACGCGTTCGGCCAGCTCGGCGACACGAACCTCGCCGACGGCGTCCCGCAGGGCAAGGCGCCGGCCTACACGATCACCGGCGTGACCGACCTCTCGCCGACCGAGAACGCGAACATCGCGCGCCAGATCACCGGCACGATCACGGTGCCCTGCTATCTCGACCAGACCGGGTGCCCGACCGGCGCGCAGTTCCACTACAGCTCCAGGAGCAAGGACGCCCTGCCCACGCAGCTGCCGGGCAATGTGCAGCAGGCGCCGTTCGTGTGCAACATCCCGCGGGCGGCGACGCCGGCGACGCCGGCGCACCTGTCCCTCTACGGGCACGGCCTGCTCGGCAAGCCGACGGAGATCAACGCCGCCAACGTCGAGGCGATGTCCCAGGAGCACGACTTCGTGTTCTGCGCCACGCCGTGGGCCGGCATGTCCAACGAGGACATCCCGACCGCGGTCGGCATCCTCGGCGACCTCAGCGGCTTTCCGAAGATGGCCGACCGGCTGCAGCAGGGCTTCCTGAACATGCTCTACCTGGGTCGGCTCATGCGCCACCCCGACGGGCTCGCGAAGGACCCGGCGTTCCAGCTCGCCGGGCTGCCGGTCATCGACCCGTCGGCGCTGTACTACGACGGCAACAGCCAGGGCGCGATCGACGGCGCGGCGCTCACGGCGCTGGCGCCCGACTACACGCGCGCCGTGCTCGGCGTCGTCGGCATGGACTACGCCACGCTGCTGCCGCGCTCGACGGACTTCGACCTGTACGCGAAGGTCCTCTACCCCGCCTACCCGCACCAGATCCAGCGGCTCGAGGCCCTGGCGATCGTGCAGCTGCTGTGGGACCGCGGCGAGGGCGACGGCTACGCCAACCACATGACGACGGCGAACCTGCCGGACACGCCCAAGCACACCGTGCTGCTCCAGCCGGCCGTCGGCGACGCCCAGGTGTCCAACTGGACGGCCGAGGTCATGGCCCGCACCATCGGCGCGAAGGTCTACGAGCCGGCGTTCGACCCCGGCCGCAGCCTCGCCGCCCAGCCGCTGGCGGAGCTGGCGCGGATCCCGTCGTTCCCGTACAGCGGCTCGGCGCTGGTCTACTGGGACTCGGGCGCGGGCCACAACCCGCCGGAGCCGGTCCTCGAGATCCCGCAGCGCGAGGGCACCGACCCGCACGAGTCGCCGCGCGCGACGCCCGCGGCCCGGGTGCAGAAGGCGCGGTTCCTGCTCGACGGGCAGGTCGTCGACGTCTGCGACGGCAAGCCCTGCCACAGCTCGGACTGGACGCCCTAGCGGCGTCCGCGGGCGGGTTGGCGGTCGTCACGACCGTCAACCCGCCCGCGCCGGGCCGGCGCCGGCCTCAGGCCGCCTCGGCGGCCGCCAGCTCGGCGACGGGCGCCGGCAGGTTCGCGGCGCCGTGCCCGAGCGCGCGCCCGATCCGCGCCAGAACCGAGAACACGACGCGCTGCACGAACGGCGGGGGCGACGCCAGGATGCAGGTCTCGCGGTGGTCGTGGGCCAGCACCGCCATGCTGAGCGGGCCCGGCAGCCCCTTCGCGTTGACCGGGCCGGCGTTGCAGAGGGCGAACAGGTCCTCGAAGAACGCCTCGCCGTCGAGCGCGGGCTCCAGGGTCACCGTCATCCGCAGATCGGTCACCGCCGACCACACGTGCGCCGCACCGGCCGGGATCATGAAGCTGTCGCCCGCCTCGACGAACCGCTCCTCGCCCTCGACGGCGACGCGGCAGCAGCCCTCGTGGACGTCGAAGCGCTCGGTCTGGCGCGGATGGACGTGGACCGCGGCCGGCGCGCCGCCCGGCGTGACCGTGAACAGCATCTCCACGGCCTCGCCACCGCTGTCCTCGGTCGTGCGGACGAAGGTGATCGTCTCACCCGACCGGATGTTCCTGATGGTGTCGCCCTTGCGCGCCACGTGGTCCTCCCTGGAGTTTTGCTCGTTCGATGTTCGAACGAATATAGTTCGATCGTCGCACGATCGGCTACGGTTGGCAAGTGCGTCCACGACCGCTCGGCACACGCAACCTCGGCACGCTGCTGCGCGACCCCTGGCTGGCGTTCAACGAGCGCCTCAACGCGGCGGTCGCCGACCAGGGGTTCGGCGACGCCCGCCCAGCCTTGAGCGCCGTGTTCCAGCACGTGCGCGACGACGGCTCGCGCGTGACCGAGCTGGCCGAGCGCGCGCAGCTGACCAAGCAGACCGTCGTCTACCTGGTCAACGAGCTCGAGCGGCTCGGCTACGTCGAGCGCATCGCCGACCCCCACGACGGCCGGGCCAAGCTCGTCCGGCCCACCGCGCGCGGCCACGCCGCGGTCGCCGAGGCCCGCCGCGCGGCGGCGGAGATCGAGCGCGAGTGGTCCGCGCTGCTGGGCGAGGAGAAGATGGCGGCGCTCCGCGGCCTCCTCGCGGAGCTCCACGGCGCGCTGTGGCCGCCGGCGTGACACGGCCGCCCGGCTCGGGTGGGGCGCGTTCGCCCCGCATACCGCCGTGGAGCCGCCCCACCCACCGGGCCGCTCGCGCGCTGGGGCGGCTTGGCGTCGCATACCGCCGTGGAGCCGCCCCACCCGCCGGCGCCCGCTCAGCGCGGGTGGATGCCGCCGTCCAACGCGTACACCTTGCTGGTGAGGTAGGCGTTGCGCAGCATCGCCACCGCCAGGTCGGCGACCTCGTCGGGGCGGCCGAGGCGGCCGGCCGGGACCATCCCCGAGAGCTCGCCCGGGTCGCCGGGCAGCATGTCGGTGCGCTCGATCAGCGCCGGCGCGATCGCGTTGACGGTGACGCCCTCGGCCGCCACCCGTGCCGCCAGGTGGTGGGTCAAGCCGTGCAGGCCGGCCTTCGACGCCGCGTAGTGCGGCCCCACGATGCCGCCGGTGAACGCGGCCACCGACGACACGAAGAGGATGCGGCCCCAGCCGCGGTCGCGCATGGACGGCAGCACCCGCCGGGCGAGCAGCCACGGCGCGCGGAGGTTGACGGCCAGCGTCTCGTCCCAGGTCCCGGCGTCCACGTCCTCCCACGGGGCGCGGTGCGCGAGCCCGTGGTTGGCCACGAGCACCTCGACGGGCCCCAGGCGCCGCTCGACCTCGTCGACGAGCAGGTCGGCGCCTCGCGGGACGAGCAGGTCGGCGGCGATGGCGCAGGCGCGGCCGCCGGCGCCGGCGATCTCGTCGGCGATCGCCTGCGCCAGCTCCGCGCGATCGCGGTAGTGCACGGCGACCGCGGCGCCCTCGGCGGCCAGCCGGCGGCAGAGCGCCGCGCCGATCCCACCGCTGCCGCCGGTCACCAGGGCCACCCGATCTTCGAGCATGTCGCGGCGAACCTACCGCGCCCGCGGGGCGCTCGCCCGCGGCAGTGGACGCCCGGCGCTCACCCTGGCTTGACGGCCAGGACCGAGACGCTCATCACGCCGTAGCGGTCGGCCGCCTCGACGGCCCGCGGCGAGCGGAACCGGTAGTCGCGGTTGACGCGGATCGCCTCCACCGCCAGGCCCGTGTCCTCGATGGCCGACAGGTAGTCGTCCATGGGCACCGCGCCGGCGATGCACGCCGCCCACAGCGCGGTGTTGCGACGGGTGCGGTCCTTCAGCGGCCGCGCGCTGACGATGTCGGCGATGGCGAGCCGGCCGCCGGGACGCAGCACGTCGGCGGCGGCGCGGAACGCCCGCGCCTTGTCGGGCACGAGGTTGAGGACGCCGTTGGAGACGACGGCGTCGACGCTGCCGGGCTCGGCCGGCGGCTCCTCGACGAAGCCCGCGACGAACGACAGCTGCCGCACACCCGCGCGATCGCGGAGCGCCCGGGCCTTCACGAGCTGCGCCTCGGTCATGTCGACGCCGACGACGGCGCCGGCCGGGCCGACCAGGCGCGCCGCGATGAACGCGTCGGTGCCGGCGCCGCTGCCGAGGTCGAGGACCCGCTGCCCGGGCCGCAGCGCCGCCAGGTCCAGCATGTGGCCCACGCCGGCGAACGAGGCCAGCGCCTCGGGCGGGACGGCGTCGAGCCAGGCGCCGGGATAGCCGAGGCGCTCGGCCAGCGGGCGGCCCATCTCGAAGTGGAAGTCGCCCTCGGGGCGCTCGGCGACGTCGTGGTACATCGCCTGGATGCGGAGGCGCACCTCGCCGAGCTCGACGGTGTCGGGAGCGATGATGTCGGTGGTGGTGGTCATGCCGCCAGCGTGCGCCGCCGGCCTTCCCCGGACCTTCCCGGCGACCGGCCCGCCCGCCCACCGCGGCTCACACGCGGGCGGCCAGCAGGTCGCGCACGCGGTCCTCGTGGAGGCGGTGGCCGACGCTCGCGTAGCCGTCGGCGGCGCGCAGGAACGCGACCTCGGCGTCGGCGTCGCGGCCCTCGGCCAGCAGCAGCTCGCCGTGCGCCTCGGCCACGGCCGCCGAGCGCGGTCCTCCCGCCCAGAGGGCGGCCGAGGCCCGCGCGCGATCGAGGAACCCCCGGCCGCGTCCGACGTCCCCGGCCCGTGCGCAGGCCGTCGCCGCGGCGACGTAGTACTCCACGGGGCAGAAGCGGCACGCCGGCTCAGGGTCGAGCAGCGCCTCGGCCCGGTCGACGACCAGCAGCGCCTCCTCGGGATCCTCGGCGACGCGGACCAGCGGGGCGTGCGCGATGAACAGGACGTGGTCGGCCAGCGAGGACGCGTGCGCGAGCTCGACCGCCTCGTCGAGGTGCGCGCGGCTCTCGGCGCGCCGCCCGAGCACCGCCAGCGCCTCGCCGAGCCGGGTGCGCGCCAGCGACTCGCCGCCGACCGCGCCCACCGCGCGGCTGAGCCGCACGGCGTCGGCCAGGTGCTCGGCGGCGGCCTCGGGCTCGCCGGCCAGCAGGTGCGCCTCGCCGAGGACGGTGGCGGCGAACGCGATGCCGCGGCGCGCGCCCGCCGCGTCGGCCTGTGCGCGGAGGTCGCGCGCGAACTGCATCAGCCGCGCCGCGGGGTCACCGGCGTGGAGCACGTACTCGGTGACGCAGAGGTAGGCGTCCAGGACGCGGCCGGCGAGCTGCGGCACGTGCCAGACCTCGGCGAGCTGCGCCTCCATCGCGCGCTCCCAGCGGCCCTCGGCGTGCGCGATCATCGCCTGCAGGTCGTAGAGCACGGCGTCGCCGGCGGCGTCGCCTCCCGGCTCCTCGGCGGCGGCGTCGGCGCAGCGGCGGGCGGTGGCGAAGTCGCCCCGGTACCAGGCGATCATGCCGCGGACGAGCAGGCTCTCGCGCGCGTGCGCGTGGCCCTCGCCGTCGAGCCCCTCGATCGCGCGCTGCGCCCCGGCGAGGTCGCCGAGCGCGACATGCGCCCGCGCCTCCTTGAGCTGCAGGCCCGCCACCGCGGCGCCGCGCCGCTCGCCGCGGGCGGCCGCGTACGCGCTGGCCGCCCGGGCGTCGCCGGCGCCGTGGCGGAGATCTCCGAGGAGCTCGAGCAGGGTGGGGCGGTCGGCGGCCTCGGCGTGCGTCAGCGCGAGCCGCACCCACTCGATGCCGTCGGCGAACGCCCCGAGCTCCGCCGCCGCCTCGGCGGCGCGGCGCAGCAGCGGCACGGCCTGGCGCTCCCGGCCGCCGGCGAGCAGGTGGCCGGCGACGCGCTCCGGCGCCGCGCCCCGGCGGTCGAGGTGCTCCGCCGCGCGGCGGTGCGCCGCCGCCAGCTCGTCCGGGATCAGCCGCCGCTGCGCCGCCGCGCGCAGCAGCGGATGGCGGAACCGCCAGCCGCCGCCGGCGGCGCGCAGCACGCCCGTGCGGACGCCGGCCAGCAGCTCCCGGTGGGCGGCCTCGCGCCCGACGTCCGCCAGCTCGGCGATCTCGTCGGTGCCCGCGCCGTCGTCGAGCACCGCGACGACCGGCAGCACGCCGGGCGCCACGGCGGCCAGCCGGTCGACGCGGGCGCTCAGCAGCGCCTCGAGGCGCGTCGGCGGTGCCGCGGCGCCGGCGGGGCCGGCGGCGGCCAGCTCCTCGGCGTAGAACGGATTGCCGGCGGCGGCCTCGACCACCGCGTCGAGGGTCGCGTCGTCGAGCGGCCGCGGCGCGGCGCGGCGCGCGATCCGCCGCAGCGGACCGGCAGCGAGCGGACCGAGGTGGATCTCGGTCGCCGCGCGCTGCTCGAGCAGGCGCCGGCGCAGGGCGCCGGCCTCGCCGGGCCCCTCGTCGGGGCGCAGCGACAGGACGACGAGCGCCGGCCGCCGGCGCGCGGACGCGACGACGTAGCGCAGGGCGCGCAGCGTCGCGGCGTCGGCCTCGTGGAGGTCCTCGATCGCGAGGACCAGCGGTCGCTCGGCGGCGGCCGCGGCGAGCAGCTGGTCGACGGCCGCGAGCACGTCCTGCCCGCGGGCCCCGCGCGCCACCTCGACGCCGCGGACCGCGGCCGGGCACAGCAGCGCGAGCACCCGCTGGGCGGCGGGCGCCAGCGCGGCGAGCAGGTCGGGGCGCTCGGCCAGCAGCGGCTCGAGCGCGTCGGCCAGCGGCCGGTACGGCAGGCCGCCCTCCGGGTCGTGGGCCGCCGCGCGCAGGACGTGGCGGTCGCGCTGCGCCGCGGCGGCGAGCACGGCGTCGACGAGGCGCGACTTCCCCGTGCCGGCGTCGCCGACGACGAGCAGGCAACCGCCCTGGCCGTCACCCGCGGCGGCCAGCGCGCGCGAGGCGGTCGCGAGCTCGTCGTCGCGTCCCGTCAGCGCGCCGGCCCGGTGGGGCCGCACCTGCACCGCGGGCCCGGCGCACAGCGCGCGCTGGAGGGCGACGGTCTCAGCCGCCGGCTGCAGCCCGAGCCGCGCGAGCGCGTCGGCCAGCGCCCGGAACTGGAGGGCCGCAGCGGCACGGTCGCCGCGGGCGGCGTGCTCGCGCATCAGCGCGCGATGCGCCTCCTCGTCGGCCGGCTCCTCGTCGACGAGCTCCGCCCAGCGGGCCTGGCGGCGCAGGACCTCGAGGCGGCGCTCCCGCAGCCGGTCCCGAGCCGCGAGCGTCCAGGTCTCGTAGCGGTCGTCGGGCAGCAGCTCGCCGGCATACGCCGCGTCGTCGCCGGCCTCGAAGCGCTCGACGTCGGTGGTGACCGTGGCGCCGGGCGCCAGCTCGACCGCGCCGCGGCGCAGCACGATGGCCCGGGGCTCCCCGAGCGCCCGGCGCGCGTGGTGGGCCGCCTTGTGGAGGTTGGCCAGGCCGGCCTCGGCGCCGAGGTGCGGCCACAGCGCCTCGACGACGGCGTCGCGCGGCAGGCGCCGGCCGCCGGCGAGCGCCAGCAGCTTGACCAGGTCGGCGGCGCGGCGCTGCGGGAAGGCGGCGGAGCCGAGCGGCCTCCCGTCGACCGTGACGGCGAAGGCTCCGAGCAGCTGCACGTCGACGGTGTGCATGGCGCCCATGGTCCTCCCGGCCGGCGACCCCCGGTAGGGGGCGACCCGTACGCCGGAGGGTGCGGGCTGCGCGGACCGGCCCCCGGTGCGCTCGGGCGGGTGGCATCGGAGGCCGGTCCGCGGGCGGCGGGTCACCCGGCGGCGCCGGCGGCGCGGACGGGCTCGGGCTCGGCGCCGCGGCCGGCGACGAGCGCCGCGGCGAGCTCGGCGGCGTCGCGCCCCACGCCGCCGATGAAGTGCGAGCTGCGCCGGCGCTGGAAGCGCAGGCCGAGGACGTGCAGTCCCGGCGCGCCGGTCGCGCCGCGGTCGTGGACGACCTCGCCGGCGGCGTCGAGCACCGGGACCCGCAGCCACGGGTACGCGCGGCCGTAGCCGGTCGCCCACAGCACGGCGCCGAAGCCGCCGACGTCCACGGTCGCGGGCCCGGGGCCGCAGGCCAGCGGCGGCGGCCGGTCGGGCGGCGCCACGGGCGCGGCGGCGGCGGTCGCCGCCGCGTCGAAGCGCTCCAGCAGCTCGGCGAGCCGCTCATCGACCGCGGCGGCCGTGCGGTCCAGGTCGCGCGCCAGCAGCGCGCGCCCGCCGTCGAAGCCGCGCAGCCGGCCGGCGGCCTCGACGCCCAGGTCCTGGAGGACGTTGAGGTCCAGCGACGTGCCGCCGTCCGCGCCGCTGAGCACGAAGCTGTGCGCGCGCCGCGCGCGCTCCGGCTCGGGGTGGTCCTCGATCCGCTCGTCGAGCGCGCCGATCGCGTGCAGCCACGCGAACGCGTCGCGGCCGCGGTAGCGCCGCGGCATGCGGGCGTGGCCGCCCGCGGCGATCACCACGCGCCGGCCCGCGCGCGCCAGCTCGGCGGCGAGCTGCTGCCCCGTGGCCCCGGCGCCGACGACGAGCACCGGGCCGGCCGGCAGCGCGTCGGGCGCCGTGTAGGCCGCGGCGTGCAGCGACCGGACCCCGGCGGGCACGGTCGCGGCGGCGGCCGGCACCCGGGGCACCGCGCAGTCGCCGGTGGCGATCACCACGTGGCGGGCGTGGAACACCGAGCGGGGCGTGGCAACGACGTAGCCGCCCGCGCCCTGCACCGGCGCGACCCAGCGGACCGGCTCCTGCTCGCGCACGGGCGCCCCGAACGAGGCCGCGTAGCGCTCCAGGTCGGCCACGAACCCCGACGCCGCCTGGAAGCCGTCGGCGTCCTCCGGGGCCGGCGCGCCCGGGAGCCGGTTCAGCCAGTTCGGGGTCAGCAGCCGCAGCGACGGCCACCGCTCGGAGCGCCAGCGCTCGCCGACGCGGCCGCGCTCCAGCACGACGTGGTCGTGGCCGGCGGCCGTGAGGTGGTGGCTGAGGGCCAGGCCGGCCTGGCCGGCGCCGATCACGACCGTGTCGACGCGATGCTGGGTGCGGGAGGGGGAGCGGGTCATGGCCGCCACGGTGCGGCCGCCGCCTTCCTCGATCCTTCCCCCGGCGGGACCGCATCGCCCGGGAAGGATCGAGGAAGGGCGCGCGCCGCAGGATGCGCCGCATGACTCCCACCACCGCCCCCACCATCCCCGAGCGGCCGGTCCGCAACGGCGTCGACACCGGCGCGCTGTTCTCGACCCTCGACGCGATTCGCGCCACGCCCGAGCTGGCGACGTTCCGCTTCCGGGCCACCAACCGCTGGCTCGGCGGCGCGCACAACCGCTCGACGATCCGCGAGTTCTACGGCGCCGGCCAGGAGGACACGAGCCGCGCGCAGGCGTTCGAGCTCGACGCCGGCGAGCCCGCGGTGCTCATCGGCCACGACACCGGCCCCAACCCGGCCGAGACGCTGCTGCACGCGCTCGCGGCGTGCGTGACGACGTCGATGGTGTACGTCGCGGCGGCGCGCAAGGTCGAGCTCGCCTCGGTCGAGTCCACGCTCGAGGGCGACATGGACGTCCGCGGCTGCCTCGGCCTCGACGAGGACTACCGCAACGGCTTCGCGCGGATTCGCGTCGCCTTCCGCATCAGCGGCGACGCGACCGAGGAGCAGCTGCGCGACATCGTCGCCCGCGGGACGGCGCGTTCCGCCGTCTTCGACATGGTCACGCGCGGCGTGCCGGTCGAGGTCGGGGTGGACATCGCCTGACAGGCGCGAGAGGCTCCGAGCCGGCGACCGCGATCCCCGCGGGCGCCGGCTCGCCGAGCCGATCCTGAGAGGAGCCCTCCGTGACGTTCATCGAGACGGTCGCCGAGGACGGGGCCGACGAGCCGGTCGCCGAGCTGTACGCCGGCGACCGCGAGGCGCTCGGCCACGTCGCCAACTACACGAAGGCGTTCTCGCTGCGTCCCGAGGCGTACGTCGCCTGGCGCGAGCTGAACGGCGCCATCAAGCGGCCGATGGATCCCCGCCGCTACGAGCTGGTCAGCGTGGCCGCCGCACGGCGCCGGGGATCCAGCTACTGCCTGCTGGCCCATGGCTCGATCCTGGCCCGCAAGCACCTCGACCCCGAGGTCGTGCGGGCCCTCGCCGCCGACCATGCCGCCGCCGGGCTCGACGACGTCGACGTCGCGGTCATGGACCTCGCCGAGCGCGTCGCCGCCGACCCCGGCTCGGTGTCGCAGGCCGATGTCGATCGCCTCCGCGCGCTCGGGCTGTCGGATGCCGACGTCCTCGACGTCGTCCTCGCGGCGGCGGCGCGCTGCTTCTTCAGCGGCGTGCTCGACGCGCTCGGCGTCCTGCCCGACGCGGCCTTCGCGGCCCTGCAGCCGCCTGAGCTGCGCGACGCGCTGACGGTCGGACGGCCGATCGCGGAGACGTGATGGACCGATCGGCACGGGGCGCGAGGTGCTGCGGCGTGGTTGCCTGTCCCCCATGCCGCCCGACGTCCTGCCGATCCTGACCCCGCGGCTGCGCCTGCGCGCGCTGCGGGCCGATGACCTCGACGCGCTCACCGGCGTCTACACGCACCCGCTCGTCGCCCGCTGGATCGGCGCGCACACGCGCGAGGACGTGGCCCGCGAGATCGGGCTGCACGTCGCCCACCAGTCCGCGACCGGCTGGAGCTTCTGGGCCGTCGAGGACCGCGAGAGCGGCCGGCTGCTCGGCGACTGCGGGCTGCAGCCGCTCGAGCAGCGCGGGCCCGAGGTCGAGCTGGGCTACGACCTCCACCCGGACGCCTGGGGTCGCGGGCTGGCCACCGAGGCAGCCCGCGCGGTCATGGCCGCCGCCTTCGGCCCGCTGCGGCTCGACCGCGTCGTGGCCGTCGTCAAGCCCGACCACGTCGCCTCGCAGCGCGTGCTCGAGAAGGCGGGCCTGGAGCGCGCCGGCGTGCGCGCGGCCTACGGGGAGGAGCTGGTCCTCTACGAGGCGCGGGGGGCCGTCACCGCGGACCGCCGTCGACGCGTGGGCGATGGCTCGCCGGGTACTGCCAGCGCCATGACCGAGCCCCGTGCGATCGACTTCTCCACCATCGAGCCCGCCGTGCACGACCAAGGCGTGCATGACCACGAGGCCGAGGTCGCGAGCACACGCTGGGCGCTGGTCGAGTACGCGCCCGGCGCGGGCCGCGACGCCTGGTGCGACACGCCGCACTCCGGGTTCGTCGCCGCAGGCGCGCTGGTCTACGAGTTCGAGGACGGCCGGGAGCCGCTCCGGATCGGGCCTGGCGAGGCCTTCGCGCTGCCGGCCGCGCCGCGGCACCGCGGACGCAACGAGGGCACCGAGCCGACGCGCCTGTTCGTGATCGACGCGCTGGTCGGCGGCTGACCGCGCGGCGAGCCGCTCGCGTCCGCGAACGCCGGGCGCGCCCGGCGCCGATCAGCGCCGCTGCGCGGGCGCGACGTTGCGCGCATGCGCCGCGCCGAGGTCGAGCGCGACCGCGAGGATCAGCGTCCCCAGCCAGGCGTTGACCGGGTCGGCGACCAGCGGCTCGTGGCCGCCCACGTTGTTGGCGATGAACCAGACGATGAACCAGACGACGGTCACGCGATCCCCGCCCCGACGTCGTGGGTGACGTGGTCGGCGTCGCGCCGGCCGGCCTGCGCCGCCCCGCCGCCGCCGAGCCGGCGCACCGCGTCGAGCACGTCGATCGGGATCGGCAGGACGAGCGTCGAGTTGTGCTCGGTGGCCACCTCGGCGAGCGTCTGCAGGGTGCGCAGCGTGAGCGCGCTCGCCTGGCGGTCGATGACGCCGGCGGCCTGCGACAGCCGCTCGGCCGCCTGGTACTCGCCCTCCGCGGCGATGATCTTCGCCCGCCGCTCGCGCTCGGCCTCGGCCTGCCGGGCCATCGCGCGCTTCATCGTGTCGGGCAGGTCGACGTCCTTGGTCTCGACCTTCACCACGCTGACGCCCCACGGCTCGGTGCCGGCGTCGATGATCTGCTTGAGCAGCTCGTTGATCGCCGCCTGGTTGGCCAGGAGGTCGTCGAGCTCGTGCTGGCCGAGCGTCGCCCGCAGCGTCGTCTGGGCGATCCGCAGCACGCCGTGGCGGTAGTCGCGGATCGCCACGACGGCCTTCACGGGATCGGCCACGCGAAAGAACACCGCCGCCTCGACGCGGATCGTCACGTTGTCCTTGGTGATGAGGTCCTGCGTCGGGATGTCGGAGGTCTCGACCTGCAGGTTGACGCTGCGCGTCCGCTCGATGAACGGGACGATCAGCACCAGCCCGGGCCCGCGCGCGCCGCGCAGGCGACCGAGGCGGAAGACGACCAGCCGCTCGTACTCACGGACGATCCGGATCGCCATCGCCAGCAGCACGAGCGCGACGACCGCCACGACGATCCCGGCGATGGCGGCAGCCGACACCGCTCAGCCCGCCGCCGCCGCCGTCGGGGCGCTCGCCGGCGCCGCGGCCGCCGCGCGCTGCGCGGCGGGCTCGGCCGCGAGCTCCCCGGCCGGCCGCGGCACCACGAGGACCGCGCACGGCGCGTGGTGGACGAGGAAGTCCGACGTGCTGCCGAGCGCCAGGCGCCGGGCCGGCCCCCATCCCCGCGAGCCGACGACGAGCAGGTCGGCGCCCTCGCACGCGGCGGCGATCGCCGGCCCGGGGTGGCCGCGCAGGACCTCGCCACCGGCCTCGGGCAACGCGGTCAGCGTCTGACGCAGCAGCTCCTCGGCGGCGTCGCGGTGCTCCTCCTCGATCGCGACGAGCTCCATCGCGGTGGCGGTGCCGACCGCGATCAGCGCCGACGGCTCCTCCCAGGCGACGAGGACACGCAGCTCGGCCCCGCGCTCGTGCACGAGGCGCGCCGCCACCTCCAGCGCCGCCCGGGACTCGGGCGACCCGTCGACGGCGACCGCGACGGTCGCCAGCTCCGCCCGGCGCAGCCGCTTCGGCGCGATGGCCACGGGGCACGGCGCGCCGTGCAGGACGGCGCGACCCACGTCGCCGGCCGTGATCCGGCCGGCCGCCCCGTGGTGCGCCGAGCCGAGCACCAGCAGGTCGGCCTCGCGCTCCTCCGCGACGCGGTGCAGCGCCCGGGCGGGCGAGGTGTCACCGACGATGACCACGTCCGCCCCGGGCGCCGAGCGGTCGCGCTCGATCTCGAGCGCCCGCAGCAGGTCGTCGTGCTGCGCGCGCCAGAAGCCCTCGAGCGACGCCCGCGTGCGATGCGGGTCCTCGGGATGGACGCCCACGAGCGTCAGCCGGCCCGACGTCAGCGCCGCGGCAAGTGCGACGGCATCGCGACCCCCGTCGAAGCCGTCGACGGCGGCGATCACGTTGGTGAACATGCCCGGACGCTACGGCGGCGGTCGGGGCGCGCCATCCGCGGGGACTACGGAGCGCGCTGCGGGAAGGCTGCCGACCCCGGCGCTGTCCCGTCGCGGGATCAGGCGCGCAGCGGCTCGAGCGCGAACACCTCGGCCGACAGCTCCGGCGCCGTGCGCGCGGCGCTGAGCACCGCACGCACCGTCCGCCCGGTCGCCGCCTGCACGATCGCGACGAGCTCGGGCTCCAGCAGCTCCTGGAGCATGCGGCGGGCGATGACGACGTCCGCCTCGCGCCCGGCGCCGCGCAGCGTCTGCTCCGCGCGGGTGAAGTCGATCTCCAGCAGCACGACGATCACGTCGCCGTCCGCCCACAGGGCGCGCGTCTTGCGCGGTCCGCGGCCGAGCCGCTCGGCGAACAGCCGCGCGACGCCGGCGCTGATCTCGCTCAGCTCCGCACGCGGCTCGGCGGTCGACCCCGGCACAGCGCGACCGTACCCCATCCGGGGGAATTGCACTGGACGCGGCGTCGCCTGGCGGCTACGGTCTCCAGCGGGTGGCCTGCCGCGTGGTCAGGCCGGCCGCTCATGGTCTGAGCCTGGATGGCCCGGGGCGTTCTGCGCGCCCCCCGCATGCTCCCGGCGTCACGTCGTCTGAGGAGGAACCGTTGCCTCGTCGTGTGCGCTGCCCCCACTGCCAGTCGTCGTCGTCGGCCCTCGTCGTGTGGTCGGTCGGCGGCCGCTGCCCCCGTTGCCTGACGTCGATCGAGCCGCCGGCGCGGCCCTCGGCCGTCGCGATGGCGACGTCCACCCCTCGGCGCTCAGGGCGCCTGAGCGTCGTTCCGCGCGGCGGGGGTGGGCGGGCCGAGTTCTGACGGCGCGGCGGCCGGCGCCGTCGGCGCCGCGCCCGCCGACGCCGTGAGCTGATCGAAGAGCGCCGCGTACTGCTCGAGGTGGCGGTCGCCGAGGGAGGCGTCGGCGGCCCGCTGGTGGGCGGCGGTGCCGAGCCGCTGGGCCTCGTCCGGATGGCGCAGCAGGTCCTCGACGGCGGCGCCGAAGGCCGCGAGGTCGTGGGGGTCCGCGAGCAGCCGCCCGTGCTCGCCGTCGACCAGCTGGTCGACGATGCCGCCCACCGCGCTGGCGACGACGGGACGTGCCTTCCACATCGCCTCGGCGACGGTGAGGCCGAACCCCTCGGCCAGGCTCTTCTGCACGGCGACCGTCGCGCGGCGCTGGAGCGCGTTGGTGATGGCCGCCCCCTCGTCGGGGTCGGCCATCGGCAGGCAGGCCAGGTGGACGCGCCCGCGGGCGGCGTGCGGCAGCTCGCGCCACCGGGCGACGCAGTCCTCGTAGACCACCGCCGCCTCTGGGTCGTCGGCGACGCCGGTCACCGCGGGGCCCATGAGGACGAGGTGCGCGCCGAGCGTCGGATCGACGTGCGCGGCGAAGCCCTCCATGACGCCGGCCATGTCCTTCATGGCGTCCCAGCGCGAGACCTGCACGACCAGCGGGGCGTCCGGCGGAACGGCGGGCCCGCTCTGCAGCATGTCGACGTGCCGGTCCACGCGCCCGGGCGACCCGTCGCGGCGCGTGAACGGCACCGGTGGCCGGGAGCCGTCGCCCTCGATCAGCCCCGTGTAGCCGAGCAGCAGCCGGACGTTGCGGCGCGACATCGGCTCGTTCTTGGCCGCGAACGGGTCGATCGACGGCGTGATGACGTGGCAGCGGCGCGGGTCGGCCCACGGCGGCGCGTACGACGCGCGGCTGAAGACGTAGGCGTCGGCGTCCTCGATGTAGGGACGCAGGAACGCCCACGCGCGCTCGGTCCAGGCGTTGGGCGTGTCGCGCCCGACGTGGCAGCGCCACACCACCTGCGCGCCGACGGCACGCACCGCGGCGGTCAGGCCCGCCGGCTGCGGGTCGTGCAGCAGCACCACGTCGCCAGGGCGCACCAGCGTGCGCAGCTCCTCCGCGTTGTGATGCAGCACCTCCTCGTAGTGACGCCGCTCGGCCGGTCCCAGCTCGCCGCCGTCCCCGGGCGAGCCGTACAGCCCGTTGTGGATGCGCTTGGTGATCGCGAAGAACGCCGGGTCGCCCTCGATCACGAGCCAGCGTGCGTCGATGCCGATGCCGCGGACGTAGGCCAGCAGCGTCTGCAGCATCTCGGCGACGCCGCCGCCGACGGCCGTCGAGTTGACGTTCAGGACCCCGCGGCCGGCCAGCGCGCGCTGCGCGGCCTCGGCGGTGGCCTCGAACCGGACCATCCGCTCATGGCCGATCAGCGGCTCGAGGCGGGCGGCGTCGAGTGCCTGGACCTGCACCTCGTGGAGGCGCGACGACGTGCGCGAAGCCATGGCCGAAGGCTCGCCGGGGCCGGCGCGCCGCACATCCGCAGTGCGACGCGATCCGGAGCGGCGGACTACGGAGCCTCGCCGAGCGCCACGGCGCGGAGCTTGTCGATCGCCCCGCGCAGGATCCGCGAGACCTGCATCTGCGAGATCCCGACGCGCCGTCCGATGTCGCGCTGCGTCAGGTCCTCGTCGAAGCGCAGCCGCACGATCTCGCGCTCACGCGCGGTGAGCACGCGCTGCGCCGCCTGGAGCACGGCGCGGTCCTCGGCCCGGCGCAGGCCGCGGTCCTCGACGCCGATGCGGTCCTCGACGGTCCCGGCGTCGTCGCCGCCCGACGGCGCGGCGAACGACACCGCATGCCGCGCCGCCAGCGCCTCGCGCGCCTCCAGGACGGCGCGCTCGGGCAGGCCCGTGTGGCGGGCCAGCTGCGCGACGGAGGGCGCCCGCGGCGACTCGCGCGACAGCGCCTCGGTGGCGCGCTCGACGGCCATGGCGTGCTCCTGCAGCCCGCGCGGCGGGCGCACCGCCCATGTGCGATCGCGGAAGTGCCGCCGCAGCTCACCGGTCATGGTGGGCAGCGCGTAGGTGCTGAACGAGCCCGCCCGGCCCGGGTCGTAGCGGTCGACGGCCTTCACCAGGCCGAGGACGGCGATCTGGAACAGGTCCTCGTAGGCCTGCGAGGAGCGCGCATAGCGCCCGGCGGCGTGCCGGGCGAGCGGGAGATAGCGGCGGACGAGCTCCTCGCGCAGCTCCGGATCGCGTGTCGCGGCGAACCGGCGCAGGAGAACCTCCTCGCGCTGTGCTTCGGCGACCATCGGCATGTCCGGACCCTGACGGCAGCGCGCGCGCAAATCGTCGGTGCAGGCCCGCCGGTGATGTGCGGCAAACCACCGATGCGACCTTCGTGCGCGCGCGTACGGTGGCGTCGTGCCGCGCGTCGCCGTCTTCGGACCGCATCCGCTCCTGACGGTGACCGTCGAGGCGCAGGGCGGCCGCGACGACGTCCACCTGCACGCCGGCGGGCAGGGCGTCTGGGTCGCGCGGATGGCAGCGGAGCTGGGCGCTGCGCCGGTGCTGTGCGCCTTCGCGGGCGGCGAGCCCGGTTCGGTGCTCCTGGCGCTCCCGGACGGCCTGCCGCCGACGCGCCGCATCGTGCCGACCCGCGCCTCGAGCGGCTGCTACGTCGTCGACCGCCGCTCCGGCGAGCGGCGGCTGGTGGCGCACGCGCCGTCGACCGCGCCGACGCGTCACGAGGTCGACGACCTCGTCGCGCTCACCACCGCCGCGGCGCTGGAGTCCGACGTCCTGGTCATCGGCAACGCCTACCCCGGCGACCTCCTCCCCGTCGGCGTCTACGCCCAGCTGGCCGCCGACGTGGGCGCCAACGGCACGCCGGTCATCGCGGACCTCTCGTCGCCGCGCGTCGACGCGGTCGTGACCGGCGCGCCCGCGCTCGTCAAGCTCAACGACTGGGAGCTGGCCGGCTACGTCTGCGGCCCGGTCGACGGGCCGCGGCTGCGCGAGGCCGCCGAGCGGCTGCGCGACGCGGGCGCCCGCCGCGTGCTGGTGACGCGCGCCGCCGAGCCGGCGCTCTTCCTCGACGGCGACGAGCCCCTCTGGATCGTGCCCCCGCGCTTCGAGCGCGGTGCGCGCGAGGGCTGCGGGGACGCCATGGTCGGGGCGATCGCCGCGACGATCGCCGCCGGGCACCCCTGGCTGGAGGCGGTCCGCGTCGGCGCCGCGGCGGGCGCGGCGAACTTCCTCCGCCACGGGCTCGGGACCGGCGCCCGCGCGGTCGTCGAGGACCTCACCGGCCGCGTCGCCGTGCGCGCCTACGACGCGGTCGCGGCGTAGGGCGCCGCGACGTCGCGGCCGGCGACGATGGCCGCCGGCGCCACGTCGACCATCCACCGCACGTGCGGCGCGACGGCCGGGATCTCCGCGAGCGCCCGCGCCGCGCCGGAGAGCCGAACCGGGCGCCCGCCGTGGGAGGAGTGCGCGTCGCTGGCCACCACGTGCAGCAACCCCCGCCGCGCGAGCTCCGCCATGCCCGTGGCCGCCGGGCCGTGCTCGACCTGGGCGGCTGTGCCCTGGACGAGGGCGCCCGCCTCCACAGCGGCCGCCAGGCACGAGAAGAGGTCAGCTCCCAGATGGCGCTCCGGGTGGGCGACGAGCGCGCGGAACCCGCGCGCGGCGAGCGCGTGGGTCGTGTGGACGAGGCTCGCCGACAGCGGCCCGGGCCGCGGCTCGAGCAGGACCCAGCGCCCGCCGCCGCCGAGTGCCACCGCGCGGAGCTCGTCGTCGGACAGGCGGTCGACGATCGTCTCGGCCACCTCGCCGCCCGGCCGGACGCGCACCGGCACGCCGTGGCGGTCGAGCGCGGCCTGCAGCGCGGCGACCCGGCCGGGCAGCTCGCCGATCCGGACGTCGTGGTCGTGGCGGATGTGCGGCGTGGCGCAGATCGCGGCGATGCCGTCGTGATGCGCGACCCGCGCCATGGCGATGCTGTCGGCGTCGTCGAGGGCCCCGTCGTCGACCCCGGGGAGCAGGTGGCAGTGGAGGTCGATCACGCCGGCGATGATCCCCCGCCGGCGCCGTCCGCGGCTACCCTGGAGGGACCTCCGATGCCCACGATGCCGCCTCTCGCCCTCCGCCGCCACGCCGAGCCCCACGCCGGCGTCCCGCTGGAGGACGCGCGCGAGGCGCTGGCCTACTGGGAGCAGCGCGAGCAGCGGCTGCCGCGCCGGGCGGTCCGCCGCCGGCACGAGGCGCGCGCGATGGCCGAGCGCTGGCGCGCGGACGTGACCGCCGCCGAGCGCGCCGCTTACGGCCGGGGCCTGCTGGGCGCGCTGCTGCTGGTCGCCGGCGAGGGCCGGCTGCCCGAGTCGGCCCGCCACGCGGGCCGCCGCGTCGCCCTCCGCTCGCGCCAGGCTGCGCTGGCGCTTGTCGCGCTCGTCGCCGCGGTCGTCGTGCTGGCCGCCGTTGCCGCCGCCGAGGCGCTCGCCGCGCTCCTGCGCGCCCTCGGCTGACGCCCAGCCTAGGGGACCCCCTGATGTGCGGGGCGCGGCGGCACGGCACCGTAGCCCTCATGCTCCCCAGCTCCTCTCTCTCCCCCCTGCGGCGCTCTCGCCTGCGAGCGCTGGCCTTCGCCGCCGGCTGCCTGCTCGCGGTCCCAGCCGCCGCCTCGGCCGACGTCACCGTGACGAGCGACGGCACGACCGTCACCGTCACCGGCACGGAGGCCCCCGACTTCGTCGACGTCTACTTCCAGGACGGCGAGCTGTCCTTCAACGGCAGCGCGACGGCCGCCGGCCAGTGCACGAAGGACGAGACCACCGGCTTCGTCTCCTGCCCCCAGGGCTCGGGCGGCGTCCAGGTGAACCTCCTCGGCGGCGACGACCACGTCTCCTCCTACGTCGCCGACGCGCCCACCGCGTCGTACGTGCGCTACGACCTCGGCGCGGGCAGCGACTTCTTCGAGGGCAACCCCGGGGCCGAGACGGTGCAGGGCGGCGACGGCGACGACGAGCTGCGCGGCGAGGGCGGCGACGACGTGCTCGACGGCGGCAACGGCAACGACAAGGTCTCCGGGGGCGACGGCGCCGACGCCGTCCGCGGGGGCGCCGGCGACGACACGATCTCCGGCGACCCCATGGACGTCGCCAAGCCCGACGTCCTCGACGGGGGGCCCGGGCGCGACACGATGACCGCCTACATGTTCGGCGACCCGGCGACGGCGCAGATGCCGACGGTGACGCTCGACGGCGTCGCCGACGACGGCTTCCCCGGCGAGGGCGACAACGTCACGAGCGTCGAGGTCCTGGAGTCCTACGGGGCGCTCCGGTTCGTCGGCACCGACGGCGACGACCTCGCCAAGGCGTCCGAGGTGGGCAACAAGGCCGACCTCACGGGCAAGGCGGGCAACGACGAGCTGTGGGGCTCGGACGCCGACGACGCGATCGACGGCGGGCCGGGCGACGACAAGCTCGTGGGCCGCTACGGCAACGACACGATCGTCGGCGGGCCCGGCAAGGACACCATCATGGGCGACCGCGACGGGCGCTGCAACGAGCTGCACTGCGACCTGAGCCCCGGCTCGGCGGCCGACACGATCGACGCCGTCGACGGCGAGGCCGACATCGTCTCCTGCGGCCCCGGCACCGACACCGTCAAGGCCGACGCGATCGACACGGTCGACGCCGACTGCGAGAACGTCCAGCGGGCCGGTGACGGTGGCGGCGGAAGCGGCGGCGGCGGCGGCGGAAGCGGCGGCGGCGGAAGCGGCGGCGGCGGTGGCGGCGGCGGCGGCGGTGGTGGCGGCGGTGGTGGCGGCGGCAAGCCGACGCCCGACACGTCGGCCAAGCTGGCCGTCGCGGGCAAGCCGACGCTGCGCACGCTGCTGCGGGGCGGTCTCGAGGTCACGGTCGGTGGCCGCACCCCCGGCGCGAAGGTCGCCGTCTCCTTGAAGCGCGGCCGGAAGGTCGTCGCCCGGCGCACGGTCCGGGCCGGCACCACCGGCACGGCCAAGGTGAAGCTCAAGCTCACGAAGGCCGGGCGGCGCTCCCTCGCCCGCGCCCGGTCGGCGACGCTCACGCTCGTCGCCGGCCACGACAAGCTCACCCTGCGGCTGAAGCGCTAGCCGCAGGGCGGGGAGCACGAGCGAGGCCTCCGGCCCGGCGGCGTCACGGCGCCGGGCCGGCGGGCCGCTCACACCCCGCCGCCCGCGATCGGGTAGGACGCGCCGCATGCAGACGCGCGCGCTGACCCCTGACCTGCAGGTCCCCGTCGTGGGCCTCGGAACCTGGCAGACCTTCGACGTCGGACCCGATCGGCAGGCCGACGTCGACGGCGTGGTGACCGCGGCCCTCGACGCGGGCGTCCGCCTGTTCGACTCCTCGCCGATGTACGGCCGCGCCGAGGAGCGGCTCGGCCCGGCGCTGCGCGCGCGGCGCGACGCCGCCGTCGTGGCGACGAAGATCTGGACGTCGTCGGTGGACGAGGGCCACGCGCAGCTGGCGCGCCACCTCGACCTCTACGGCGGGCACGTCGAGCTCGAGCAGGTCCACAACCTCGTCGCGTGGCGCGCGCACCTCGACTGGCTGGAGGGCGAGCGCGAGGCCGGCCGTGTGGGCGCCCTGGGCGCCACGCACTACAGCGCCGGCGCGCTCGGCGAGCTCGCCGAGGTGATGCGGTCGGGGCGCATCCAGATGGTCCAGATCCCGTACAACCCCGACGAGCGCGCGGTCGAGCGCGAGATCCTGCCGCTGGCCGAGGAGCTCGGACTCGGCGTCCTCGTGATGCGGCCGCTGGGCAGCGGCGGGCTCGGCCGGGGCCCGGGCGCCGCGGAGCTCGAGCCGCTGGACGTGCGCAGCTGGGCCGAGGCCGTGCTCGTCTGGGCGCTCTCCGACCCGCGGGTGACCGCGGTGATCCCCGCGACGTCGAGCGCCGAGCACGCGGCGGCCAACGCCCGCGCCGGCGAGCACCCCGGCTTCGACGCCGACCAGCGCGTGCTCGTCGAGCGCCTGTGGGCGGCGCGCTGAGCGGGCGGGGCGGCGCAGGGTCGAACGGGACCTCGATGGCCCCGCCGGCCTCGGCGTCCGTTGCCTCTTCCGTATCGCCAGGCAGGACGAAACGGCACCCGGCGGGCTCGTGCCGCTGCCTCAGGCGCCCGCGGCCGGCGGCGTCGCGGTGCCGTAGATCGCGTGCAGCCAGACCGACACGATGGTGTCGAGCACGTCGTCCTCGGCGATCGAGGGCTGCTGGCGCGCGAACGTCGTGTGGAACACCCGCTCGTTCATGGACAGCAGGCTGATGGCGAGGTCGCGTGCCGCGACGCCGGGCGGCGCGGCGCCACGGGCGCGCTCGGCCTCGATCGCCGCCGCAGCCTCGGCGACCCAGGCCTCCATGACGTGCCCCCACACCTCGCGCACCTCGGCGCTGCTGGCCTGGGCGTCGGCGCCGGCCAGCGTGACGGCGCGCCGCGACCGGAACGCCTCGAAGAACGCGCCCAGCGCCTCGCGCAGCCGGGCCGCCGGATCCTCGGCCAGCCGGTTGAGCGTGTCGCCGCGCGTGGCCTGCGCCTCACCGAGCATCCGCTCGAAGAGCGAGAGCAGCACCGCCTCCTTGGAGGCGAAGTAGAAGTAGAACGTGGGCCTCGAGATGCCCGCGCCGCGCGCCAGGTCGTCGATCGAGATCTCGTGCAGCGAGCGCTCCTCGAGCAGCCGCTCGAGCGTCGCCAGGATCGCGCGCTCGCGCTCGTCGCCGCTGACCTTCCGCGCGCGCCGGCCGCGGGTGGGGCGCTGCGGATCGGAGGTGCGCGGCTGCGGCATCGACGATCAGGGTACACGACGTTGAGCCAGTCGACACTGTGTTGATACACTCGACCCGACGTCGAAGCAGGACCGACTCCTACCCCGGTGAGCCCATGACCCAGACGCCGCACCCCGCCGCCCCCGTCCGCCTGGCCGACGCGCCCGCCGAGCACGTCGACGTGCTGATCGTCGGCGCCGGCCTTTCGGGCATCGGCGCGGCCTACCACCTCCAGGACAAGCTGCCCGGCAGCTCGTACGCGATCCTCGAGGGCCGCGACGCCATCGGCGGCACCTGGGACCTCTTCCGGTACCCCGGCATCCGGTCGGACTCCGACATGTTCACCCTCGGCTACCGGTTCAAGCCGTGGACGCAGGCCAAGGCGATCGCCGACGGCCCGGCGATCCTGGAGTACGTCACCGAGACGGCGCGCGAGCACGGGATCGACCGCCACATCCGCTTCGGCCATCGCGTCGTGTCCGCGGCGTGGTCGACCGACGAGGCCCGCTGGACGGTCACCGCGCAGCGGACCGACACCGGCGAGGAGGTCCGGCTGACCTGCGACTTCTTCTTCTGCGCCAGCGGCTACTACCGCTACGACGAGGGCTTCACCCCCACGTTCGACGGGATCGACCGCTTCCGCGGCCAGCTCGTCCACCCGCAGCACTGGCCGGAGGACCTCGACTACGCCGGCAAGCGCGTGGCCGTCATCGGCAGCGGCGCCACCGCGGTCACGCTCGTGCCGGCCATGACCGACAAGGCCGCGCACGTGACGATGCTCCAGCGCTCCCCCACCTACATCATGGCCGTGCCCGGCGAGGACCCGATCGCCAAGGCGCTGCGGCGCCGCCTGCCCGCGCGCGCCGCCTACACGATCGTCCGCTGGAAGAACGTGGCCGTGACCACGGCGCTGTATCGCGCCAGCCGGCGCTGGCCCAACCGGGTGCGCAAGCTGATCCGCTCGCTGACCGTCAAGCAGCTGCCGCACGGCTACGACGTCGACACGCACTTCAAGCCGAAGTACGACCCGTGGGACCAGCGCCTGTGCGTCGTGCCGCGCGGCGACCTCTTCGAGGCCATCCGCGAGGGCAAGGCCTCGATCGCCACCGACCACATCGAGACGTTCACCGAGAACGGCATCCGGCTGGCGTCCGGCACGGAGCTCGAGGCCGACGTCGTGGTCACCGCCACCGGGCTGAACCTGCTCGCGTTCGGGGGCATGCAGCTCTCCGTCGACGGCCGCGAGGTCGACCTGAGCGACACCATGGCCTACAAGGGCATGATGCTCAGCGACGTCCCGAACTTCGCGTTCGCGATCGGCTACACGAACGCCTCGTGGACGCTGAAGGTCGACCTCGTCGCCGAGTACGTCTGCCGCCTGCTCAAGCACCTGCAGAAGACCGGCACGAAGATCTGCGTGCCGCACAACGAGGACCCATCGGTGACGCCCCAGCCGCTGCTGGACTTCCAGGCCGGCTACGTGCTGCGCTCGCTGGACGCGTTCCCGCGGCAGGGGTCCAAGGCGCCGTGGCGGCTGAGCATGAGCTACCCGCGCGACCTGATGGCGCTGCGCTTCGGCTCGATCACCGACGACGGGATGCGCTTCACCAACCCGCCAGCGCGGACCGCGCCGGCCCCGCCGCCGGCCGCGCGCGCGGCATAGGCCACCGCCCCGGCGGCGGCCACCGCTGCCGCCGAGGCCACCATCGCGCCGTCGGGCGTCGTCAGCCCGGCCACGATCCCCATGGCGGGGCCGCCCGCGCCCACGCCGGCGTCGAAGAAGGCGAAGAACATGCCCGTGGCCGCGCCCTGGCGCTCGGCGGGGACGCGGCCGAGCGCCAGCAGCCCCAGAGCCGGGACCGCCAGGCCCTGGCCGGCCGCGAGCGCCGCCGTCCCGGCCACGGCCACCGCCGGGGTCGTCGAGAGGCCGACGACGAGCAGGCCGGCCGCCGCCAGCGCGGTGGAGCCGACGGCAGCGCGCCGGCCGCCGAGGCGATCGGGGATCGACGCCCCCAGCAGCCGCGTGACGATGACCCCGGCGGCGAACACCGGGACGACCACCGCCGTGCCGGCGCTCGCCGCGCCGAAGGCCAGCAGCGCCACGTACCCGACGTTGACGAGCAGGAGCGCGACCCCCGGCGCGGCCACGGCGCCCAGCACGCCGCCGCCCGCGGTCCGGGCGCGCTCCACGGTCGGCTGCGGCGGCGCGCCCGCCAGCAGCGCGCCGGCCAGCGGCAGCGCGGCCCCGGCGAGCAGGACGGTCGTCGCCGAACCGAGCGCCCCGGCGAGCAGCGGCCCGACGGCCAGCCCCGCATAGTTGGCGAGCCCGAGATGGCCGAGCGCGCGGCCACGGCGGGCGGGGCCGGCGAGGCGGAGCAGCGCGAGCCCGGCCGCGGCCATCATCGCGCCCTCGCCCAGCCCGGCGGCCAGGCGCGAGGCCAGCAGCGGCACGGTCCCCGACCATGCCAGCGGGACCAGCGCCCCCGCGGCCATGACGAGGGCGCCGCCGACCACGACCGAGCGCGGTCCGCGCCGGTCGGCCAACCGGCCGCCGAGCGGGCGGCTGAGCACGCCGGTGAGCGCCGGCGCCCCCACGAGCAGCCCGAGCGCGGCGCGGTCGTCGACGAGGCCGGGCAGGATCCGCAGGACGGCGCCGAGGGCGGCGTAGCAGAGGACGGCTCCGGACAGGACGGCGAGGTACGAGCGGCGGTTCATGCCCCGCACCCTCGGTCCGGGACGCTTCGGCCGAGGACGAAGCATGCCGCCGATACGCTGCGATCCATGTCCGGCGACATGGACCTCGCGGCCCTCGGAGCGGTGCTCGCCGAGCCGGCGCGGGCGCGGATGCTGCTGGCGCTCGGCGACGGCCGCGCGCTGCCGGCGAGCGTGCTGGCCTCCGAGGCCGGCGTCGCCGCCTCCACCGCGAGCGCGCACCTCGCGCGGCTGCTCGACGCCGGGCTGGTGTCGGTCACGCCCCAGGGCCGGCATCGCTACTACCGGCTCGCGGGCCCGGCGGTCGCCGAGATGCTGGAGATGCTGGGACGCGTCGCCCCCGCCGCGCCGGTGCGGTCGCTGCGCGAGGGCACGCGCGCGGCGGCCCTGCGCAGCGCCCGCACCTGCTACGACCACCTCGCCGGCCGCCTCGGCGTCGCGATCATGCAGGCCCTGATCGCCGGCGAGGCGATCGCCGGCGGCGACGGCCGCCACCGCCTCGGCGGCCTCGACCGGCTCTCGGCCCCCGGCCGCGAGGTCGACTACCGGCTCACCGCGCGCGGCGCGGACCGCCTCCACGCGCTCGGCATCGCCGTCGACGACCCGGGCGCCGAAGGGCTGCCGCTGCGCTACTGCGTCGACTGGACCGAGCAGGCCCACCACCTCTCGGGGCGGGTCGGCCGGGCGCTGGCCGAGCGGCTCTTCGCCCTCGGCTGGATCGAGCGCGCGCAGCGCAGCCGCGCCGTGCACGTCACGCCGCTGGGCGCGCGGGAGCTGCCGCGGCGGCTCGGGGTGGAGCTCCCGGTGCCGGGCCCGCCGCGCCGGGCGCGGACCGCGGCGCCGCGGCAGCCCTCCGCCGCGGCGCTCTGAGCACTGCATGCCCCGGGGCGCCTACGGCGCCAGGTAGCGCAGCAGCCGGGGATCGTCGCGCAGCTCGTGAGGGTCGCCCTGCATGACGTTCTCCCCGCGCTCGAGGACGACCGCCGTGCCGGCGAGCGCCAGCGCCAGCTCGAGGTGCTGCTCGACGATGAGCACCGCCGCCTCCTCCGCATAGCGCCGCAGCGCCTGCAGGATCTCGTCGACGACGCCGTGCCACACGCCCTCGGTCGGCTCGTCGAGCACCAGCAGGCGCGGCCGGGACAGCAGCGCCCGCGCGAGGCCGAGCATCTTGCGCTCGCCGCCGCTCATGGTGCCGGCCCGCTGGCCGCGACGCTGCGCGAGCTTGGGGAACAGCTCATACGCCTCGGCCGTCCCGCGCCGCTCGCGCCGCGGCAGCGCCTGCAGGCCCAGCTGGAGGTTCTCCTCGACGCTCAGCGTCGGGAAGACCACCTGGTCCTGGGGCATGTAGCCGACGCCGCGGCGCGCAAAGCGGGCCGGCGGAAGGCCGGTGACGTCGTCGCCGGCCAGCCGCACGCTGCCCGCCGTCGTCGGCAGGTAGCCGAGGATCGTCCGCAGCAGCGTCGTCTTGCCGGCGCCGTTGCGGCCGAGGACGGCGACGGCCCCGCGCTCCGGGACCTCCAGCGACACGCCGAACAGGACCTGGCTGGCGCCGTAGCCACCGGCGAGCCCATCGACGGTCAGCAGGGCTTCAGACACGAGTCAGGTACACCTCCGCGACCCGAGGATCGCGCTCGATCTCGGCCGGGGTGCCGGTGGCGACCCACTGCCCCTGGTGCAGCACGGTGATGCGGTCGCACAGCTCCCGGATGAAGTCGAGGTCGTGCTCGATGATCACGACGGCACAGCGCGTCGCCGCCGCCCGGATCAGCTCGCCGGTGCGGCTGCGCTCCTGCCGGCTCATGCCACCGGTGGGCTCGTCGAGCAGGATGACCGTCGGGTCGGTCGCCATCGCCATCGCGATCTCCAGCCACTGCTGCTCGCCATGCGAGAGCTCGCCGGCCAGCCGGTGGCGGACGGACATCAGCCCGAAGTCCCCCAGGATCCGGTCGATGTCGCTGCGGAGGCGCTTGCGCGACCGCGACAGGATGAGGCCGGCCATGCTCGTCCCCACCTGGAGCGCGAGCAGCAGGTTCTCCTCGACCGTCTGGTCGCGGTAGACGCGCGCCAGCTGGAACTTGATCGACAGCCCCCGCCGGGCCCGGTCGCTCGGACGCGCCCGCGTGATGTCCTGCCCGTCGAGGACCACGCTGCCCGCGTCGGGAAGCGTGCGGCCGGCGATCACGTGCATCAAGGTGCTCTTGCCCGAGCCGTTGGGCCCGATCAGGCCATGGATCTGGCGCGGCTCGACCTCGAGCCGGGCGTCGCTGAGCGCCGTGACGGTGCCGAAGCGCTTCTGGATGCTATTCGCCGTGAGGATCGGCACCGGCCACCTCCGGCCGCATCGTGGACGTCGGCTGGACGGCCGGCCGTCGCAGCGTCCGGCCCAGGGAGCGCAGGTCCATGACCCCGCCCGGGAGGAACATGATGACGAGCAGGAGCATGGCCCCGACGATGATCGGCCACTCGCTCGGCAGCGACTCCTGGATGCGCTGGCCCCCGACCTCGAGCAGCAGGACGCCGAGTGCCGGGCCGACCAGCGTCCCGCGGCCTCCCAGGAGGATGTAGACCAGCACCTGCGTCGAGAGCGCCACGCCGAGGAACGAGGGCGAGACGAAGCCTTCCTCCACCGCGTACAGGGCGCCGGCGATCGCGCCGATGCCGGAGACGACCGTGAAGACCGCGAGCTGGACCTGCGGACGGCGGTAGCCGAGGAACTCGGCGCGCTCGTCGTCGTCGCGCACGGCGCGCATGACCAGGGCGAACTGCGACCGCAAGAGCCAGGCGCCGAGCGCGAACGTCGCGACGAGCGCCACGAGCGCCACCCAGAAGAACGGCAGGCCGGTCTCGATCTCGGTCCCCAGCAGCGTGGGCAGCGGCACGCCGGGGATCCCGTTCGCGGCGCCGATGACGTCCCACACGGTCGCCAGACGCTCGAGCGCATACGTCAACGCCAGCGTCACGAGCCCGACGTACAGCTCGCCGACGCGGCGACGCCCGAAGAACAGGAACGCGCCGATGACCAGCCCGGCGATCACGCCGGCGGCGCCGGCGGCGCCCGCGAGCACCAGCAGGGACGTGACCCCGGACTTCGTCGCCAGCAGCCCGGCGGCGTATGCCCCGAACCCGAAGAAGACCGCCTGGCCGAGGGTGAAGATGCCGGTCACACCCCACGCGAGGTTGGTCGAGACGGCCAGCACCGAGAGCAGCAGGGCCCGCGTCAGCGACACCAGCCAGTACGACTGCCCCGCCGCGTCGAGCAGCGGCCCCGCGACCACCACCGCGGCGACCAGCGCCACGGTGGCGATCGTGCGGCTCGACGGCCGCCGGCGGCTCGGGCTCGCTACGCGCACTGACCCTTGGGCTGCTGGGGTCCGAGGTCCTTGAGGACCTTCACCGACGCGTCGCCCTGCATCTCGCCGAGGTACATCGTCAGCTCGCAGTGACGGGTGCCCGGCACCATCCGCGCCGGACCGCCGATCAGCTGGTCGACGCCGATGCCGTCCATCGCCTTGTCGACGGCGTCAAGATCGGTGGACCCCGCCTTCTCGACCGCGGCCTTCCAGAGGTGGATGCCGCGATACCACGCCGGGGAGTTCAGGGCGGAGCCGAACGGCGCCTTCGGGTAGGCCTTCTTGAACTCGGCCATCTTCTTCTGCGAGAACGTGTCGGAGATCGACTGGAAGAAGTCCTGCGCGCCGATGAGCCCCTGGGCCTCCTTGCCGAACAGCCCGATGATCGTCTCGTCGAACAGCGTGCCGGCGATCAGCCCCTTGTAGCCCCCGTCGACCACGCCCTTGATGTACGGCACGCTCGCCGGGAGGACGATCACCTCGAAGGTGGCGTCCGCGTCGTGCTTGAGCGTCTTGGTGACGAGCGTCGGGGCGTCCGTGGCCGAGATCGGGATGTAGTCCTCGCCGACGACGCGGCCGCCGCCGGCCTCGATGCGGGCGCGCGCCGCCTTGAGGACGTTGCGCGGGTACGAGTAGTCGTTGCCGCACAGGTAGAAGGTCTTGGCTCCCTGGGCGAGCAGGTAGTCGACCGTCGGGTCGACCTGCTGGTTGGGCACCGCGCCGACGCTCCACACGTGGTCGTCGCACTCTCCGCCCTCGTACGAGGCAGGCCAGATGTACATGGTGTTGCCGCGGCCGGCGATGACGCCCCGGACCGCCTCGCGCTCGGCGCTGGTGACGCCGCCGATGACCATGCTCACCTTGTCGCGCTGGACGAGCTGCGTCGCCACCTTGGCGCTGGCCGCCGGATCGCTCGCGCCGTCCACCACGACCAGCTCGAGCTGGCGCCCCATGACACCGCCACCGCGGTTGATCTCGTCGACCGTGAACTTCGCGATCGCCTGGTTGGCCTTGCCGACCACGCCGAACGCGCCGGTGAGGTCGGTGAGCGCGCCGATCTTGATCGGCCCGTCGGAGCTCGCACCCGAGCTCGAGCTGCCGCAGCCTGCGAGCAGCCCGCCGCCGAGCGTCAGCCCGAGCCCGCTCGCGCCCAACCGCCTGAGCGCGCTGCGGCGGGTGATCCGATCCATTCCCATCTCTTCCATGCCCCTCTCCTCCTATGTGTCTCGACTGACGAGTCCGCCCGGCCGCAACCGCATGAAGACGATCGCGGCGAAGATCACGAGGACCTGCGCGAACACCGAGCTCATCCAGGTGGGCAGGAGCGCGCTGGGCACTCCGATCGCCACCGCGCCCAGCAGCGGCCCCTCGAGCGTCCCGAGCCCACCGACCATGACGGCGATGAACATCGGGATGAGGTTGTCGAGGCCGAGGTTGGGATACAGCGTCTGGAGGGGGACGATCATCGCCCCGGCCAGCCCAGCCAGCGCCGCTCCGAACGCGTAGGTGCCCGTGTACATCGCCGCCGTCGAGATGCCGGCAGCCGACGCGAGCTCCTTGTTGTCCAGCGTGGCGCGGATCCGCAGCCCGACCGACGTGCGCGTGAGCAGCACGTACGTCGCGGCGACGGCGAGGACGACGACCCCCATGATGATGAGCCGCCAGGCCGACACGTGAGCGCCCCCGATGGTCGCGCTGCCGCCGATCGGCGCCGGCACGGGCGCGGCCTGGGTGCTCATCCGCGCCAGCACGATCGCCCGGATCAGGAACCCGACGGCGAACGTCGCCAGCAGCGCTCCCGCAGGATTGGCGTAGAAGCGACGCACCACGCTGCGCTCGAGCCCGGCGCCGAACGCACCCACCACCAGCGGCGCCAGCACGATGCCCAGCGCGACGCTGCCGAACCAGGAGTGCGAGAGATACGCGACGACGGCGCCGAGCAGCACCAGCTCGCCGTGACACAGGTTGAAGACGCGCATCATCCCGACGATCACGGCCATGCCGAGCACCAGCAGCACGAGCACCGACGTGAGGCTCGCGACGTCGAAGATGGTGCGGATCGTGTCAGGAGACATGTGGGCGCCCTCAGCTCGGGACGGGTGCCGGCACGCGCTCGACGAGGCGCTCCGCGCGGGCGACGGCCTCGTCCTGGTGCGGCTCGAGCCGCTGCCCTGGGCGAGCGACGAGCGCCGGCAGGAACGGGTCCTCCACATGGCGGATGCCGAGCAGGGCCTCGAGAACCGCGACGCCGCAGAAGGGCACGTAGGCCTCGGAGTAGCCGCCTTCGTGGATGAGCAGCAGCCGCCCGTCGCAGCAGGTCCCGGCGACGTCGAGCAGCAGCTCGGTCATCTGCCGGTAGGAGTCGGAGTGCAGCACCTGCCGGCCGAGGGGGTCGAAGGCGCTGGCATCGAGACCCGATGCCACGAGGATCAGGCCCGGCGCGAAGCGCTGCAGCGCCGGCACGACCACGCGCTCCATCGCGGCGAGATAGGCGCCGTGGCCGGCGCCGTCGGGCAGCGGCACGTTGATGTTCGCGCCCTCGCCGGCGCCCCTGCCGTTGTCCTCGACCGCGCCCCGGCCCGCGGGGAACAGCTGGTCGGCGTGCAGGGAGATGGTGAGCACCGACGGGTCGTCGTAGAAGGCGTCCTCGGTGCCGTTGCCGTGGTGGACGTCCCAGTCGACGATGGCGACGCGCTCGATCCCGAGCGCGTGGCGGGCGTGCAGCGCAGCCAGCGCGGTGTTGCCCAGCAGGCAGAAGCCCCGAGCCTGCGCGGCCTCGGCGTGGTGTCCCGGCGGGCGCACGAGCGCATAGGCGTTGTCCACGGTTCCGTCGGCGACGGCCTCGACCGCGGCCAGGGCCCCGCCGGCCGCACGGACGGCGATCTCGTACGAGCCGGGCCCGATGGGCGTGTCCTCGCCCGCCTCACCGCCGCCCGCGTCGCTCACAGCCTTCAGATCGCGCAGGTAGTCGGGCGCGTGGAGCCGCAGGATCTCCTCCTCGGTCGCGTCCCGCCCGGCGATCAGCTCGACGCGCTCGAGCAGCCCGCTGCGCGCCACGAGATCCCGGAAGCGCGTCTTGCTCGCCGAGCTCTCGACGTTGTCGATCCCGGGCTGGATCCACCCCTTGGCAGGCAGATAGGCGGCTCCAGCCCCCGTCTGATGCCAGGCATACGCCTCGTCCCAGTGCCACCCTGTCGACACGGTCCCCCGCTCCCCTTTCGTCGAACTGCGGGATCGATCCCGCAACGGCTGCGCGATCCTAACAGCGGGGCTCGGCGAACTGCAACCGGCAACCGTGTCCGGCGTTACAGTCCCGCGTCGATGTCGGTTCGACCTGCGTTTACCATCATGGACATCGCACGGGCGGCCGGCGTCTCTCGGACGACCGCCTCTGCTGCGCTGGGCGGCAGCGGCCGGGTCAGTGCCGCGACGCGCGACCGGGTGCAGGCGATAGCCGCGCAGATGGGCTACGTGCCGAACCCGACGGCACGTCACCTGAAGGCCGGGCGCACGGGCGCGATCGCCATCTACGTGCCGAACAACCTCTTCGGCTATCCGTTCTACGCCGAGTTCGCGTTCGGCGCCGCCGAGGCCTCGCGCGAGGACGCCTTCGCGCTCACGCTGCTCTCCTCCGGCCCCGTCGCGCACGCCGACGGCATCATCGTGGTCGATCCGGTGTCGGGCGACCGCGTCGTCCACGAGCTGCTCGCCTCCGGGCGCCCGGTCGTGGCCGCCGAGCGCTATCTCGACCCCGGGCCCCAGCCCGTCGCCACCGTGCAGACCGAGTACGGCGACGCGCAGCGTGAGCTGCTGGACCACCTCTGGGACCGCGGCGCGAGATCGGTCGCGCTCCTGTCGATCAGCGTCGACTTCTCGTGGAAGCGGCTGATCGAGGACGTCTACCGCAGCTGGTGCGAGGAGCGCGAGATCCCTCCGAGCATCCACGTGCTCGAGCGCGGCTCGGAGGCCGACGTGGTCCGGCGGGACGTCCGTGCGCTGCTCGAAGCCCACCCGAACGTGGATGCCGTCGCCGCGATGGCCGACGGCACCGCCCTGGGCGTCGTCGCGGCGGCCCACGACCTCGGCCGGACCGTCGGGCACGACCTGCTGGTGTGCAGCAGCATCGACTCCCTGGCGATGCGCTTCGCCACGCCTGCCATCACCGCCATGTCGGCGCCGCCGCGCGAGATCGGCCGCGACGCCGCACGGGTTCTGCTCGACATCCTGCACGGGCGCGAGGTCCCGCCGGTCCTCCACCGTCCCAAGCCGCCGGTGGTCATCCGCGAGTCGACGGTTCCACACCAGCCCGCCACGCCGCTATAACCGGGGCATGACCCCGTCGGGGACGCGTCGCGCGGTCATGCCGCGCGAGCTCGACCCCCGGCACCTCGCCCGCCACGCCGTGTGGGCCGTCGCCGGGGTCGCCGTGCTGCTCCTCGTCGCCCTGCTGGCGCCCGGCCTGGGCGAGGTGCGCGGCCTGCTGCAGGACGCCTCGGCGGCGTGGCTGGCCGTCGCCATCGCGCTCGAGGTCGCCTCGAGCCTGTCGTACGTGGCGATGTTCCGCCCCGCGTTCTGCCCCCGGATGTCCTGGCGCGCGAGCGCGCAGATCGCCCTGTCGGAGCTCGGCGTCGGCTCGATCGTGCCGGCCAGCGGCGCCGGCGGCGTCGCGCTCGGCGCGTGGATCCTCACGCGCTCGGGGATGGCGGCGCGCGTCGTCGCGCACCGCAGCATCGCGTTCCTGCTCATCAAGAGCGGCGTCAACTTCGCGGCGGTCGCCATCCTCGGCGTCGCGATGGCGCTCGGCCTCGGCCCGCCCCAGCCGCTGCTGCTCACCGTGCTGCCCGCCGCGCTGGCCGTCGTGGTGATCGTCGGCGTGCCGGTCATGTCGCGCGCGATCGCGCGGGCCGGCCGGCGCCGGGAGGATGGCCGGCTGCGCACGATCGCAACCTCGATCGACGAGGGGACCTCCGAGGCCGGCCGCCTGCTGCGCACCGGCGATCCCCGGCTCTACGGCGGCGCGATCGGCTACTGGATCTTCGACAACCTCGTGCTGCTCGCGGCGTTCGCGGCGTTCGGGGCGGCGCCGCCGCTGACGGTCGTGCTGCTCGCCTATCTCATCGGGCAGATCGGCGGGGCGCTGCCGATCCCCGGCGGCCTCGGCGGCATCGACGGCGGGCTGATCGGGACGGCGATCCTCTACGGCATCGCGCCGGCGGAGGCCGCGGCGGCGGTGCTGCTGTACCGCGTGGTGCTCTTCTGGGTCCCGCTGCTGCTGGGCGCGCCCGCGTTCGTCTCGCTGCGCCGCGCCCTCCAGCACCCCGAGCGGCAGGACCTCCTCTCGGCTGCGGGCTGACCCTGGCGCCCCGCGACGGGACGGCGGGCAGTACGCTGCGCGCCGCGCGCCACCGACGGCGCGCGGCCACCCCACGGAGCACGGGAACATGATCACCCAGGAGCTGCCCCTCGTCGCGCTGCAGGCTGCGATCTCGCAGTCGGTGACGCGCGTGCTCGCCGAGCACTACGGCAAGGGCCCGGCGCGCACGCGCACCTACCTCTTCGACGACTACGTGGTGGCGGTGTGCGAGGACGCGCTGACGGTCGCCGAGCGCGCCCTGCGCGACGCGGGCGAGGACGCCCTGATCGCCGAGGTCCGCGAGGGGTTCGAGGACCTCATGACGCAGGCGTTCGTCGCCGAGGTCGAGCGGCTCACCGGCCGCACCGTGGTCGGCTATCACAGCCAGGTGCTCGTCGAGCACGGCTCGCTGGTGGAGCTCTTCGTGCTCGACCCCACCCAACCGGGGCTCGCCGCGGCGGCCGCGGAGGCCGACGGCGCGCTGCCGCCCCCCGGCAAGCCGGGCGACGCCGACGCGCTGCCCGCGCCTGGCGACCGCCCGGCGCCCGACCCGCGCCGCGACGCTCCGCGCCCACGGGCGCCGCACGGCCGGCTGCGCGCCGAGATCGCCGACGCGCTCGTGCGCGTCGCGCACGAGCTCCATGGCCGCGGCCCGGCGCGCGCCCGCGTGCACCTCGCCGACGAGCACCTGGTCTGCGCGCTGGAGGAGCCGCTGACCACCGTCGAGCGCACGCTGGCGGCCGGCGGCCGCACCGACCTCGTCCGCGCCCTGCGCCAAGGGCTGCTGGCCGCCGCCCGCGACGCATACGTCGGCGAGGTGCAGCGGCTCACCGGCCGGCAGGTCCGGTCGTCGGCCGCCCAGGTCGTGTTCGACCCGGACGTGGTCTTCCTGGTCTTCGTGCTCGACGGCGCGCCGGCAGACGAGCTGGCGCAGCTGGACGGCCACGCCGGCCGCTAGAGTTCCGCGCGGCCGGCGACGTCCCTGCGGGGCAGCGTCCGCCGGTCACCGATCAGCGCCAGGAGGCGTGCCGCCGCGACACCCGCGGAGGCCCGGCCCGGGACATCAGCCCACCTTCGCCATCCGGTCGAGGGCCCGTGCTTCCTGCCGCCGCCTGCCCAACCTGCCCCACGCTGCTCGTCGACATCGCCGGCGACGCGTCGACGTGCCCGTCCTGCGGCGCCCCGATGGTCCCCGGCCACGGCCCCGACGGCGACGCGGCCGAGCACGTCGCCTACGAGCTCGCGCTGGGACCGCGCGCCGCGATCGTCGGCCTCCGCGGCCAGCTCGACCTCGCGGCCGCACCGGCCGTGGAGGCGGCGCTCGCCCGTGCCCTGGCGCAGGAGCCGCACGTCGTGCTGGTCGACCTCACCGCCGTGGAGTTCGCCGACTCGACGGCCCTGTCGCTGCTGCTCGGCGCCGCCCGCCGGCTCGGATCCGGCCGGGCGCTGATCACCATCGCTCCCCCGGCCGACGCGCGGCTGGTCTTCCGGGTCGCCGGCCTCGAGGACTTCCTCGGCATGCGGGACAGCCGCCGCGCAGCGATGGCGGCGCTCCATCGCGCGGCGCGCTGACACTCCCGGATTGCGGAGGCGGCGACGAGGAACAAGCGGAGACGCGGCGCGCGGGCACGCAGCGGCCCGCGCGCCGCATCGGCGTCTGCGCCGCCGGTGCTTCCGCCACGGAGGCGCACAGGCCCGGACTACGATCGGGACATGAGCGCCGTCGAAGACGTCACGACCTACGGCAACGTCGTCGCCGGGGAGCGCACCGGCTCCGTGTCCGGCGAGCTGGCCGACGTGATCGCGCCCGCCACCGAGGAGGTGATCGCCCGCGTCCCGCGCGGCACCGCCGAGGACGTGGACCGCGCCGTCGCCGCCGCGGTCGCCGCCGCCCCGGCCTGGGGCCGCACGACGCCCGCGCAGCGCGCCGAGGCGCTGCTGAAGCTCGCCGACCGCCTCGACGAGCACGCCGCCGAGCTGGCCGACCTCGAGGCGCTCAACGCCGGCAAGCCGCGTGGCGCCGCCGCCGACGAGCTGCCGCTGTGCGCCGACCACCTGCGGTTCTTCGCCGGCGCCGCCCGCGTGCTGGAGGGCAAGGCGGCCGGCGAGTACCTCGAGGGCTACACCTCCTACGTGCGCCGCGAGCCCGTCGGCGTCGTGGGCCAGATCACGCCGTGGAACTACCCGCTGGCGATGGCGATCTGGAAGATCGGGCCCGCGCTGGCCGCGGGCAACACGATCGTCCTCAAGCCGTCGGAGCTCACCCCGCTGACGACGATCCGCCTCGCCGAGCTGGCCGCGGACCTGCTGCCCACCGGCGTGCTGAACGTCATCACGGGCGACGGCGACCCGGTCGGATCGGGCATCGTCAGCCACCCGGCCGTGCGCATGGTCTCGCTGACCGGCAGCGTCGGCACGGGCAAGGCGATCGCGCGCGCGGCCTCGGAGACCCTGGCGCGCGTCCACCTCGAGCTCGGCGGCAAGGCCCCGGTCGTGGTGCTCGACGACGCCGACGTCCAGGCCGTCGCCGAGAACCTGCGCATCAGCTCGTTCTTCAACGCCGGCCAGGACTGCACGGCCGGCTGCCGCGTCATCGCCACCCCCGCCGTCTACGAGCGGCTCGTCGAGGCGGTCGCCGAGCAGGCCCGCTCGCTCGTCGTCGGCGATCCGTTCGCCTCCGACGACGTCGAGCTCGGCCCGGTCATCTCCGGGCGCCAGCGCGAGCGGGTCCTCGGGTTCGTCGAGCGCGCGGCCGCCGCCGGCGCGGAGATCGTCACCGGTGGGTCGGCCACCGGCGAGCGCGGCTTCTTCGTCGAGCCGACCGTCGTCGCCGGCCCGGCGCAGGACAGCGAGATCGTCCAGCGCGAGGTCTTCGGCCCGGTCGTCTCGATCCAGCGCGCCGCCGACGCCGAGCAGGCGCTGGCGTGGGCCAACGACAGCGACTACGGACTGGCGTCGTCGGTCTGGACGCGCGACGTCGGCGCGGCGATGCGGGCCACGCAGCAGCTGAACTTCGGCTGCGTCTGGGTCAACGACCACCTGCCCTTCCTCTCCGAGATGCCGCACGGCGGCTTCGGGCTGTCGGGCTACGGCAAGGACCTGTCGGCCTACTCGCTCGAGGAGTACACGCGCGTCAAGCACGTGATGATCAACCTCGGCGCATGAGCCACGGCTCGGGTCCGGCGTCGTCCCAGCCCTGGCCGCAGACGCCGCCGACGGCGGCCCAGCGGGCCGCGTACGCCGAGGCCGAGCCGCGCGCGTACTGGCTGGACGCGCTGCCGCCCCGCGATCCGCAGCCGGCGCTCGAGGGCCTCGCGGAGGCCGACCTCTGCATCGTCGGCGGCGGCTTCACGGGGCTGTGGGCCGCGCTGCACGCCAAGGCCGACGACCCCGGCCGCGACGTCGTCCTGCTGGAGGGCAGCACGATCGGCTTCGGCGCCAGCGGCCGCAACGGCGGCTTCGTCATCGGCTCGCTGACCCACGGGCTGCAGAACGGGCTGTCGCGGTTCGCCGACGAGATCGAGCTGCTCGAGCGGCTCGCGCGCGAGAACCTGCGCGGCCTGGCGTTCGACGTGCAGCGCCACGGGATCGACTGCGACCTCGAGCTGACCGGCGAGCTGACCCCGATCGTCGCGCCGTACCAGGATGCGTGGATCGACGAGGAGCGCGAGCTGCACGAGCGCTTCGGCTACGACGTCGAGGTCTTCCCCGACGCGGCGTCGATGCAGGCCGAGGTGGCCTCGCCGATCTTCCGCGGCGGTGTCTGGCTGAAGGACGCGGGCGGCATCCTCGACCCGGCCAGGCTCGCCGTCGGGCTGCTCGACGCGGCGCTGCGGGCCGGGGTGCGCGTCTTCGAGCGCAGCGCGGCCACGACGCTCGAGGACTCGGAGCCCACCCGCCCCGGCGGCGTCGTCGTCCGCACCGCCGGCGGCGCCGTGCGCGCGCGGCGGGTGGTGCTGGCCACGAGCGCGTTCCCGCCGCTGCTGCGCGCGATCCGCCGCTACGTCGTGCCCGTCTACGACTACGCGCTGATGACCGAGCCGCTGACGCCGGCCCAGCGCGAGGCGATCGGCTGGCGCCGGCGTCAGGGCCTCGGCGACGGCGGCAACCAGTTCCACTACTACCGGCTGACGCGCGACGACCGGATCCTGTGGGGCGGCTACGACGCCGTCTACCGCTTCGGCGGGCCGGTCCGCGACGACCTCGACGACCACGACGCGACGTTCGGGAAGCTCTCGCAGCACTTCTTCACGACCTTCCCCCAGCTGGAGGGCGTGCGCTTCACGCACCGCTGGGGCGGCGCGATCGACACCTGCAGCCGCTTCTCGGTCTTCTTCGGCACCGCCCACGGCGGCAAGGTCTCCTACGCGACCGGCTACACCGGGCTCGGCGTCGCGGCGACGCGCTTCGGCGCCCGCGTGGCGCTCGACCTCGTCGACGGCCGCGAGACCGAGGCGACCCGCAGCCGCTACGTGCGCCGCAAGCCGGTCCCGTTCCCCCCGGAGCCGCTGCGCACCGCGGTGATCCAGCTGACGCGCAACCGCCTGGCCGCCGCCGACCGCCGCGAAGGCCGCCGCGGGCTGTGGCTCGGCACGCTCGACGGGCTCGGGCTCGGCTTCGACAGCTGAGGCGGGCGCACCCGCCGGCGCCCGCCCCGGGGGGGGGCGCGGGCGCGTTTGCGGTCACCACGACCGCATTCGGGCCCGTACCGGCCCTGCGGAGTCGCCCGGTGCCGCGCGCCCCACCCAGCCACGCGCGGCCGCGGGCGCGTTTGCGGTCACCACGACCGCATTCGGGCCCGTTCCGGCCCTGCGGAGTCACCAGGTGCCGCGCGCCCCACCCAGCCACGCGCGGCCGCGGGCGCGTCTGCGGTCACCACGACCGCATTCGGGCCCGTTCCGGCCCTGCGGAGTCACCAGGTGCCGCGCGCCCCACCCAGCCACGCGCGGCCGCGGGCGCGTCTGCGGTCATCACGACCGCAAAGGCGCCCGCGGCGGGCACGGTGGCGTCACCGCGGCGTCGTTCGGCTACACCGCCTGGCCGGCGGCGAGCTTGCAGAAGACGGAGCCGAGCACGCCACCGGCCGGGTCCGCCGTCACGTGGACCTCGACGGGGGTGCTGCGCGACGGGCCGTAGAGGTCCACGACGAGCCCCAGGAGATCGAGGTGCAGGGGCCCGAGGACGAGGTCGAGGACCTTGCAGGACGGCGCGGAGGCCTGCGCGGCGTCGGCGGTCACCACCGGCAGCTGCGCCCGCAGCCGGATCGCGTGCATCGGGCGCCGGCGCAGCGCGCGGTTGAGCGTCGCGGCGGTCGCTCGGGCGCGGGCGACCTTCGCCAGCTTCACGCGTCGCGACAGCTGGCAGAAGAGCCGGCCCAGCGACTGGGAGCGCCGGCCGGTGATGTGCAGGTTGATGGCGCTGGTTGTCAGGTCCAGGCCGAGCAGCTGCAGGTGCAGCTGCTGGAGGTTCAGCGTCAGGACGTTGCAGGCGTGGACCGTGGAGACCGCGAAGCGCACGCGCTGGTGCGACGCCTCGCCCGAGAGGCGGGCGCTCTCGGTGCCGAGCGCCGTCAGGCCGCTGCGGTTGACGGCGACGCGCTCGATCCGCACGTCAGCGGTGAGGACGCGCGGCCCGAGCGCGGCGGCGGACGCCGCGGGCGCGGTGGTCGCGGCGGATGCACCGGCGGGCAGGGCGGCGGCCGCCAGCACGGCGGGCAGCGCGAGGCCGAGGCGATGGACGAGGCGTGATGGCACGGGACCTCCCGAGGATCCGGTTCGTTGTCGCCCGGAACATGTCCAGCGGCGATCGACGGCAAACCAGAGCACGGCGGGCGCCGACCGCCCAGGTCGGCCGGCGGCGCCGCGGGCGGCCTTGCGGTCATGAGGACCGCAAACGCGCCCGCACCCGCCGCGGGCGGCGGCCGCCCGGCGCCTCACGTGCGCCCGGGCGCCGTTGCGGTCATGGCGACCGCAAACGCGCCCGCACCCGGCCGGGGCGGCGGCCCGCCCGGCGCCTCACGTGCGGCCCGGGCGCCGTTGCGGTCAGGACGACCGCAAACGCGCCCGCGCCGGCCGGGGGCGGCGGCGCGGAGGCTCAGACGCGGCGGCCCGCCGGCGCCGCCTCGGCCTCCAGCAGGCGCAGGTCGTGCGCGATCTCCTCCGGCGTGGCGTCGTCGGCGAAGTAGCCGACGCGCTGCATCCCGCGGGCGTCGACGAGCACGATCCGCGCCTGGTGCGGGAGCGTCGCGGTGACCGGCTGCACGGCGAAGCCGCGCCACGCCGGCTGCAGCTGCGCGCGGGTGCCGAGCAGGAAGCGCATCCGCCCGAGCAGGCTCTGGCGGGTCAGGAAGCGCCGGGCCGCCAGCGCGGTGTCGTTGGGCGGGTCGACGGCGATGGCGAACGCGGGCACGTCGCCGCCGGCCTGGTCGAGCGCGATCCGCACCGTCTGCGCCGTCACCGGGCACACGTCCTGGCAGACCGCCGACAGGAACGCCACGACGTACGGCCGGCCGCGCAGCCCGGCCAGCGCGACGCGCCGGCCCTGCTCGTCGTGGAGCACGACGTCCGGCGCCGGCGTGCGCGGCGGCAGCAGCGAGCCCTCGAAGCCCGGCCCAGCCTGGGCGCGGTGCCCGCCGCCGGGCAGGCCGATCAGCAGGACGGCGAGCGCCAGGCCCACGAGCGCGCCGGCCAGTCCGCGCACGAGCAGGCCGACCCGCGTCATTCGGCCACGGTCTCCTCCGGGTGCTCGGCGACCGTCGTGGTCGCACGCCCGTCGGTGGCGCCCAGCGTCTCGAAGCCGCCCGTCGGGGTGCGCCGCACGATCCGCCCGTTCCACCCGCGCAGCGGATGCGGGTCGCGGCGCCGGAGGTCCTCGAAGATGCGCCGGGCGATCGCATAGACGATGAACGGCCCGACCAGCGACAGGATCCGGAAGAACCACACCTCGGCGGTGTACGGGATCGTCAGCCGGAAGAAGACGCGGTCGACGGCCCCGGCGACGAACGGGATCGCCACCCACGACAGGAACGCCACGATGAACGCCGAGCGGCGCGGGTTGTCGCGCGGGCGGTCGAGCAGGTTGTGGCTCTTGCCCTTGCGGCTGAAGAACCGCCGGTCGATGAGCGGGAAGACGTACAGGATCCCGAAGGCGACCAGCGGGAAGGCGGCGCCGCCCCAGAAGGGGTTCGGCACGACCGTGTAGCTGCCGAAGTGGATCTCCAGCGGCGGCATCTCGCGCAGGCCGCCGATCAGCCAGCCGAGGTACCAGTCGGGCTGCGCGCCGTTGGTCGACCGGTAGACCTCGAACGGCCCCCACTCCCAGATCGGGTTGATCTGGATCAGCCCGCCGAGCAGGAACAGGACGCCGACGACGAGGAACAGCAGCCCCGTCGAGCGCAGCGCGTACGCCGGCCACATCGGGGTGCCCTCGAGCTGCTTCTCCGTGCGCCGCTTGCCCGGGAACTGCGTGTGGTGCTGGCGCATGATCATCGCCAGGTGCAGCCCGATGAGCGTGGCGATGACCAGGGGCAGGATCAGGATGTGCAGCGTGAAGAGGCGGTCCCAGAAGTCGCTGCCGCCCGGGTACTCGCCGTCCCAGATGAGCACCGCCAGCGACGGCCCCACGAACGGGATCGACAGCGCCACCGCGTAGGCGATCACCAGGCCCATGCCCGACAGCAGGTCGTCGGGCAGCGAGTAGCCGGCGAACCCCTCGAGGACGGCCAGCATGAGCATCGTCACGCCGACGAGGTAGTTCAGCTCGCGCGGCTTGCGGAAGGCCCCCGTGAAGAGGATCCGCACCATGTGGAACAGGATCGACGCGATGAAGATGTTGGCCGCCCAGTGATGGGTCTGGCGCAGCAGCAGCCCACCGGGGACGTCGAGCGAGAGGTGGACGGTCGACCGGTAGGCCTCGGTCATCCCCAGGCCCTGGAGCGGCGCGTAGGAGCCGCGGTAGACCGTCTCCGCATCGCTCGGCGAGTAGTAGAAGGCGAGGAAGATCCCCGTGCCGATGAGGACGATGAACGCGTACAGCGCGATCTCGCCCAACATGAAGGACCAGTGGTCGGGGAAGACGTAGCGCATCAACTTGCGCAGCCCCGACGTCGCGCCGAGGCGCTCGTCGACGAAGCGGACGGGATCCTCGACGTTCACGTCTTGCCGCCCTCCTGGCGCACGCCGCTCCACGACGGCCCGACGTTGCCGAAGAAGTCGCCGTCGGCCACGAGCTCGCGCGCGTCGTTGAGCCGCAGCGGGAGGATCGGCAGGCTCCGGCCGGCCGGGCCGAAGATGACCTCGCCGCCGCGGCGGACGTCGAACGTCGAGTAGTGGCACGGGCACACGAGCGCCGGCGCGGGCTGCGTGTCCGAGAACGTCGGATAGCGGTACATCGAGATCGCGCAGCCGGCGTGCGTGCAGATCTTCGAGAAGCCGATGATCCCCTCCGGCATCTTGGCCTTGCGGTCCGGCGGGACCTCGATCTCGTCCAGCGGGAGCCGCACGAGGATGATCGGCGAGCCGAGCTCGTGCTGGGACGCGCCCTCCGGGAAGCCGGTGCGGAACTCCTCCTCCTTGACGTCGTCGGCGGTCAGCGGCTTGCCCTCCGCGTCGACCACGCGCCGGCCCGACTTCCACGGCGTCTCGTGGAGGATGTCGTCGACCCGCGGCCCCAGCGACGCCAGCGGGAACGTGGCGGCGACGCCGACCGTGCCGCCCGCGGCGCCGGCGGCGCCGAGCAGCATCTTCCGGCGCGAGATCCCGTCGCCGCCGCGGCGCACCATCTCGGCCACCTCGAGCTGCCGCTCGGGGTCGCCGAACTCGTGGTACTCCTCGAGCACCTTCTCCTGGGGCACGAGCTTCTTGCCGGCGACGATGCAGGCGACCGCCGCGAAGACGAACGCCAGGCCGAGGCACAGGCCCAGCAGCTGGGTGTCGGGGAAGGCGACGTAGAACACCATGAACCCGGCGGCGCCGAGCACGGTCAGCCCGAGCGCCGCGAGGGTCAGCCGCTCGGAGCCGGCGGTCGCCGGCAGCTCACGCTCCACCGTCGGCGGCGGCTCGCCGGGACGCAGCGGGACGTGGCGCCCCTCCTCCTTCGGCGCGGGGACGCGCCGCAGGAGGCGGACCACCACGCTCGCCAGCAGCCAGTCGCGGAAGCCGCCGCGCTTGGGATCGCTCATTCCGTGGTCCTCTCGCCGATGATGCGGATGCCGAGGATCAGCGCCGCCATCGCCAGCAGGAACGTCACCATGCCCTCCGGCACCGGGCCGATGTGCCCGATCCCCCAGCCGCCGCGGTCCTCGGGGTCGTGGATCTGCTGCACGTAGCGCGCGATGTCGTTGACGTCCTGCTGGTCGAGGTGGGTGAACTTCGGCATCACGTACGGGCCGACCTTCACCGCCTCGGCGACGTCGATGGGCTTGCTGTCCTCCAGGTCCGGGATGAAGGCTCCGGGCACGATGCCGCCGCGGGCGACGATCTGGTGGCAGCCGGCGCAGTTGTCGGTGAACAGCGCCTGCCCCTGCGCGACGTTGCCCGACGCGGGGTCGACCTTCGGGATCGGCGGGCCCCCGAAGCTGCCGACGTAGGCGTCCAGCGCGCGGATCTGCTGCTCGGTGTAGAACGTCTGCGGGCGCCGCACCGGCTCCTCCGACCCGTTCTCCAGCGGCATGCGGTGCGTGCGCAGGTAGAAGTCGGCCGAGACCGCGCCGACCCCGCGCAGCGACGGGCCGCGGCCGGAGACGCCGCGCGCGTCCATGCCGTGGCACGACGAGCAGCCCTCGACGAAGAGCTGGCGGCCGGCGCGCTCGAGCTGGGCCTGCGAGCGGGTCCCGGCGGCCGGCGCGGTCGACGGCGTCGCCGCCCGCGAGGTGAAGGAATGGCCGCTGACGCTGACGACGGCGAGCCCCGCGCAGAGCACGGCCACGACGATTCGGATCCGGCGGCCCCAGCGCCTCACGCCGTCACCCCCGTGGTCGGCCCCGGCGCGGGCGGGCTGCCCGCGGCATCCTCGATGGCGTCGAGCGCACGCTGCCGGCGCTCCTCGCGCACGAGCGCCTGCCAGCCGATCCCGACCGTGGCCGCGACCATCGCCAGCGAGCCGGCGACCCACATGATGTCGCCGCCGGCCTGCTGGTCGAGCAGCGCGGAGGTGCCGTCGGCCCGCGCGGCCGCCGCGTACGACGGGTAGCGCACGTGCTGGGCGTAGACGAGCATCACCGCGACCGTGCTCATCGGCACCATCGCCAGCACGAGGTAGATCGTGCGCCCGATCCACGAGCGGATCTGGCGCAGCGGGTTGGCGCCGACCACCGGCGCCCAGAACAGCAGCGCCGACAGCAGGTAGGCGGCGTGCTCGAGGCCGTGCAGCGGCCCGTCGCGCAGCGCGGCGTCGTACCAGCCGGTGAGGTGGGTGACGGCCATCGTCGCCGCGAAGGCCGTCCAGGTCACCAGCGGATGGGTGACCACGCGCACCCAGCGGCTGCGCACGAGCGTCACGAGCGAGCGGTGGACGGTGCCCGCCGTGGCCTGCAGGGCCAGGGCGACGGGCGCGCCGCCGACGAGCAGCGGCGCGGCCAGGAGCGTCAGCGCCAGGTGCTGCCACATGTGGGCGGCGAGGCGCTCGTCGGCACGCTCGGCCAGCGGCGACGCGAGCGCCAGCGCCGCGACGGCCAGGCCCGTGAGGAACGACGCGGTGCGCAGCGCCGGCCACGGCCGGTGGCCGCGCGCGGGCACGGCGCGCACGCCGGCGAGGTAGGCGGCCGCGTACGCGGCGGCGATGGCGAGGACCAGCACGTCGCTCATGCCCGCTGCTCCCGCTCGGCGACCTCGCGCAGCCCGGCGCGCGTGGCGCGGTGCTCGCGGATCAGGCCCGCGATGGCGATCAGCAGCAGGCCGCCGGAGAGGTACATCAGCCAGGGGCCGAACTCGAAGGCCAGCGCGACGCCGCAGATCGCCACGCCCAGCAGCGAGGTGGCGTGCGTCGTGGTGACCACGGCCAGCGGCTCGTCGTCGGAGGGCTCGGGGCGCTGCAGGCCGCGGATCGTCGCCCAGGCCGCCTTGGCGACGGTCGCGCCGACCGCGACGGCGAGCATGACGACGGTCTCGACGTCGGGGTGCCAGAGCGCCCACGCCACGACCCACAGGACGAAGAGCAGGGAGCCCCAGAGGAGGATGACCACGTCGCCGCGGCCCATCAGCCGCCTCATGGCGCGGCCTCCCCGGCCCGCGGCGCCCGCGCGGCCGCCCGCGCCTCCTCCTCGGCCTCCGCCTGGAGCTTGACGTCCAGCAGCGGCGCGTAGGAGCGGATCGGCGGCAGGCCGTCGAAGTTGTGCGGCGGCGGCGGCGAGGACGTCGCCCACTCGAGCGTGTGGGCGTCCCACGGGTCGTCGCCCGCCAGCGCGCCCAGCCGCAGCGATCGCGCCGCGTTGACCAGGAACACGAGCACCGAGAAGGCGATGATGAACGCGCCGATGGTCGAGATGGTGTTCAGCGTCTCCCAGCCGCGGTCGGCCGGGTAGTTGGCCACGCGCCGGACCATCCCCTCGCTGCCGAGGAAGAACATCGGGATGAACGTCACCAGCGTGCCGAGGGCCAGCGTCCAGAAGTTGAGCTTGCCCAGGCGCTCGTCGAGCAGCCGGCCGGTGACCTTCGGCCACCAGTGGTAGATCCCCGCGAACAGGCCCATCACCGAGCCGCCGACCAGGGTGTAGTGGAAGTGCGCGACGATGAAGTACGTGTCGTGCACGTGGTAGTCGAGCACCGGCGAGGCGACGAAGATGCCGGTCAGCCCGCCGATCAGGAACAGGATCAGGAAGCCGATCGCGAACAGCATCGACGTGCGGAAGACGATCCGCCCCTTCCACATGGTGCCGAGCGAGTCGAAGTACTCGATCCCGGCCACGACCATGATCGCCGTCGACGTCAGCGAGAAGTAGCGGTTCTGGACCGCGCTGGTCGTGAACATGTGATGGCCCCAGACGGCCATCGACAGCGCCGAGAAGATCAGCAGCGACGCCACCATGAACGGGTAGCCGAAGAAGCGCTTGCCCGCGTTGGTGGCGATCGCCTCGGCGATCGATCCGAGGAACGGGAAGAACACCACGTAGACCACGGGGTGGCCGAAGAACCAGAACAGGTGCTGGTACAGGATCGGGCCGCCGGGGTTCTGGTAGATGTGCGCGCCGTTGCGGTCGGCGTAGAGCAGGGTCATCGCCACCAGCACGGCCGGGTAGGCGGTGACGACCATCAGGCAGCTGACCGTCTCGCCCCACGTGAAGACGGGCATCCGCATCATCGTCATGCCCGGCGCACGGCGGCGGACGATCGTCGCCAGCAGCGAGGACGCCTGGCAGATGCCCGATGCGCCGGCGAGGATCACCGCCAGCGTCCACAGGTCCTGCCCCGTACCCGGCGTGCCGACGTCGTCGGAGAGCGGATCAAAGGCGAACCAGCCCGACTTGCCGGCGCCGTTCTTGAGCAGGAAGCCCGTGTACATCAGGACGCCGGCCCCGACGAGCAGCCAGAAGCCCAGCAGCGCGATCCGCGGCCAGATGACGTTGGTCGTCCCGATCTGCAGCGGGACGAGGTACAGCCCCACCGCCATCGCCATCGGCGAGGCGAAGAGGTAGAACATCGTCGAGCCGTGGATGGTGAACAGCTCGTTGTAGGTCTCGTCGCCCATGAGCTGCAGGCCGGGCGCGGCGAGCTCGGCCCGCATGAGCAGGGCGAGGATCCCGCCGAGCACGAAGAAGCCGAAGGCGGTCACCGCGGTGTTCGCCGCGATGTGCTTGTGGTCGGTGCTGGAGAGCCGGCCGACGACGCGCACGTGCCGCGGCAGCGTCGTCACGGCCGGAGCCACGGCGCTCATCGATAGTCCCCCTGGCGGCCCATCGCGGGCGTCAGCCGCTGCGGTTGGCCGGCGCGGCGGGCCGCGGCCCAGCGCCGGAAGTCCGACGGCGTGCGCACGTCGACGTTGAACTGCATGTAGGCGTGCCGGTAGCCGCAGAACTCGGCGCACTCGCCCCACGCGTGGTGGAAGCCGACCTCGTGGAACCCGAGCGTGAAGTTCGTCGGCCGCTCCGGGAAGGCGTCGCGCTTGAAGCGCAGGAACGGGATGAAGAACGCGTGGATGACGTCGATCGACGTCAGGCGGAACGTGACGTTGCCGGTCGGCACGACGAGCGTCGGGATCTGCGTCCCGTTGCCGGACTGGCGGATGCCGTACTTCGGGTATTGGAACGTCCAGTTCCAGCGCGAGGCGGTGACGTCCACGGTGATCGCCGGCTTGGGCGTGGCCGCCAGCGCGACGTCGGTCTGGCCCTTCGAGGACGGCTCGCCGGGCAGGTCGGCGACGTCCTTGCTCATCCAGTGGAAGGTGAAGTAGACGAGCACCGCGCAGACGCAGGCCAGCAGCGCGACGTAGGAGCCCTCCAGCAGGGAGTGCTCGTGCACGTCCGGCGGCCGCCCGTCCTCGCGGCGCCGGTAGCGCCAGGCGAAGCCGATGATCAGCAGCCAGAAGAGGACGAGGACGCCCACGCCGATCGGCCAGTAGATGTCGAACAGCCCGCGGTAGCCGTCGCGGGTGTCGACCAGCGCGCTCACGCCTGCGCCACCGCATCGGGCCGGCCGCACCGCGACGGCATCGTGACCGTCGTCGAGCCGGTGCAGGCGGGGGCGCTCACGCCGCGATCCCTACCCCGCCGCAGTGCCGGGCACGCCCAGTCGTCATCCGCCATACGGGTGAGAAGTGCCGTCCTCACAGCTGCCGGCGCACGCCGGCCTCGGTGGCCACGTCGGCGACCTGGCCGTCGAGGTCGTCGTCCATCGCCGCGCGGCCCAGGCCGCGGCGCCCGGTCGGCAGCACGGTCTTCCGGCGCAGGTCCTCGAGCGCCAGGCTGGCGGCGGCGTACAGGGCGAGGCCGGTGAGGGCGAGCCCGACGATCCCGGACGCGTAGCGCAGCCCGGTGCCGCCGGCGAGCTGCTGTAGGGCGCTGAGCAGGAAGTGCGTCGCCGTGGTGGACATCACCAGCGCGGGCACGAGCTTCCCGGAAGCGGCCTCGAGCGCCGAGATGGCGATGCCCGCGGCGGAGACCAGCAGCAACGTGCCGAGCACCTCGCTGTGCGCGTGCGGCGCCGTCAGCAGCAGCGTGATCCCGCGCGCCGTCCAGCTGGCCGCGATGATCCCCATGCCCGTCCCGGCGACCGGGTCGCGGCACAGGAAGCCGAAGACGGAGGCCACGAGCTGCGGGACGGGCGTGAAGACGAGGATGAGGATCCCGACCTGCGTCTGCTCGCCGCCCGGGATCCAGCGGAGGTCCAGCCCCGCCGACATCAGCGCCGAGCCCGCCAGCGCGATGAAGCCCAGCGCGAACGGGCTGGCCAGCGGCCGCAGGACGACGCGGACTCGCGGATCGGCGGCGGGCGGCGGCGGGCTCATGCGGGGCGGCGATCGAGGTGCACGCGCGCGACGCTGCCCGCGTGCCGTCGGGCGCGACCCCGCCCCGTCACCGACATGACAGCCGCGGCGCCTGAGGCACCAACGCACGCGTGCGATCCCGGGGTTCCATGAGAACCCCTGGATCGCACGCGTCGTTCCCGGGCGCTCTCGCGCCCGCGTACCGTGCACTCCATGGCCCCCGCGACCCGCCCTCGCCTCGTGCTGCTGGCGGCGATCATGGGCTCCTTCGTCGCCGGGCTCGACGCGACCGCCGTCAACGTGGCGCTGCCGGCCATCGAGCGCGACCTCGGCGGCGGGCTGGCCGGCCAGCAGTGGGTGGTCAACGGCTACCTGCTGGCGCTCGGGTCGCTGATCCTGGTGGGCGGATCGCTCGGCGACGTGCTCGGCGCGCGGCGCGTCTTCTCGCTCGGCGTGGCGGGGTTCGGCGTCGCGTCGGTCGCGTGCGCGGCCGCGCCGTCGATCGAGCTCCTCGTCGGCGCCCGCGTCGTCCAGGGCGCGTTCGGCGCGCTGCTGACGCCGAGCGCGCTGGCGGTGATCGTCGCCGCCTTCCCCGGCGACCGCGGGCCGGCGATCGGGACGTGGACGGCGTGGTCGGGGATCGCCACGGTCGTCGGCCCGTTCGCCGGCGGCTGGCTCGTCGACGCCGCCTCGTGGCGCTGGATCTTCCTCGTCAACGTGCCGTTCGTGCTCGTCACGCTCGCCCTCGTCCGCGTCGCGATCCCGGCCCGCGCGGCCGGCCGGCCGCAGCGGTCGATCGACTGGTCCGGCGCGGCGCTGTGCGCGGCGGGGCTGGCCGGCGGGGTCTACGGGCTCATCCGCCAGCCCCAGGCGGGATGGGCGTCGCCGTCGGTCGTCCTGCCCATCGCGGCCGGCGTCGCGCTGCTCGCCGCCTTCCTGCTGCACGAGGCCCGCGCGCCCGACCCGATGCTCCCGCTCGGCCTCTTCCGCCGGCGCAACTTCGCCGTCGGCAACGTCGAGACGTTCTCGATGTACGGCGGGCTGGCGTCGATGTCGTTCCTGCTCGTCCTGTTCCTGCAGCAGGTCGCGGGCTACGACGCGCTCGAGGCGGGCCTGGCGACGATGCCGACCACGCTGGTGCTCTTCGCGCTCTCCAAGCGCTTCGGGGCGCTGGCCGACCGGCTCGGGCCGCGCGTGTTCATGGGCGGCGGGCCGCTGCTGGCCGCCGTCGGGCTGGCCTGGTTCGTGCGCATGCCGGCCGACGTGGACTACGTCGTCGACGTGCTGCCCGGCGTGCTCGTCTTCGCGCTCGGCCTCGCGATCACCGTGGCGCCGCTGACGGCCGCCATCCTCGCCGACGCCGACGCCTCGGATGCCGGGATCGCCTCGGGCGTCAACAACGCGGTCGCGCGCGTCGCCGCGCTCGTGGCCATCGCCGCCGTCGGCGCCGTGGTCGCCGGGACGTTCACGGCGACGGCCGGCGATGCCCTGCCCGCGCGCGCCACCGGGCCGGAGGCGCAGCGGGTGATCGAGGCCGCCCGCCGCCGCACGCTCGCGCGCGCCGACACCAGCGGCCTGCCGCCGGCACAGCGCGGGCCCGTGGCGCGCGCCGTGCAGGACGCCTCGGTGCACGCGTTCCACGTCGGCATGGGCATCTCGGCAGCGCTGATCGGCCTGGGCGGCGCGCTGGGGCTCGTGGGCATCGTCAACCCGCGCCGCCGGGTCGCCGCGGAGGCGTGCTCGGGCGGTCAGGTGGCCGGCGCGCCGGCCGATGCGGCGCAGGCGCGCTGACCACCAGGCCCGTCAGGCCACGGGTCGCCGGCCCGCACCCACGGCGGACCGCTCGAACCGCGGCGCCTCGCCGCGGGCGGCGGCCACGACGGGTGCGGGGCGCTCGAACCGCCCCGTGGACCGGCCGCCGCGGAGCGCCTCGCAGAGGTCGTCGTCGAGCCGCTCCTCCCGCACGTACGCGGCGAACCCGGCGGCGCGGAGCGTCGCCGTCAACCAGGGGTCCTCGCCGAGGCCGAGCGCCACGAGGCGGACGCCGCCGGGGATGAGGCCCCAGCCGTGCAGGGGGTGCTCGCAGGCCGACAGGAGGCCGAGCTCGATGACGGCCACGTCGGGCTCGAGCCGCCACAGCAGCTCGGCGGCCTGCTCTCGATGGCTCGCCATGGCCGCGACCCGCAGGTCCGGCTGGGCGTCGATGAGGTCGCGAATCCGGTCGCGCTGCTCGCGATGGGAGTCCGCGACGACCACCGACAGCGTGCTGTCGCTCGCGCGGATGCTCATGACCCCGACGGTACCCCCGCGCCCTGGCCGCGTCGAGCGCCGCGGTCAGGGGCCGACCCGGACTCGGCCGCGACGCGCGGCAGGACCAGCAGCGAGCACCGCGCGCCGTGCGTGAGCTCCTCCACCGTGCTGCCCAGCGCGATCCGCTCGGCCACGCCCCAGCGGCGCGAGCCCACGATCAGCAGGTCCGCGCCGTCGGCGGCCGCGGCGAGCTCCGGCGCCGGGCTCCCGACGCGCACGTCGACGACCACCTCGGCGCCGGCCGCCGGCCCGAGCAGGTCGTCGAGGCGGTGCTGGACGTGGCGGCGGCGCGCCTCGATGACCTCGCCCCAGCGCGACAGCTCGATGATCTCGCCGAACGGGGCGGCCTCGACCGGCAGGCGGTCGTCCACGACGCCGACGGCGACGACCTCGGCGCCCGCGCGCCGGCCGAGCTCGCGGGCCAGCGTGAGCGCCGCCTCGGCCTCCGGCGTGTCGTCGATGCCGACGACGATCCGCCGCAGCGGCGATGGTCGCTCGTGGATCCCGGCGGCGGCGAAGGCGACCGCGCACGGGGCGTCGTGCAGCACCTGGCGCCCGGTGCGTCCGGCGCGCACGTGCCCGGCCGGCGCCTGCCGGCTGGAGCCGAGCACGACGAGGTCGGCGCGCTCGTCGCGCACGGTGCGGCGCAGGGCGTGGCCCGCCGAGTAGTCGGGCACGCAGCGCGTGTGGCCCTCCGGCGCCAGCGTCGGCCGCACGTCGGCCAGCAGCTGCCGGGCCTCGTGGACGCGGTCGGAGCGGTTGAGCCCGGGTGGGAACGGCAGCAGCGGATCCTGGTAGGCGGCGACGAGCAGCAGGTCGGCGCCGCTGGCCCGGGCCAGCGCGCTGGCGAGCGCGGCGGCGTCGTGCGAGCCGGGCGTCTGGTCGATGCCGGCCACGATCTTCGTGAGCACCTCGGACCTCCGGGGACGTGTGCGCTTCGGGGGACGCCTCCGACGCTACGCGGCGGCCGCTCCGCAAACCAGCGGGACCCGCCGCATCGGGGCAGGGAGAACTACGGAGGGCACTCGGCGGCCCGCAGCGGATGGCGCGGCCGACCCCCGGACGTAGCGTTGTCCCATGTTCCAGAACGTCATCGTCGGCGTCGACGGCCGGGAGGGCGGCCGGGACGCCATCGCGCTGGCCCGCGCCCTCGGCCCGGCCGGCATCACCCTGGTCGCCTCCTATCCCGCCGAGCGCACGCGCTGGCGCGGCGCCGTGGAGGGCTACTTCGAGCTGCTGCGCAAGGACGCGGACGAGCTGCTGGAGCAGACCCGCCGGGAGACCGGCGTGGAGGCGGACGTCGTCGCCTGCCCCGACCCCTCCCCCGCACGGGCGATCCAGCGCCTTGCCGCCGAGCGCGGCGCGGACCTCATCGTCATCGGCTCCGCGCACCATGGGCCGGTGGCCCGGCTGCTGCTGGGGGACGTCGGCCGCGGCGTGCTGCACGGCGCGCCCTGCCCGGTCGCCGTCGCCCCGCGCGGGTTCGCCGGGAGCGACGGCGAGATCCGCCGCGTCGGCGTCGGCTTCGACGACTCCGACGAGGCGCGCGCGGCGCTCGCCCTGGCCGCGGAGATCGCCGGCGACCGCAGCGGCGTGCTGACCGTGCACAGCGCCTGGGACGTGTCCCCCGTGCTGTTCACCGGCGTGGCCTACTCGCCATCGCTCGACGACGTGCTCGAGGCCGAGCGCGCGCACGCCACCGAGGCCGTCGACGCCGCGCTGGCCGACCTGCCGCGCGCCGGCCGCGAGATCGCCCGTGGCCGCGCCGAGGAGGTCCTCGAAGCCGCCGCCGAGAACGCCGACCTGCTCGTGGTCGGCTCGCGCGGCTGGGGCCCCGCGCGGCGGATCGCCGTCGGCAGCACGTCCGACCACCTGGTCCACCACGCGGCCTGCCCCGTGCTCGTCGTCCCGCGCCCGGCCGAGGCCGGCGCCTCCGCCGAGGACGCCCACGGCGACCGCGAGCCGGCGACCGCTCCGGCGGGCGACTGACCCGAGGCTCGGCCCCCGGAGGCGGCGGCGCCACCGCGCCGTCGCCTCCGGGGACGGTCAGCCCAGGGCCCGGAGGACGTACGGCCCGAGCGTGGTGGCGAAGACCGCGTTCATGTGGTTGTCGTCCTTGTAGACGTACGCGCCGCCGACGACCGGCCGGCAGCGGCGAGCGTCGCAGAGGCGGCGGGTGAGGTCGACGACGCGGACCCGTGGCGCCCGCGCCGCGCCGGCCTGCGCGAGCGGATCGGTGACCAGCGCCGCGCCGCGAGCGACCGCGCACGCCGAGCCCGGGTCGCTCCCGCGCCGCATGGCGGCGGTGACGCACGACGGAGTGGCGAAGCTCGTCCCGGGGATGTCGCGGAGCACGTAGATGTGGCGCACGCTCGCCGGGACGCGGTCGAGCATGGCGCCGAACGCGGCCGGCCCGCCGCCATAGCCGGCGAGCCCGCCCTGGGGCCCCGATGGCGGCTCCGCCCACGACGAGACGAAGATCGTGCGGATCTGAGGGTTGGCCCGCAGCCACGCCATCGCCTCCGCGTGCTGCTGGGCGCAGGTCGCGGGGCCGAGCGCCGGGCTGCGCGGGATCTGGACGCTGAACGGGCAGCCCGGCCGCGTGACCGACACGGCGCGCCAGCGCCGCGCCTGGGCGACGACCTCGAGCGCCGCGCGCCAGTGGCGGGCGTGGCTGTCGCCGAGCAGCGCGACGGTGCCGGTCCGCGCCGGCCCCTGCACGCCGAAGGCGCACGGCTCGAGCACCGATGCGCCGGGCGGCTCGGGCAGCACGCGGCAGGCGCCGTCCGGGAGCAGCGGGGCGTCGCGCGGGAGCGGCAGCACCACGCCGCGCAGCGCTGGGTTGCGGCACGCGCCCCTCGCGGCGGCGCCGAAGCAGCGCGGCTCGGCGAGCACGGCCACGCGGGCCACCAGCGCGCCGGCGTCCGGGACGCGGTCCTGGCAGCCGGCGGCGCACGTCCCGGGCCGGCGCCAGCGCAGCTCGACGTGCCAGCGCAGCCTGCCGCGCGCCAGCCCGACGGCGTACGGCGGGAACGTCGCGCGCAGGGTCCGGCGGTCGGGCCGGACGACGACGGCGTCCACCGCGCGCCAGCGCGAGCCCCGTCCCAGCGGGTCGACGTGCTGGTAGCGCAGCTCGGCGCGGCCGCTCGCGGAGGCCAGGCAGGCGCGCCCGACCGTGCGCGCGGGCGCGCCGCGCGCCAGCACGAGGCACAGCGAGCGGCCGCGCCCCACGACGTCGTGGGTCAGCCACGGCTGCTGGGCCCGGACCCGCAGCGTCAGCTGGGTCTCGCGCTGGCCGAAGGCGACGCTGCGCAGGTCGACGGGCGCACCGGCTGCGTCGCGGGCGTCGCCGTGGGCGGGCGGGCCGAAGCGCGGCGTCGCCCCCGCGGCCGCGGCCGCGCCCGGAGCCACGAGCGCGGCCATCACGACCAGCGCGGCGATGACGGCACCGCGCGGGCGACTCGAGGAGCGGGCGGGCACGGCGCGGATCGTATGCGGGCGCTACGCGGCGCCGGCGCCGGCGGCGCGCAGCCGGAGCACCGGGCTCGTGGCCAGCGGCGTCCACCCGTCCCGGCCGACGAGCACGACGCGCACGCGGCCGCCGTGCCGCACGCGCAGCTGCGCCTCGGAGAGGTAGTCGAGGCGGGCGCGGCGGACCGGCCACCAGCCGAAGCGCTCGCGCT
>DASTWY010000067.1:0-45471 GCA_035765735.1 Baekduia sp. | reverse complement strand
TGACCCCCGCCCGGGGCGTCGAGGGACGAATCATTCGGGTGGGGGTTGGATGATTCGTCCCTCGACGACGCTGGGGGGTGCGGGTCAGTCGACGGTGAGCACGGCCTTGCCGCGGATCTCGCCGTCGAGCAGGGCGCGGATCGCGTCGGGGCCGTCGCGCCAGGACGCGGTCCGGTCGATCTGGACGTCGAGGTGGCCGGCGTCGACCAGCTCGGCGAGGCGGCGCAGGGACGCCGAGCCGCTGTGGCCGTGCGCGATCTCGTCGAAGAGCAGGATGCCGTGGAGCGTCGAGCCCGGCGCACGGCCGAACATCGCGCGCGGAGGGAACGACACCGGCTCGAGGATCGTCGCGGCGTAGCTGACGATGGTCCCGCCCGGCGCGATGCACTGCACCACGTCGCCGAGGACGGGGCCGCCGACGCCGTCGAGGATGCCGTCGTAGAGCTCGCCCTCGGGGTCGAGGTGGTCGATCACCTCATGGGCGCCCAGCTCGCGCAGGCCTTCCTGCCGCCGCGCGACGGCGGTGACGTGGGCGCCGGCGTCGCGCGCCAGCTGCACGGCGAGGCGGCCGACGCCGCCCGAGGCGCCGGTGATCGCGACGCGGCGGCCGAGCATGAAGCCGACGATCTCCAGCGCGCGCAGCGCCGTCATCCCGGCGACGGGCAGGCATGCCGCCTGCTCGAAGCTCACGCCGTCGGGCAGCTCGGCCAGCGTGTTCGTCGGCACGGCCACGCGCTCGGCCCAGGCGCCGACGCTCTTGAGGCCGACCACGCGGGCGCCCTCGCGCGGGCCGCTCCCGTCGGCCGCCGTGCGGGCGACGACGCCGGCCAGGTCCCAGCCCGTGACCGCGCCGGGCTCCATCGTCTCCAGGCGCTTGACCTCGCCGCGGTTCAGCGAGAAGGCGCGGACCTCGACGAGCGCCTCGTTGGACAGCGGCTCGGGCTCGGCGACCTCGGCGATGGCGGCGTGCGGGGCGTCGGCGGCGGCGGCGGCGGCGAGGGCGAGCATGGTCACGACGCTACCCCGCAGCGCGACGAGGCACCGCACGCGTCCTGCCGGCTCCGCAGCGATGGTCTCGGCGCGATGGCCGGCGCCGTGGCGTGTGCGACCATCGAGGGGTGGACGTCACCGCCGCACCGGGACCTGTCGCCGACGTCTTCGCCGGCCGCCAGCAGGCGTGGGAGGAGCAGCACCTCTCGCCGCAGGCCGCGCGGTCCTACCCGGCACGCCGGCGCGTCGCCGAGCCCGACTGCGGCCTGCGCACGCCGCTGCAGCGCGACCGCGACCGCATCGTGCACAGCAAGGCGTTCCGCCGCCTGAAGCACAAGACCCAGGTCTTCGTGGCGCCGGAGGGCGACCACTACCGCACACGCCTGACCCACACGCTCGAGGTCACCCAGGTGTCGCGCACCGTGGCCCGGGCGCTGCGCCTGAACGAGGACCTCGTCGAGGCTATCGGGCTCGGACACGACCTCGGGCACCCGCCGTTCGGCCATATCGGCGAAGCGGTGCTCGACGCCTGCCTGCAGGAGCGCTTCGGGCGCGGCTTTCGCCACTATGAGCACTCCCTGCGCGTCGTCGACGTCCTGGAGGGGGAGGGAGCCGGGCTGAACCTCGACGACGACGTGCGCGACGGGATCGCCTGCCATTCCGGGCGCGCGCCGCAGCCGCGCACGCTCGAGGGCGCGATCGTGCGCCTCGTCGACCGCGTGGCCTATCTCAACCACGACATCGACGACGCGGTCCGGGCCGGCGTGCTGGACGAGCGCGACCTGCCGGCCGAGCCGATCGCCGTGCTCGGCACGACCGGCTCGCGGCGGATCGACGCCCTCGTGCACGACCTCGTCGAGCACTCGGAGCGCGCCGGGGCGATCACCCAGGGCGACGCGGCCGGTGCGGCGATGGCGCAGCTGCGCACGTTCATGTTCGAGCGCGTGTACCTCGGGCCGGCGGTCCGCCGCGAGCACGCCAAGATCGAGCGGGTGTTGCGCACGCTGTTCGACCACTTCGCCGAGGACCCGGCGCGCCTGCCCGACGACGGCGGAGCGCCCGATGCGGATCTCGCTCAGCGCGTGACCGACTACCTGGCGGGCATGACCGACCGCTATTGCATCCGGGCCTTCGAGGCGCTGTCGGTGCCCGACGCCTTCGCGGTGTAGCGACCCGCATCATGCGGGCGCGCCAAGTCTGACTTCGGCGCCGCGCGGCGCCTCGATTCCCGCGGTGTCGACGACCGACGGCGTGGCGACGCTCGCCGGGCGCGTGCGGCAGATCAGCGAGATCACCGCGGCGGTCGACGACCTGTCCGAGCAGTCCAAGCTGCTGGCGCTCAACGCCTCCATCGAGGCGGCTCGCGCCGGCGAGCACGGGCGCGGCTTCGCGGTCGTGGCGGAGGAGGTGCGCGAGCTGGCCGAGCGCTCGCGCCAGTCCACCGCGGCGGTCGATGCGATCCTGGCCGAGATCGAGGTGGCGACGTCGGCGGCGCTGGAGACGGCCCGGCGCGGGGTCGAGGTCGTGCAGGCCGGTGCGCGGTCGGCGGAGGAGACCGAGGACGTCATCGCGCGCCTGTCGGAGGCCAGCCGCGTGTCGGCCGAGCGGGCGGCGGACATCGCCCGGGCCGCCGGCGCCCAGCGGCAGCGGGTCGATGACGTCGCCGACGCCATCACGGAGGCCGCGGCGTCGACGAGCGAGCTCGTCGGGGTGTCCACGCACGCCGAGTCGGTGGCCACCGATCTCCAGGAGCTTGCGGCCGACCTCGAACGGCTCGCGCTGACCGGGGGCTGAGCGCCGCCGTCCGGCGGCTAGGCTCCGGACGTGGCGCGGTACGCCGACGACAGCAAGGAGAAGGTCCGCGAGGCGGTCGACATGATCGACCTCGTGTCGTCGCGCACCGAGCTGCGGCGGGCGGGACCGGGGCGGTTCAAGGGCCTCTGCCCGTTCCACGAGGAGCGGACGCCGTCGTTCAGCGTCAACGCCGACGAGGGGTTCTACCACTGCTTCGGCTGCGGGGCGGGCGGCGACGCGTTCAGCTTCGTGATGGAGACCGAGGGGCTGGACTTCGTCGGGGCGATGGAGGCGCTGGCGCAGCGCTACGGCGTCGAGCTGGAGATCGCCGACGAGGATCCGCAGGCCGCGGAGCGGCGGCGGCGGCGTGAGCGGCTGCTGGAGCTGCTGGAGCGCGCGGCCCAGTTCTACGTGCGGTGGCTGTGGGAGTCGCAGGAGGCCGTGCCGGCGCGTGAGTATCTGGCCTCGCGCGGGCTGGAGGAGGCGACGCTGCGCGAGTTCCGCGTCGGCTACGCGCCGAGCACGTGGGACAAGCTGCTGATGGCCGGTCGCCAGCACGGGTTCGGCAACCGCGAGATCTTCGACGCGGGGCTGGCGGTGCGCGCCAAGGGCCAGGGCCGCATCTACGACCGTTTCCGGCGCCGGATCATGTTCCCGCTGTGCGACAGCCGCGGCCGCGTGCTCGGGTTCGGCGCGCGTGCGCTCGGGGCCGACCAGCAGCCCAAGTACCTGAACTCCGCCGACGGCGAGATCTTCCACAAGGGCGACCAGGTCTACGCCGCGGATCGCGCGCGGGTGGCCGCGACGCGCGCCGACCAGGTCATCGTCGCCGAGGGCTACATGGACGTGCTGGCCCTGCACCAGGCGGGGCTGAAGAACACCGTCGGCATCATGGGCACGGCGCTGACCGAGAAGCAGGTCGGCGAGCTGGCCAAGCTCGGCAAGACGGTGCTGCTGGCGCTGGACGCCGACAGCGCGGGGCAGGAGGCGATGCTGCGCGCCGCCGACCTCGCGGCGGGGCGGCGCCTGGAGCTGCGGGTGGTGCCGCTGCCGGAGGGGCTGGACCCGGCGGATCTCGTCCAGCAGCAGGGCGCGGATGCGGCGCGGCGACTCGTGGAGGCGTCGGTCCCCTTTGTGCGCTTCCGGGTGGACCGCGAGCTCGAGCACGGGGACCTCATGAGCGCCGAGGGCAAGGACAAGGTCATCGCGGCCCTGCGGCCGGTGTTCGCCACCTTGCCGCCGAGCGCGCTGCGCGAGGAGCTGCTCGCGCACGCCGCCGATCGGCTGGACCTGGCGCCGTCGCTGGTGTCGTCGTGGCTGCCGGTGCCCGGGCAGGCGCCGGCGGCGGCGGCGGCCGCGGGCGGCCGGGGCGGCTGGGGCGGCGGCCGGGGCGGAGGGCGCGCGGGTGGACGGCCGGGCGGCCCGAGCTCGCCCCGCGGCGATGGCTGGGGCGGAGGCGGTCACGAGGATCCGTACGGCGGCGCGCCGGTGGCCGAGGCGCCACGGCCGCGAGCGGCGGCGGCCAGCCCGGTGGCCCGGGCCGAGCGGGCGTTCCTCGCGCAGTGCGTCGCGTCACCGGACGACGCCGAGAGCCTGCTGGCGGCGCTGGGTGACGACGCCTTCAGCAGCGACTTCATGCGGCGCCTGGCCGCGCACCTGAAGGAGCATCTGCGTGCCCCGGCCGAGGGCGTGGCCGACGACGACGCCGACCTGCGGCGCGCCGTCGCGGCGCTGATGGCCGACGCCGAGACGCTCAGCCCTTCGCGGGCGGCGCTCCAGGGCCAGCTGGCCAACGTGGAGCTCGTGCGGCTCGACCGCGACATCGCGGCCGCTCGCGCCGCCGGACAGGGCGGCATCGCGGAGCTCCGCGCCCGTCGTGACGTGCTCGTCGAGCGCCGCGACGCGCTGATCGCGCAGGCGATGGAGGAGTCCGCGCCGGAGGGCTGAGAAGGCCCTCCCGGGGCTTGCGGGGTGCCCCGAGAACGACGAAACCCGCCTCGTGGGCGGGTCTCGGAAGCTCGGGGGGTGGGACTCGAACCCACAACCACTCGATTAACAGTCGAGCGCTCTGCCAAATTGAGCTACCCCCGATCGGGTGGTCGCCGTCCCGTTCCGGGGCAAGGCTCGGAGCATTGTAGGGAAACCGCGACGACTCCGCTCTCGACCTCCGCGTGGCAATTGGCGCAGAGCAGGACGCACTTCTTGGCCTCCTCTCGTGCTTCCGCCAACGACCGTGCCACACCGAACGACCCCAGTCCGAAGCGCTTGGTCGACGGGTCGACGTGGTGGAAGTGCAGGGCGGAGACGCACCGGTGGTAGCCACACAGCGCGCATGCCCCACCGGCGTCGCGGAGCAGCGTGCGCTTGACGTCGCGGCGTCGTCGGCTGACGGCCGCGCTCCGGCAAGCAGCACAGCGGTAGCCGGTGTCGCGGCGGACATGTCGCGTGCGTCCGTGAACGGGGCACTGAAGAAGCGGCTCGTCGACCTGCGCCGCGGCGGCCCGAGCGCCCTCGGCCTTGCGGCGCGCTGCCGGCGTCTCGAGCTGATGGTGCTTCAACCAGTATCGGACGGCTGTCGGGCTCCTGTCGAGCTCAGCAGCCATCTCCCGCAGGCTGAGGCGGCGCTCGACCAGCTCGCGCAGCCGGTCTGCAGCGAGGGGTCCCCGCAGTGAGTGCCGCTTCGTGTGCGCCGACACCAAACCATGCCGCTGCGCCCACCACGCCACCTTCGACGCGGAGCACCCGAGCTCCCGGGCGATCGCCTCGTACGACGCTCCCTCCTGCAACCGCGTTGCCAACCAGTCCCGATCCACGATGAGGCGAACACTAGTTCGCCTTCCGGACGGAACACGCAGCTGTGTGCGAGCCTACTCGCGCCGCTCCGCCAGCCCCTCCACCAGCTCTGCCGCCCGCGCGCCCGCGTCGTGCGCCTCGGCCCACGCCGCGATCTCCCGCGCCCGCGCGCGGAGGCGCGGCTCGGCGAGCGCCCGCTGCACGGCCAGCCGCAGGCCGCGGGCGCTCACCAGCCGCCGCGGCAGCCGCACGCCCGCGCCGGCCCAGTCGACGCGCGCGGCGTTCTCGTTCATGTCGCCGGCCGCCGGGCACGCCACCACCGCGCAGCCGCTCGACAGCGACCGCACGAGCGTGCCGTGGCCCGCGTGGCAGACGACGAGGTCGCAGCGCGGCATCGTCCGGGAGTAGGACACCCAGTCGACCACGCGCGCGTTGCGCGGCACGGTCCCGAGCCCGCCCGACGGCTCGCGGCGGTTCGTGGTCGCCAGCACGCGCACCGGCAGGTCCGCCAGGCCGCGCAGCGCCGCGCGCAGCATCCGCTGCTCGCCGTCCTGCGCCGTCGACGGCGCCACCAGCACGACCGGCCACGACGGATCGCCGTCGGGCAGCTCGACGTCGAACGCCTCGGGCTCCCACTGCAGCGGCCCGACCACGTAGGTGTTGGGCTCGGGGTCCGGTCGCGGGTACTCGAGCTGCGGCAGCGTCGCCACCAGCGCCAGCCGGCGGCTGATCCCCCCGTGCACGTACGCCAGCGGCGGCAGGCCGAGCCGTCGCCGGGTCTCGTTGAGCTCGGTGCGCCCCAGCTCGAGCCCGCGTGCCAGCAGCGGGTCGAACAGCCGCCACAGCCGCCGTCCCGTCGCTGTCCGCGGCAGCCGCGCGCCCAGCGAGTACGGCGGGAACCCGGGCGCGCCACGCGGATCGACATGTGGGATCAGCGTCCCGGCCGGCACGCCCTCCAGCTCGGCGGCCAGCGCGGGGGCGAGCGTCAGCACGTCGCTGACCACCACGTCAGGCCGCAGGGACCGGACGACCTGACGCGTCACGCCCGTCGCCCGCTCGACGGCCTGGTAGGGCTTGAGGAACTCGCCCGGGCGCGGGAAGACGTCGTACTCGGGGGCCGGGGCGAACGCCATGCCCTCGGCCTCGATCGCCGGCTGCCAGCGCGTCCACGTCTCGATCGTCACGTCGTGGCCGCGCGCGTGCAGCGCGCGGCCCAGCGCGATGATCGGGAACGCGTGCCCCGCGTCGCCGAAGGCGCCCAGCAGCGCCCTCAGGCCACGTCCTCCGCCAGCTCGGCGACCAGGCGCAGCTGCCGGATGCGCTCGTCCTTGGTCCACGCCATCGGCGTCACGCCGAGCGTCCCGACGCCGGCCTCGGCGTAGATCCGCAGCCGCTCGCGGACCCGGTCGGCGGGCCCGCACAGCGACACGAGGTCGATCAGCTCGGCCGGCAGCGCCGCGGCGGCCTCGTCCTTCTTGCCCTCGAGGTAGAGGTCCTGGACCTCCCGCGCCGCGTCCTCGAACCCGTAGCGCTGCACGAGATGGTTGTAGAAGTTCTTCTCGCGCGAGCCCATCCCGCCGACGTACAGCGCGATGAACGGCCGCATCGCGTCCCGCGCCGCGTCGACGTCGTCGGTGATGTTGACGTTGACCGTCGGCGCGATGTCGAAGCCGTCGAGCGTGCGGCCGGCGCTGGCGGCGCCCTCCTCGAGCGCGTCGCGCAGCATCGGCAGGTGCTCGGGGGAGAGCAGCGTCGGGATCCAGCCGTCGGCGATCTCGCCGGCCAGCGCCGTGTTCTTCGGCCCGATCGCGGCCAGGTAGATCGGGATCCGCTCCTGCACCGGCGCGATCGTCAGCTTCAGCGCCTTGCCCGGCCCGTCGGGCAGCGGCAGGTCGATCGTCTCGCCGTGGAACTCGACCCGCTCACGCGCGAGCGCCATCCGCACGACCGCGACGTACTCGCGCGTGCGCTGCAGCTGCTTGGCGAAGCGCACGCCGTGCCAGCCCTCGCTGACCTGGGGTCCCGACGCGCCGAGGCCCAGCAGCATGCGCCCGTCGGAGAGCTGGTCGAGCGTCGCCGCGGTCATCGCCGTCATCGCGGCGCTGCGGCCGGGCATCTGGAAGATCGACGATCCGAGCTTGATCTTCGTCGTCTGGCCCGCGAGCCAGCCGAGGATGGTCGCCACGTCGGAGCCGTAGGCCTCGGCCGCCCAGACGCTGTCGTAGCCGAGGCGCTCGGCCTCCTGGACGATCTCGAGCTGGTCCTGGCGGGTGAGGCCGAGGCCCCAGTAGCCGATGTGGACACCCAACCTCATGCAACGGTCCTTTCAGGGGGAGGAGATCGCCTTGGCGCAGCGAGGTCGCACCCGTACGCTTGGAGGGTCCCGCCTCGCGGAAGACCGCACCCTATGCGACGCACGCGCGCCTCGATCGACGACCTCCGCCTCGCCATCGACTGCCTGCCGCTCCCGACCCGGCGCGCGATGCTCGACGGGATCCGCGCCAACGACATCATCGTGGGCGCCTACAGCGACCGGCACGGCGGCGTCTGCCCGATGCTCGCCGCCCACCGGCACGGCGGCCGCACGAGCTTCGTGTCGTTCGCGCACGCGTGGGATCGCTTCGCCGGAGCCAGGCGCGCCCGCCGCGCCAGCGCCCGCGAGCTGCGTGTCCTCGAGGCGCAGCTCGAGGCGTCGATCCTCGCGGAGGCGACCGGTGACGACGCGCTCAGCCTGGGCGCGGCGATCCGCGACCACCAGGCGGCCGCCCGCGCCCGCCGCGAGCGCGAGGCGCGCGGCACCGGCCTGGGCTGGCTGCGCAGTCGACGCGAGGACGCGGACGCCGAGGCGGCGCTGACCGAGCTCGAGCGCCAGCGCCACCTCGTCGGCCACTGACTGTGGGGCCAGACGGCGCGCTCGCCAGGCTCGGGACACCTTCGGCGCGCTATTCCCCTGGGCGCAGGAACTGGATTTCCGGCACGATGCACGCCGGCGACAGCTTCAGCAGCATCCGCACCGCCTCGCCGATGTCCTGCGGGGTGATCATCTCCTCGGCCGGGATCTGCCCCTGGATGTACTCGGTCATCGGTGTCGCGACGAAGCCGGGGCACAGGGCGGTGGACTTGATGCCCTCGTTGGAGAGCTCCTTGTGCATCGCCTCGGTCCAGTTCACGACGGCCCCCTTGGTGGCGGAGTAGACCGACAGCCACGGCTGGCCGCGCTTGCCGGCGATCGAGGCCGTGTTGACCACGAGCGCGTTGCGGTGCTCGGCGCCGGCGGCGCGCAGCAGGTCGACGGCCTCGCGGTAGAACAGGATGATCGAGCGCAGGTTGACCGACAGCTGGAGGTCGAGCCGCTTGGTCTGGATCTCGGCGACCGGCGCCCCGATGCCCACGCCGGCGTTGTTGACCAGCACGTCGAGGCGCCCGTGGCGCTCGCGGTGCGCGGCGACGACCGCGCGCACGCCGTCCTCCTCCGATAGCGGCCCCGCGACGACCTCGACGTCGTACCCGCGCCCGCGCAGCTCCTCGGCCGCCGCGTCGAGCTTGTCGGGCCGGCGCGCGGCCACGGTCAGCGCGTAGCCCTCCTCGCCGAGCACGTGCGCGATGGCCAACCCGATCCCGCTCGATGCTCCCGTCACGATCGCCGCCCGGTCCGCCATGTGCGCTGCTCCTCTGTCGTGGTTCCGGCCATCATTGGACCGGCGCGTCGTATCCAATCAGGGCACTAGGCTGTCGGCGCCCATGCTGCGACCGCCCCTGTCCCGCCGCCTGTCGATCGTCGCGCTCGCCTGCCTGGCCGCCTCCGCGGTCACGACTGGCTGCGGCTCGTCGGACAGCAGCTCGAGCACGCAGGCGGCCCCGGCGCAGCCGGCGGCCAGCGCCCGCGCCGAGGACTTCCCGAAGGCGGAGGGCCGCACGCTTCCGGACGTGATCAACAACCTGCCGACCGGTCCGGTGCTGGCGCCGAGCGTGTCGGTGCTCCACAAGGGCCACAACCGCGTCGGCTTCGCGCTCTTCGACCGCGCGCGCAAGCAGATGACCGGCGCCGGCGTGGCGCTGTACATCGGCAACACCGACGGCAGCCGCGCCCACGGGCCCTACCTGGCCCGCAGCGAGTCGCTGAAGGTCTCGCCGCAGTTCCAGAGCAAGCAGACGGCGACCGACCCCGACGCCGCCAAGAGCGTCTACGTCGCCGATGTCCCGTTCCCGCACGACGGCAAGTTCGCCATGCTCGCGGTCGCCAAGCTCGACGGCCGCCTGGTCGCCTCGGATCCGTTCTCGATGAAGGTCGGCAGCAAGGGGCTGACGCCGCCCGGCCCCGGGGAGAAGGCGCCGGTCATCCACACGCTGACGCCCGCCGACGTCGCGGGCAACCTCGCGAAGATCGACACGCGGATCCCGCCGGCGCCGTCCCTGCTGAAGGACGACTTCGCCGACGTCGTCGGCAAGAAGCCGGTCGTGCTGACCTTCGCGACGCCGCAGCTGTGCCAGAGCCGTGTCTGCGGGCCGGTGGTCGATGTCGTCGACCAGGTCCAGGCGAAGGTCGGCGATGCCGCCTCCTTCATCCACCAGGAGATCTACCAGGACAACGACGTCAGCAAGGGCCTGCGCCCGCAGCTGATCCCGTACCACCTGCAGAGCGAGCCGTGGACGTTCGTGATCGACCGCAACGGGGTCGTCTCGACGCGGTTCGAGGGGGCGTTCTCGGTCGACGAGCTGCAGCGCGCCGTCGACAAGGTCACCGGCTGAGGGTCGTCAACCCGCGGCGAGCCGCGGCAGCTCGATCGCCGGGCAGCGGTCCATGACGACCTGCAGGCCGGCGGCGCGGGCGCGCTCGGCCGCGGCGTCATCGATGACGCCCAGCTGCAGCCAGACCCCCTCGGCGCCGATGGCGATCGCCTCGTCCACGTGCGCGCCCGCGCGGTCGGCGCGGCGGAAGATGTCGACGACCTCGACGCCGAGCTCACGCGGGATCGCGGTCACGCTGGGGTAGGCGCGCTCGCCGAGGACCTCGTCGACGGCGGGGTTGACCGGGATCACGCGAAAGCCACGCGACTGCAGCAGCCGCGCGATCTCGTGCGAGGCGCGGGATGGGTCGGGGGAGCACCCGACGACCGCCCAGGTGCGGGTGGTCGTCAGGAGCGTCCGGATCGCGTCGTCCAAGGTCAGGCGGCGCTCTCGAGCCAGGCGGTGACGTCGGGCGGCGGGTTGCCGTTGAACTCGGCGTCGGTGGCGAGCCGGATCAGGCGCTCGGGATCGTCGTCGACCTCGCCGCGGCGGAACGCCAGGTAGGTGATGACGGCGCCGGCGACGGTCAGCGCCGGGTCGTCGCCCTCGACGTCGAGCGTTCGCGTCGCCTCGGCGACCTCCTCCTCGATGTCGGGCACCGCGGAGATCGGCTCGTCGCGGTCCTCGAAGCGGACGAGGAGGTCGGCGAGGCGCTGGTCGCCGCCGTTGGGATCGACTGCCTCCACGGCGCGCCGGACGACCTCGGACAGGGTGAGGGGCTCGGGTTCGGTAGGCACACGGAGTGCCTACCCGGCACGCCGGCCGTCACACCACCTGGCGCGACGGATCGGGGGCCGGCGATGAACTTCGGTTCGGAGTGGGAGGGGACCTGGGTACGGCACCGCCATGGCACGCGCAGAGACCGACGGCCCGGAGCAGGCCCGGACGACCGACGACGAGCAGACGCACGAGCGCCGCTTCGCCCGTGGCGGGCGTCAGGGCTCGCACTCGGTCGAGCGCGACCAGGAGGCACTCGAGCGCGAGAAGCCCGGCAACCCGCCCGACCTCACGAAGGACTCGTGGAAGGGCGTGGTCAAGCGCACGATCAAGGAGTTCCAGGACGACAACCTGACCGACTGGGCCGCGGCGCTGACCTATTACGGCGTCCTGGCGCTCTTCCCGGCGATCATCGCGCTGGTCTCGATCATCGGCCTGGCGGGCCAGAGCGCGACCACGACGCTGCTCAACAACATCAGCGAGCTGGCGCCGGGCGCGGCGCGCGACATCATCACCGGCGCGATCAAGCAGGTCGCGTCGGGCCGCGGGACGGCGGGGCTGGTGTTCATCCTCGGCATCGCGGGCGCGCTGTGGAGCGCGTCGGGCTACGTCGGCGCGTTCGCGCGCGCGTCCAACTCGGTGTACGAGATCGAGGAGGGCCGACCGTTCTGGAAGCTGCGCCCGATCCAGCTGGTCGTGACCACCGTGATGATCCTGCTGCTGGCCGCCTCGGCGATCGCCGTCGTGCTGACCGGACCGGTGGCCCAGCAGGCCGGCGACGTGATCGGCGTCGGCTCGGCGGCGGTGACGGCGTGGAGCATCGCCAAGTGGCCGGTGATCGCGCTGGTGGTGATCACGATGCTGTCGATCCTCTACTACGCGGCGCCGAACGTGAAGCAGCCGAAGTTCAAGTGGATCACGATCGGCGGCCTGGTGGCGCTCGCGGTGTGGGTGATCGCGTCGCTGGCCTTCGGCTTCTACGTCGCGAACTTCGGCTCCTACAACAAGACCTACGGCGCGCTGGGCGGCGTGATCGGCTTCCTGGTGTGGCTGTGGATCAGCAACCTGGCGATCCTGTTCGGCGCCGAGCTGAACTCCGAGATCGAGCGGGGGAGGGAGCTGCAGGCCGGCCAGCCGGCGGAGGACGAGCTGCAGCTGCCGGCGCGTGACACGCGCAAGATGAAGGGCTGAGGCGCGGGGCGGCGCGGGCGGGCTGGCGCGTCGCTCCCGAGGGGGTCCGTTGCCTCGTTCGTACTGCGAGGCGGTACGAAACGCGCAACGGACGCCCGCGTGGGCGCCGGCGGCTCTAGGATCGCCGGTGTCGGGCCGGTAGCTCAATCGGTGAGAGCCGCGGACTCATAATCCGTCCGATCTGGGTTCGAGTCCCAGCCGGCCCATGTCGCCGCGCCTGCCGAACGCGAGCGCCGGCGGAGCGCCCGTCACGCCGCTTCCGCGGCGGTCGCGCCAACCACGGCCGCGAACGCCGCCACGACGCTCGGGTCGAACTGGGCCCCGGCGCAGGCCCGCAGCTCGGCGAGGGCGGCCGCGTGTGACATCGCGGTGCGATAGGGCCGGTCGGCGGTCATCGCCTCGAAGGCGTCGGCCACCGCCAGGATCTTGGCCTCCAGCGGGATCTCGCCGTCGCGGAGCCCGAAGGGGTAGCCGGTGCCGTCGGGTCGCTCGTGGTGGGCGACGACCCAGTCGCTGATGTCCTCCAGGCCCGATCCCGCGACGATGCGGGCGCCCATCTCGGGGTGCTTGCGCATCTCTGCCCATTCGCGGTCGTCGAGCCGGCCCGGCTTGCTGAGGATGGCATCCGGCACGCCGATCTTCCCGACGTCGTGCAGCACGCCGGCAAGCCGGATGCGCTCGATGCGCGCCGGCGGCAGGCCGAGCTCGGCCGCAAGCAGCTCGGCGTAGTGGCCGACCGTCTGCGAGTGCGCCGCCGTGCCGGTGTCGCGCAGGTCGAGCGTCTCAGCGAGCAGCAGCACGGCAGACAGGTGCTCGACGGGAGCGGTGCCGCCGCCCTCGCTCGGGACGGCGGCGATCTCGGGGTTGTAGGCCACGACGCGATCGCGGCCGAGGTGCTTGGCGGCATACATCGCCTCATCGGCATGGTGCAGCAGCGTCTCGGCGTCGCGGCCGTCCGCGGGGAATGCGCCCACCCCGATGCTCGCGGTCAGCGGGCCGTCGACCCCCACCAGCTGCTCACGGACGCTGCGCCGGAACCGCTCGGCGACGAGGAAGGCTCCCGTGGCATCGGTGCCCGGGAGCAGGAGCGCGAACTCCTCGCCGCCGATCCGCCCGGCGATGTCGAACTTGCGCTTGGACGCCGTCAGCGCGACGGCGAAGCTCCGCAGCACCGCGTCGCCCGAGCGGTGGCCGAGGTGGTCGTTGATGCGCTTGAAGTGATCGAGGTCGACGATGAGGAGGCTCGCCGGAGAGCCCAGGCGCGCCGCGCGTTCCAGCTCGACGTCGAGGGCCTCGTCGAAGCCGCGTCGGTTCAGCAGCCCGGTCAGCGGGTCGGTGCGCGCCGCCTCGCCGAGGCGGCCGATGAGCGCGTCGGAGCGCGACCGCAGCAGATCGGCGAGCGTCCCGATCACCCCGAGCGTCCCGACGAGCAGGAACCAGCGCACGGCGCGGACCTCTTCGCCGGCCGGGATCAGCAGCAGCGCGAGGGCGTACGCGATCCCGACCCATGCGAGGTGGAGATAGGCGTGCCCGCGTCGCAGGAAGTAGAAGCCGTCGAACCCGACCCACACGTAGATGAGCGCGTACGGGCTTGCCGTCGACCGGTTGAAGATCACCGCGAGCGTGATCAGAACCGTGCCGAAGGCCAGCACGCCCGACAGCCAGCCGTCTCCGCGCGGCAGGTGCCGCGCAGCGACGGCGAGCATCGTGCCCGTCGCGCAGGCGGCGATGCCGACGAGCAGCACCGCGGTGGCGCGCGTGCCCGGCTCGGCGGGCAGCAGGAGGGAGACGAGCGCCAGGACGCCCCCGGCGACGAAGAGCGCGCCCAGGGAACGCCACCGGACGTCGTGGTCGTCCATCCGGTCGATGGCGACACGCCGCCACCGACCGCGCCGGCGGTGTGGCCGCGGAGCAGCGTCCACCGGATCGTGGGTCATGAGCAGCGCGCACCTTGCATGACGGCTTCCCCCGATGATCGGCGCAGCCCTGCGCCCGGTTGAGCGCCGCAGCCCTGATGGCGGCGGATTCGGTGCACGTCGAATCCTTCGCGACGCCAGAACGGCTCGGGCACGCTGCCGCGCCATGACCTCCATCACGCTCCCGGCGTCGACCACCACCAGCGGCGCCCCGCACATCACGACCGACGGCGAGCCGCGCTGGTACGGCGACAGCCTCTTCGAGTTCCTCGTCCCCGCCGCCGCCACCGGCGGCGCTCTGTCGGTCTTCCGCGCGACGATGCCCGAGGGCTTCGGTCCGCCGCGCCACGTCCACACGCGCGAGGACGAGGTCTTCCTCGTGCTCGACGGCAAGGCGCTGTTCGACGTCGACGACCGGATCCTCACGGCCGGCCCCGGCACGACCATCTTCATGCCGCGCGGCGTGCCGCACACCTTCCGGGTGCAGAGCCCGGTCGCGCGGATGCTGGGCGTGATGACCCCCGGGGGCTTCGAGGAGCTGTTCCGCAACCTCGGGATGCCGGCCGGCGCGCGCGAGCTGCCGCCGGCCGGCGCCGTCCCGTTCGACGTCCCCGCCGTGATGGCCGAGCAGGAGCGCCTCGGCACCCAGGTGGTCGGGCCTCCGCTGACCGGCCGCGAGGCCTGACGCGCAGCCACTTGCGGGCGCTGCGACGATCGTCATCACGATGGCGACCGCGCAGCGCCCACGTCCCCACCTGACCGCCGTCCGCCGCGACGAGGAGCGCGTCACCGCGCTCGAGCTGTTCTTCGACCTCGTCTTCGTCGTGGCCATCACCGAGTGCACGTCCCTCATGGCCGGCAATCCCACCTGGGGCGGCCTGCTGCGGGGCGTGCTGGTGCTCGGCGTCCTCTGGTGGTCGTGGGTCGGCTACGCGTGGCTGACGAGCACGGTCAACCCCGAGGAGGGGTCGGTGCGGCTCGTGATGTTCGCGGCGATGGCCGCCGTGCTCGTCGCCGCGCTCTCCGTGCCGCAGGCGTTCGACGACACCGCGCTGCTGTTCGCCTGCGCCTACGCCGTCGTCCGGATCGCGCACATCGGGCTGTATCTCGTCGCCAGCCGCGGCGACGGCGACCTGCGCCGCTCGGTCACCGGCCTCGCCGCCAGCACCGCCGTCGGCGTCTCGCTCCTGGCGGCCGCCTCGGCCGCGGACGGCGCGCTCCAGGTCGGCCTCTGGGCCCTGGCGCTGGTCCTCGACGCCGGTGGCCCGCTCTTCTTCGGCGTCGAGGGCTGGCGGCTCGTGCCCGGGCACTTCGCCGAGCGCCACGGGCTCGTCGTCCTCATCGCCATCGGCGAGTCGATCGTCGCCCTCAGCGTCGGGGCGGAGCACGGCGTCGACGCGGGCGTCGTCGCTGCCGCGGTGGTCGGCATCGTCGTCGCCGCGGCGCTGTGGTGGCTGTACTTCGACGTCGTCGCGCTGGTGGCGACGCGCCACCTCGCCGAGGCGCCCGAGGGCCGGCGGAGGAACGCGATGGCCCGCGACTCCTATTCGTACCTGCACTACCCGATGGTCGCGGGGATCGTCCTGCTCGCCCTGGGGGTCAAGACAACGCTGGCCGAGGTCGGCGACGCGCTGACGGCCCCGATCGCGACGGCGCTGCTCGGCGGCGGCGCGCTGTACCTGCTCGCGCACCTCGCCTTTCGCCTGCGCAACGTCGGGACGCTGAACCGGCCGCGCAGCGTGGGCGTGGTCGTCCTGCTGGCCCTGATCCCGGCGGCGACGCACGTGCCGGCGCTCGCCTCGCTGAGCCTCCTGGCCGCCGTGCTGGCGTCGATCATCGCCTGGGAGGCCGTGCGCTACGCCGAGGCGCGCGACCGCGTCCGCCACCAGCTCGCCCGGGCGCCGATGCCGGAGTGAGCCGCGCCGGATCTCGCGGTGTGCAGCCGTCGCCGTGCGAGGGTAGAGCGCTGCCACTCCAACCGTCAGGAACCTCATGACCGAGACGACCGACGTCACGACGACGTCATCCGCCACCACCGCTGCGCGCGCCTTCGGCGCGCCGGCCGCCGACGCCCCGCTGGAGCGCCTGGAGATCGAGCGCCGCGCGCTCGGGCCGAAGGACGTCCGCATCGACATCAAGTTCTGCGGCATCTGCCACTCCGACATCCACTTCACCCGCGGCGAGTGGGGCGAGGTGCCCTATCCCGCCATCCCGGGCCACGAGATCGCCGGCGTCGTCGCCGAGGTCGGCTCCGAGGTCACCAGCCACCGGCCGGGCGATCGCGTCGGAGTCGGCTGCATGGTGAACTCGTGCCGCGAGTGCGAGAACTGCGAGCGCGGCGAGGAGCAGTACTGCCTGCCCGGCAACACGCAGACCTACGGGTCGGTCGACCGCGACGGCACGGTCACCTACGGCGGCTACTCCGACCACGTCGTCGTCGACGAGGACTTCGTCCTGCGCATCCCCGACGGCCTGGAGCTCGACGCCGCCGCGCCGCTGCTGTGCGCCGGCATCACCACCTACTCGCCGCTGCGCCACTGGAACGCCGGTCCCGGCAAGCGCGTGGCCGTCGTCGGCCTCGGCGGGCTCGGGCACATGGCGGTCAAGCTCGCCAAGGCCATGGGCGCAGAGGTCACCGTCCTGTCGCAGTCGCTGCGCAAGCAGGAGGACGGCCTGCGGCTCGGCGCCGACGGCTATTACGCCACGAGCGACAAGGCGACGTTCAAGGAGCTGGCCGGCCGGTTCGACCTCATCATCAACACCGTCAGCGCCCAGCTGCCGATCGGGCGGTTCCTCAGCCTGCTGAAGACCGACGGCGCCCTCGTGAACGTCGGTGCCCCGCCGGAGCCGCTGCCCGTCCCGGTGTTCGCGCTCCTGCTGCAGCGCCGCACGTTCGCCGGCTCGGCGATCGGCTCCATCCGCGAGACGCAGGAGATGCTCGACTTCTGCGCCGAGCACGGCATCGGCGCCGAGATCGAGGTCATCTCCGCCGACCAGATCAACGAGGCGTGGGAGCGGGTCCTGAGCTCGGACGTCCGCTACCGCTTCGTGATCGACAGCTCGACGCTCTAGGGAGGAGGGCGAGCGTGCCGATCACCCGCAGCAGCAGCGAGACGCAGGAGGGCCCGGCCGACTGGTCCGCGGACGAGGTCCGCATCGAGCACGGCGCGGCTCGAGCTGCATGCTGACGGCCACCTTCTGGGGCGCGGTCGGCGGCATCGCGCTGCTCGTCGGGGCGGTCGCGGGGCTCGCCGCACGGCCGACGCAGCGGGTCATCGGCCTGATCATGGCCTTCGGCGCCGGCGTGCTGATCAGCGCGCTGGCCTTCGAGCTCACCGAGGAGGCCTACCGCCAGGGCGGCGCCGACGCCGTCGCCGGCGGCCTGGCCCTCGGCGCGCTGACGTTCTTCGGCGCCGACTGGGTCGTCGACCACCGCGGCGGCAACCACCGCAAGCGCTCGGGTGGCGAGCAGGCCGGCGGCTCGGCGGCGGCCATCGTCATCGGCGCGCTGCTCGACGGCATCCCCGAGTCGGTGGCGATCGGCGTCTCGCTGCTGGGCGGCGGCGGCGTGAGCGCGGCGGTCGTCGCGGCCGTCTTCCTGTCGAACGTGCCCGAGTCGCTGTCGGCGGCCACGGGGCTGCAGAAGGCCGGCCACAGCACGCGCTGGATCATCGGCCTCTGGACGGCGGTCGTCGTGATCTCGGCGGTGGCCGCCGGCGTCGGCTACGCGGTCCTCGGCGGCGCGCCCGACAACCTGGTTGCCGGCATCCAGGCGTTCGCCGCCGGCGCGATCCTCACGATGCTGGCCGACACGATGATGCCCGAGTCCTTCGAGCACGGCGGCAGCGTCGTCGGCCTGGTCACGGTCGCGGGCTTCTCGGCGGCGTTCCTGCTGTCGACGCTCCAGTAGCGGGCCGGGAGCCCTGGGCCCAAAGTCCCATGGCGCCTGGGACCCGGCCGGGGCCAACGTGATGACCCCGCGGGGTCATCCCGGCCCCGCCCGAGCAGGAGAGGCACCATGCTTCCCAGCACGTTGAAGGCGTTGCGCCGGCGCAACGCCGCCCTGGCCGCCGTCGGCGCGACCACCGCAGCGGCGATCCTCGGCCTCGCCGGCGGCGCCGCCGCCGACGGCGCGCCGTCCGAGCAGCACCAGCACGGCACGCACCACGCCGGCCACCACCGGGCCAAGCCGCCCGTGTCGGTCGAGCTCTTCGCACCCGAGACCGGCGACCACGTCGGCGTCGGCTCCAAGGGCTGGTTCATCGACCTCGCCGCCGACTACCCGGGCGGCATCGCCGCCAGCGGGTTCAAGGGCGAGCAGCTCACGGGCCCCGGCGTCCACGCCAACGCCGCGCCGTTCCCCGGGGCGTTCGGCCCGGGGAAGGACGAGGACCTGCCGGGCCTCATCGTCCTGGACTCCACGACGCAGCCCACGAACCCCGACGGGACGCCGACCGGGCTCGCCGGCCCGGGGCAGAACCTGGCCGGCCTGTTCAACCTCACCGGCGTGACCGACCGCACGGCGACCAGCACCGAGATCTGGGACACGTGGATCATCGGCGCGCCGGTGTTCGGGCGCAACACGGCGTCGACCGTGTACGTCGCGGTCGCGGCCGACAAGAACCACAACGGCGTCTACGACGACGCTCCGGCGACGGTTCCCGACGCCAACCACGACGGGCGCGTCGACGCCAAGGACCTGAAGGCCTTCGGCGTGGCGTCGAACATCGCATCGGCGCGGTTCACCATCACCGACTAGGCAGCACGCGCGAGGGACGAGGGGCGGGTGACGGTTCACCCGCCCCTCGTTCGTGCTGCCGTCGCGACGCCGTGCACGCGGTGACCGGACGTGGGACCCTGGGCACCTCCGGCGCCCCACGTGCACCATGATCCGGCTGCTCCTGATCGACGACCATCCGCTCGTCCGCACGGGCCTGAGGCAGCTGGTCGACGGCCAGGACGACCTGGTCGTCGTGGGGGAGGCCGGCGACGGCGTCCTCGGCGCCACGCTGGCTCGCGAGCTGCGGCCCGACGTGGCGCTCGTCGACCTCGCGATGCCGGGGATGGACGGCATCGCGACCACGCGCCGCGTGCGGCTCGCCTCGGCCGAGACGAAGGTGATCGCCCTCACGGCCTTCTCGGATCGCCAGCAGGTGCTCGGCGCCCTGGACGCCGGGGCGATCGGCTACCTGCTCAAGGACGCCGATCCGCAGGAGCTGCTCAGCGGCATCCGCGCCGCGGCACGGGGCGAGTCCCCGCTCGACCCGCGGGCGGCGCACGCCGTCCTGACGCGCGGCACGCCCGAGGCGGGGTCGACGCTGACGACGCGCGAGCGCGAGGTGCTGCAGCTGGTGGCCGAGGGCCTGCCGAACAAGCAGATCGCCCGGGCGCTCGGCATCACCGAGAAGACGGTCAAGGCGCACATGACCAAGGTGTTCGCGGCGATCGGCGTGACGGACCGCACCGCCGCGGCGCTCTGGGCGCACCGCAACGGCGTGCGCGCCGACCGGGGCCGAGCAGCCGGACGCCGGTGAGCGCGCGCGGCGCCCACCGGCGAGGACGGCATCGGCGTGGTGGTCAGCCCTCCAGCGCGCGGAAGCTGACCGTGGCGGGGACGGCGGCCTCGGAGCGTGTCGCGCTGAGCGCGACGGCGGAGGTCGCCAGCAGGACGACGCCGCCCTCGACCCACAGCGAGGCGAGCCCGAGCGTGTCGGTCCAGTTGCCGATCTCGTCGTCGGCGCCCGGCAGCCCCACGGTGCGGCTCAGGACGTAGCCGCCCATCGTGGCGCCCGCGAGCGCCGCGGCGGACCGCAGCCAGAAGGTGCTCGGCCGGCGCAGGATGCCGGCGCTGACGACGACGATCGCTCCGAGCAGCGCCATGTAGGCCCAGAACAGCCAGCGGGTCTCGTGGTAGGTGTCGACGCTGTCGAGCACGTGGATCATCCCGAGCAGCCAGAGCCCGGTGACGGTGAGGACGCCGGAGGTGCCGGCGGCGTGATGCGAGGTGCGCATGGTGGCTCCTGGGACTCAGGCGACGTGCAGCGTGCCGGTCATGCCGGCGGCCGCGTGGCCGGGGACGGGGCAGAAGTACGTGTAGGTGCCGCGGTTGAGGCGGGCGGTGACGCTCGTCGTGCTGCCCGGCCCGACGATGCGGCCGACCGCGTGCACGCCGCGGCCCTGGATCGCGATGCCGTGCGCCATGCCCGACGTGCGCGGGTTGCTCATGACGATCCGGACGGTGCCGCGGTGGGCGGAGAGCCGGGTCGTGGTGAACCGCAGGGCGCCGTGCGGGTCGGCGGTCACGTGGACCGTCGACGCGGACGCCGTGCCCGCGACGGGGCTCGATGTCCGCTGCGCCGTCTGCGCCATCGCCATGCTGGCGCCCATCGAGTGCCCGTAGGCGGGCATGCTCATGGATCCGGTGGGGCGGACGTAGCGGCTGCCGCCGCCGTACGAGGCGCCGCTGGACAGCGCGACGATGCCGCCCACCGCGACCGCCGCGACCGCCGCCACGGCGGCGATCCGGAGGATGCTGCGCTTGCTGGTCATGGGTGCTCCCTGGTGGTGGTGGCGGGCCGGCCGGCCGGTCGGTCCGAAGGTGGATCCACCGTGGCACCGAGGAGGTCCCGGGTTCGATGGGACCTTGGCCCAACCGAGCGAACAGCCGAAGACCTGAGCAGACGTTCAGCTAACGTGCGCGCCATGGCCCATGCCTCGCACACCGACGTCGGCCGCCTCGTCGACGACCCTGGCTACGCGCGGGCGGCCGCCGACGCGCTGCAGGCGCTGGCGACACCCAGCCGGCTGCGGATCCTCGCCCGGCTGCACGACGGGCCCGCCTCGGTCTCGGAGCTGGCGACGGCCGTGGGGATGGAGGGCTCGGCGGTGTCGCATCAGCTGCGGCTGCTGCGACACCTCGGCCTGGTCGTCGGTCAGCGCGACGGGCGCCAGGTCGTCTATGAGCTCCACGACGACCACGTCGCCGAGCTGCTGCAGCAGGCGGTGGCGCACGTCGAGCACGTCCAGCTCGGGCTGGCCGGACGCGCCGCTCACGGCGAGACGGCGGGGGCGCGGCGATGAGCGACGCGGTGCACGATCACAACCACAACCACAACCACAACCACAGCCACAGCCACGACCACGGCCATGGCCACTCGCACGGGCTCATCGACACGTCGATCAAGCGGTCCCGCGCGGGGCTGCGCGCCGTGTCGATCAGCCTCGCCGTGCTGCTGGCGACCGCCGTGGCGCAGGCCGTCGTCTTCGTGGCGACCGGCAGCGTGGCGCTGCTCGCTGACCTGATCCACAACTTCGGCGACGCGCTGACCGCGATCCCGCTGGGCATCGCATTCGTGATGCGCTCGTGGATCGCCGAGCGCCGCGCCGGCTACTTCGTCGTCGCGGCGATCTTCATCAGCGCCGCGGTGGCCGCGGTCGAGGCGGTCAACCGCCTGATCGATCCGCAGCCGATCGACCACCTCGCGGTGCTGGCCCTGGCGGGGATCATCGGGTTCATCGGCAACGAGATCGCCGCGCAGGTGCGGCTGCGCGCCGGCCGCCGGCTCGGCAGCCCGGCCCTGGTCGCCGACGGCAACCACGCCCGCATCGACGGGCTCGTCAGCCTCGCCGTGGTCGCCAGCGCGGCGGTGGTCGCGATCGGCCTCGACGTCGCCGACCCGCTCATCGGCCTGGCGATCACGCTGGTGATCCTGCGCATCACGTGGGACTCGTGGCGCACGATCGCCGCCGACGACCACGGGCGGTGAGCGACCGACCGCGGCGCCCGGGCCGGCCCCCAGCCGCTGCTCTCAGGCGGGCTCGGGCTCGGCGCCGTGCGCGACGCCGTACCGCGGGCGCTCCACCGCCAGGATGCGCAGCTCCTCGACGCGCCCTCCGGGCAGCGTCGCGGCGACCGTCTCACCGGCGCGCCGTCCCATCAGCGCCTGCCCGATCGGCGACCGCGCCGACACCGCCTGGGCCTGGGCGCGCATCCCGGCGCCCATCAGCCGGTAGCTCGCCCGCTGCGCGGTCCGCAGGTACTCGAGCTCGACCAGGCATCCGATCGAGACCAGGCCGTTGCCATGGTCGTCGTCGATCACGGCCGCCGTCGCCAGCAGCTCCTCGATCCAGCCGATCCGGGCGTCCGCCACCGTCTGCTCGTCCTGGATCTGCGCGATCTCCTCCGCCGCGTCCGCCGCGACGTAGGTCCGGGCCTCGCGCAGCCGCGCGGGCAGCTCGCGGTCGCGCCGGTCCCGAAGCTGGCCGAGCTCGCGCTCGAGCATCGCGCGCTCGGACGTGGTGAGGACCAGGCGGGGCGGCGGCGTTCCGGCCGGGGCCGCCGCGGGGGCGGGACGGGGCGTGGTGACGGGGGCCGGGCGAGCGGTGGGCATGGCCCGATCCTGCTCGGGCTCCGGCCCGCCGGCCATGGGGATCGCTCGCCATCTTGGCGGTCCGGCGTGGGTAGCGCTGCGCATCTTGCGGCCAGCCGGCATGCACTCCGCCGGCAGCAGCGCCGCGGCGTGACCCGGCTGTGCCACGATCGCAGGGATGAGCACCGTGCAGCTCCGACGTCCGCCGCTGCTGGGCGGCGTGCGGCCCGGGATGAAGCCGACCCTGTACCGGCGCCTGATGCTGGCCTACACCGGCGTGCTCGTGCTCGCCCTGCTCGCGCTGCTCTTCGCGCCGATCCGCGTGTCGGTGCCGATCCGCGTCGGCGAGGCGCTCGTGCTGTGCGTCGGCGGCGTGCTCATGCTGGCGGCGTTCCACCTGCTGCTGCGCCGCGCGCTCGATCCGCTCGAGCGCCTGACCTCCCTGATGCAGCGCGTCGACCCGCTCGCGCCCGGACAGCGGATCGACGTGGAGGTCCGCGACGGCGAGGTGGCGGCCCTGACGCGCGCGTTCAACGCCATGCTCGACCGCCTGGAGGGCGAGCGCCGCGACAGCGCCCGGCGCGCCCTGGCCGCGCAGGAGGGCGAGCGGCGCCGGATCGCGCGGGAGCTGCACGACGAGATCGGCCAGGTCCTCACCGGGCTGGTGCTGCGCAGCGAGACGCTGTCGCGGCGAGCGCCGGACGAGCTGCGCGGCGACCTCGAGGAGCTGCGCGAGGATGCGCGCCGCGGCGCGGAGGACGTCCGCTCGATCGCGCGGCGGCTGCGGCCGGAGGCGCTCGACGAGCTGGGCCTGCAGTCCGCGCTGCTGGCGCTGTGCAGCGCGGTCTCCCAGCGCGCGGGCCTGACGTTCACGCGCCGGCTCGATCGCGACCTGCCGCTGACCGCCGAGCAGGAGCTGGTCATCTACCGCGTCGCGCAGGAGAGCATCACCAACGTCGTGCGGCACGCCCACGCGACGGCGGTCGACCTGCAGCTCTCGGTGGACGGCTCGGGCGCCGTCGAGCTCGTCGTCCGCGACGACGGCGTGGGCCTGCCCGCCGGCGTCGAGCACCAGTCCAACGGCCTGCGGGGCATGCGCGAGCGGGCGCTGCTGGTCGGGGGAGAGGTCCACATCGGCGCCGCCCACCCGCGGGGCACGGTCGTCACGCTGCGCCTGCCGAGGACGGAGCTGCCATGACCGTGCCGCTGACCACCCGCGTGCTGCTCGCCGACGACCATCCCATCGTCCTGCACGGGCTGCGCGACCTGCTGAACGCCGAGCCCGACTTCGAGGTCGTCGCGGAGGTCGCCGACGGCGCCGCCGCCGTGGGCCGCGCCATGGAGCCCGACGTCGACCTCGCCGTCCTCGACGTGACGATGCCGCGCATGACCGGCCTCCAGGCCGCCGCCGAGCTCTCGCGCCGGCGGTCGGACCTGCGCCTGCTCGTGCTGTCGATGCACGAGAACGAGCAGTTCCTGTTCGAGGCGCTGCGCGCCGGCGCCTCCGGCTACGTGCTCAAGACGGCGGTCGACCGCGACCTCGTCCAGGCCTGCCGGGCGACGATGCGCGGCGAGACGTTCCTCTACGCCGGCGCGGTGACCGCGCTGGTCCGCGACCACCTCGACCGGGCGCGCAGCGGCGAGGACGTCGAGGTGCTGACGCCGCGCGAGCTGGAGGTCCTCAAGCTCGTCGCCGAGGGCCACACCAGCGACGAGATCGCCGAGCTGCTCGTCATCAGCCGCAAGACCGTCGATCGCCACCGCGCGAACATCCTGGAGAAGCTGCGCATGCGCGACCGCGTCGATCTCACGCGCTACGCGATCCGGCGCGGGCTCATCGTGCCCTGACCGGCGCGCCGCGCGCGGGCGGGGCAAGATGCGACCTCCTACCCATGGTGGTCGCCGCGGGCGGCCGCCACGATCGTCGGCGTGATGGATGCCACGCCGCGCGCCACGAGTCCGCGCCCCCTCCGGGTGCTGGTCGTCGACGACCACCCCGCCCTGCGCGCCGGCCTGCAAGGGCTGATCGGCGGCGAGCCCGACCTGGAGTGCGTCGAGGCGCTCGCCGGCGCCGAGGAGCTGCACGACGCGGTCCGGTCGCTGCGCCCCAGCGTCCTCGTCCTGGACTACGCGCTCGGCCGCGAGGACGGCCTGAGCGCCTGCTTCCGGCTCAAGCAGCTGGCGCGCCCCCCGGGGGTGATCCTCTACTCGGCCTACGTCGACGACGTCTTCGCGGTGCCCGCGGCCATGGCGCAGGCCGACGCGATCGTCAGCAAGACGGCGCCCGCGGCGGAGCTGCTGGCGGCCATCCGCCGCGTGGCCGCCGGAGTCGAGCAGCCGCCCGCGCTCGACCCCGAGCTCATGGAGGCGGCGTCCGCCCGCCTGCTGGCCGAGGACCTGCCCATCGCGGGCATGCTGCTCGGCCGCACGCCGGTCCGCGACATCGGCGATGTGCTGGGCCTGACGGCGGGGGAGGTGCGGGCGTGCGCGCTGCGGATCATCGGCCGCCTGCAGGCCGGCCATCGGACCCCCGACGCCGGCGGCCAGGCGGCGGCGCCCATCTGACCACCATCGAGCACCCGTGCCGTGATGGATCCCGACAACGAGCTGTACGACGCCGCCTGCGAGCTGCTCGGGGCGGCCCAGCGCCTGCAGCGCGCCTCGTCGCGAACCGGCCTCGCGCCGGCGGTCCCGGCCACCGTCGGGTGCATCGAAGCGACCCTGGCCGCGCTGAGCGCCACGATCCACGACCTGGAGGATGGGGTCCCGGCGCGAGATGGGCAGCGATGCCCATGGCCGGACGGGGGCGCGGGTGCGACCGTCGGTGCTGCAGGGCCCTCCGCCGTGGAGGGCCCTGCACCACCCAGACACCCACGGCACGGAGGATCCATGACGCCGACCGACCGACCGAGTGACGACCTCAAGCAGCGCCAGCGCCAGCTCAAGCGCGAGGAGCGCCAGGGGTGGGTGATGCTGGTCGGCGGCTTTGCCGCGGCCGGCCTGCTCGTCCTCCTGGCCTCCGTGCTGTAGCGCGATGCTGGGCTCCTGCGCCGTCGGCCTCGCGTTCGACCCCCGCGAGGCGCTCATCGGAGACCCCGCCGGCGTCGTCTCGATCTACCTCTGCCCGCGCCGCTCGCGTGAGCGCGCCCTGGTGCGCGCCAAGCTCGGGCTCGTCACCGAGCGCGCCCGCTCCTGGCCGGCCGCCGACCGTCGTGCCCTGCGGCGCCGGCTGCCGGCCATGCAGCGGCAGCTGGCCGACGCGATGGAGCGGGCCGAGGCCGCCGGGGCCCCGGGCGTCGCGGCGTTCTTCGGGGTCGCGTCAGGGACCTTCCGCGAGGTGCCGGTGTCCGTGCCCGTGAGCTGCTCGGTCTCCGTCGACGCCCACGCCCGCGTCGGGCAGCTGATCCGCGCGGCCCAGGCCAGCGCACCGGTCGGGCTGCTGGAGGTCCATCGCGACGGCGTCCGGGCGCTGGAGGTCCGCGGCGACCTGCCGCCCGTGGCGCCGCTGGTGGGCGGCGAGGACTGGGAGTTCGCGCTGCTGTCCGGACTCGACGGCCGCCGGGCGGAGGCCTGCGGCGCCAACACCGTCCGGGTCACCGAGCCGCTGCTCACGCCCGGCGAGCAGCTCTCGGCCGCCGCGCGCGAGGCCATCTTCCTCGAGCGCCGGCGCCGCCAGTGCCGCCTGCTCGACGAGGTGGTCGCGGAGGTCTCGCATGGCGGAGCCGCCGTCGCCGGGCTGGCGGCGGTGGAGCGCACGCTGGCCAGCGGCACGGTCGAGGTGCTGCTCGTCACCGATCCGGCGCCGTCGCCCGTGGCGACCCTCGGCTGGCCGCGCCGCGCCGAGCGCCTCGTCCGCCTGGCGTGCGAGCAGGGGGTCACGACTGTCGTCCTTGCGGAGTGGACCGCGTCGCGCGCCCCCCGCGGCTTCGAGGGGGTCGCGGCGCGCGTGCGCTGACGGGCGCGAGCAGTGGCGCGATCGGGGGAGGAGTGCCAGGATCGCGCGGCGATGATGCCCGCGCGGCGGCAGCGCCGATGACCTACCGCCTCGACCTCGGCGAGCCGCTCGCCGAGCAGCTGCAGGCCCGCGCGGCCGACCAGCTGCGCGCGGCGATGACCCAGCTCGACGCGGCCGAACCAGACCGGGCGGTCGCGGTCCGGCAGGCGCGCAAGAGCATCAAGAAAGCGCGGGCAGCGCTGCGCCTGGCGCGGACGGCGATGCCCAAGCCATCGTTCCGCGCCCACGACCGCGCCCTGCGCGACGCCGGCCGCGCGCTCGCGCCGCTGCGCGACGCGGACATGCTCGGGCCGGCGGTCGACCGGCTGGCCGCCACGTTCGCCGGACGCGTGCCGGCCGCCACGTTCGAGGCGGCCCGCGCCGCCGTCGCGCATCTGCCGCAGGCCGCCGGATGCCCGTCGAGCGACGGCGCCGCGGCGATGAGCGCCGCCCGCGCCGCGGTGGAGCGGTCCCTGGCCGGCGTTCCCGGCTGGCCGGTCGCCGGCTGCGATGCCGACGCGGTCGTCGCCGGCTGCGCGCGCAGCTACGGCCGCGGGCGCGCGGCGTGGCGCGCCGCGCGGCGCGGAGCCGACGGCGAGGAGCTGCACGAATGGCGCAAGGCCGCCAAGGAGCTCTGGTACCACGAGCGCCTGCTGCGCGGCGCGTGGCCGGCGCTGCTCGACGCGCAGATCGCCGAGGTCAAGCACCTGTCCGACGTCCTCGGCGACGAGCACGACCTCGCCGTGCTCGCACCGGCGGTCGCGGAGGAGGTGCCGGACCTGCTCCCGCTGATCGCCGAGCGCCGCGCGATGCTCGCCGAGCAGGCCGACGCCTCCGGGCGGCGGATCTACGCGGAGCGCCCGCGGGCGTTCGAGCGTCGCGTGCGCGCCCTGGTCCGCGCGGCTCGCTGACCCGCCATGGCGTCGTCCCCCGATGCGGGTGATGACCGACGGGACCGCGCGACCTAGCGTCCACCGGCTGATGCGCGCCGATGCCCGAGCCCCAGCGGCGGAGCGCGGCCTGCGCCGCAGGCTCGAGGCCCACCTGGGCTCGCGCGATGTCGCACGCGTGATCTACGGGGCCATCATCGGGCTGGCCCTCGTGCTGGCCTTCGAAGCACATCCGCCGACCGCCACGCAGGCCGCCGGCGGCGTGGCCGGCACCGCGCTGGCCGTCGGCCTCGCCGAGATCTACAGCGAGGTCATCGGAACCGAGGCGCGCACACGGCACGCGGTCAGCGCCCGGCAGCTGCGGGCGCTGTGGGAGGACGCCGCGGCCGTGATGCTCGGCGCCGCGTTCCCCGCGGTCTTCTTCGTCCTGGCCGCGACGAACATCATCGGCCTCGACCTCGCCTTCACGCTGGCGAAGTGGTCGGGCCTCGGGCTGATCTGCGGCTACGGGTTCCTCGCCGCGCGGCTGGCCGGCGCCGGCCACGGCCGGGCCCTCGCGCACGCCGCCGCCGTCGGCGCCGTCGGCGGCGTGCTCATCGCGCTCAAGGCGCTCCTCCACTGACGGAGGTGCGCTACTTCACCCGGAGCGTCAGCTTCATGCCCGGGTGGATCGTGCAGACGATCTTGTAGGTGCCGCTCCTGGTGAGCTTCTTGGAGAAGCTGCCCTTGACCTTCGTGGGGCTGCTGAACTTCGCCGGGCCCTTGGTGACGTGGACGTTGTGCGGGGCCTTGCCGCGCCAGACCCACTTCACCGTGGTGCCCTTCCGGACGGTCGCCGACTTCGGTCCGAAGCTGTTGTCCTTGACGGTGATGCTCTTGGTGGCCGCCAGCGCCGGGACGGCGAGCGCCCCGGTCGCGGCGACCGCCGTGGCGGCGGCGATGAGCTTCGTGCGGATCATGGTCGTCTCCTAGTCCTTCAGGCGCTTCTTGGGCACGACGCGGAAGGCGCCGCGCATGAACGGGTGGATGCGGCAGAAGTACGTGTAGGTGCCGGGCGTGAGGTTTCTCGGCGTCTTCCACGTGGTCGTGCCGACGCAGCCGGTCTCGATGACCTTCACGAGGCCGCCCGGGCCGCCCTTGGCGCACTTGGACGTGTCGGCCGGCGTGTCGTCGACCGCGGTGATCGGCACGCTCTTGTCACCGCCGTCGAGCAGGCCCAGCGTGCTGATCGTCGGGCCGAACCCCAGCTCGCCCGAGTCGAACAGCCCGGCGCCGTCGGCGAGCGGGAAGCTGATGCCGCTGCCGCGGTTGCACGGCGCCTTGCAGGCCGTGACCGTGTGGAAGCGGACGGTCGTCGGCTGGTCGCGGTTGACGAACTTCAGGCTCTTGCCCTGCGGCACCTGCGGCGGCAGGCCCTTCTTGCCGGGCTGCGTCAGGTCCCCGGGCTTGTAGGTGAAGTTCCGGATGACGATCTTGGAGACGAACGGCCCGGAGCGCTGGCGGATGGCGTTGCCATAGGCCGAGTTGACCTTCCGCGTGCCCTTGGGGTCCTTGTTCTCGGGCAGCCGGCCGTGCGTGAGGTAGTCGGTCTGGTCGACCTGTCCCGTGAAGGGGTCGACGCCGCCCTCGTCGTCGTTGGTGATGCCGACGACCATGATCCCCATCACCTCGTACCAGGACGCGCGACTGGTGTCGTACGTGGCGTTGGTGCTGAGGATGTCGCCCTTCTTGACGTGCACGCGCCAGCTCGGCCCGGTCCCGCTCATGGCGACATCCCACGAGACGGCGCCGCTGGGCTCGTAGTAGTTGGCCCGGGACCGGAACAGCCGCACGGTCCTGCCGTCGCGCGTCAGGTTCAGGTCGGTCCACAGCCCGCCGGGGTGGAGGTGGCCGGCGGTGACCACGAGCGTGGCGTCGTGGTCGACGACCCACTGGTTGCGCGGCTTGTCGGCCGGCCGGTCCGGATACGGGTTCTTGGCCTGGTCGGGGTAGGTGAACTTGCCGCCGGTTCCCGAGCCCTTGAGCGCGTTGAAGACGGGGTAGGGCTTGACGCCCTGCACGTCCATCCACTGCGTGCGGATCTCGTGGATGTTGGCCGCCTCCGGCGCCGTGTCCGGGATGAAGTACAGCTCGTACGTGACGTACACCTCGTGCGGCGCCGCGACGAGGTCGTGGATCATGTGGTTGATCAGCCAGGTCTGCTTGGTCGTGTAGCGCCAGCCGTAGCCCTCGGGCGCGAAGAAGTTGGTCTTCTCCTCGCCGGCGGCGAACGTCGGCTTGAGGTCGACGAGCCACACGGCGTGGTGCAGGTGCACCTCGGAGACCGGCGGGTTCTTCCCGGTCTTGGCGTCCACCAGCCCGGGGCGGAAGCCCACGATCCAGCCGTCGACGTCCGGGCGCTCCTTCTGGACGTCGATGTCGATGATGTTCTGCCCCGGTTGGATCTTCAGCGGTCCGAAGCGGTACTTCAGCACCTGCGCGCCGGGGGGCGGCCCGGGGTCGCGGACGGGGATGTGCAGGTTCGCCGACGACGGCTTGAATGCCGACGCGTGCGCGTCGGCGCGGAGCTCGTCATCGATGCGGCTGGCGTGGGCCGGGGCGGCGGCGGCCAGCGCGCAGAGCAGCAGCGCGAGCGATGCGAGCAGCGGCACGAGCCGCACGGGGGACAACGACATGGACAGACCTCTTCTCCGGGGTGGGGTGCACGGGCCCTGCCGTCGCCGCGCGGGCGGCAAGCTACCCCATTGTTGACCGCGTGGTCAACAATGGGGTGCGAGAGACCCCCGGAGCGCGGCCCTACGGGGCCAGCGGCTCGGGCGCGAAGAGCCGCGACGGGGCGACGATCTCGCCCTGCGTGGCGACCAGGAGCAGCTCACGCGAGCCGGCGTCCTCGGTCGCCTTGAGCACCGACCACGTCGAGGCGGCCGCCGCGGCCAGCGCCTCGGGCGTCGAGCCGCTGCGCTCGCGGTGGACGTAGAACATCGCGGCGATCATGTCGCCCGCGCCGTTGACGGAGAGGTCGAGCCGCGGGGTCCGGACGCGCCACGCGCGGCCGCCCTCGCCGGCGACGAGGTCGACCGCGTCGTCCGGCGTGTCCTCGAGGTGCACCGACGTCGCCAGCACCGTGCGCGGCCCGAGCGCCTGGACGCCCTCGACCGCCCGCTCGAGCTCGGCCACCGTCCGGCTCTCGATCCCGCTCAGGTAGTCGAGCTCGAAGTGGTTGGGCGTGATGACGTCGGCCCGCGGGACCGCCTGCTCGCGGATGAGCTCCGGGATGCCGGGCCGCACGAAGACCCCGCGCCCGACGTCGCCGATCACCGGGTCGCAGCAGTAGGTGGCGTCCGGGTTGGCCTCCCGGACGCGCTGCACGGCCGCCAGGATCGCCGAGCCGACGTCCGCCGAGCCCATGTAGCCCGAGAGCACGCCGTCGCACGACGGCAGCACGCCGCGGGCCTCGATCCCGTCCAGCAGCTCGTCGACGAACGGCCCGTCGAACACGCGCCCCGTCCACTCGCCATAGCCGGTGTGGTTGGAGAACTGCACCGTGTGGATCGGCCACACCTCCACGCCGAGGCGTTGCGCGGCGAACACGGCGGAGGCGTTGCCGACGTGCCCGTAGGCCACGTGCGACTGGATCGAGAGGATGTTCACGCGCTACAGCACAGCACAGCGCCGCGGGTGCCCGTCAGGCCGGATAGATCTCCGAGGCGCGCAGGTTGCCGCGCGGGTCGAACAGATAGCCGCCGTCGCCGATGGCGCGCACGTCGTAGGTCGGGTTCTCGAACGGCGGCGTCGGCAGGCCCCAGAAGAAGCGGTCGCCGCCGGAGGCGCCGCGGCCCATGAAGAGCGTGACCGTCCCGTGCGGAGGGACCTGCGCGCCGGCGGGGAACGTGTAGCGCCGCAGCGCGCTGTCGCGGAACCACCAGCCCGCGAGGTCCAGCGCCGCGCCGCCGGGGTTGCCGATGCGCGCCCACTCGCCGTCGACGTTGTCGAAGTCGGCGCCGTCGGCGTCGTAGTTCAGCGTGAGCGTCGGGCCGATGTCGGCCTGCGGGCCGGCGCCGCAGCCGCGTGGGTCCCACAGCCGGAGCTCGCGGGCGCGGGCGCGCTCGCTCAGCCGCCGGTAGGTCGCGTTGGCCGACCACTCGCTGCCGTTGGGCAGCCACAGCGCCCGGCCTTCGCGCAGCAGGACGGTGCCGAGGTCGACCCAGCGGTGGTGCAGCCGCACCGCGATCAGGCGCCGGTGGCGCACGCCGGAGTGGCTGGCCGGGTCCTGCGCGGCGAGCCGGACGTGCCCGTGCGCCCTCCGCACGAGGTGGTCGACGCGGTCGGCGGCGTCGACGCCGTGGCACTCGCCACGCCGGCGGCTGGCGTACTTCGAATAGCGCGTCAGCTCCATCGCCTGCACGCCGGTCATGCGCACGCGCCGCAGCGGCCCCTGTCCGTCGCCGGCCACGTCGACGTCGAGCGTGTCGCCGTCGTCGACGAACGTCACCTGCCCCGTCCAGACGTGGCAGCGCACCGCCGGATGGCCGGGCAGGCACGGCCCGAGGGCCGCGGACGCCGCGCCGGCGCCGGCCAGCGAAGCCGCGAGCAGGACGAGCAGGACGGTGGAGAGCAGGGGCAGTCGCATCGCAGGGATCCAACAGCAGTCAAGCGCGCCGGTTGCGCCGCCGCGCAACGGGCGGACCGCGCGGCGCCGCTTGCTCAAGGCTTTCGACCGGCGGCCGACCACCGTCCCGAAGGGTCTTCACGAGGAGATGCACGTGGCTGAGACACCCGGGGCGCCGACCGAGAGCCCCCAGAGGACCGAGAGCACGCCGACCGCCCCGCAGGCCGCGGGCGCCATGGCGTCGACCAACCGCCGGCTGACGCTGATGATGGCCGGCCTGGTGATCATCCAGGTCGCCTACATCGTCTTCATCGCCCATCAGCTCAGCGGGCTGGACGAGCAGAACTACGAGCACCGCCTCGGCTGGCTGCTCGCGGTCTACCTCTGCCTGGCCATCGGCGTCCTCGTCGCCCGCCTGATCGTCTCGGCGAAGGCCTCCAAGGACATGAACCAGCGCCTGCGCACGCTGCACGGGCTGACGCGGTCGATCGTCGACGGCGACCTGCACCCGCCGGCCGAGCGCGACCTCGTCATCCACGACGTCGACGCGCTGGGGCGCGCGGCCGGCTCGCTGCAGGTCATGCTCGACGAGCTGCGCGCGGTCGCCGCGCACGCCGACCGGATCGCGGGCGGCGACCTCTCCGCCGACCTCGAGCCGCGCTCCGAGCACGACGAGCTGCGCCGCGCGCTGGCCGGGATGACCACCAACCTCCGCACGATGGTCGGCCGGATCTCCGAGGCGGCCGACCGCGTCTCCGCCGTCTCCGGCCGCGTCGCCGCCGAGGCGGCCGAGTCCACTCGCAGCGTCGAGGAGATCGCCCGCGCCGTCGCCGACGTCGCCGACGGCGGCGAGCGCCAGGTGCGCTCCGTCGAGGCGGTCCGCGAGCTGTCCAGCGAGGTCGCCCGGACCACTCAGGAGTCGGCCCGCAGCGCTCAGGAGGCCGCCGACGAGGCCGGCCGTGCCCAGTCCCTCGCCCACGAGGGCGCGACGGCCGTCGGCGCCGCCACCGAGGCGATGTCCGAGGTCCGCGGCGCCTCCGAGGAGGTCACGCGCACCATTCGCTCCCTCGGCGACCGGTCCTCGCGCATCGGCACGATGGTCGACACGATCGGCGGCATCGCCGAGCAGACCAACCTGCTGGCGCTCAACGCGGCGATCGAGGCGGCCCGCGCCGGCGAGCAGGGCCGCGGCTTCGCCGTGGTCGCCGACGAGGTCCGCAAGCTTGCCGAGGAGTCCCAGGACGCCGCACACTCGATCGCCCAGCTGGTCGACGAGATCCGCGCCGAGACCGAGCGCGCCGTGCGGGTCGTCGAGGAGGGCGCCGCTCGCACCGAGGACGGCGTGGCCACCGTGGAGGCCGCCCGGGCCGCGTTCGCCGAGATCGGCGAGGCGGTCGAGAGCACGAGCACGCGCGTGGCCGAGATCGCCGTCGCCGTCGGTGACATCGCCGGCCGCTCGACGCGGATGACCGACGACGTCACGGAGGTCGCCGCGGTGGCCGAGCAGTCGTCGGCGGCCAACCAGCAGGTCGCCGCCTCGGCCGAGCAGACGACCGCCACCACCCAGCAGATCGCCTCGAGCGCCGAGGAGCTCGCGGCGAGCGCCGCCGAGCTCCGCCGCCTGGCCGGGCGCTTCCAGCTCACCGCCCCCACGACGGAGGTCTGAGGACCGTGTCCCACGCGAACGCCACCACGATCGCCCCCGAGCTGCCGCCCGAGGCGCGGCCGGCCGGCCCGCTCAGCGCCGTCCAGATCCAGTTCTACATCGCGACGACGATCAACGTCATCGCCCAGGTCTTCATCATCTCGACGCTCGCGCACGGGATGAGGTCCGTCCACGCCGGCAGCGTCGCGGCCGACGCCGACCACCTGCGGACGATCTTCCTGATCGGCTCGATCGGAGCGCTGCTCTTCGGCCTGGGGATCGCCGGTTGGTCGATGGCCCAGATCAAGCGCAAGGTCGAGCCCATCAGCGAGATCATCGACAGCGTCTCGCAGGGCAACCTCGCCCCGGGCATCACCATCGAGGTCCACGAGCACGACAACGGCGGGCGCGTCACCACGGCGATCGCGCAGCTGCTGGTCGAGCTGCGCACGGTCGCCGCCCACGCCGACCGCGTGGCCGCCGGCGACCTCTCGACGGACCTGCCCGTCCGCTCGGAGCACGACGAGCTCCGCCGCGCGCTCGCCGGGATGACGGACGGCCTGCGCTCCATGGTCGGCGAGCTCTCCAGCGCCGCCGGCCGGGTGTCGGACGTCTCGAGCCGGGTCGCGGCCGACGCGAGCGAGTCGACGCGCAGCGTCGAGGAGATCGCCCGCGCGGTCGCCGAGGTCGCCAACGGGGCGAGCCGCCAGGTCCGCTCGGTCGGCGCCGTGCGCACGCTCTCCGGCGAGGTCACGCTGACCACGCAGGCCTCGGCCGACACCGCGCTCAGCGCGGCGGGCGAGGCCGACCGGGCGCGCCAGCTCGCGCACGACGGCGCCTCGGCCGTGACCGCCGCCACCGCGGCGATGTCCGAGGTCCGCGGCGCGTCCGAGGAGGTCACGCACACGATCCGCTCGCTCGGCGACCGGTCGTCGCGGATCGGCTCGATGGTCGACACGATCGGCGGCATCGCCGAGCAGACCAACCTGCTGGCGCTCAACGCCGCGATCGAGGCCGCCCGCGCCGGCGAGCACGGCAAGGGCTTCGCCGTCGTCGCCGACGAGGTCCGCAACCTGGCCGAGGAGTCCCAGCAGGCGGCGCGCTCGATCGCGAACCTCGTCGCTGAGATCCGCGCCGAGACCAGGCGTGCCGTCGAGGTGGTGGAGGAGGGCTCCGCCCGCACGGAGGAGGGCGTCCAGACCGTCGAGGCCGCCCGCCGCTCGTTCACGGCCATCGGCGAGGCGGTGGAGGTCACCAGCGGCCGCGTGGCCGACATCGCCGCGGCGGTCGGCCGGATCGCCGAGCGCTCCGCGCAGATGACCGATGACATCACCGATGTGGCCGCTGTCGCCGAGCAGTCCTCGGCGGCCAGCCAGCAGGTCGCCGCGGCATCGCAGCAGGCGTCGGGCTCCACCCAGCAGATCGCCGCCAGCGCGGGCGAGTTGGCCGCGAGCGCGGCCGAGCTCCACGAGCTGGCCAGCCGGTTCCGCCTGACGGCGTAGCCCCGCTACGGCTGGTGCGACCGCTGGTCGCCGGGCTCCGGCGGCTCCGGCCGCTCGGGCTCGGCCGGAGCGACCGGCTGCCCGTACTCCGCGCAGGCCTCGTTGCGGCACTCCCAGTCGTGCTCGGCGCCGGCGAGCGCGGTGGACGCGGGCTGACCGCAGGAGGGGCACCGTGGGGCGGGCATCGCGCGGGACGTACCCCGGGCGGCCGCGCCGCACGCGACCCGGCGCGTCGGTGCCTCGGGGCGCGCTTCTGCACGGGCTCGCGCACGTCCACGTGCGCAAAGCTGTGCACCGCTGTCCGGTGTATGACGTCGACCGTCTGTGCCGGCGCGACGGGCGGCGGTCCGCGCCGAAGATCTGGTTACCGCGTGGCACTTCACGGCTTCAACGACTGCACGCTCACCGCTCGCCTCGACGATCCCGCCCGACTCCGGGTGGTCGAGCAGCTCGGGGTGCTCGAGCGGCCCGACAGCCTCGCCCTGCCGTGGGCGGAGCGCGCGCATCAGGCGATCGGCGCGCCGATCGCGGCGGTGTCGGTGATCGATGCCGACCAGCACGTCGTGCACGCCGCCGTCGGCGTGCCCGCGCTGCGCCCCGGCGCGATCGGCCCGCGCGAGGCCTCGCTGTGCTCGCTGGTCGTCGGGCGCGGCTGCCCCGTCGCGATCCGCGACGTCGAGGAGGTGCCCGGCCTGCCGGACGTCCGGGTCGCCGGCGTGCGGGCCTACCTCGGGCTGCCCGTGTGCGTCGACGGCCAGGCCGTCGGCTCGCTCTGCGTCGCCGCCGACGAGCCCCGCGTGTGGCAGGACCGCGACATCGAGCACCTCGCCGACCTGGCGGAGGGGCTCGGGACCGCGATCGAGCTCCGGCTCGCGCGCAGCGAGAGCCGCCGGCGCGCCGGCCTGCTGGCGGCCGCGCTCGAGGAGCTGCAGGCGATGCGCGATGCCGCCGCGCTCCGGCGCCTGCGCGCCTCCGCGGGCGCCACCGCGCCGCCGGCCGCGGCGACCGCCGCCGAGGACGAGCGGGCCTCGCCGGAGCGCGAGCGCCTGGCCGCGATCGCCACCGCGCTGGACACGGCGCTGGAGCGCGGCGCGCTGCGGCTCGTCGCCCAGCCGATCGTCCGCTGCGCCGACGGCGGCCTGCACGGGGTGGAGGCGCTGCTGCGGTGGTCCGATCCGGTCCTCGGCGCCGTCGGCCCCGACGAGTTCATCCCGGTCGCCGAGCGCACCGGGTCGATCGTGCCGATCGGCGAATGGGTCGTCCGCGAGGCCTCTCGTGCCATCGGGCACCTCCGGCGGCTGGGGTGGGCCGACGCGCGCGTCGGCGTCAACGTCTCGCCACGGCAGCTCGTCGATCCGGGGTTCGCCGACACGGTCGCCGAGGCGCTGGAGCGCCACGGCGTGCCGAGCAGCCAGCTCGTCGTCGAGCTCACCGAGACGGCGCTGCTGGGCACCGACGCCGCGACGGGCCGCACCATCGCCGACCTCCGCGAGCTGGGCGTGCGGCTGGTCCTCGACGACTTCGGCACCGGCTTCTCGTCGCTGTCCATGCTCAAGGACCAGCCGATCGACGGCATCAAGATCGACCGCTCGTTCGTCGGCGGGCTGCCCGGCGACCCCACGAGCGCCGCGATCGTGCGCGGCGTCCACGACATGGCGCAGGCGCTCGGGCGCTCGGTCACGGCCGAGGGCATCGAGACCCCCGGCCAGCTGGAGCACCTGCGGGCGCTGGGCTGCGACTACGCGCAGGGCTACCTCATCGGCCGCCCGGCGCCGTTCTCGCAGGTGCCGACCGGCGTCTCCTGAGCGCCGCGCGTCACGTCGTGGCGCGGGAGGCGTCGCCGGCGCGGATCCGCGCCCGCGCCTCGTCGGGGGTCATCCCCGTGCTCCGCAGCAGGTCCACGGCGGTCGACCGGACCTGGCCGACGATCACGCTGACCGACAGGTTCGTCGTCTGCTCCAGCACGTCGCTGGCATCCCGCGCGGCGCGCACGGCGTGGTCGACGACGCCCCCGGCGCGCTCCGGCCGCTCGAGCCACGGCTCGAGCGCCGCGACGGCGCGGCCGAGCTCGCGGATCGCCTCCGGCACGCCGGGCGGGACGTGGTCGCCGACGTCCACCGCCCGCAGGACGCCGCGCGCCAGCACCCGGACGTTGCGGGCCGCGAGGTCGATCTGGCCGGCGGCCTCCGCGTAGATCTCCAGCGGCGCGCGCGCCGCCCAGCGCTGCGGGGCCGCGGCCGCCGTCTCGCGGCCGATCGTCAGCGCCTCGAGGAAGCGCTGGGTCTGGGCGTCGAGCCCGCGGGCGCGGCGCAGGGCCGCGATCGCCCCGGCCCGGTCGCGCGCGGACAGCGCGGCGGCGACGTCCTCCAGCACGCCGGCCAGCTCGGTGATGACCGGCTCGGCGGACCGGCGCGCCAGCGCCAGCGGGTCGATCGGCGCGATCACGAAGCTGATCAGCAGCGCGACGCCACAGCCCACGAGCGCGTCGCCCGCCCGCGTGAAGGACAGGCCGCTGGTCGGGGGCTGCAGCGCCACGACGAGGATCGCCGACACGGCCGACTGCGTGATCAGCAGCGGCCCGCCGCCGACGAGCACCGCCAGGATCATGGCCAGCAGCGCGATGCCGACGAGCTGCAGCGTGCCCGAGCCCAGCTCGAGCACCAGCACGTCGGCCAGCGCGATGCCGAGCGGCACCCCGAGCGAGACCTCCATCGCGCGGCGCGCCCGGCGGCCGCCCGCGATGTTGATGGTGATGATCGCCGCCACCGGGGCGAAGAACGCCCCGCGCGAGCCGAACAGGCGCGTGGCGATGAACCACGCCAGGCCCGCGGCGACGGCGGCGAGGACGAGCGCGGGGAGGAGGGTGCGCACGCGCGCGACCCGCTCCCGGGCCCCGGCACCCGAGCGCTCCGCCGCGTGTCCGATCGCCTGCCGCGTGCTCACGACGACGCTCCTACCCAGGTGCACCGGATCGTCGTCCGACGGACAGCGCGCGAGCCGTCGTGTATTCCGGAGCACTGGTGTGGGGGACGCCCAGCCCACACCAAGCAGGACCGGCGCCATACCCCCCGCCCGTCCTGTGCGCGAGCCCCCTTTTTGGCGGAAACGGCGAGGGCTCGCCAACGTCGACTGCGCCCCCGGCCGGAGCTTCCAGCCGGGGGCGCAGTCGTTGGGGTGCCGTCCGCGCGACCGTCCGGCGGTCCGTTTGGAGGAGTCTGCGGTCGCCGTGTCGAAAGACCGCACCGCCCATGAAGAGGACGGCCGCGACCATCACCGCCCCGCCGCACGAAGCGCGGGGACACCAGACCCTTTCGGCGTACATCCAGGCGCGCTTCGACGAGTTCTCGCGCTCGCAGAAGGATGTCGCCCAGTACATCGTCGACCACCTCGACGAGGTCGCGTTCCAGACGGCGGAGGAGCTCGCCCGGCGAGCGAACACCTCCAGCTCGACGGTCGTGCGCTTCTCGCAGGCGCTCGGGTTCGAGGGCTTCCCGGAGCTGCAGCACTCGGCTCGCGAGGAGTACCGGCGCAAGGTCGCGGCCGGCATGGTGGGCGCGGCGGCCGGCGCGCCGGAGCCCCTGTTCTCGCTCGACCAGAACGAGTTCGAGACGGCCATCGCCGCCGACCACCAGAACGTCGAGGAGACGGCGCGCCGCGTGTCGCGCTCCGACGTGGAGGCGGCGATCGACGCGATCGTCACCGCCGAGCGCGTGCTCGTCTGCGGCACCGACCAGATGGCCTTCTTCGCCAGCTACTTCCGGCACCTGCTCATGCTGCTCGACCTGCGCGCCGAGATGGTGGCCAGCCCGTCGCAGGAGGCGCTCAGCCGCCTGGGGCGCATCGACGAGCGCACGCTGGTCATCGGCCTCTCGGCGGGGCGCCCGCACCCGCTCGTCGTCCGCGCGATGAAGCTCGCGCGCCATCGCAAGGCCACGACCCTCGCCGTCGTCGACGCGACGCTGTCGGAGGTCGCCAAGCTCGCGCAGATCAAGCTGTACTACTCGAGCAACTCGCCGGCGTACGTCCGCTCCCACACCGCGCTGCTGTCGACGCTGCAGGCCCTGGCGTACGGCGTGTACAGCCGCGATGCCGACCAGTACGCCGATCGCATCAAAGCCTTCCGGCTGAAGTAGGTCCCCGCCCGCCCATCGCCCAGGGGGCGATTCCGCGGCGGAGAATCGCCGGGAGGCGATTTCCGCGGCATTGGACAATTCGGCGGCCCGGGTCGACGCCTATCATGAGGTGCCGAATGCGAGACGAAGCGACGTTCCGGGTCAAGGCCGGTCTGGCCGAGATGTTGAAGGGCGGCGTCATCATGGACGTCGTCGATGCCGAGCAGGCGAAGGTCGCCGAGGACGCGGGGGCTTGCGCGGTGATGGCGCTGGAGCGCGTGCCGGCCGACATCCGCCGTGACGGCGGGGTGGCTCGGATGAGCGATCCGGCGATGATCAAGGGCATCCAGGAGGCCGTCACGATCCCGGTGATGGCCAAGGCGCGGATCGGCCACTTCGCCGAGGCGCAGGTGCTGGCGTCCCTGGAGGTCGACTACATCGACGAGTCCGAGGTGCTGACGCCGGCCGACGAGGCGCACCACATCGACAAGTGGGCGTTTCGGATCCCGTTCGTGTGCGGCGCGACGAACCTCGGTGAGGCGCTGCGGCGCATCGGCGAGGGCGCGGCGATGATCCGCTCCAAGGGTGAGGCCGGCACGGGCGACATCGTCGAGGCGGTGCGCCACCTGCGGTCGATCCGCGGCGAGATCAAGCGTCTCGGGACGCTGGACGAGGCCGAGCTCTTCGTCGCGGCCAAGGAGCTGCAGGCGCCGTACGACATCGTCCGCGAGGTCGCGCGCAACGGCAGCCTGCCGGTCCCGCTGTTCTGCGCCGGCGGCATCGCCACGCCGGCCGACGCGTCGCTGGTGATGCAGCTGGGCGCCGAGGCCGTGTTCGTCGGCTCGGGCATCTTCAAGTCCTCCAACCCCGAGGCGCGCGCCCGCGCCGTCGTGGAGGCCACCACGCACTTCGCCGACCCCGACCGGGTCGCCAAGGCCTCCGAGGGCCTCGGCGAGGCGATGCAGAGCCTCGAGGCCCGCAAGCTCGACGAGACCCAAGTGCTGGCCAACCGCGGTTGGTAGTGGACGCTCGCGCCCCGCTGGTCGGCGTCCTCGCCCTGCAGGGCGGGTTCGACGCCCATGTGCGGATGCTGCGCGAGCTCGGGGCGGAGGTGTGCGAGGTCCGCGTGCCGGCGGACCTCGAGGACCTCGACGGGCTCGTCATCCCCGGCGGCGAGTCGACGACGATGACCCTCGGCATCGAGCGCGAGCGCCTGGCCGAGCCGCTGGGGGAGCTCGTGCGCGACGGGACGCCCGTCCTGGGCACCTGCGCCGGGCTGATCATGCTCGACCGCGAGCACCTCGGCCTGATGGACATCACGGCCCGGCGCAACGCGTTCGGCCGGCAGGTCCGCTCCTTCGAGGCCGACCTGGACTTCCCCGGCCTCGACGAGCCGGTGCGCGCGGTGTTCATCCGCGCGCCGTGGATCGAGGAGCACGGCGAGGGCGTCGAGATCCTCGCCGCGGTCGACGGCAAGCCGGTCGCCGCGCGGGAGGGCAACGTCGTGGTCGTCGCCTTCCACCCCGAGATCAGCGGCGAGCGCCGCCTGCACGAGCAGTTCCTCGACCGCGTTCGCGCGCACGCGGCTGCGGCCGCGGGGCAGACGGCCTCGTCGGCGGGCGCGCTCAGCGCCCGGGCGACCAGCGTGCCGTAGCGCCGCCATACCGCCGGGTCGCGCTCGCGGGCGTCCCGGAGGACCCGCGCGACGCGCGTCGCTACGGCGTCGGCGTCGCGGTGTCGGCCGGCGTCCCAGTCGACGCGTCGGTGGTGGTGGTGCCGGTCGTCGCGCTCGGCGTCGTGGAGCTGGTCGGCGCCGTCGCGCCGGGCGTCGCCGTGCTGGCCGTGGCGTCGGCCGCCACGGTCACGGGCAGCGGGGTCAGCACGGGCTTCTGCACGCGCGGCACGACGCGGTGCTGGACGACCGGAGCGGGCTGCTCGCTGCTGCCCAGCACGCCCGTCGCCGCCAGCGCGGCGACCGCGAACGCGGCGACCAGCACCACCGGCAGCACGACCTTGACGACCACGCCGAGGCCGCGACGGCCACGACGTCGCGCCGCGGAGGGCGCCCGGAGCGGCGCGTCGCCATCGGCGTAGCTGCGGCGCTGGAGCGCGACGGGGACCATGTCCCACTCCATCGTCTCGCCGAGGTCGACCTCGTGCTCGGCCACCGCGGGCGGCTCGGCGGGCACCGGCTCGGCGGCGAGCGCCTCGGGCTCGAGGGCGTGCGCGGGCTCGTCGACATGGGTGACAGGCAGGAGGGCGGTCGCGTCGATCTCCGGCGGCGCCGACTCGGCGCCCGCCTCGGAGGGGATGGCCACCGTGGCCTCCGGCTCCGGCTCCGCGTCGTCCTCGGGCGCCAGCGGCACCTCCTCGCCGGCGGGCACGGCGAGCTCGACCGGGACGGACGCCGCCTGGGGCGTGCCGGCCGGCAGCCCGTCGTCGAGCACCTCGGCGGCCGCGGTCTGCCCGGGTGCCGCCTCGGCCTCCTCGGCGACCGGGACCTCGTCGTCGAGGTCGGGAAGGTGGCCGTAGGCGCCGTCCTGCGGCTCGGTGGCGGGGGCGCCCGGCAGCGGCTCGGGAGCGACGCCCAGCTGGCGATCGGGGACCGCCAGCATCGCGTCGACCAACATCGACGACGTCTCGCTGCCGAGCGTCTCGACGGCCGGCTCGGCGTAGGCGGCCTCGGCGCTGCGGAAGATCTCTCCGAGCGCGTGGCAGCGCTCGCAGCGGTCGAGGTGGCGGGCCAGCCGCTCCAGGTCGGCCTCGCCGAGCGCGCCGTTGGCCCGCGCGGCCAGCATCGTCGGGACGTGGGTGCACGTCTGGGTCCCGCGGCTGCGCAGCCGGCCATGGGGCGGCGGTCCCGTCGGGGTCCGGGCCATCGCCGCGGCGGCGTGGCGCGTGGCCCCGCGCAGCAGCGCCTCGGGGTCGACGGCGGAGAGGTCGAGCGCGTCGCGGACCGCCGCGCGGAACCGCGCGAACGCCTCTGACGAGGCGCGCGCGGCGGCCGCCGGTCCGCAGACGCGGGTGCAGAACGCCATCACCGCGGGTCCGCGGCGCTCGACGAGCGCCTGGAGCGCGGCGCGGTCGCCCTCACGGACGCCGTCGGGCGTGACGCCGCCGACCTGAGACGAGACCTCCATCGGCGCGGAGCCTAGACGGCCGTCCAGCGGCACGACCTCCAGTGCCTGGGTCACGCCCACGACGCCGTCCCCTCACATCCCCTCGTGACGCTCACGGGGCCATGGTGGAGACGCGCAGCACGGCGCGCATCTCGAATCGGACGAGCGTCCACGGCGTTCGTCCCCGGTTCCGGGCCGGACTGGACCGCTGTTCGATGACGCGGCCGTCATACTCGCCGCCATGCGGATCAGCGTGTCGGCGGACGAGCGCACGGGCGCCATCGAGGCCCGCTGAGCGCGCCCGTCCTCATCGACGCCCGCGCCGCAGCCCGTCCCGAGCTCGGCGGCGTCGAGCGGTGGGCCCGCGAGCTCAGCGCGCGCCTCCCCGCGCTGCGACCCGACCGCTACGCCGTCGCACGCCCGCCGGCCGCGCTGGCGCACCGCGCCGGCCATGCCTGGGAGCAGCTCGTGCTGCCCCTGCAGGCCCGGGCCGCCCGCGCCCAGCTGCTGCTGTGCCCGGCCAACCTCGCGCCGCTGGCCAGCCGCCGCACCGTCCTGGTGCTGCACGACGTCGCGCCGCTGCGCGACCCGCGCTGGTACTCCCCGGCGTACGTGCGCTGGCAGCGGACGATCCTGCCGCGGATCGCCCGGAGGGCGCGCATGGTGGTGACGCCGTCGGCGTTCTCGCGCGCCGAGGTGGTCGCGCTGCTCGGCGTGGAGGCCGAGCGCGTGCACGTCGTCCCCGGTGGCGTCGACGCGCGGTTCCGGCCGGACCTCGACGCCGCCGAGGCCCGCGCCGCCCTCGGGCTCGGCGAGCGCCCGTACGTGCTGACCGTCGCCAGCCGGACGGCGCGCAAGAACCTGGGCGCGCTCGAGGTCGCGGCCGAGCGGCTGGCGGGACGCGGCGTCGCGCTCGTGGCCGCGGGCGGCGACCGGCCGCAGTTCCGCGAGGACGGGCGCGGAACGGCGGTGCGGCCGCTCGGCCACGTCGACGACGCGCTGCTGCCGGCGCTCTACGCGGGCGCGGCGGCCTTCGTGCTGCCGTCGCTGCACGAGGGGTTCGGGCTCACCGCCGTGGAGGCGCTCGCTGCCGGCACGCCGGTCGTCGCCTCCGACCGCGGGGCGTTGCCGGAGGTCTGCGGCGACGCCGCCCAGCTCGTCGACCCGACCGACCCGGCGGCGATCGCCGACGCGCTGGAGCGGGCGCTGGACGACCCGGCGCCGTGGCGCGCCGCCGGGCCGCCGCGGGCCGCGCCGCTCACCTGGGAGGCGACGGCGCGCAGGATGGACGACCTGATCGGCGAGCTAGCGTTCGGAGGCCGATGACGACGCTTGCCGCTGACGTGCTCTCGCTCCGGGTCGGGCGGCCCGCCGCGCTGCCGTGGCGCGGCCGCGACGTCCGCAGCGCGTTCGTCAAGGCGCCGGTGGACGGCCGCGTCCCGGCCGGGCCGCTGGGCCTCGCCGGCGACGAGCAGGCCGACCTGCGCGTGCACGGCGGTCCCGACAAGGCGATCTGCTGCTACGCCTCCGAGCACCTCGCGGGCTGGAACCAGCGCTTCGGCCTCGAGCTCGGGCCCGGCGCCTTCGGCGAGAACCTGACGCTCGCCGGCATGACCGAGGACGTCGTGCACATCGGCGACGTCGTGACGGTGGGGACGGTCACGGCTCAGGTGAGCCAGCCCCGCGGGCCGTGCTTCAAGGTCGCCGCCCGCTGGGGCCGCCGCGAGCTCGTCGCCGCCATGGCGCGCGAGCTGCGCGCCGGCTTCTACCTGCGGGTGCTGGAGCCCGGCGAGATCGCCGCCGGCGACCGGCTGGAGCTCGTGGAGCGCGTCAGCGAGATCAGCGTCGCCGAGGTCCTGCGCGTCACCTACCGCGACCGGCACGATCCGGCCGCCCTGCAGGCCGTGCTCGACGTCCCCGAGCTCGCCGCGGTGTGGCGCGAGGACCTGGAGACGCTGCGCGACCGCCGGCAGCTGCCGCTCGCCGATCCCCTCGGGGACGCGTAGCCGGTGGCGCCGCCGACGCTCACCCGGCGGGCGCTCAACCGCGCGACGCTGGCGCGCCAGCTGCTGCTCGAGCGGGTCGCCGTGCCGGTCGTCGACGCGCTCGAGCGGCTCGGCGGCCTTCAGGCCCAGGAGCCGCGCCCGCCGTTCGGGGCGCTGTGGAGCCGCCTGGAGGGCTTCGAGGCCCAGCAGCTCCACGCCGCCCTGCACGCGCGCACCGCGATCCGCGCGACGCTGATGCGCGCCACGCTGCACCTCGTCAGCGCGGCCGACTACGCGGCGCTGCGCCCGGCGCTCGCGCCGGCGCTCGAAGGCGCGATGCGCAGCATCCTCAAGCAGCGCAAGGCCGAGCACCTCGACCCGGCCGCCGTCGTCGCCACGGCACAGCGGCTGGCCGCCGAGCGCCCGCGGACGTTCAACGAGCTGCGCCCGCTGCTGGCCGAGGCGTTCCCCGACGTCGACGAGCGCGCGCTCGGCTACGCCGTGCGCATGCTCGTGCCGCTGGTGATGGTGCCGACCGGCGACGCCTGGGCCTTCCCGCCCGACGCGGCGTTCGCCCCGGCGGAGGCCTGGCTGGGGGAGGACGCGCTCCCGCAGGCCGACGAGCAGGCCCTCGTGCGCCGCCACCTCGCCGCCTTCGGCCCCGCGGCGCCCGCCGACGTGCAGGCCTGGTCGGGACGGAGGGGCCTGAAGCCCGTGCTGGAGGAGCTGGAGCCCGAGCTGGAGGTCTTCCGCGACGAGCGCGGCCGCACGCTCTACGACCTGCCCGGCGCGCGTTCACGGACGGCCCGGACGTAGGCGCGACCGTCGCGTTCGCCTGAAGCCGCTCAGGCGGCCAGGGCGAAGTGCACGACGCCGTCGTCCTCCTGCTCGACGACCTCGCCACGGTCGATGAGGAGGTCGACGTGGCCGAGGACCTCCGAGAGCGTCAGGTAGGCCTGCGTGACGGCCACGTTGCCCCACAGCTCCTGCGCGAGCTCGTACGCCGAGCGCGGGCGCTCGGCGATCAGCCCGCCGAGCTTCGCCGCGCGGCGCTCGT
>DASTWY010000066.1:0-11469 GCA_035765735.1 Baekduia sp. | reverse complement strand
GAGGACGGCAAGGAGGGCATCAGCGCCTTCCTGGGCAAGCGCGAGCCGAACTGGACCGGCCGCTAGCAGCCCCTACCCTGGTCGCCGATGCCGCCGCAGACGACGACCAGCGAGCGCGTGGCGAGGCTGGCCTCCCTGATCCGGGAGGCCGGCTCCGTCGTCGCGCTCACGGGCGCGGGGATCTCGGTGCCGTCCGGGATCCCCGACTTCCGCTCGCCCGGCACCGGGCTGTGGGAGGGCGTCAACCCGATGGAGGTCGCCCACATCGACGCGTGGCGCGCCGACCCCGAGCGCTTCTGGCACTTCTACGGCAACCGCTTCCAGACGCTGGAGGGCAAGGAGCCCAACGGCGCCCACCACGTGCTCGTCGAGCTCGAGCGCCGCGGCATCCTCGACGGCGTCGTCACGCAGAACATCGACCGGCTGCACCGCCGCGCGGGCGCCCGGCGCCTCGTCGAGGTCCACGGCTCGATCGACACCTCGTCGTGCCTGAGCTGCCGCGCGCGGTATCCGATCGGAGAGGTCCGCGAGCGCCTCGAGGCGTCGCCGATCTCGGTGCCGGGCTGCGACTGCGGCGAGCCGCTGAAGCCCGACGTCGTGCTCTTCGGCGAGTGGCTCCCGGAGGGCGCCCTGCACGAGGCCTACGCGCTGGCCGCGGGCGCTGACCTGCTGCTCTGCGTCGGCTCGTCGCTGGAGGTCCATCCGATCGCCCAGCTGCCCGGCGTCACGCGACAGAACGGCGGCCGCGTCGCGATCGTCACCCAGGGCCCGACGCCCTGGGACGAGCGCGCCGAGGTGAAGCTGGACGGCGACGTCGTCGCCGAGCTCGAGGCCGTGCTCGCCGCGCTGTAGGCGGGCGAACGGACCCGGCGCACGCCGGTGCATGCGCGGCATGCCCCGCGGGCAGCTTGCGCGGCATGGGACTCTCGGTGACGGTGGTGCAGAAGGCCCTGAAGGGCGCCGACTACCCCGCGAGCAGCGACGACCTCGCGGACCTGGCGGAGGAGAACGGCGCCGACGAGGAGGTCGTCGATGCCATCCGCGGCATCGACGAGGACGACCTCGAGGGCCCCAACGACGTGATGAAGGCCCTCAAGGATCAGCTCGGCGCTGACGACGAGGACGAGTAGGGCGCCGGCGTCCGAGCGTCAGGCGACGCGCTCGACGCCGGTGTAGACGTTGACGCTGCCGCGCCGGGCGAAGCCGCACAGCGTCATGCCGCGGTCCCCGGCGAGCTCGACGGCCAGCGACGACGGCGCACCGACGCCGACGAGGATCGGGCAGCCGGCGACGGCCGCCTTCTGCACGAGCTCGAAGGAGAGCCGCCCGGACACGCAGAGCACGCGGTCGTGGAGCGGCAGCTCCCCGTCGAGGGCCGCACGCCCGACGACCTTGTCCATCGCGTTGTGGCGGCCGACGTCCTCGCGGACGCACAGCAGCTCGCCGGCGGCGTCGAAGAGGCCGGTCGCGTGCAGCCCGCCGGTGACCGCGAAGCCGGGCTGGCGCAGGCGGTCGGGCAGCGCGGCGAGCAGAGCCCGCGGGACGACCGGGCCGGGCGGCAGCCGGTCGGCGTGGACGGCGACCTCGTCGAGGGCCCCCTTGCCGCAGACCCCGCACGAGGACGTGGTGTAGAACCGCCGCTCGTCGGGCCGGCGCACCAGCGGCGCGTCGACCTCGACGACGTTGGCGGCGAAGTCGGCGGTCGGGCCGGCGTGCTCGACCGGCCCCGCCAGGAGCCCCTCGCCGTGGAGGAACCCCACGGCCAGCTCCTCGTCGTGGCCTGGGGTGCGCATCGTCACCGCGACCGCCGCGCCGCCGACGCGGATCTCCAGCGGCTCCTCGACCGCCACCCGGTCCTCGACGCCGTCGTCCCGGACGACGGGGGCATGCATCCTCGCTACGGCGTCACCGGCCACGAGCCGAGTATGCCCACCGCCGCGCCCTCTCATCGAGGTGGGGCGGGTTGGCGTCGCTCCGCGGGGCCGAGGCGCCCCACCCGCCCGGGCCCGCGCGGGGTGGGGCGGCTGGGCGTCGCTCGGTGGGGCTGAGGCGCCCCACGCGGAGGGTCACTCGAATCCACCCGCCACGCGGGCGGCCAGCGCAGCCTCCAGCCGGCCTACGACGCGCCCGACGTCCTCGACCTGCTGCTCGTCGAGGCCGCCCTCGAGCGCGCGGTTGGCCGCGGCGGCGACGGCCGGCCGGGCGTCGCGCAGCTCGGCCAGGCGCTCTGCGAGGTCCTCGCGGTACGCCCAGGCCTGCAGCTCGGCCAGCGCGGCCTCCAGGGCGACGCGCAGTTGCAGCGCGGCTTCGCGCGTGCGACCGCGGTCGAGGTCGAGCCGGGCGCGCAGCGTCAGCTCCTCCGCCGCGAGCGCCACGTCGCGCCCGGAGAGCAGCGCCGCGAACCGCTCCTGCGGCCGCAGTGCGCTCGCGCGTCGCGGCATGGACGCGCGCGGGGCGACCGGCAGCGCCCGCGCCTCGGTCCAGTCGCCGTCGGCGACCTCCTCGCCGAGGCCGATGCCGACGCGCACGGCCAGCGCCTGGTCGAGGGCGATCTCGCGCACGAACGGGTCGGCGGTCGCGATGCGCTGGGCGTGGACGACGCCGTTGAGCACGCCGACGGCCTCGGCGGCCTCGGCCCCCAGGTCGGCGCGGCGCAGCCAGCCGCGGGCGGTGGCCGCGTCGGGGAAGGCCTGCGCGGCCACGAGCGTGGCCCGCGTGGTGGCGACGTCGGCGGGCGCCGGCTCGGGCGCGGCGCGCCGGGGGCGCCAGCGCAGCAGCGGGCGGCGCGGGTGCGCCGTGACGGTCTGCAGCACGAGCACGTGGGCGACCTCGCCGGCGTGGCCGCGCAGCACGTAGCGGCCGTCGGGCGGCCCGAGCTCCCACGGCACCTCCACCTGCACGAACCGGAAGCGGCGGCCCGCCGGAGCGTCCCAGGGCGCCGCAGCCACCGCGCCGTCCCGGTGCTACTCGCCCTTGTGGGCGATGCTCGCGCGCTGCGGGACCTTCAGCGCGTACTTCGAAGGCGTGGTGAGGACCTTCGGGTTGTCGATCTCGCCGAGGCGGTCGATCAGCTTGATCCACTGCTTGGGCTTCAGCGTCGCGTTGAGCTGGCGCCCGAGCTTCTTGTCGGTGCCATACAGCGGGCGGAAGCCGACGTGGATGTGATCGTCGTGGTCGGGCAGCGACAGCGTGTTGTCGGCGCCGGCGAACGTCATGAGGCTGATGATCTGGTGCGGCTTCATCGTGCCCTGGAGCGTCAGCAGCCGGCGGATCGTCATGTCGGTGATCGAGCCCTCGCCCTGGTGGCCGAGGATCGGGATCCCGTTGATCGCCGCGATGTCGACCGCGGTTCCGGTCGAGTGCTCCGAGACGTTGCCCGAGGTCGTGTAGAGGCTGTGGCCGCACTCCAGCGCGCTGACCGTCGGCTTCAGGCCGGACGCCGCGAGGAACTCGAGCGTCGCGAGCACGCGGCGGTCGATGTTGCCCGCCTGGATGTCGCGCCGGCCGCAGTCGTAGATCTGGATGCTCGGGTCGGTCAGCACCTGGTGCTGGAGCGACTCCTTGCTCATCAGCAGGATCTGGCCGATCGACGGGTTCTTGGCGTCCGGGCCGAAGAACGGGTTCTTGCCCGCGGCGCGGTAGATCGCCGTCGACTCGAGCAGCTTCCAGCCGTCGAGGATCGGCTTCGGGTCGACGCGCGGCGCGCCCTTGCCCGCCGGGCGGATCTCGAAGAGCAGGTGCGGCGCGACGTGCGGCTGCGTCCGGCCGATGCGGCCGAGCATCGTGCCCGCGACGACCTTGGAGCCGACCTTGAGCTTCTTGAGCTCGATGTCCTTGCCCTCGAGGCCGAGCAGCTTGGTGAACTGGGCGCGGTACGTCTCGCCGTCGGGCGCGACGTCCTGCTGGAGCAGCTGCTCCTCGCCGCCGTGGTGGTAGGCCTGCGGACGGGAGGGGTTGGCGAAGAGCCGCTCCTTCTGCACGTCGACCTGCGTCGAACCCACGACGGTCGCCCTGCCGGCGGCGGCCTTGGGCTGCCGGGCGGCCTGGGCGTCCGCGCTCTTGCCCGGCTGCGTGCCGGCGCTCGCGGGCGCGGTCGGCTTCGGGTCCGCCTTGGGCAGGTCCAGCTCCTTGGCCACCTCGGCTCGGGAGACCTTCTCCTGCTTGGGCACGCCGTAGGCCTTGGCGACCTTCTTCAGGTGCGCGTAGGTGTACGTGTTGCCGTACACGTCGCGCAGCTGGATGAAGCGGCCCAGGCGCTTGCTCTTGCCGATCCGGACGACGCGGCCGTCCTGGGTGGCGATCGCGGGGGAGCCCGGCTTCGCGTAGATGTTGATCCCGCGGCGGCTCGTGTTCGCCTCGACCGGCAGGGCGGCGTTGTGGCCCGTGGCGATCTTCTGGTGCAGCGACCGCTCGGAGAGGTCGTCGGCGTAGGTGGCGCGGGCGGCGACCGGGAAGCGGCCCTGCGTCAGGCCGGTCAGCGAGCCGACGAGGTCGGCGGGCAGGCCGCCGATGAGGCGCGCCCGCATGAGGACCGAGTCGACGTACCAGTCGGCGTGGTTGTAGGCGAAGATCGCGCGGCGGATGTCGGTGTCCGCGCCGGCGGCCTTGAGGTAGCGCGCCGCGGCGAAGATCGCGTCGACCGGGTTGTACGGGTCCTTCTTGCCGTCGTGGTTGGCGTCGACGCCGTACTGCTTCCACGTCGCCGGCATGAACTGCATCCAGCCGACGGCGCCAACGCTCGAGACGTTGAGGTTCCGGCCGTAGTCGGTCTCGATCTCGTTGATGCCGGCCAGGATCTCCCAGCGCACCCCGTACTCGATGCCGGCGGCCTGGTAGATCGGCAGCAGGAACGGCGGGATCCGGAACTTGTCGATGAAGAAGTTCGGGACGCCGATCGGCGCGGGGCCCGGAAGCGCCTGCGTGAAGGTCGGGTTCGCCGGCGTCGGGACGCCATCGGTCTGACGGATCGCCCCGCCCTGGGCCGCGCCCTCGGGGACGTCGCTGCCGTCGGCCTCCGCCGCGGGATCCCCGGCGGCGGGGGCGGCGTCCTCGCGCAGCGCCTTGCCGCTGGTCTTCTGGCGGCGCTGGCCGCCCGCGGAGACCGTCGGGACGGCGCCGGCCTCCGGCGACTCCGTGGTGGCGGTCGGCGTGGTGGTCGTCGTCGTGGTGGTCGTCGTCTCGCTCGGCGCGGTGGACGTCGACGTGGACGGGGACGGCGCCGTCGACGTGCTCGTCTCGGCCGGAGCCGGGGCGGGCGCGGGCGCGGCAGCGGGCTCCTCGGCGGGCACCGGGGCCGGCGCCGTGGAGGTGGTCGCGGGCGGCGACGGCTCGGCCGCGGTCGTCGGCGTCTCGGTCGCCGAGGCGACGGTCCCCGTGACCGGCAGCGGCACCTGGTCGACGGGCGTGTCGGCCGGCGCGTCGACCTGGACGGTGACCGTCTGGCCGCCGACGAGCTTGACGGTGATGGTGCGCAGCTGGGCGGAGGCCGGGAAGACGGCAGCGCCGAAGCCCGCCGAGAATGCCCCGGCGGACACCAGTCCGATCAGCAGCTTTCGCCTTCTCATCAAAGGGTCAGATCTCCTCCTGCGACCCGGTCACCACCGACCGCGCCGGCATCGCGGCGTGACCCTAGCAAGGCGGGAAGATCGGGAAGGCAGGACGCTACTGGCATGAATCAGCTCGTGCAAAGGGGAACCGACCGTTCGGCGGGGCGACGTTCGACCCGCGAATGGACGGGATCCGCTGCCCCCTAGGATCGGCCAGACGCGGGAAGGACTTGAAATCCCGACACCACGGCTCGGCACCGGGTCGCGGTGGCTGGTCAGCGGGAAGACGAAGGCCGAGCCGGTCGAAGGCGTCCACAAACCGGAAGGGAAGGCGATGAGCGAGCAGGATCAGGAGCCGCGCGGAGGCGACGGGGTGCGAGAGCGCTTGCAGCGACAGGGCGAGGACGCGCTGGGTCGCGTGGCCCAGGAGCTGCTGGAGAGCCCGCTGCTGCACGGGGCGCTGACGCGGGCGTTCAACGCCCGCGAGAAGGCGGTGCAGGCCCAGGAGGCGGCGATGGGCGCGCTGAACCTGCCCTCGGCCGCCGACGTCGAGCGGCTGACGCGCCGGGTGCGGTCGCTGAGCCAGCGCCTGGAGGGCATCGAGGACGGGGTCGACCGCCTCGACGAGCACCTCGGGCGGCTGCCCGGCGGCGCGATCGAGGCGCGCCTGACGGCGATCGAGGTCGCGCTGGACGCCCGCCTGACCGCGCTCGAGGAGACGCTGGACAAGATCTCGCGCGAGGTCGAGGCCGTCCGCAAGAAGCTGCCGGCGTCCGCGCCGCGCCGCGCGACGGCCAAGAAGTCCGGGTCGTGACGCTTGCGTGACGGGTCCGGCCCGGTGCGAGCACCGGGCCGGACCGTCAGCAGGAGGAGGCGCCCGCCGGCCGGGAGGTGGGGATGGGCGGCCGGCGGGCGCCGTGACCGCAGCCAGGGTCGTCGGGTCGGGGAGGCTTCCGGTATCGGGGAGGAGAGGGCCGGGAAGCGCTGGCTGCTGTGGTGACGATCGCCATGCTGCCGAAGGTCCGATGCTCGAACCATTCGGGTTCCTGGCGTCCGAGGGTGCGGATATCCGCCCTACAGCGCGCCGAGGCCGTGCGCCCCGGCGCGGCCGACCGCCTCGCCGGCCACCGTGACGGCCTCGTCGTCGAGCCGCGCGCCGTCGGCCGTGGCCACCACGGCCAGCACGGAGCCGAAGGCCGCGCCGCGACGCGCCGCCACCGCGGCCAGCGCCGCGGTCTCGAGGTCGACGGCGAGGGCGCCCTCGCGGCGCCAGCGATCGCGCGCGATGTCGTCGTCGTAGAAGAGGTCGGCCGAGGCGACCGGACCGGCATGGGCCGACACCGTGTGCAGGCGCGCCGTGATCGGGGCGTCCAGCGCCCGGCGCTCGGGTGCGCCGAGGGCGCGGCTCGTCCCGTCGCCGCCGAGGGCGTCGGTGGCCGCCACGAGCTCGCCCGCCCGCAGGTCCTCGGAGAGCGCGGCGCAGGTGCCGACGCGGACCGCGGCACGGACGCCGAGGGCGATGAGCTCCTCCAGCACGATGGCCGCGCTCGGACCGCCCATCCCGGTGCTCTGGATCGTGAGCGCCTCCCCGTCGGCTGCCGTCCCCGTGTAGCCCCACAGCCCCCGGTGGTGGTTGAACATCCGGCGGTCGTCGCCGAGGAGCACCTGCGCGAGCGCCAGCGCGCGGCCCGGGTCCCCGGGCAGCAGCACGCGCGGCGCGAGCGCGGCGACGGGGCGGAGATGAGCGGGCGCGGAGGGGTCGGGCACGGCGCGCGAGGATACGGCGAGGGCCGCGGACGAGCCCCTAGACTCCGGCCTGATGGCCACCAGCAGCGACAGCGGCGAGGACCCGCCCCGCGCGGCGCGCGAGTCGCGGTCGCGGGCCGAGCAGGTCCGCGCGGCCGTCGAGCAGGCCTTCGGCGCCACCGCCCAGGGCGCCGCGCCGGTGCGCGAGCGCGCCCAGGACCTCGCCGACGAGCTGGTCGGCGCCGCCACGCGCGTGCGCGAGCTGCTCGAGGAGCTGCGCCCGCCGTCCGGCGACGAGGTCGCGCGGCTGCGCGAGCAGGTCGCCGCGCTGGAGCGTCGCGTCGCAGCGCTCGAGGGCAAGGCGCCCACGCGGCGCCGCCGCTCCTGACGAGCGGCCGGGCGACGGGAAGCGTTCGCGTGCGACCGGTCACGTTGACAGCGCCGGGGTACGGGAGTACCCCTCTGGGAGCAGAGGCCGGGAAGTGGGTGGCTCGAGCTCACCCGCAAGATGCCGTCGTCGCGACGGCGAGCACCGCCGGCCACGACGCGGGCCGTGCCCGCGAGCGGCGGGACCTCCAGGGAGATCCCGCCGCTGACGTCTGGGGGCGGCTCCGGTGAGCGTCGCCGAGGTCGCCCGCCGCGTGGGCGTGACGCCGTCGACGCTGCGCCGGTGGATCGCCGGCGGCCTCGTCCCGGCGGGCCAGGAGGGCGAGCTGACGGCCGCCTCGATCGCCCAGGCGCGCGTCGTCGCGCGGCTGCGCGACCGCGGCCACACGCTGGCGGAGATCCGTGCGGCGACGGAGCGCGGCCAGCTTGCCACCGGCACGATCCAGGGCCTGCTGCCCGACGCGCCCGGGCGCTGGTCGATCGACGAAGCGGCCCGCGAGAGCGGCCTGGAGCCCGCGCTCGTCGAGCGCATCTTCACCTCGCTGGGCTTCGGGACTCCCGAGCACCTGACCGATGACGACATCCAGCTGCTGCGCCACGCCGCCTCGGTGCTCGCGGCGGGGCTCCCGCTCGTCGCCTTCCTGCAGCTGCTCCGCGTCTACGGGCAGGCGATCTCCCAGATCGCCGACGCCGAGGTCCGGCTCTTCCACCTCTACGTCCACGAGCCGCTCATGCGCGACGGCGTGCCGGGCTGGCAGATGGCCGCCGAGATGGAGGGCCTGGTGCGGGACATCATGCCGCTGGCCTCGCCGATCATGGAGCACGCCCACAACCGGTTCCTCCAGCACGACATCGAGCAGGACATCATCGGCCACATGGAGGCCGACCTCGGGGAGCTCGACGGCGGCGAGCGGCTGCTCGGGCGCCTGCGGGTCGCGATCGCGTTCGCCGACCTGGCCGGCTACACGCGCCTGACCGAGGAGGTCGGCGACGAGGAGGCCGTCGGCGTCGTCGAGCGCTTCGTCGAGCAGGTCGAGGCGACGCTGCCCGACGACGCCCGCGTCATCAAGACGATCGGCGACGAGGTGATGATCGTCGGCTCCGGGGTGGCCGCGCTGGTCGCCTGGGCGGTCGCCTTCCAGGCCGAGCACCGCCACCGGCCGCTGCCGCGGATCGGCATCCACTGCGGCGAGACCCTGTACCGCGACGGCGACTACTACGGCCGCGAGGTCAACCAGGCCTCGCGCGTGGCGGCACGCGCCGCCGGTGGCGAGGTGCTCGTCACCCGGCCGGTGGTCGAGACCGCCGGCGCCGGGATCGCCTTCCGGCTCATCGGCGACGTCCGCCTCAAGGGCTTCTCCCAGCCGACCGAGCTCTTCCTCGCCGGGCCCGCGGAGGGCTGACCCGTGGACGTCCGCGACCGCGTCGAGGCGACCGGGCTCCTGCCGGCGGGGCACCCCGTCGTGGTCCTGCTCTCGGGCGGGCGCGACTCCGCCTGCCTGCTGGACCTCGCGGTCGCGCTGGCCGGCGCGGCGGAGGTGACGGCGCTGCACGTCGACTACGGCCTGCGCGGGGCGGCGTCGGCGGCCGACGCCCGCCACTGCGAGCGGCTCGCCGCGCGCCTCGGGGTCCCCGTGGTGGTCGAGCGCGCGCGGCGTACGGCGGGCGCGCCGGGCAACGTCCAGGCCTGGGCGCGCGACGTGCGCTACGCCGCCGGGGTCCGGCTGGCGGCGTCGTCGTCAGCGTCGCTGGCGGTGGGCCACACGCTCTCCGACCAGGTCGAGACGATCCTCTACCGGCTCGCGGCGTCGCCGGGGCGCCGGGCGCTGCTCGGGATGGAGGCCGACACCGAGGTCGTGGGCGACGCCGGGGCGCCGGTGCGGCTGGTCCGCCCGCTGCTGGCCGCCGAGGTCACGCGTGAGGAGACCGCCGCGTGGTGCCGGAGCCGCGGCCTGGCCTGGCGCGACGACGCGACCAACGTCGATCCCGCCTACGCGCGCTCGCGCGCGAGAGCCGGGCTGGTCCCGGCGCTGCGCGCGGTCGACCCGCGCGCCGAGCGCAACGTCGTGCGCACCGCCCAGCTGCTGCGCGACGAGGCCGCGGTGCTCGACGCGGTCGTCCGCGACGCGCTCGGCGGGGGCGACCGGCTGGCCGTCGACGAGCTGGCGGCGCTGCCGCCCGCGGTCGGCCGCCTGGTCCTCCGGCGGCTGGCCGAGGACGCCACCCGCCGGCTGTGCCCCCGGGCGGCCGGGCGGCTGGACGACGTGCTGGCGCTGGGCGAGGGCGCCCTGGACCTTGGCGACGGCGCGCGCGCCATCGTGGAGCGCGGCGTGCTGCGCGTCGGGCGCACGCCCGTGCGCCCGGAGAACCGCTAGCGTCCCGCGTCCTCATGCGGGACCCCCAGATCGGCGAGATCCTCGTCCAGCCCGACGAGCTCAAGCAGAAGATCCGCGACCTCGGCGCGAGCATCTCGGCCGACTACGCCGATCGCGACCTGCTCATGGTCTGCGTCCTCAAGGGCGCCGTCTTCTTCCTCGCCGACCTGATGCGCCACATCACGATCCCGTGCGAGGTGGACTTCATGGCGGTCGCGTCCTACGGGTCCTCCACCGACTCCTCGGGCGTCGTGCGGATCATGAAGGACCTCGACCGGCCGATCGCGGGCCGCGACGTCCTGATCGTCGAGGACATCGTCGACTCGGGCCTGACGCTGCAGTACCTCCTGCGGAACCTGGGCGCCCGGCAGCCCGCCTCGCTGGAGGTCTGCGCCCTGCTGACGAAGCCCGACCGGCGCAAGGTCGAGCTGCCGACGCGCTACGTGGGCTTCGAGATCCCGGACAAGTTCGCCATCGGCTACGGGCTCGACCACGCCGAGCGCTACCGGAACCTGCCGTACGTCGCGGCGCTCACCGACGGCGCGTGACGCGGCGCCTGGTTGGGCGGGTGCCCGACCGGGCATCCGGATGCCGACGAGCTCCGTGCAGCCGGTAAGGGCTGCTCACGCCCCCTGATACCCTGATTCCCTTGCGCACCATGCCTTCCCGTCCCGCGCACCAGCCATGAGGTTCTTCAAGAGCGCCGCGTTCCCGATCCTCATCGTGCTGGTGCTCGCGTTCTTCGCCCAGCGGCTGATCTCGCCGGGCGACTCGCAGGCCCCGCCGACGTACGGCGACTTCATCACGCAGCTCCAGAACGGCCAGGTCAAGACCGTCGACCTGCGCACGAAGGACAACGTCGTCGAGGTCACGCCCAAGCAGGGCAAGACGTACGAGACCGGCTTCACCGACCAGTCGGCCGGCGCCCTCCAGGCGCGCCTGGAGAAGGCCAAGGAGGCCGGGACCCTCCAGAACTACAACGTCGAGCCGCGCAAGTCGTCGGCGTGGCTGGGCGTCCTGACCTACATCCTGCCGTTCTTCATCTTCATCGCGTTCTGGATCTTCCTGATGAACCAGGTCCAGGGCGGCGGGTCGAAGGTCATGTCCTTCGGCAAGTCGCGCGCGAAGCGGATGTCGGTCGACTCGCCGAAGATCACCTTCCGCGACGTGGCCGGCGTCGACGAGGCCGTCGAGGAGCTCCACGAGATCAAGGAGTTCCTCGAGAACCCGAAGAAGTTCCAGGCGCTCGGCGCGCGGATCCCCAAGGGCGTGCTGCTCTACGGGCCTCCGGGCACCGGCAAGACGCTGCTGGCCCGCGCGGTCGCCGGCGAGGCGGGCGTGCCGTTCTTCTCGATCTCCGGCTCGGACTTCGTCGAGATGTTCGTCGGCGTGGGCGCCTCGCGCGTGCGCGACCT
>DASTWY010000065.1:0-124159 GCA_035765735.1 Baekduia sp. | reverse complement strand
CAGCGTCGTGGGACGCTCGACTGGGTCGCGCGCTCCCGGGCGAAGGGACGGCTCGAGCCCGCCGTGCGCGCCGCGCTGCACCTCGGCCTCTACGAGCTGCTCTTCCTGGGCACGCCCGACCACGCGGCCGTCGCCGAGGCGGTGGAGCTCGCCAAGCCCTCGCCGGGCCACCGGCTCGTCAACGCGGTGCTGCGCCGGGTCGCCCGGGAGGGCGTGGAGCTGCCGTCCGACGAGGACCCCGGGGGCGCCGCGATCCGCCACGCGCACCCGGAGTGGCTCGTGCGACTGTGGTGGGAGCAGCTCGGCGCCGACACGACCCGAGCCCTGCTGCGCGCCGACAACGAGCCCGCCGAGCTGGCGCTGCGGATCAACCCCCTGGCGGGCATCGCGGTGGACCTCCCGGGACGCCGCGAGGACGACGCGCTCGTCGTCGACGGCCCGCTCGACGTGCTCGGCCACGAGCTCTACGCCCGGGGCGCCATCACGCCGCAGTCGCGGGCCTCCCAGCGCGTCGCCCGCGCCGTCGACCCCCAGCCCGGCGAGCGCGTGCTCGACCTGTGCGCCGCCCCGGGCGGCAAGACGACGCACCTCGCGGCGCTCATGGGCGATCGCGGCGAGATCGTCGCCGTCGAGCGCCACCCGCAGCGCGCCAAGGCGCTCCAGGCGCAGTGCGATCGCCTGCACGCCACCGCGGTCCGCGTCCACGTCGCCGACGCCAAGGACATCACCCCGGAGGCGCTCGGCGGCCGCTTCGACCGGGTCCTCGTCGACCCGCCGTGCAGCGGCCTGGGCACGCTGCGCTCGCATCCCGACCTGCGCTGGCGGGCGACGCCGCAGGGCATCGAGGCCCTGCGCCGCGAGCAGGAGGCGATCGTCGCCGCGGCGCGCTCCGTGCTCCGGGACGGCGGCCGGCTCGTCTACTCGACGTGCACGCTCTCGCCGCGCGAGGAGATCGTCGGCGGGGAGGTCACGCGCACCTTCCCGCACCGCGACGACACCGACGGCTTCTATATTGCCATCGATGGCTGAGCGGCCTCACGACCGCGCCACCGCGCGCGAGGAGCCCAGCGTCGGGCTCACGTGCCCGGGCTGTGGGGAGCCGTGGCTGCGCCCCACGACCCTGCCGGGGCGCTATCGGTGCGTCTACTGCCTGCACCGCTACGAGCTGCGCTCCGTGTGCCCCGACTGCGGCGAGCACTCGACGATCGTCCGCATGTCCTCGACGGCCACGACCGTCTGCAGCCACTGCGGCGGCTCGATGCTCGTCGAGGTCTAGGTCGCCGAAGACGGCGACGGAGACCGGCAGCCGCGGGTGCGAGCCCCTGGGCGAGCACCCGCCGCGAGACGAGCGCCCTGCGCGAGGCCTCGCCGCGCTCGTACTCGCCGCCTGGGGCCGCTCGCCACGCTCGCCCAGGGGCCCCGAAGTAGTCTTCGGGCCCTTGCCCGAGCCCCGCATCGCCCCGAGCATCCTCGCGGCCGACTTCGCCCGCCTGGGGGACCAGGTCCGCGAGGTCGTCGCCGCCGGCGCCCGCGTCATCCACGTCGACATCATGGACGGCCACTTCGTCCCGCCGCTGTCGATGGGGCCGCAGGTCGTCAGCGCCCTGCGCGACCTCGACCTCGGCGTCGAGCTCGACGTCCACCTGATGGTCGAGCGGCCCGAGCGCCACGTCGGCGACTTCGCGAAGGCCGGGGCCCACACCATCACCGTCCACGCGGAGGCCACGCCGCACGTCCACTACGCCGTGCAGCAGATCCGTGAGGGCGGCTGCGCCGCGGGCGTGGCCGTCTGCCCGTCGACGCCGCTGGCCGTCTACGAGGAGGTCGACGTCGACGTCGCGCTCTGCATGACGGTCAACCCCGGTTGGGGCGGCCAGGCGTACATCCCGGGGTCGACCGACAGGATCGCCCGCCTGCGGGCGCTGCTGGGCGACGGCCCGGACCTGGAGGTCGACGGCGGGATCGACGCCGCCACGGCCGGTCCCGCGGCCGGGGCCGGCGCGACGCTCTTCGTCGCCGGCAGCGCGATCTTCGGGGCGGCCGATCCCGCGGCTGCCTACGCGGAGATCGCCGCCGCGGCGGGGTGTAGCCAGCCGTAGTGACGCAAGCTCTTGCAGGGTCGATGATCGAACCGAGCCCGTGAGCACGAAGGTCCTCATCGTCGACGACCACCCCACCTTCCGGTCGACCGCGCGCCTGCTGCTTGAGAGCGAGGGGTTCGACGTCGTGGGGGAGGCGCCCGACGGCATGACCGCGATCGCCGCGGCCGGCGAGCTGCGCCCCGACCTGGTCCTGCTCGACGTCAACCTGCCCGACATCGACGGCTTCGACGTCGCGGCGCGCATCACCAGCGTCCTGGGCGCGCCGGCGGTGGTGCTGACGTCCAGCCGCGACAGCTCGGACTTCGGCCCGCTGGTCCATCGCAGCGGCGCGCGAGGCTTCATCCCCAAGGGGGAGCTCTCGGGCGCCGCGCTCTCGGAGCTCATCCGCTGAGGCCCCGTCCGCGTCCGACATCCGTGCCGTGAGCTCGCTCCGCTTCGCCCTCGCCGGGTTGTTCGTCGCCGCCGTCGCGATGGCGGCGACGTTCGTCGCGCTGGTGCTCGCCAGCGACCACGAGGGCGAGAAGACCCTCGTCGCGGTGCTGGGGCCGGCCGTCGGCATGAGCTTCTGCGCCATCGGCCTCTGGGCGTGGAGCCGCCGGCCCCACAACCGCATCGGCGCGCTGATGACCGGGGTCGGCTTCGCGTGGTTCGTCTCGGGGCTCACCTACGCCGACGACCGCTGGGTCTACACGCTCGGCGTCTACCTGGCGCCGCTGTACCTCGTGCTCGTGGCGCACATGCTGCTGGCCTTCCCGTCCGGGCGCCTGGAGACCACGCAGGCGCAGGCGGCGCTCGCGGTCGCCTACCTCGACGTCCTGCTCGTCCAGCTGCCGTTCTTCCTGCTCGGCGGCCAGATCGACGCCGGCGCGACCGCGCCCCGCAACGGCTGGTCGCTGACCGACGCGCCCGACAGCGCGCAGGTCTTCTCGACGGTCGTGCAGTTCGTCGCCGTGGTGGTCGTCGTCTGGGTCGGCTGGCAGCTCTACGACAAGCGCCGCCGGGCGACCGTGCCGCAGCGCCGGGCGATGGCGCCCGTGCTGTGGACCGGCCTGGCGCTGACCGCGACGCTGCTCGTCGCCACGTTCGAGGACCTGATCGGCACCGCCGACCCGATCGTCACCGGGCCCAACCTCGTCACGCTCATCTCCTTCGCCGCGCTGCCGTGGGCGTTCGTGGTGGGGATGCTGCGCACCCGCTACAGCCGCGCCGGCGCGGTCGGCGACCTCGTCGAGCGGCTCAACGCCCAGGGCGTCGAGGGCGAGAACCTGCGTGACGCGATCGCCGAGGCGCTCGGCGATCGCTCGCTGGCGCTCGCGTACTGGTCGCGCTCCTCGGAGCGCTACGTCGACGACGAGGGTCGCCCGGTCGAGCTGCCTCCGGCGGGCTCGCGCGCCCGTGCGGTCACCGAGATCGAGCGCGAGGGCGTCCCGGTGGCGGCGATCGTCCACGACGCGGCGCTCCTCGACGAGCCGGGCCTCGTCCGCGCTGCCGGGGCGGCCGCCGCGCTGACGCTCGAGAACGAGCGCCTCGAGGCCGAGCTGAAGGCTCGCGTGGCCGAGCTCCAGGTGTCGCGGGCGAAGGTCATCGAGGTCGGCATGGCCGAGCGCCGCGCGCTGGAGCGCAACCTCCACGACGGCGCCCAGCAGCGGCTGGTGGCGCTCTCGCTGCAGCTCGGGCTGGCACGGACCAAGCTCCATGACGACCCCGACGTCGCCGGGCGCATCCTCGACAACGCGCGCGAGGAGCTGGCCGCCGCGCTGGAGGAGCTGCGCGAGCTGGCGCGCGGCATCCACCCGGCGATCCTGACCGACCGCGGGCTCGGTCCCGCGCTGGAGGCGCTGGCCGGCCGCGCGCCCGTCCCGGTGGAGATCGAAGCCGTGCCGGAGGGCCGCATGCCGGGCTCCGTGGAGGCCGTCGCGTACTTCGTCGTGGCCGAGTCGCTGACGAACGTCGCGCGCTATGCGCGGGCCGAGCACGCGGCCGTCCGGGTTCTCCGCGAGAATGGCTACGCAGTGGTCGAGATCGAGGACAACGGCATCGGTGGCGCGGATCCCTCCGCGGGCACCGGCCTGCGTGGGCTCGCGGACCGACTGGCCGCCCTGGACGGCAAGCTGGAGGTCGACTCCCCGGCGGGGGTCGGCACGACCGTGAGAGCGAGGATCCCATGCGCGTAGCCCTGGCTGACGACTCCGTGCTCCTGCGAGAGGGCCTGGCCGCCCTGCTCGAGGGCAAGGGGTTCGAGGTGGTGGCGCAGTCCGGCGACGCGGAGGACCTCCTCCGCAAGGTCGGCGCCCACAAGCCCGATGTCGCGATCGTCGACGTCCGGATGCCCCCGAGCCACACCGACGAGGGCCTGAAGGCGGCGCTCGAGATCCGGGAGCGCTTCCCGGACACCGGCGTGCTGGTGCTCTCGGCGTACGTCGAGGAGGCGTCGGCGCTCGAGCTGCTCTCCGACGACGCCGCCGGCATCGGCTACCTCCTGAAGGACCGCGTCAGCGACGTCGACCGCTTCACCGACGCGGTCAAGCGCGTCGGCGAGGGCGGGAGCGCGCTCGACCCGGAGGTCGTGTCCCGGCTGCTGGGCCGCCGGCGGCGCGAGGACCCGCTCGACGCGCTGAGCCCGCGCGAGCGCGAGGTGCTCGGCCTCATGGCCGAGGGCCGCTCCAACCACGCGATCGCGGAGGCGCTCGTGGTCACCGAGCGCGCGGTCGAGAAGCACGTCACGAGCATCTTCACCAAGCTCTCGCTGCCGCCGACGGTCGAGGACCACCGGCGCGTGCTCGCGGTGCTGGCCTACCTCCAGTCGTAGCCCGCGCTCAACGCGAAAGCGGGGGATACCCGAACCCAGACGGCGCGCCGTGTCTGGGAGGGTGACCCCATGGAGTCGATCGTCGCTGCCCGGGACCTCTCGCGCGTCTACGGAGAGGGTGATGCCGCCGTCACGGCGCTCGACGGCGTGAGCGTCGACTTCCCCGCGGGCGCGTTCACGGCGATCATGGGCCCGTCGGGCTCGGGCAAGTCCACGCTCATGCACCTGCTCGCCGGCCTCGACCGTCCCACCGGCGGCACGGTGACGCTCGACGGCGTCGAGCTCAGCCGGCTCGGCGACGACGACCTGACCGAGCTGCGCCGCGACCGCGTCGGGTTCATCTTCCAGGCCTTCAACCTGCTGCCGGTCCTCGACGCGCGCGAGAACATCACGCTGCCGCTGTCGATCGCGGGCCGCAAGCCCGACACGGCGTGGGTCGACCAGCTCATCGACCTCGTCGGCCTGCGCGACCGGATCACCCACCGGCCCAGCGAGCTGTCCGGCGGCCAGCAGCAGCGCGTCGCGGTCGTGCGGGCGCTGGCCAGCCGGCCGGCGGTCGTCTTCGCCGATGAGCCGACGGGCAACCTCGACTCGCACGCCTCGTCGGAGATCCTGCGCCTGCTGCGGCGCTCGGTCGACGAGTTCGGCCAGACCATCATCATGGTGACGCACGACGAGGAGGCCGCCTCGTACGCCGACCGGCTGCTCGTCCTGCGCGACGGGCGGATCGTCGAGGACCGCGCGCCCGAGCGCGCCGTCGCGTAGCGGAGGCCCACCCATGCGCAAGGTCTCGACCCGTGGGCTGCTGGCCCGGAAGCTGCGCCTCGCCCTGACCGCGCTGGCAGTGGCGCTCGGCGTGACGCTCATCGCCGGCACCTACATCTTCACCGACACGATCACCGCGTCGTTCGACACGATCTTCGCCCAGACGAACAAGGGCACCGACGTGGCCCTGTCGCCGAACAACGACCTCTCCGGCGACGAGGACCCGCCGCCGATCCCCGGCACGGTGCTGCGGAAGGTGCGGCAGGTCCCCGGGGTGCAGGTCGCGGAGGGCGCGGTGTTCAGCTCCGGCGGCTCGTTCCGCACCGCCGACGGCAAGAAGCTCAAGGGCCAGGGGTTCAACGCGATCGCCGGCGCGCACGACGTGCAGCGCTTCGAGTCGTTCGCGCCGACCGACGGGCACCTCCCGCGCACCGCCGACGAGGTGGCGATCCCCAAGGGCACCGCCGACCGCAACGGCTTCCACGTCGGCGACAAGCTCCAGATCGCCGCCGAGGCGCCGAAGAAGACCTACACGATCTCCGGGATCGTGACGATCGCCGGCGTCGACTCGCTGGGCGGCGGCACCATCGCCGTCCTGACGCTGCCGGAGGCCCAGCGCATCACCGGCAAGCAGGACGCCTACGACGAGATCGACGTCGCCGCCCAGCCCGGCGTGAGCGCGCAGGCGCTGAAGGCGCGGATCGCCAAGGTGGTGCCGCGCGGCGTCGAGGTCCGCACCGGCCAGGAGCAGGCCGACAAGCAGACCAAGGACATCAACGACGGGTTCCTCAACGTCCTGCGCACCGCGCTGCTGGCGTTCGCAGGGATCGCGCTCTTCGTCGGCGCCTTCCTGATCTTCAACACGTTCTCGATCACCGTGGCGCAGCGCACGCGCGAGTTCGCGCTGCTGCGGGTCCTGGGCGCCAAGCGGGGGCAGGTCCTGCGCTCCGTGCTGGCCGAGGGCCTGGTCATCGGCGTGCTCGGCTCGCTGGCCGGCCTCGGGCTCGGCATCGCCGTCGCGCACGGCCTGCGCGCGCTGTTCAAGGCCGTCGGCGCCGACCTGCCCTCGACAGGCATGGTCCTGGAGGCCCGGACGGTGATCGTGTCGCTCGTGGTGGGCACGCTCGTCACGCTGCTCTCCACGCTGGCACCGGCGTTCCGCGCGACGCGCGTGCCGCCGCTGGCGGCGCTGCGCGAGGGCCTGGACCGCACGCGGCCCCGGCCGCGGTGGGCCACGCCGCTGGCGTCGGCCATCACCGTCGCCGGCCTCGGGATCATGGCCGTCGGCCTGTTCGGCTCGATGACGGCCAGCTCGGCGCTGTCGCTCATGGGGCTCGGCGCGGTGCTGACCTTCCTCGGCGTCGCGTTCCTCAGCCCGCGGCTCGTGCCGCCGATCGCCGCCGCGGTCGGCGCGCCGATCGAGCGCCTCCGCGGCATCACCGGCCGGCTGGCCCGCGAGAACACGGTCCGCCAGCCGGGCCGCACCGCGGTGACCGCGGCGGCGCTGATGATCGGCGTGGCGCTCGTGACCTTCGCCTCGGTCTTCGCCGCCGGCGCGCGCACGACCATCCGCGACGCCGTCAACAACGGCTCGCGGGCCCAGGCCGTGGTCGAGAACGAGGACGGCTTCAGCTCCTTCTCGCCGCAGGCCACGCAGGCGGTGGCGAAGGTGCCGGGCGTGGCGAAGGTCAGCCCGGTGCGGTTCGCCCGCGGCGAGATCGCCGGCAAGAAGCTTGGCGTCACCGGCGTCGACCCGGCGACGTTCGCCACGCTGTACCACGCCGACTGGCAGCAGGGCGGCGACCAGACCGTGCGCGATCTCGGCCCCGGCGAGACGATCGTCAGCAAGGGCTACGCGGAGGACCACGGGACGAAGGTCGGCGCCACGCTGCGCGTGCGCACGAGCCTCCGCCAGGCGCTGCCGCTGAAGGTCGTCGGCATCATCGACGACAAGGGCGGGCTGACCAACCAGCTCACCGTCTCCAACCAGGTCCTCCAGCGCGACTTCGGGACCACGAAGGACGCCTTCGTCTTCGTCGGCTACCAGGACGGCGCCAACGCCGACCAGGTCAAGGCGGCGATCGACCGGACGCTGAACGCCCGCTTCCCGGAGGCCGAGGCCAAGACCAACGCCGAGTTCATCCAGCAGCAGGAGGACCAGGTCAACCAGCTGCTGGCGCTGATCTACGCCCTGCTGGCGATGGCGATCGTCGTGTCGCTGTTCGGCATCGTCAACACGCTCGTGCTCTCGATCTCCGAGCGGGTGCGCGAGCTGGGGCTGCTGCGCGCGATCGGGATGTCGCGGCGGCAGGTGCGGCGCGTGATCCGCTACGAGGCGATCATCACCGCGCAGATCGGGGCCGTCATCGGGCTCGTGCTCGGGATCGTGCTGTCGGTGCTGGTGACGCGCGCGATCGACGACTTCTCGCTCTCGATCCCGGTCGGGACGCTGATCGTCGTGCTGGTGGCCGCCGCGCTGGCCGGCGTGCTGGCGGCGGTCCTCCCGGCCCGCCGGGCGTCGCGCCTGGACGTGCTCGAGTCCCTGGCCTACGAGTAGCCCCCCGCCCACGGACGCGGTGGTTCCGTTCCGCGAGCTCCTGGTACGCCGATCGAACCACCCCTCAGGGGTGCTGGGACGCGGGGGCGCCGTGGCGGTACAGCGCCACGAGCAGCAGGCACAGCAGCCCGGCGGCGCCCGCGTATCCGACCTCCGCGCGCACGAGCTCGTCGCCGACGAGTGGCAGCAGCATCCAGACCACGAACGCCGCCGCGGCGGCCAGCCACGCCGCCGCCGCGAGGTGGGCGCGCCCGCGGGCCAGCGCGGCCTGGTTGAACGTCCCCGACGCCAGATGGAGGCCCATGCCCACCGCGATGGCGGCGAGCCCGAGGCGGCCGTAGTCGGCGTCGGACGGGAAGAGGACGTCCATGACGAACGGGCCGAGGACGAGCAGGCCCAGCGCGACCGCGCCCGCGAAGGCGGCGATCGCCAGCACGGTCTGGCGGATCGCGCGGGCGAACGCCGCGTGGCCCTCGGTCGCCTCCAGGCCGGCGAGGTGCGGCAGCAGCGAGGTCTGCACGGCCTGGAAGAGCTGCAGCGGCGCGCGGGCGATGAGCAGCGCGCTGAAGACGACACCGGCCGTGACCGACGTGGGCACCAGCAGCACCGCGGCGTTGAGCAGCGTCTGCTCCGCGAGCTGGATGGCCGCCACCGCGCCCGCGAACCCGGCGCCCTCGCGCATGGCGCCGCGGCCGGCCGCCGCCGGGCCGTCCGCGCCAGGCGCCGCGGCAGCGGCATGCCGGCGGCCCAGCGCCCACGGGATCACGCACAGCGACGCCAGCGGCGCCGCGAGGATCCCTAGCGCCACCGCCGTCTCACCCGACGCCAGCCCGACCGCCACGGCGACCGGGAAGCAGAACCGCGACAGCGACTCGAACAGCACGAGCCCGCCGTAGAGCCCGAACCACTGGTGCCCGGCGAGGTAGCCGCGGGCGAAGTAGCTGGCGGCGTAGGCGAGCGCCGCGCCGACGAGGATCCAGTACAGCGACGTATGCCCGTCGAGCAGCCCGTCCTCGATCGGCCCACGCAGCGCCAGGGCGACCACGAGGAACGCGGCGGCGAACCCGGCCTGGATCGTGGCCGGGACGCGCAGGGGATGGGCGCCGGCCTGGCCCCGGGCCCGGCGGTCGGCGATCGTCCGCGACAGCAGCTGCTCGACCGGCCGGTAGATCACGGACATCGTCACGAACAGCACCGACCACAGCAGCGAGATCCGGCCGTAGTCGGCGTCGCCGAGCACGTGGCTCGCGACGGAGAAGTAGGCGAACGTGAAGAGCCCGGTGGCGGCGATCCCGATGCTCAGGATCCGCGCGCCGGAGGCGAACGAGCGGCCCTCGCCGCCCGCCCCGCCTGCCCCGCCGGCACCGTCCGCCGCGGGCGCCGGAGCGCTAGCGGCCAAGCCGCACGAGCAGCATCGTCCAGGGGAACGGCGACCGCGCCTCGACGACGGTGCCGTAGCGCCCGAGCAGCTGGACGAAGCTGCGCTTGGACCAGTGGTTGACGTGGCCGGGCGTGTTGCCGAGCTGGCGCACGTACGCGCCGCGGGCGAGGTTCAGCCCGCGCCACAGCGGCTCGCGCGGCACGCTGACCAGCAGGTGGTCGCCGGCGACGCGCGCCATCTCGCTGACGGTGTGCTCCGGGTCGGGGACGTGCTCGAGGACCTCGATCGCGGTGGCGGCTTCGAACTCGCCGTCGCCGAAGGGCAGGTTCTCGGCCTTCATGACGCGGTACTCGAGGTTCGGGTGCTGCCGGCCCTTCCAGGCCTCGTGCAGCTCCGGGTCGTCGAGGTCGATCCCGACGATCCGCTCGACGCCGGGCCGCTGCGCCCACTGGTGGGTGAGGACGCCCTCGCCGCAGCCGACGTCGAGGATCGAGCGCGGGGACGCCTGCACGAGCAGCTCCTCGAGCGTGCGCTCGAAGTTCGCCATCAGCCGGCGCACGACCGGGTTGGTCGATCCGTACTTGTCGTAGGTGTTGCCGGTGACCGTGCCCTCGCGGTCGACGGTGACGGTGCTGCTCATAGCTTGAGGGCCTCGCGTTCCTCGGTCGGGCCGGCCTTGGCGCCGGTGGTCGCGGCGGGGTCCTGCTCGCCGCCCGGCTTGCCGGGCTCGTAGTGCGACGGCGGGACGCCGAGCTGGAGCTCGATGCGGCGGACCCGCTCGAAGATGCGCTGGGACATGATGCGCTGCCCGTAGAGCAGGTCGCCGATGATCCCCAGCGCGGCGACGACGACGGCGGCGTTGAACAGCACCGCGCCGAAGATCAGCGACTGGACGTGGCCGGCGCCCTCGCCGCTGAGGTACGCGATGACGAAGCGCACGAACGGGACGAGCGCGAGCACGAACAGCAGCGCGGCCAGGTACGTGAAGACCTTCAGCGGCTCGTACTGCGTGTAGATCCGCGTGATGGCGACGGCGTTGCGGCGCACGTACGAGCTCATCGACGGGAACAGGCGGGACTCGCGCGTCTTCGGGTTCGTGGCGATCGGCACGTGGTCGGTGGCGACCAGCAGCTTGCCGGCCTGGATGATCGTCTCGAGCGTGTAGGTGTACTTCGACACGACGGCCATCTGGATGGCCGCCTCGCGGTTGTAGGCGCGGAACCCGGAGGTCGTGTCGGGCACGTCGGTGCCGGACGCCTGGCGGACGACCCACGAGCCCGCCTTCTGCAACCGCTTCTTCAGCGGCGAGAAGTGCTCGATCGTGTCGGTCTGGCGGTCGCCGACGACCATGTCGGCGCGGCCGGCCAGGATCGGCTCGACGAGCTTGGGGATGTCGGCCCCGGAATACTGGTTGTCGGCGTCGGTGTTGACGACGACGTCGGCGCCGAGCTTGAGGCAGGCGTCGAGCCCGGCCTGGAAGCCGGCGGCCAGCCCCTTGTTGTTCGTCAGCTTGACGATGTGGTCGACGCCGTGCTCGCGGGCGACCTCGATCGTCCGATCGGTCGAGCCGTCGTCGATCACCAGCCATTCGACCGTGTCGAAGCCCGTCATGGCGCGGGGGAGGTCGCCCAGCGTCGCGGGCAGCGTCTCCTCCTCGTTGAGGCAGGGGATCTGGATGATCAGCTTCATGCGGGGACCGGGGACGGCGCGCGGAGGGTCTGAGGCGTGCCGTACACTCGCGGCCTCAGTATCTCAGAGGCCCGGGACGACCGTCGCACGTGCGGACAGGACCCGCAGAGCGGCTGGGATGCTGCACGTCCGGTGATGGCGTCGGACCCATGGTCGGCTCCTACGCCCATGGCGTACCCGAACCGCGACCTCCCCACGATCGTCCCTTCGCCCATGCCGCCAGCCGACGTCGCACCGCCTCCGGCCCGCGCCGACCGGGGGACGGCGGCGACGGTGCTGCGCCGCCTGGCCGCGGTGCCCTGGCCGGCCATCGCGCTCGTGGTGCTGGCGGCCGCCACGCTCGTCGGGTTCCTCGTCTATCCGACGTATCCGAACTACGACAGCTACTACTCGCTGCTGTGGGGCCGGGAGATCCTCCACGGGCACCTCCCGAGCTTCGACGTCTACCGCTCGCCCACCGAGCACCCGCTCGCCGTCGCCTTCGGCGCGCTGCTGTCGATCATCGGGCGCCATGGCGACCGCGTGATGGTCTTCTGCACCGAGGCGTCGTTCGTCGTGCTCTGCGCGGGCCTCTACCGCTTCGTCGCGAAGGCGTTCACGCCGCTGATCGGCCTCGCCGCCGCCGGCATCCTCTGCACGCGCTTCGACTTCCCGTTCCTGGCGGCGCGCGCGTACATCGACATCCCGTACCTTGCGTTCGTGATCTGGGCCGCGGCGCTGGAGGTCGAGCGCCCGCGTCGCGGCGGCCTCGTGTGGGTGCTGCTGACCTGCGCCGCGCTGCTGCGCCCCGAGGCGTGGCTGCTGACCGGCCTCTACTTCCTGTGGATCGCCTCGGGGGAGGTGCGTGCCCTGCGCGCCGGCGCCCCGCGCGGCCCGGCCGTGCGGCGGCTCCTGGGTCCGGCCGCGATCGTGGCGATCGGCCCTCTGGTCTGGGTGCTCGCGGACTTCGCCGCCACCGGGGAGCCGCTGTTCTCGCTCCAGCACACGAGTGGGCTGGCCGAGGAGCTCGGGCGCACCAAGGGCCTGTCGCAGGTGCCCGGGGCGATGAAGGACTTCTTCTACAACCTCGCCAAGCAGCCGGTGATCTTCGCCGGCATCGCGGGCGCGCTGGCGGCCCTCTGGATGGCGCCGCGCCGCGCCGCGCTGCCGCTCGTGCTGTGGCTCATGGGCACCGCCACGTTCGTGCTGGTCGGGGTGGCCGGCCTGTCGGTCATCGACCGCTACCTGCTCGTCCCGGCGCTCATGGTGATGCTGTTCGCCGCGTTCGCGCTCGGCGGTTGGACGCTGCTGCGCGAGGGGCTGCTCGTGCGCCGGGTCTGGGCCGTCGCGGCGACGCTGATCGTCGTGTGGGGCGTCGTCTTCACCGCCACGCGCGTCAACTTCGACCAGATGGACGGCGAGCTGACGCTGCGCGGGCAGTCCCATCGCTCGCTCGTGCGCCTGCTCGACAAGCCGGCGGTGCGGGACGCCATCGACCGCTGCGGACCGGTCTCGACGCCGTCGCACAAGCTCATCCCCGACACCCGCTGGGTGCTCGGCGCCTCGGCCGGCGAGGTGCTGGCGCGCGCCGACCGCGCGGCGCGGGCCAGGACGCGCAGGGGCGTCGCGCTCTACGTCGTGGATCGCGGCGCGCTGCTGCGCCAGGCGCTCGTCGAGAAGTCCGACGACGTCTTCGACTCGATCCCGCGCGACGGCTTCCGGCGGCTGGCGTTCACCGACTACTACTCCGCCTATGTGCGCTGTTGAGGCGCACGCGGAGGACGCCGACGTGCTCCGCGCCGAGGGCGGCGGCGCGACCGAGGCCCCCGTGGCGGACGACGCCCAGCCGCATCCCGCGCCGGCGCCGCGGACGCCGCTCCGCACCCGCCTGGGCTGGGCGGGGGCCGTCCTGCTGCTGCTGGCGGCGAGCTTCGCGCTGCGCGTCTGGGGCGCCCGCCACGGGCTGCCGTACGCCTACAACGCCGACGAGAACGCGCACTTCGTGCCGAAGGCGATCGGGATCTTCGGCCACGACTTCAACCCGCACTACTTCGTCAACCCGCCGGCGTTCACGTACGTGCTGCACGCCGTGTTCGCCGTCTGGTTCGGCGGCAGGACGAGCGTCTCGGAGACCTTTGCGCTCGACCCGGGCGCCGTCTTCCTCGTCGCGCGGGTGACGTGCGCGGCGCTCGGCACGCTCAGCGTCTGGCTGCTCTACCTGGCCGGGGCCAAGCTCTTCGGCGACCGCCGCGTCGGCTTCGTGGCCGCGATGCTGCTGGCGGTCGCGTTCCTGCCGGTCTTCTACTCGCACCTGGCGCTCAACGACGTGCCGACGCTGGCGCCGATCTGCCTCGCGCTGTACGGGGCCGCGCGGATCCTGCACGACGGCGGGCGCCTGCGCGACTACGCCCTCGCCGGCGTGGGGCTGGGGCTGGCCTGCGCGACGAAGTACACGGGCGGCATCGCGCTGCTGCCGATCGCCGCAGCCGGCGGCGTCTGGCTCGTGCGCCGGACGCCCTCGCACCGCGGCATCGCCGTGGCCGGCCTCGTGCTGGCCGCGGTCGCCGCGCTGGCGGCGTTCGTGATCGCCAACCCGTACGCCCTGCTCGACCTCGACGCCTTCCGCGAGGGCCTCAACCACCAGACGACCGTCGCCGACGACGCGCTCGGCAAGCTGGGGCAGACCGCCGACAACGGCCTCGCCTACTACCTGTGGACGCTGACGTGGGGCCTGGGCTGGGTGCCCGCCGTCGCCTGCGCGGTGGGGGTCGTGCTGGTGGCGCGCGACTCGCCGCGCGTCGCCGCCGTGCTCGTGCCCGCGCCGCTGCTGTTCCTGCTGTTCATGGGCACCCAGGAGCGCTTCTTCGGCCGCTGGCTGATGCCGGTCTTCCCGATGGTCTGCCTGCTGGCCGCCTACGCCGTGCTGCGGCCCGCGGTCGCGGCGGGCCGCCGGTGGCCGGTGCTCGCGCCCGCGCTGGTGACGCTCGCCGCGCTGGCGCTCTGCGGCCAGGGCATCGTCTCGTCGATCCACATCGGGCGCGTGCTCTCGCGCGAGGACACGCGCAACCTCACGCGGGAGTGGATGGTCCGCAACGTCCCGGTCCGCACGAAGGTCGTCGTCGAGCCCGTCGTCCCCGACGGCTGGGCGATCGACCCCGGGCGTCCGTCGCCGCTGTCGCCCAACGGCTACCGCTGGACCAAGTTCCCGACCAGCCGCTCGAACATCGCCAACGACGGCTCGGAGATCCCGGGGCCGGGGCGCATCATCAACATCGAGGACTACGAGCGCGTCCTGCGCCCGGAGCTCGTCGACCGCTACCTCGCCGACGGGTACTGCTGGGTCGTGTCGGGCTCGACGCAGCGGGGGCGGGCCGAGGCCGAGCCCGCCGCGGTGCCGCGGGCGCTGGCCTACTACCGCGCGCTGGAGCGCCACGCCGACCTCGCCTACCGCGTCACGCCGTACCGGCGCGGGGCCGATCCCGTCCGCTTCAGCTTCGACTGGACGTTCGACTTCTACCCGCTGGCCTACTACCGGCCGGGGCCGACGATGTGGGTCTACCACCTGCACGGCGGCCAATGCGAGAACGGCTGACCGCCAGGGCGCATCGGGGCCCCGGCCCCTATCCTGCGTGCTGGTGCAACGGACCGAGACCGACCATCAGCACCTGGCGCGCGCCATCGAGCTGGCGGCGCGGGGCCGCGGGCGGGTGCATCCCAACCCGGTGGTCGGAGCCGTGGTCGTCAAGGACGGCGAGGTGCTGGGCGAGGGATGGCACGCCGAGTACGGCGGGCCGCACGCCGAGGTCAACGCCATCGCCGCCTGCGGCGACGCCGACCTGAGCGGCGCCACGATCTACGTCTCGCTCGAGCCGTGCTGCCATCACGGCAAGACGCCGCCGTGCACGGACGCGATCCTCGCGGCGGGCATCCGCCGCGTGGTCGTCGCCTCCGACGACCCGACCGAGAAGGCCTCCGGCCGCGGCCTGGGCATCCTGCGCGACGAGGGCGTCGCCGTCGACGTGGCCGGCGGCGAGCTGGCCGCGCGCGCCCGGCTCGCCAACCAGGCGTTCCGCAAGCACGCGCGCAACGGCCGGCCATGGGTGCTCTTCAAGTCGGCGATGACGCTCGACGGCAAGGTCGCCACCCGCACCGGCGACTCCAAGTGGATCTCCTCGGAGAGCAGCCGCGCGCTGGCCCATCGCTGGCGGGCGTCGGTGGACGCCGTCGTGGTCGGCATCGGCACCGCGCTGGCCGACGACCCGCAGCTGACGGCCCGCATCCACGACCCCGACCTCCCGGATCTGCGGCAACCGCGTCGGGTGGTCTTCGACGCCACCGCGCGCCTGCCGCTGGGCTCACGACTCGTCGAGCAGGCGCCGGAGGTGCCGCTGACCGTCGTGGTCTCCCGCGCCGCGCCGCGCTCGGCGACCGACGCGCTGGAGACCGCCGGCGCCGACGTCATCGTCGCCACCGGCGAGCATGAGCCCGCGCGCGTGCGATCGGCGCTCGACCAGCTCGGCGAGCAGGGCGTCGCCGCGATCCTCTTGGAGGGCGGCCCGCACCTCGCTGGGGCCTTCCTGGACGCCGGGGAGATCGACGAGATCCGGCTCTTCCTGGCGCCGCTGCTGCTCGGCGGCAGCAAGGCGCGCGACCCGCTCGAGGGCGAGGGCGTCGAGCGCATCACCGACGCGCTGCGCGCCCTGACGCTCGACTGCGAGCGGATCGCCGACGACGTGCTGATCAGCGCACGCCTGCGAGAGTGGTGAGGACCATGTTCACGGGGTTGGTCGAGGACCTGGGCACGGTCGTCGCGGTCGATCGGACCGCCGACGGGGCGGTGCTGACCGTCGAGTCGCGCCTGGCGGAGGAGGTGCGCGAGGGCGACAGCGTCGCCGTCAACGGCGTGTGCCTGACCGCGACGGGGATCTGCGGCCGGCGCTTCGGCTTCGACGTCATGCACGAGTCGCTGCGGCGCTCGTCGCTCACCGAGCTCGACGCGGGATCGCGGGTGAACCTCGAGCTGGCGCTGCGCGCCGACGCGCGGCTGGGCGGCCACATCATGCAGGGCCACGTCGACGGCGTCGGCGTGATCGCCGGCGTCCGCGACGACGGCTTCGCCCGCGTCGTGACGATCGAGGCCGGCGCGGAGCTGCTGCGCTACGTCGTCGAGAAGGGCTCGATCGCCGTCGACGGCGTGAGCCTCACCGTCGCCCGCGTCGACGACGCCTCGTTCGACATCTCGCTCATCCCCGAGACGCTCGAGCGGACGAATCTCGGGGTGGCGGCCGTGGGCCGCACCGTCAACCTGGAAGTCGATGTCCTGGCCAAGTACGTGGAGAAGCTGGTGAGCCGCACATGAAGGCACCGTCCCGGACGGACGTGGAGTTCGCGACCATCGAGGAGGCGCTGGAGGACATCGCCGCCGGCAAGATGGTGGTCGTCGTCGACGACGAGGACCGCGAGAACGAGGGCGACCTCGTCATGGCCGCCGAGTACGTCACCTCCGACGACATCAACTTCATGACCCGGCAGGCCGGCGGCTGGATCTGCCTGACGCTGACCCCGGACCGCTGCGACGAGCTCGGCCTCGAGCTCATGACGCTCAAGAACGAGTCCGCGCACGAGACGCCGTTCACCGTCACGATCGAGGCCCGGGAGGGCGTGACGACCGGCATCAGCACCGCCGACCAGGCGCACACGATGCGTACGGCGGTCGACCCGCAGAAGGGCAAGGCCGACATCGTGGTGCCGGGCCACGTGCACCCGCTGAAGGCCAAGGCCGGCGGCGTGCTGGAGCGCACCGGCCACACCGAGGCGTCCGTCGACCTGGCGCGCATGGCGGGCTGCATCCCCGCGGGCGTCATCTGCGAGATCCAGAACGAGGACGGCTCGATGGCGCGCGTCGGCGACCTCGCCGCGTACTGCCACAAGCACGGCCTGCGGATGATCACGATCGCCGACCTGATCGCCTACCGCCGCCGCAACGACAAGCTCGTCGAGCGCGTGGTCTCGACGGCGATGCCCACCGGCTTCGGCGACTTCACCGTCTACGGCTACCGCTCGCTGATCGACGACAAGCACCACGTCGCGCTCGTCAAGGGCGACGTCGCCGGCAAGGAGGACGTGCTGGTGCGCGTGCACTCCGAGTGCCTGACCGGCGACGTGTTCCACTCCCTGCGCTGCGACTGCGGCGAGCAGCTGGAGTCGGCGCTCTCGATGATCGAGCGCGAGGGGGAGGGCGTGCTGCTCTACCTCGCACAGGAGGGCCGCGGCATCGGCCTGCTCAACAAGCTGAAGGCCTACAAGCTGCAGGAGGAGGGCCTCGACACCGTCGACGCCAACCTCAAGCTCGGGCTGCCGGCCGACCTGCGCGACTACGGCATCGGCGCGCAGATCCTCGCCGACCTGGGGCTCAGCTCGATCCGGATCCTCACGAACAACCCGAAGAAGATCCGCGGCCTGGAGGGCTACGGCCTGCGCGTCAGCGACCAGGTGCCGATCGAGCACGCGCCCAACCCGCACAACGAGGCGTACCTGCGCACGAAGGCCGAGCGCATGGGCCACCGGCTCCACCACCAGGGCCTCGCGCTCGACGAGGAGATGCTCCACGACGAGCACCTCCAGGACGAGGTCCGCAGCACCGGCACGCTGCCGGTCCAGAGCCCGGATGGCGCCGACGAGCGCGAGGGTGCGGCGTGAGGGTCGCGCTCGCGGTCGGCCGGTTCTACGGGGACCTCGCCGACCGGCTCGTCGCCGGGGCGCGCGCGGTGCTCGAGGAGGCCGGCGTCACGGACGTCGACGAGCTCGACGTCCCGGGCGCGTACGAGCTGCCGATGGCGGCGAAGCTCGCGGCCGAGTCCGGGCGCTACGCGGCGGTCGTGTGCCTCGGCGCGGTGATCCGCGGCGAGACCGACCACTACGACTACGTCTGCGGCGAGGCGGCGCGCGGCATCCAGGACGTGCAGCTCCAGACCGGCGTGCCGTGCGCCTTCGGCGTGCTGACCGTCGACACGCTCGAGCAGGCGCTCGCGCGCTCCGGCGGTGACAAGCGCGACTCCGGCCGCCATGCGGCCGAGGCGGTGCTGGCGCTGCTGAAGATCAAGGAGCACATGGCCGGCCTGACGGCGTAGTGGGTCGCTCGCCGGCTGACATTCGCGCGAGCGCGCCCAGCCTGAGCGGTAGGCTGCGGGCGTGACCGTCGAAGTCGTCGCACTCGTCATCACCGTGGTCGTGCACTTCATCGGCGCCGGCGTGCTCGTGTGGGCGCTGCTCGACGGCGACTTCGACTGGCGCGAGCTGTGGCCGCGCGACGACGACGGCCGCGGCGGCGGCGGGCCCGACGCTCCGTCCGCGGACGATCCCGGCGACGGCGGCGGCGTCCTCGCGCCGACGCCGCTGCCCGACGCGGCGCCCAGCCCCGTGCGCCTGCGCGAGCCCGGCCGGATCGGCGAGCGCTACCCGCGCCCGACCCGGCGTCCGGAGCACGCGCCGGAGCGCCCGCGGGTCCCCGAGCGCTCCTAGGGTCCGCTCCGGCGAAGCACCGGAGCGCCCGCGGGTTCCCGAGCGCTCCTAGGGCGACCGCGGGGACGCCGGCGGCCCCGGCGCTACCCGGTCTGGCCCGCGTCCCGCTCGGCGGCGGCCAGCTCCTTCTTGACCGTGCCGCGCTGGTTGTCGCTGACCTGCAGCCGCTCCTGGAGGTACGGGATGGCCTCATCCGGGCGGCCGCCCAGCCGCAGGGCGTGGCCGAGGTTGTACAGCGCGTACGCGTACCCGAGGCTCGACGTGTCCCCTTCCGCGCGGTACTTGGTGACCGACTGCTGGAGGAGCGGGATGGCCTGCTCCGGGTCGCCCGGCAGCAGCGCGTACCCCGCGTCGTTGAGCTGGCTGGCGGTCCGCTGGTCGGTGGCGGTGGTGGTCGACGTGTCGACCGGCGCCGGGGTCGTCTCGGCCGCCGGCGCCGTCGTAGGGTCCGGGGCCGGCGCCTGCGCCTGCGCGGGCTGGTCCTGCTGCTTGGCCTTCTTGGGCTTGGCCTGCTTGTGGCCGCCGGCCTGCTTGTGGCCCTTGCGCTTCGCCGCGTGCGTCTTGCCGGAGCCGCCCGCCCCCGAGCGGGTGGCCTGAGCGCCGCCACCGCCCCCGTCCTGGCTGTTGGCGAGCACGACCGCGCCGGCGGCTCCGGCGGCGAGCGCGACCGCCGCGAGGGCGCCGAGCAGCCACGAGCCCGTGCGGCGGCGCGGCGGCGGCGCATAGGGCGGGGCCGTCTCCGGCGCCGGGGTGCGTGGGCGCGACGTCCGGGCCGGTGCCGACGGCGCGGCGGCGGCCGGGACCGGGACCGGGACCGGTGTGCGCGGGGCCCGGGGCCGGCGCGGCGCGCGCTCGCCCGCGACGGGCTTCGTCGGGTCGGTGGGCGGCAGCGAGCGCGTGACCGCGGTGTGGTCGCCGAGCGCCGCGTCGAGCTCGTCGATGAACGCCATCGCCGTGGCGGGGCGCTGCGCGGGGTCCTTGGCCAGCCCGTGCTTCAGGGCGGCGGCCGCCGCCTGGCACGGCCCCGTGGGGGTCGGCGGGTCGACCTCCACGTGCGCGCGCGCCTGGGCGACGGGGGTGTCGCCGTCGAAGGGCTTGCGCCCGCAGAGCAGCTCGTAGGCGACGACGGCGAGGCTGTAGCGGTCGCTGGCGGGCGTCGCGGGCTGGCCGGTCGCCTGCTCGGGCGAGAGGTAGGCGGCGGTGCCGAGCACCTGCCCGGCCTGGGTCAGCGAGGTGTCGTCCGCCAGCGACGCGATGCCGAAGTCGCCGACCGCCAGCCGGCCCTGCTCGTCGAGCAGCAGGTTGCCGGGCTTGACGTCGCGATGGACGACCTGGGCCGCGTGCGCGGCGTCGAGGGCGGAGGCGGCCTCGCGGAGCCAGCGCACCGCCGTCGGCGTGGGCACGGGATCGCCGCGGCGCAGGCGGTCGGCCAGCGAGCCGCCGGCGCGGAGCTCCATGACGATGAACGCCGTGCCGTCGTGCTCGCCGGTGTCGAAGATCGTGACGACGTGCGGGTGGTCGGAGACGCGGGCGGCAGCACGCGCCTCGCGCGTGAAGCGGCGGCGGGCGGCCGGGTCGGCGGCGTAGCCCTGGCCGAGCACCTTGATCGCCACGAGGCGCTCGAGCACGGAGTCCTCGGCGGCGTAGACGGCGGCCATCCCGCCGTTGGCGATGTGCCGCACGACCCGGTAGCGGGGTGGCAGGTCGACCTGCGGCTGCGCGACGGGCATCGACTCGCGCGTACCCCCGGTCCGGCACGGATACTCCTGGGATCAGGGGGTGGGCGACCGCCTTCCGACCCGCGCCGCCCTGCGGCCGCCGGCCCGCTACACTCCGCCGCCGAATGTCGAAGGTCTGTCACAGCTGCGGGAAGGGTCCCGCGTTCGGCCAGAGCCGCAGCCACTCGATGCGCGCGACCAAGAGGCGGTTCGAGCCGAACCTCCAGAAGGTCCGCGTCCTCGTCGGCTCCGCTCCGCGGCGCGTCTACGTCTGCACGCGCTGCCTCAAGGCCGGCAAGGTCACCAAGGCCGTCTAGGCCGCGTCGGCGTGCCACCCGTCTCCGCCGTCCCAGCCGACCCGATCGGTACGGTCCTCCCGTGTCCGACCCCAGTCTCGTCCGCTTCCGCGTCGCCATGCAGGGCGCGCTCGCGCATCTGGAGTCGCGCCGCCAGGAGATCAACGACCTGAACGTCTTCCCGGTCGCCGACGGCGACACGGGCGACAACATGGCGCTGACCCTGCGCGCGGTGCTGGAGGAGCTCGACCGGCTGGCGCTGGACGACCACCGCTCGATCGACGAGATCGGCCGCGACGAGATCGTCGAGGCGGTCGCGCGCGCGGCGCTGCTCGGCGCCCGCGGCAACAGCGGCGTCATCCTCTCCCAGCTCATCCGCGGCGCAGCCGAGGAGCTCATCTCGCGCCCCGGCGAGCTCGTCGACCCGGTGCTGCTCGGCGCGGCGTTCGCACGGGCCGCCCAGCGGGCCTACGCGTCGGTCCGCGAGCCGGTCGAGGGGACGATGCTGACGGTCGTGCGCGACATGGCGACGGCCGTGGCGTCCGACCTCGCGCACCTGCCGGACGAGGCCCGCCGGCTGGCCGCCGACGCGGGGCCCGAGATGCAGAACCTGCTGCTGGCCGACGCGCTGGAGCGGGCGATCGTGGCCGGCGAGGCGTCGGTCAAGCGCGGCCCCGACCTGCTCCCGGCGCTGCGCGAGGCCGGGGTCGTCGACTCCGGCGGCTACGGCGTGACGATCGTGCTCGCCGGCGTCGTCGCCGCGCTGCGGGGCACCGACCCGCCCGAGCTCGAGCACCACGCCAGCCCGGCGCGCGTGACGCACCCCGAGCACGACAGCTCGACGTACCGCTACTGCACGAACTTCGCGGTGACCGGCGACGACCTCGACGCCGCGCGGTTCACGCCGCTGCTCGAGGCGATCGGCGACTCGGTCCTGGTCGTCGGCGATCGCAAGACGCTGAAGGTGCACGTCCACACGGACGAGCCGGAGCGGGCGACCGACGTGTTCGCCGGCGCCGGCGAGGTCTCGCGGCTCGACGTGGCCGACATGCACGCCCAGGTCGCCGAGCGCCAGGAGCGCCTCGTCGTGGCCGCCGACGTGCCCGTGCCGGCCGAGGCCGCCGCGGGGCTGCCGGCACACGCCGCGGCGTCGCAGTGCTGCGGGGCGCTGGCCGTCGTGTCCGGCCAGGGGCTTGTCGCGCTCTACGAGAGCCTGGGCGCCGCCGTGCTCGACGGCGGGCCGACGCTGAACCCGTCGACGATGGAGATCCTCGCGGGCATCCACGCGGTGCCGGCCGAGGAGGTGGTCGTCCTGCCCAACAGCTCGAACGTCTTCATGGCCGCAGAGCGCGCCGCGGAGCTGTCGGACAAGGTCGTGCACGTGATCCCGTGCCGGTCGCAGCAGGCGGGCCTCGCGGCGGCCCTGGCGCTCAACGTCGATCGCCCCGCGGGGGAGAACGCGTTCGCCATGCGGTCCGCGCTCGACGCCGTGCGCACCGGCGGGGTGGCGCCGGCCGCGCGCTCGGACCCGGACGGCCGCTTCGGCGTCGGCGACGCCGTCGGCTACGTCGAGGACGACCTGGTGGCCTGGGGTGAGCCCGTGCCGACGCTGCGCGCCGTGCTCGACCGGCTGGCCGAGGACGCCGAGCTGCTCACCTGCATCGAGGGCGCGGGCGCGCCGCTGGACGCCAGCGCGGTCGCGGCGCTCGCCCCGGCCGGCGTGGAGCTCGAGCTCGAGGACGGCGGGCAGCCGTCCTGGTGGTGGCTGCTCGCGGCCGAGTGAGGCCGTGCGCGCCTTCGCCGACCCGCGCGAGCTGACGGACGCCGAGCTGGCCGCCGCGCCCGTGCGCTGGCCGCGCCCCTCGCGGCTCGACCGGCCGCTGGCGATCCGGCCCGCCACCGCCGCCGAGGCGGCCGAGTCCCTCGGCCTGACCTCGGTCGGCGCGCTGCTCGAGCACCTGCCACGGGCCACCGGCGAGGCGCGCACGATCGCCGAGCTGGCGATCGACGAGACGGCCACGGTGCTCGTCGAGGTCCGGTCGATCACGTCGCGCCCCGTGCGGCGGCGCGGGATGAAGCCGCTCGTCGAGGCGACGGTCAGCGACGGCACCGGCATCATGAAGGCCACGTTCTTCAACCAGCCGTGGCTCTCGGCCCAGTATCCGCCGGGGACGCGGCTGATGCTCTCCGGCAAGCTGGTCCCGCCCACCCGCAACCGCTTCCGCGTCAACGCCCACGCCCGAACGGACGCCATGGTCGATGCCGGCGCGGAGGCCGCGGGCGAGGCCCGCGGCGCGGCGCAGTACCCGGCGACGAAGGGCATCAACTCGACGCAGATCCTCGCGCTCGTGCAGGCCAACCGCGACGCGATCGCCGATGTCGTAGAGCCGCTCCCGGCCCGCCTGCGCGTCGCCCACCGGCTGCCCGACAAGCAGGCCGCCGTGGCCGCGGCGCACTTCGGCGACCACGAGGCCGGACGGCGGCGGCTGGCCTTCGACGAGCTGCTGCTCGACCAGATCGTGCAGCTGCGGCTGCGCGAGGAGCGGCGCTCCGGCGTGCGTGCCCGGCCGCTGGCCGATCCGGCGACGCTCAGCGCCCGCTGGCGCGACGAGCTGCTGCCGTTCGCGCCCACCGGCGACCAGCGCCGCGCGATGGAGGAGGTCGACGCCGACCTGGCCCGCGACCGCCCGATGCAGCGCCTGCTGATGGGCGAGGTCGGCTCCGGCAAGACCGTCGTGGCGCTGCACGCCATGCTGCGCGCCGTCGAGCACGGCGGCCAGGCGGCGCTGATGGCGCCGACCGAGACGCTGGCCGAGCAGCACTTCGCCACGCTGCAGGCGCTCCTGGGCGACTCGCTGCTGAGCGTCGCGCTGCTCACCGGGTCGACGCCCGCGGGCCGGCGCCGCGAGATCCTGGGCCGCCTGGCCACCGGGGAGCTCGCGCTCGTCGTCGGAACCCACGCGCTGATCGAGGACGCGGTCGTCTTCGCGGAGCTGCTCGTCGCCGTCGTCGACGAGCAGCACCGCTTCGGCGTCCGGCAGCGGGCCGCGCTGGACGCGAAGGCTGGGCGGGCCGGACGGGATCTGGTGCCGCACGTGCTCCACATGACGGCTACGCCGATCCCGCGCACGCTGCGGCTGGCGACCTTCGGGGCCCTCGACGTCACCGCGCTGCGCGAGCTGCCGCGCGGGCGGCAGCCGATCGCCACCCACGTGTGCTCGACCGAGCGCGAGCGGGCGCGGGCCTACGAGCGGATCCGCGAGGAGCTGCGCGCCGGGCGCCAGGCGTTCGTCGTCTGCCCGCTGGTCAGCGAGTCCGAGGCGCTGAACGCGCGCGCGGCGACCGAGGAGTACGAGCGGCTGCGCCAGGGCGAGCTGCGGGACTTCGAGGTCGTCCTCCTGCACGGGCAGATGCGCCCGGCGGAGAAGGCCGAGGCGATGGAGCGCTTCAGCTCCGGGGCCGCGCACGTGCTGGTGGCCACGACCGTGATCGAGGTCGGCATCGACGTCCCCAACGCGACCGTGATGGTCGTCGAGGACGCCGACCGCTACGGCATCTCGCAGCTGCATCAGCTGCGCGGGCGCGTGGGCCGCGGGGCGCATGCGTCGCTGTGCCTGCTGTTCGGACCGCGGGAGTCCCGGCGGCTGCGCGCGCTCGCCGAGCACTCCGACGGCTTCCAGCTCGCCGAGATCGACCTCGAGCTGCGCGGCGAGGGCGAGCTGACCGGCACCCGCCAGTCGGGGCTCGCGCGGTTCCGCTTCGCGCGGCTGCCCGACGACGCCGGCGTGCTGCAGGAGGCGCACGCCTGCGCGGCGGGCCTGCTCGAGACCGATCCCCAGCTGTCCGCGCCCGAGCATGCGCTGCTGCGCGACGCGCTCGCCGCGCTCGAGCGCGAGCCGGTCGCCGCATGAGGATGGCGCGACTCGCGCAGGGCGCTCGCGCGCTGGAGCGGCAGCACGCCGCGAAGGCTGCGCCCAGAGGGCTTGCCTCCGAGGGGGCTCGCTCCCGCGGCTCTGGAAGACCATGCGCGTCGTAGCGGGGCGGTTCGGCGGGCGGCGGCTGCAGGCGCCGCCGGGGGAGGGGACGCGGCCGACGTCCGACCGGGTGCGCGAGGCGCTGTTCTCCGCGCTCGGGCCGCTCGACGGCGAGGTCGTCCTCGACCTGTTCGCAGGCTCCGGCGCGCTGGCCATCGAGGCCCTCTCGCGGGGCGCGGAGCGGGTCGTGCTGGTCGAGCGCGACGGCCGCGCCGCCACCGTGATCCGGAGCAACCTGGAGGCGCTCGGGGTCGGTGATGAGGAGGCCGTCGTGCGCCGCCGCGACGCGCTGCGCGCCCTGCGGGACGCACGCGAGGCGGGCGAGACATACGATCTGGTCCTCATCGACCCTCCGTACCGGCTCGCGGCCGGGCTGGGACCGCAGCTCGCAGCGGCGCTGCCGCCGGTGCTGGCGCCGGGCGCGCGCGTCGTCGGCGAGAGCGACCGGCGCGCGCCCCTCGAGCTCCCAGGCCTGGCCACCACGTTCGAACGCCGCTACGGCGACACCCTGCTTCGCATCCACACCGCATGACCACCGACAAGCGCATCGCCGTCTGCCCGGGCAGCTACGACCCCATCACCAACGGCCACCTCGACGTGATCCGGCGCTGCGCCGAGTTGTTCGACGAGGTCGTGGTGGCGGTCGTCAACGTCTCGGTCCGCAAGAACAAGCCGCTGTTCGCCATCGAGGAGCGGCTGTCGTTCATCGAGGAGGCAACGAAGGACCTGCCGAACGTGCGCGCGGAGCCGTTCAGCGTGCTCGTGGTGGATTTCGCGCGCTCGATCGGGGCAAACACGATCGTCAAGGGCCTGCGCGCGATCTCGGACTTCGAGTACGAGTTCGAGATGCACCAGCTCAACCGGATGCAGGCTCCTGATGTCGACACCCTCTACCTGATGGCCGGCCCGCAGTACAGTTTCCTCAGCTCCAGTGGCGTGAAGGAGCTCGCCACGTTCGGCGGCGACATCGACAGCCTCGTGCCTGAGCGCGTCGCCCGCCGACTGAAGGAAGAGCTCACCCGATAACGAAAGACCCTTTGCCATGGACGTCCTGGTCCTGATTGACAAGCTCGACGATCTCGTCCACAACGCCAAGAAGGTGCCGCTGACGGACGAGGTCCGCGTGGATCGCGAGCAGATCTACGACATCCTCGACCAGATGCGCGCCACGATCCCCGAGGAGATCAAGCAGGCGCGGTGGATCGTGAAGGAGCGGCAGGAGATGCTCGCCGAGGCGAAGCGCGAGGCTGAGCGCATCGTCAAGGACGCCGTGCGCAAGCAGGAGGAGCTGGTCTCCGAGCAGGAGGTCACTCGCGAGGCTGAGCGCGCCGCCGAGGAGATCGTCGAGGACGCGCGTGCCCGCGAGCGGGAGATCCGCCTGGGCGCCGAGGACTACGCCGACGAGATCCTCAACACGCTCGAGGTCAACCTCTCGAAGTTCATCGCCGCCGTGCGCCGCGGCCGCGAGCGCTTGCAGGGCAAGGAAGAGGAAGCGGTCGAGGCCTAGAGTTCGGGCGCATGGGCGCCCGGATCGAGGTTCTCGACGTCGACATCACGACGCTCGCCGTCGACGCGATCGCCAACGCGGCCAACACGCGGCTGCTGCACGGCGGCGGCGTCGCGGGGGCGATCAGCCGCGCCGGCGGTCCGGCGGTCGACGAGGAGAGCCGGCGGGTCGCGCCGATCGGGCTCGGCGAGGCCGTCGAGACCACGGCGGGCGACATGCCCGCGCGGTGGGTCATCCACGCCGCGACGATGGAGCTCGGCGGCCCGACGTCGGCGGACATCATCCGGCGCGCCACCGCCGCGACGCTGCGGCGCGCCGACGAGCTGGGCGCGCGCTCGCTGGCGCTGGTGGCGTTCGGCACGGGCGTCGGGGGCTTCCCGCTCGCCGACGCGGCCGCCATCGAGGTCGAGGAGGTGCAGCGCCACCTCGCCGCGGGATCGGCGCTGGAGCGGATCGTCTTCGCCGTCCACGGCGACGCGGCGCGCGAGGCGTTCGCGCACGCCCTCCAGGGCGGCTAGAGCAGCGTCGACTGCTCGCCGGGGCCGGGCTCGGCGGCGGCGGGCTCGCTCTCGGCGGCGCCGCGGAGCGCCCCGGCCAGCTCCTCGTGGAGCGGCGGCGGCTCGACTCGCGTCCCGTCCTCGTCGGCGGCAGCGGCCGCCGTGTCGAGCGCGACGAGGTCGAGGCGCTCGTCGCCCACGGCCGCGGCGGCCAGCGCCACGAGGTGCCGGTGGTGCGTGAGCACGATGACCTGGGTGCGCTCGGCGAGGTCGCCGAGGACCGCGAGGATCTGCGCCGCCCGGGCGTCGTCGGACTCGAGCAGCACGTCGTCGAAGATCACCGGCATCGGGCCGGCCACCTCGACGTAGCGCTCGATCGCCGCCAGGCGCAGCGCGAGGAACAGCTGCTCGCGGGTGCCGTCGCTGAGCTCCTCGACCCGCAGCCGCGTCCCGTCGGCGGCCTGCGCCACGAGCACCCACTCGTCGTGCTCGTCGAGCTCGGTCAGCAGGCGCGCGTAGCGCTCGCAGGTCAGCGCCGGGAACAGCTCGTTGGCCCGGGCCAGCATCGGACCCTCGTGCTCGGTGCGGTAGCGCTCGATGGCGTCGCGCAGAACGCGCTGCGCCAGCCGGGCGCGCGCGTACCGCTCGGCGAGCGTGCGGATCGTGGCGAGATGCCCGGCCGCGGCCTGCGCCGCTGCGGCGGCCTCCTCCGAGCGCTCCTGGGCGGCGAGGCGGTCGGTCGCCCGGACGAGCGCCTCCCGGGCCGCGTCGCGGCGCTCGCGCAGGGCGTCGCGCTCGGCTGACAGGGCCTCGAGGCGCGCGGGCACGGCGTCGGCGTCCAGCTCGCCCACCGCCGCGACGACCTCCTCGAGCGGCGCCCCGCCGGAGGCGGCGATGTCGGCCTCGAGCTCGGCGACCTGGGCGTGCAGCGCCGCCGCGCGCGCCGCGCGCGCCTCCGCGGCGGCGAGCTGGGCGTCGTCGGCCGCGCCGGCCGCGCGGCGCAGCTCGGCGAGGGCCTCCTCGGCGGCGGCGATCTCCGCCTCGGCCTCGCGCAGGTCGTCCCCGTGGGCGGCCAGCTCGGCGCTCAGCGTCTGCCGCTCTCCGGCCGCGGCGCGCGCGGCCTCCACCCGCTGGTGCAGCGTGGCGACCGCGACGGCGGCCGGGACGTCGACGAGGTCGGGCGCCGCGGCCTCGCAGAGCGCCGCGACGTCCGCGTCGAGCTGCTCGGCGCGGCGCTCGATCGCGTCCGCGTCCCGCCGCAGCTCGTCGACGCGGGCCTGACGCGCGCTGGCGTCGGCCAGCCTCCGCAGGGCGCCGAGGGCGTCCTCGGGCGAGAGCGCCGCATCCAGCCCGCAGTCGTCGCGCAGCCCCTCCCACGACGTCCGCCACGCGGTGAGGTCGGCCTGCGCCCGCTGGCCCTCGACCTCGGCTTCGGCGCGGGCCGTGGCGGAGCGGTGCGCGGCGTCCTCGAGCTGCTCCCGCGCCGTGCGTCGGTCGCGCAGGGCCGTGGCGTGGGCGTCGGCCTGCTCCACGAGCGCGGCCAGGGTGGCACCCGGCGCGACGCTCGCCCCGGCCGCCACCAGCGCGCCGGACAGCGCCGCGGCGTGACGCCGCGCGTCGGCCTCCAGGGCCTCGGCGCGCCGCACGGCGTCCTCGGCCCGGGCGACGTGGGCGAGGACAGCTTCGCGCGCGGCCAGGAACGCCGTGGCGGCCTCGGGCGCCGGCGCCAGCGTCCCGGCGCCCGCCCACGCCGCGGCCCAGGTCGCGCTCGCGCCGGCGAGCGCGGCCTCGTGCTCCTCCCGGCGGCGCGCGAGCCCCTCGGCGCGCACGCCCGCCTCGGCCAGGCGGCGATCGAGCGCCGCCACGCGCGCCACCTCGTCGGCGTGCTGGAGCTGCTGGTCGGCGATCGCGTCGGCGCCCGCGACGGCGGCCTCGAACGCCTCGGCGAGCGCGTCCGGGTCGTCGACCGGCGCCGCCAGCGCGGCGCGCACCTCACGCCATCGCGCCGCACGGGCCGCGCGCGCCGCGTGCAGCGCCCCAGGCTCGGGCAGCGGCGTCGCCCCGGCGGCACCCGCGCGCTCGGCGGCCAGCGCCTCGCGCTCGTCCGCCAGCCGCCGCTCGTCGCCGCGCAGGCGCTGCGCCGCGTCGGCCAGCTCCGCGTGCACGCGCAGCAGCCGCTCGATCTCGTCGGGATGCGGGACCGGGATCTCCGCCAGCCGGGCGGCGAGCGCTGCGCCGTCCGCGGCACCCGCCTGCGCGCCGACCGCGTCGACGGCCGCGCGGGCGGCGCAGGTGCGGGCCTCCGCCGCCTCGCCGCGGACGTGCGCGGCCGTCTCCTCGCCGGCGACCGCCGGCCGCGCCGCGCGCAGGGCAGCCACCAGGCCGGCGTCGTCGGCGGGCACCGGCGCGCGCTCCAGCGCCGCGGCGTCGGCGCCCGCACGGCGCTGGGCCTCCTCGAGCGCGGCCGTCGCGCCGGCGACCCGCTGCTCGACCCCGGCACGGGCCTCGAGGCAGCGGTCGAGCCGCTCGCGCGCGGCGTCGTCCAGCGTCACCTGCTCCAGGGACCGGCCGCCGAGCGCCGGCGCCAGCGCGCCGAGCAGCCGCTGGAGGGCTGCCTCCTCGTCGGCCAGCGCCGCCTCCACCTGCACACGCGTCTCACGGTCCTCGCGCACGACGCGGGCCCGCGACAGCAGCTCGAGCACCTCGTCGGCGCGGGCCAGGAGGGCGTCGTCGACCTCGAGCCCCTCCAGCCGCGGGCGCACCCGTGCGATGGCCTGCTGGGCCGTGCGCGCGCTGACGCGCGCGGCGTCACGCCGCTCGCTGGCGGCCTCGCGGCGCGTCGCGGCGTCGGCCGCCAGGGTGGGGACGTCGCCGAGGCCGGCGCGCTCGCGCAGCAGCGCGTCGCGGCGGACCACCGCGGGCAGCGCGCCGCGCAGCCGGCTGAGCCGCTCGATCTCGTGCTGGGCGTCGGCCAGCGCCGCACCGGCGTCGGCCGCCTCGGCATCGAGCTCCCGCACCTCGGCGGCGAGCCGGGCGTGCTCGGCCGGGCGCAGCGCCAGCTCGCGGACCGCCTTGGCCGCGCTGTCGTGCGCCCGCAGCGCCGCGTTGAGCTCCTTCTTCGTGCCGCGTGGGGTGAAGATCTCGTCTGCCTCGGCCTCGAGCCCGCGGAGGAGGCGGTGCAGGCGGCTCGTGCCCGCCGCGGCCGCGAACAGCGACTCGCCGACGGCGCCACGACCCTCGAGCAGCTCCTGGCCGCCCTCGACCAGCGAGCCATGGGTGATCTCGAACAGCCCGGCGTGCACCTCGGCGGTCAGCCCGCCGAGGGCCTGCACGAGCGGCGCCTCGTCCAGGGGCTGGCCGTCGCGGTCCAGCAGCGTGTCCTTGTTGCCCTTGCGCCGCACGAGCTCCGTCGGCCGGCCGTCGAGCTCCAGCAGCGCGCCCACCCGCAGGTCGCCGTAGCTGCGCCCGCGGCGGTCGACGGTGCGCGCCGGGATGCCGAACAGCAGCGCCGAGACGGCGCGGCGCGTCGTCGACTTGCCCGCTTCGTTGTCGCCGTAGACGACGTGCAGGCGCCCCGGGCCGGCGAACCCGATCGAGCGGTCGTCGAAGTGGCCCCAGCGCTCGAGGTCCAGGCGCGAGATGCGGATCACGCGGCATCACCCAGCAGCCGCGCCGGCAGCAGGTCGGCGAGCTCGCCGACCAGCTCGCGGACGACGTCGGGCGAGGACGGATCCCACTCCGCCCGCAGCGCCGCGGGCAGCTTGCCGACGAGGGGCTCGAGCTCGCCGCCCAGCGCGGCGATCGCGGCGTCGTCGGCGGCGGTCACGTGCAGCGCGCGGACGAGCTCGGCGAAGACGTCGTCCCCGTCGGCCGACACGCTGCGCTCCGGGGCCGTGCGCAGCTTGACCTGCTCGACCCACACGCCGTCGCCGCCGACGTCGGCGGCCCGCGAGCGCACCTCCCACCGCAGCTCGTCGCCCGCCCGGACGAGCGCCGCGTGCGCGGGCGACGCGCCGCGCAGCTCGACGCGCACGGCGAGCAGCCGCCCGTCCGCCGCCTCGACCGCTCCGCGCAGCTCGGCCTCGACGGTGGCGAGGACCTCGTCGACGCCGGCATGGGAGGACGCGTCGACCTCGCACACCGCCCAGCGCACGTGGTCGAGCACGTGCTCGGTCAGCACCGGGGGCGCCCCGCCGTCGAGCTCGACGACCGTGGCGCCCTTCGGCCCGGCCTCCCGGACGTGACGGCCCTGCAGGCAGCCGGGGAAGAGGATCGGCGGGTCGGCGTGCAGCAGCTCGCGCTGGTGGACGTGGCCGAGCGCCCAGTAGTCGTAGCCGTGGGCGGCCAGCCGGTCGACGCGACAGGGCGCGTAGCGCTCGTGGCCCGGCCGCCCGTCGGCGCTCGTGTGGAGCAGGCCGACGTTGACCAGCCCGGGCAGCGGCCGGGGATAGGCGAGCGACAGGTCGTCGACGACGGCCTGCGTCGCGTAGCCCTGCCCGTGCACGGCCAGCCCCATGTCGTCGAAGACGATCGTGCCGGGGGCGTCGACGGGCAGGACGTGGACGTTGTCGGGAAGCCGCAGCCCCCGCGTGATGCGGCTGCGCGCGTCGTGGTTGCCGGCGAGCATCGCCACGCGCACGCCGGCCTCGGCCAGGCGCTGGGCCTGCCGGACGAAGAAGGCGCCGGTCGCGTAGTCCTCCCAGTCGCCGTCGTACAGGTCGCCGGCGATCAGCAGCACCTCGGCCCGCTCGTCCAGGACGAGGTCGACGAGGTTGCGCAGCGCCTCGCGCGTCGCCAGCCGCAGCTCCGCCACCGGGGCGGTGTCGTAGGCGGACAGCCCGTGCATCGGGCTGTCGAGGTGGATGTCGGCGGCGTGGACGAGCTTCATTCGGGGCCGTCCAGTCTGGGCGGCGGGACGGACGGACTGCATGACGCCGCCCACGGGCGCCGTACGCTGCGGCGCAATGCGCCCGACGCTCACCGGCATCGAGGACGCGCTGGCCGAGGCCGGCGGCGTGCGCGCGCCGCGCGAGCGCGTCGGGCAGGTCCGAGCGCTGCTCGCGCGCGAGCTGGAGCACGGCGCGCGCGAGCTGTCACGGACGCGGTCGGGCTACGAGCACCCGGTCGTGGTCGCCGTCGCCGCCGGACTCGACGGCGGCCTGGTCGCCGTCGCCCCCGTCGCGCCCGAGCTGCGCGCCGATCCCGACGCGGTCGAGGAGCGCGCGTGGCTGCTCACGGCGGCGCTGGTCGGCGCGCTCGTCGAGGCGGCGGGCACCGGCGAGCTGACCGCCGGGGCGCTCGACGGCCACCTGGCGCTGCGGCTCGCCGCCCGCCGGCCCGACGCCGAGCTCGTGCCGCTGGCCTTCGAGGAGCAGGTCGCCGGCGTCGACCGGCTCCGCGCGCGCGCCGTCGCGCTCCCCGCCGGCGCGCTCGACGACGCCGCCGACCTGCGGCCCCCGATCGGGGCCACGCACCCGCTGCGCGTCGCCCTCGAGGTCGGGCGCCTCGGCGGCCGCCCGGCCGATCCCGCCGACGTCGCCGAGCACGAGGACGCCGTCCTCGCCGTCCTGCAGCCCGCCGGGACGCCCGACGTCGCCCGCCCGCACGACGACCCCGATCCCTCGCGGCGTGTCGCGCGCCGGATCCTGCAGCGCCTGGACGGCATGGGGAAGTGGGGCGGCTACCACACCGACTTCACCCATCTGGCGCGCGGCTTCGCGGGCAACGACCGCGCGCTGGCCGACGCCGTCGGGGAGGCGCTGCTGGCGGCGGGGCTCCTCTCCGAGAAGCCGAGCGTGGGGCAGCGGCACGTCTTTCTGAACCCCCGCAGGGCCGGCGACATCCACCGGATGATCGAGCGCGGCGACGCGCCCGACGACCTGGCCCTGCCGTAACTGCGATATTTGCGCCCGATGAACGTTTTCGATCAGCTGGCGCACAGCGCGAAGGCCGCGAAGGTGCTGGCCGAGGCGGGCGTCATCCGCCCGATGCGGCCGGAGAAGGCGCTCTCCATGCTCGTGACCATGCTGCGGTGGGGACCCACGCCCGCCGCCGGCTACCAGGTCTCGGCGGCCCGGCGCCCCGGCAAGCCGGCGATCATCGACGAGCTGGGCACGCTCACCTTCCGCGAGGTCAACGAGCGCACCAACGCGCTGGCCAACGCCTGGAGCGACCTCGGCATCGGCGAGGGCGACAGCGTGGCGATCCTCTGCCGCAACCACCGCGGCTTCATCGACGCGACCGTCGCCTGCTCGAAGCTGGGCGCCAACGCGCTCTACCTCAACACGATGTTCGCCGGGCCGCAGATCACCGATGTCTGCAAGCGCGAGAAGCCCAAGGCGATCGTCTACGACCACGAGTTCGAGCCGCTCGTCCGCGAGGCCGGCCGGCGCCGCAAGCGCTTCGTCGCCTGGGTCGACGGCGATGCTCGTCCGTCCGACCCCGTCCTCGAGGACCTCATCGCCCGGGGCGACACCGCCAACCTCACGCCGCCGGCCGAGAAGGGCCGCGTCGTCATCCTCACCTCGGGGACGACGGGCACGCCGAAGGGCGCCAACCGCAGCCAGCCCAAGTCGCTGGCGCCGGCGGCGGGCTTCCTGTCGAAGATCCCGCTGCGGTCCGAGCAGCCGTGGATGGTCGCCGCGCCGATGTTCCACTCGTGGGGCTTCGCGCACTTCACGCTCGGCATGGCGCTGGGCGCCACGCTCGTGCTGCGGCGCAAGTTCGACCCCGAGGGGACGCTCAGCGCCTGCGCGCAGCACCGCTGCACCGCGCTGGCGGTCGTCCCGGTCATGTTGCAGCGCATCCTCGAGCTGCCCGACGAGGTCATCGACCGCCACGACCTGCGCGACCTGCGGATCATCGACGCCAGCGGCTCCGCGCTCCCCGGCCCGCTGGCGACGCACGTGATGGATCGCTTCGGCGACGTGCTCTACAACCTCTACGGCTCGACCGAGGTCGCCTGGGCCACGATCGCCCAGCCACGGGACCTGCGTGCCGCCCCCGGCACGGCGGGGCGCCCCCCGTTCGGCACCGTCGTCCGGCTCTACGACGACGAGGGCCGCGAGGTGCCGCAGGGCCAGACCGGCCGCATCTTCGTCGGCAACGAGCTGGTCTTCGACGGCTACACCGGCGGCAGCAGCAAGGAGGTCATCAACGGCCTCATGTCGACCGGCGACGTCGGCCACCTCGACGCCGCCGGGCGCCTGTTCGTCGACGGCCGCGACGACGAGATGATCATCTCCGGGGGCGAGAACCTCTTCCCGCGCGAGGTCGAGGACCTCCTCAGCCACCACCCGGCGGTCGACGAGGTGGCGGTCGTCGGCGTGCCCGACGAGCAGTTCGGCCAGCGGCTGCGCGCGTTCGTGGTGTGCACGTCGTCCGACGTCGTCACCGAGGACGACCTCAAGGCCTACGTCCGCGACAACCTCGCGTCGTTCAAGGTGCCGCGCGAGATCGTCTTCCTCGACGAGCTGCCGCGCAACGCGACGGGCAAGATCGTCAAGCGCCACCTCGCCGACCACGGCGAGAAGACCACCCGGGCCTAGCTCGCGCGCCCAGGCAGCGCCTACTCTGGAAGGGCCATGGCTGCCCGCACCGACACCTTCGACCTCGCGCCCCTGCGCCTGCGCGCCGGCGAGGGCCGTCACCTCGGCCTCGAGGTGCCGCTCGAGCCGTTCGCCCTGGGCGGCGACGACTACGCCGTCTCCCCGTCGCCGGTGCCGGTGCGCCTCGACGTGGCGAAGATGAACCACGGCGGCTGGTCGCTGCGGCTGCGCTTCCGCGCCGAGCTGCACGGGCCGTGCATGCGCTGCCTGGAGCCGGCCGCGCCGGCCTTCGAAGTCGATGCCCGTGAGGTCGACCAGGCCGGCGGCGGCGCGGAGCTCGACTCGCCCTATGTCGACGGCGACGTGGTGGACGCCCACGCCTGGGCGCGCGACGCGCTCGCGCTGGCGCTGCCCTCGCAGATCCTCTGCACGCCCGAGTGCCGCGGCCTGTGCCCGGAGTGCGGCGCGGACCTCAACACCGCCGAGCCCGGCCACGCGCACGAGAAGGCGCCGGACCCGCGCTGGGCGGCGTTGCGCGAGATCACCTTCGACTAGCTCGGGTCACAGCGCCTTGACGTAGGCGACGACCTGCACGTCCATCGGCGGGTAGGGCTCGCGCCGGCCGTCGCGCTGCCAGCCGAGGGCGGTGTAGAGCCGCTCGGCGGGCGACCCCTCCAGCGTGAAGAGCTGCGCGCGGTCGAAGCCGGCATCGCGCATGGCGGCCTCGGCCGCCTCGAGCATCGTGCGCGCGACGCCGCGCCGGAAGCGGTCGGGCCGCACGAACACCGCGCTGACGTGCGCGAGGCCCCGGACCGGCGTCCGGTCCTCCCGCGACACCGTGGCCTGCGCGAAGGCGACCGCTCCCGCGATCGAGCCGTCGTCGTCCTCGGCCACGGCGATCCACGCGCTGGCGCGCGCGAAGCGCAGGTCCCACTCGAGCTCCTCCTCGGCCTCGGGGCGCTGCGGCACGTCGCCGGCCCAGTCGCGGTGCGTGGCCTGCGCGGCCACCACGAGCCGCGCGATCTCCGGGATGTCCCCCCGGACGGCGGGCCGCACCCTCACAGATACGCCCCGCTCGGCAGGTACGGGGCGAACGGCCCGGTCTCGCCGCGCACGAACACCGGGCCGTCGGGGCCGAGCGACAGCCCCATCTCGAGCGCGACGTCGATGGCCCAGTCGTTGCCATCGGAGATGAAGTCCACGTGGACGGTCTCGCCGGCCGGCCCGTCGGCGAAGCACGACCACAGCAGGTCCCGCGCGGCCTCGTCGTCGAACGCCGCCACGACGACCGGCGACCCGTCGCGGTGGACCGCGAAGCCACGGTCGTCGAGCACCAGCAGGCGGCCGCCGGTGGCGAGCATGGCTGCGACGTCCCGGCCGTGGGCGGCCCCGCGCACCTGGCGCGAGGCGGCGTCGAGCAGCTCGCGGTCGGCGCCGACGTCGCCCCGCCGCGACCGCAGGTTCGCGGGCAGGAGCGAGCGGTTGATCGGCCCGGCGGCGGTCAGGCACGGCTTGGTCCGGAAGCCCGCGCGGAAGTAGCGGCGCATGGCGCGCGGATCGGTGGTGCTGAGGATGATCGCGCCGCGGCAGCCCTCGGCGCAGCGCAGCGACGCGTCGAGCAGCCGGCGCCCGACGCCCTGGCCCTGACGCCCGGGCGCGACGCCGAAGAGCGAGAGGCCCCAGACGCCTTCGCGCACGATCGCCAGCGCCACGCCGACGACCTCGCCGCCCGCCTCGGCGACCCAGGAGCCCTCGGGGTCGTTGGCGCGGCAGTGCTCCATGCGGCGCTCCATGCGCTGCTGGGTGAGCGCGCGCGCCGCGTCGTCGGAGGGCATGAACTCCACGGGGATCTGCTCGTCGAGCGCGGCACGGGCGACCGCCGAGGCGGCCGGCACGTCCTCTGGCTGCAGCCGGCGGATCGTCACGTCGTCGGGCACGGCGCCAGTCAAGCAGACGGTCGAGCCTCCGCTTCGCTACCCTTCGTCGCCGCCCATGGCCGTCCCGAAGCAGAAGCAGTCGCACAGCCGCACGACGAAGCGTCGCTCGCAGCACAAGATCAGCTCGCCGGCGATCAACGCGTGCCCGCAGTGCCACAGCCCGCGCCGTCCGCATCGGGTCTGCCCGGTCTGCGGGACCTACGGCGGGCGCTCGGTCCTCGAGACCGACGCCGCGCACCACGGCCACGAGCACTAGGGCGATGGTCCCGGAAGGGGCCGTCACCGTCGCGGTCGACGCCAACGGCGCCGACCTCGGGCCCGCGGAGGTCGCCGCCGGCGCGCTGCTGGCCGCCCGCGAGGGTGTTCGCTCGCTGCTCTTCGGACCGGCCGACCGGTTCGGCGACGTCTCGGCCGCCGGCGGCCTCGTCGAGGTCGTCGACGCGCCCGTGTCGATCGCCAAGGTCCCGGATCCGGTCGCCGCCGCGCGGTCGACGAAGGACGCCTCGATCGTGATGGCCGCGCGCGCCGTGGCCGAGGGCCGTGCCGACGCGCTGGTCAGCGGCGGCTCGACCGGCGCCGCGCTCGCGGCCGGCCTGCTGAACGTCAAGCGCGCGCACGGCATCCACCGGCCGGCGCTGGCGCTGCCGGTCCCGGTGCCCGGGCGGCCCGTGACGCTGCTCGACGTCGGCGCCAACGCCGAGGTCCGGCCCGAGCACCTCGTCCAGTTCGCCTTCATGGGGGCTGCCCTGGCCACGACGGTGCTCGGCATCGAGCGGCCGCGGGTCGCCCTGCTGAGCAACGGCGAGGAGGCGATCAAGGGGACGCCGCTGGTCCAGGAGGCCCACGCGCTGCTGATCGAGCGCGCCGCCGCCTCGCCGCTGGTGGAGTTCATCGGCAACACCGAGGGCAACCACGTGCTCGACGGCGAGGCCGACGTGGTGGTCACCGACGGCTTCACCGGCAACGTGGCGCTCAAGCTCATCGAGGGCGTCTCGCAGACGACGCTCGGCTACGTGCGCCAGGCGGCGCTGTCGTCCCCGCGCGGCAAGGTCGGCGGGGCGCTCCTGCAGCCGGCGTTGCGGGCGCTGCGCCACGAGATCGATCCCGAGACGCCGGGCGGCGCCTACCTGCTCGGGCTGCGCAAGCTCGGCGTCGTGCCGCACGGCCGCTTCACGCGGGTGGGCTTCTCGCAGGCGATCCTGCTCGCCGCCCGCGGCGTGCGCCACGACGTGGTCGGCCGCACCCACGCCGCGCTGGAGGAGGCCGGTGCGCTGCGCAGCCGACCGCCGGTCGCGTCCGAGCCTGCGGCTACCGTGTCCGACACGCCATGACCCGCGAGGACGTCTTCTCCCTCATCCGGGCGCACCTCGCCGACGAGCTCGAGGTCGATGCCGCGCGCATCGAGGAGGGCACGCGGTTCAAGGAGGACCTCGACGCCGACTCGCTCGACCTCTACACGCTCGTGCAGGAGCTCGAGGACTCCTACGGCGTGAAGATGTCCGACGAGCAGGCCACGCGGATCCTCACCGTCGGCCAGGCCGTCGACTTCGTCCTCGCCCACGCGCCGAGCGCGACCTGACGAGCGGGTGGGGCCGTGGACCAGCTCCGCGCACTCCTGGACGAGCTCCCCGAGGACCTGGCCCGCCAGGTCTTCACCCACGCGTCATGGACGGCGCGGCGGTCGGACTCCTACGCCCGGCTGGCCTTCCTCGGCGACAGCGTCCTCGGGCTGGCGATCACGGCGCACCTCTACCCGCGCCTGGAGGCCGAGCGCTACGGCGCCGGCCGCCTGACGAAGATCCGGGCGCAGACGGTCTCCGGCCCGGCGTGCCGCGGGGTCGCCGAGCGCCTCGGGGTCCCCGAGCGCCTGCGGGCGGCGGCGCCCGAGGGCGCCGAGCAGACCTCGGCGCTGATGGAGACCGAGCGCGTGCTGGCCTCGATCACCGAGGCCGTCATCGGCGCGTGCTTCCTGCACGCCGGCTACGAGCGCACGGCCGCCGCCGTGGTGGAGGCCTTCCAGCCGGAGCTCGAGCACGCCCTCGAGCACCCCGTCGACTACAAGTCGACGCTGCAGGAGCGCCTGGCCCAGCGCGGCGAGGTCGTCGCCTACGAGGTCACCGCCGAGCACGGGCCGCCGCACGACCGCACGTTCGAGGTCGCCGCCCTGGTCGACGACAAGCCGCTGGGCACGGGCTCGGGCCGCTCGAAGAAGCATGCCGAGCAGGAGGCCGCGCGCGTGGCCCTCGAGGCGCTCGACCGCGAGCACGCCGCCTAGCGGAATTCCCTGCACGCGGACGCTTCGGTTCCGAACGTCCGACGGGCCGTGCACGATGTGCACGTGCATCTGAAGTCGATGACCCTGAAGGGCTTCAAGTCCTTCCCGGACCGCACCCGGCTGGAGTTCGGGCCCGGCGTGTCCGTCATCGTCGGGCCCAACGGCTCCGGCAAGTCCAACATCACCGACGCGGTGCTGTGGGCGATGGGCGAGCAGTCGCCGCTGGCCGTCCGCGGCCAGTCGATGCAGGACGTCATCTTCGGCGGCGGCCGCGGCGTGCAAGCGCGCAACTCCGCCGAGGTCGAGCTCGTGCTGGACAACTCCGACGGCACCGTCGACCTGCCCGTCGGCGAGATCTCGATCGTCCGGCGCCTGGACCGCAACGGCGACGGCGAGTACCGCCTCAACGGCGCCAAGGCGCGGATGGTCGACGTGCTCGAGGTCCTGTCGGACACCGGCCTGGGCAAGGAGATGCACTCCGTCGTCTCCCAGGGCCGCGTCGAGGCGATCGTCACCTCCAAGCCCAAGGACCGGCGGCTGCTCATCGAGGAGGCCGCCGGCCTGGGCAAGCACCGCAAGCGCCGCCGGCGGGCGCAGCTGAAGCTCGAGCGCACGCAGGACAACCTCGACCGCGCGCTCGACGTCGAGCGCGAGGCCCGCTCCCGCCTGCGGCCGCTCAAGCGCCAGGCCGAGGCCGCCGAGCTGCACGAGCGGCTCGAGCGCCAGACCACCGAGGCCCGGTGGGAGCTGGCGCGCGAGACGGTGCGCGCGCGGCGCGCCGAGATGGAGGAGGCGGCCGCGGCCGCTGCGGCGGCGCGCGAGGCCCGCAAGGAGGCCGAGCAGGAGCTGCGCGAGGTCGCGGCGCGGCGCCAGCTGGCCGAGGAGGCGCTGGCCAAGCGCTCCGAGCAGCGCGAGGCGCTCGCGCGGCGCGCCGAGCGGGCGCGCTCGTCGGCCGATCGCATCGAGCTGCGGCTCGAGCGCACGCGCGAGACCGCCGAGAACATCGCCGACCGCGCCCAGAGCCGGACCCGGCAGCTCGACGCGCTCCGCGTCCAGGCGGCCGAGGACCAGCCCGACGAGAACGGCCTCGAGCGCATCGAGTCGCTGCAGGCGCAGCTCGCCCGCCTCGACGAGGAGCACGCCGACGCGCTGGAGCGCGAGCTGGCCGCGCTGGAGGAGCAGCGCACGGCCGCGGCCGCGCGCGTGGAGGAGCTGCGGGCCGTGGTCGAAGCCAAGCGCGCCGCGCTCGAGGAGGCCGACAAGGCCGCCGAGCTGGCCCGGCAGGCGCGCCGCGCCGCTGAGGCCTCGGCCGAGGCCGCGCGCCGCGAGGCGGCGAAGGTCGGCGCCGAGCTGGCGCGCGCCAACCAGTTCCTGCGCTCGCACTCCGGGTCCGTGGGCAGCGGCGCGCGCTCGCTGTCCGACGACCTCGAGGTCGAGGCGGGCTGCGAGCTGGCGCTGTCGGCGGCGCTCGGCGCGCGGCTCTCGGCCGCCGTCGTGGAGGACCGCGCCGCCGGCTTCGCCGTGCTGGACCGCGCCAGGCGCGACGGCGGCCGGGCGCTGATCGCGGGCGGGCCCTCCGGGGCGGGCCCGAAGGCCTCGACGCCGCCGACGCCCGACGCGCGCGCGTTCGTCGATCTCGTCCGCGGCCCGGAGCCGGCGCTGTCGCTCGCCCGGCGGCTGCTGGCCGACGCATGGCTGGTCGGGTCGCTCGACGACGTCGCCGACGACTTCCCCGGCGTCGCCGTCACCGCCGCCGGCCGGGCCTGGATCGGATCGACGCGGGAGCTGCAGCAGGCCGCCGAGGGCGGCGCCGAGCGCGTGCTGGCGATGCGCAACCAGCGCGACGCGCTGGTGGCCGACAGCGAGCAGTGCGTGCAGGCCGAGCACGAGGCGCAGAAGGGCGTCGAGGCCGCACGGCAGGCGGTGGCCGCCGCCGATGCGTCGCGCGACGAGGCCGAGCGCGAGCGCCGCGAGGCCGAGCGCGCCTATGCCGAGGCCAAGGAGTCCGAGCGGCAGGCCGCCTGGCTCATGGAGGAGCGGCGCAAGGCTCCCGAGCAGGGCGAGGCCGCGGTCCGCCGCGCGCAGCTCGAGGGCGAGCTCGCGGCCGAGCGGCGCGTCGCCGAGCAGGCCGCCAAGGCGCGCCAGGAGCGCGCGCGGCTGATCGCCTACCTCGAGGCCCAGCTCGAGCGCGACCGCACGCTCGGCCCGGCCGCAGGCCGCCTCGCCGACGCGCTGGCCGCCGTCCTCGAGGGCGTCGCCGAGCACGTCCGCGAGATGGAGGCGGCGCTGGCCGCCGACCGCGCCGAGGGCGAGGGCGTCGCCGCGCAGCTGCGCGCCTGCGCCTCCGAGGAGGCGGAGATCCAGCGGCGGCTGCACGACCGCCACGAGGCGGTCACGCGCGCGGAGGTGCGCGCGCAGCAGCTGCGCGACCAGGAGTCGGAGGCCGCGCTCGAGCTCGGCGCCCTGGCCGAGAAGCTCGGCCTGGCCGCTGACCCGCGCGAGGAGCCGCTCCCCGTCGAGGAGGGCGTGCAGCTGCGCCAGCGGATCGAGCGGCTGCAGAAGCGCCGTGAGCAGCTCGGTCCCGTCAACCCGCTGGCCAAGCAGGAGTACGACGAGGCGCTGGCGCACGTCGAGGAGCTCGAGCACCAGCGCACCGACCTCGAGACCGCGCTGCGCGAGCTCAAGGCCTTCATCCGCGACACCGACCGCCAGATCCGCGAGACGTTCACCGCCACGTTCGAGGCCGCGGCCAAGAACTTCGAGGAGCTCTCGCAGACCCTGTTCCCGGGCGGCAGGGGCCAGCTGCGCCTGGTGCGCGACGAGCGCGCGCCCGCGCCGGTCCTCGGCGGCCAGCAGGCCGACAGCGGCGACGGTGCCGCCGAGGTCGAGGCGCAGGCCGCCGCCGAGGCGGCCGCCGACGCCGAGGCCGCCGAGGGGCAGGGCGGGATCGATCCCGACGACGACCTCGGCGTCGAGATCGAGATCACCCCGGCCGGCAAGGCGATGAAGCGCCTGACGCTGCTGTCGGGCGGCGAGAAGACGATGACCGCGATCGCGTTCCTGTTCAGCGTCTTCCTCGCCAAGCCGTGCCCGTTCTACATCCTCGACGAGGTCGAGGCGGCGCTCGACGACCTCAACATCACGCGCTTCCTCGACCTGCTCCAGGCGCACGCCGACCGCGCCCAGTTCATCGTCGTGACGCACCAGAAGCGCACGATGGAGGCCGCCGACACGCTCTACGGCGTGTCGATGGGCGGCGACGGCGTGTCGAAGGTGATCTCGCGCAAGCTGCCGCGGGAATACGTCGCCGACGCCGAGACCGCCGCCGCGATGGCGTAGGGGCCGCGCCGCATGCGGGGCGCTGGGGACGGGCAGCCCGCGCCCATGCCCGTCCTCTTCGACCTCAACGGCACGCTCACCGACCCCGGGGCGATGACCGCCCGCTGGCCCGGGAGCCCGCGCGACGCGGCGCTGCGCGCGCTCGACGACGCGGTGGCGCAGGCGATGGTCGACACGATCGCCGGCGCGTTCCGGCCGTTCCCCGCATACCTCAGCGCGGCGCTGAGCCGCGAGGCCGCCGGCGCCGGCCTCGGCGACGACCACGCCGCGCAGGCCGCCGAGGCCGCCCAGGCGCTGCCCGCCTTCCCCGATGCGCGCGGCGCGCTGCGGACGCTGCGCGACGCGGCGCTGGCGCCCTCGGTGCTGACCAACAGCGCCGCCGACGCGGCGCGCAGCACGCTGCAGGAGGCGGGGCTGCTGGAGCTGCTGGACGGCGTGACCGGGGCCGACGCCGTCCAGGCGTACAAGCCGGACCGCCGCGTCTACGAGGCCGGCCTGGCCGCCGTCGGCGCGCCGGCGGGCGAGACGTGGCTCGTGGCCGCGCACTGGTGGGACGTCGCCGGGGCCAAGCGCGCGGGGCTGCGCACGGCGTGGGTGGGGCGCGACGAGGGGACGCTGCTGCGCACCGTGCCCGAGCCCGACGTGCGCGCCAGCGACCTCGCGGACGCGGCGGCGCAGATCGTCGCCGCGGGCTGACGGCCTCAGGTCAGGGCCTTCTCCCCCCAGAAGCTCGCGAACCGGTTGGCGTTGAAGTTGCCGATGGCGCGGTAGCCGGCGCGCTCGTACAGCCGCTGCGCGCGCGGCTGCTGGTCGCCGGTGTCCAGGCGGGCGAGGCGATAGCCCAGCCGCCGTGCCTCGTCCTCCAGCGCCGCCAGCAGCACGCGGCCCACGCCGCGCCCGCGGGCCTCCGGCACCACGTACATGCGCTTGATCTCGCACGCCGCGTCGTCGAGCCGCTTGAGCCCGCCGCCGGCCACCGGGCGGCCGTCCTCGAAGACGGCCACGAACGCCCCGTGCGGCGGGCTCAGCTCCTCGGGGGTGGCCGTCGGCGCGTCCGGGACGTCGATGCGCCCGTAGAGGCGCGACACATCGGCGATCATCGCCTCGACGAGGCCGAGGGCGATCTCGCCGTCGGCCGGGACGGTGCGGACGTCGAGCACCTCGCTATCTTCGCGCGCCATGGCCCGTGACTGGCGCGACCTCTTCCTGACCGGCGACGACGGCGCGGACCCCGCGGGGGAGGAGGTCGAGCAGCCCGAACGCCGCCGCGGGTTCTTCCGCCGGCTGCGCCAGAACCTGTCCAAGACGCGCGAGGCGCTGGCCACCGAGATCCAGGCGACGCTCTTCGACACGCTCGACGAGGAGACCTGGGAGCGCCTGGAGGAGGCGCTGATCATGGCCGACGTCGGGGCGCGCACGACCGCCGGCGTCGTCGGGCAGCTCGAGCAGGAGGCCACGTCGGGGCAGGTGGAGGGCGGCCCCGCGCTGCAGGAGCGCCTCGTGGAGCTGCTCGCCGGGATCGCCAAGACGGGGACCGACACGATCGACCTGCGCCACGAGCCGACCGTCATCATGGCCGTCGGCGTCAACGGGACGGGCAAGACGACGACGATCGGCAAGCTGGCCTGGCACCTGCAGCGCGAGCTCGGCAAGACCGTCCTCCTCGGCGCCGCCGACACGTTTCGCGCGGCCGCCGTCGAGCAGCTGACGCAGTGGGCCGAGCGCGCCGGCTGCGACATCGTCACCGGCCCGGAGGGCTCGGACCCCGGCGCCGTCGCGTTCGACGCCGTCGCCCGCGGGCGCGAGCGCGGGGTCGACGTCGTGATCATCGACACGGCGGGGCGCCTGCACAACCAGGAGCAGCTGATGGACGAGCTGACCAAGATCCGCCGCGTCATCGGCAAGCAGATGCCCGACGCCCCGCACGAGACCCTGCTGACGATCGACTCCACCACCGGCCAGAACGGCGTCCGCCAGGCCAAGCTCTTCTCGCAGGCGGTGCCCGTCGACGGCATCGTGCTGACCAAGCTCGACGGCACCGCGAAGGGCGGCATCGCGCTGGCGATCGCCGGCGAGCTCGGCATCCCCGTCAAGCTGATCGGCATCGGCGAGCAGCTGGAGGACCTCCGCCCGTTCGACCCCGACGATTTCGCCCGCGCGCTGGTGACGCAGGAGGCGTAGGTCGAACATCCCGCCAGCCGGCGCCGCAACCGCCGCCGGCGTCGCCGGCCGGAGGTAGAGTCGGCGGCACATGGACGCGTGGCTCGCGTGGCTCATCGCCGGGGTCGCCGCCGCGGTGGGGGAGATCCTCACCACGGGGTTCTTCCTCGGGCCCTTCGCGATCGGCGCGTTCGCCGCGATGCTCGCCGCGCTCGTCGGCGCGGGTGCCGCCATCCAGGTGGTCGTCTTCGCCGTGCTGACGCTCGCCGCCTTCGCGCTCGTGCGCCCCGTCGCGCGCCGGCACCTCTACCAGCCGCCCCAGATCCGCACCGGCACGGCGGCGCTCGTCGGCCGCGGCGCGGTCGTCGTGGAGCGCATCGACAACGACGCCGGCCTCGGCCGGGTGCGCATCGACGGCGACGTCTGGACCGCGCGCGCGTTCGACGAGGACGCCGTGATCGAGGCGGGCGCGCGCGTCCAGGTCATCGAGATCCGCGGCGCCACGGCGCTGGTGGCGCCATGAACCGTCCTTCCTCCCGAAAGGTGCCGACGTGGCCGCGCTGATCGCCCTCGTCATCGTCCTGCTCTTCGCCATCATCGTGGCGGCGAAGACCGTCCGCATCGTGCCCCAGGCCCGGGCCGGCGTCGTCGAGCGCCTCGGGCGCTACCACCGGACCCTCGAGCCGGGGCTGGCCATCGTCGTCCCGTTCGTCGACCGCGTCCGGCCGCTGCTCGACCTGCGCGAGCAGGTCGTGAGCTTCCCGCCCAGCGGGGTGATCACCGAGGACAACGTGACGGTGAACATCGACACCGTCCTCTACTTCACGATCACCGACGCGAAGGCCTCGTCCTACGAGGTGGCCAACCCGCTGCAGGCGATCGAGCAGCTGTGCGTCACCACGCTGCGCAACGTCATCGGCGGCATGACGCTCGAGGACACCCTGACCAGCCGCGACCAGATCAACTCGCAGCTGCGGACCGTCCTCGACGAGGCCACCGGCCGCTGGGGCATCCGGATCAACCGCGTGGAGCTGAAGGCCGTCGACCCGCCGGGCGGCATCCAGGAGGCGATGGAGAAGCAGATGCGCGCGGAGCGCGACCGCCGTGCCGCGATTCTCAACGCCGAGGGCCTCAAGCAGTCGCAGATCCTGACGGCCGAGGGCGAGAAGCAGTCCGCGGTGCTGCGCGCCGAGGGCCAGAAGCAGGCGGCGATCCTCAAGGCCGAGGGCGACGCGCAGGCGATCGACACGGTCTTCCGCGCGATCCACGCCGGCGACGCCGACCCGAAGCTGCTCAGCTACCAGTACCTGCAGATGCTGCCGCAGCTGGCGCAGGGCGAGGGCAACACCGTCTGGGTCGTGCCCGCGGATCTCACGCAGGCGCTGAGCCGCGTGACGGCCGCCTTCACGAGCGGCGGCGCGGAGCAGGCACAGCCCGGCGAGAGCGACCTCCCGGGCGACGGCACCATCGCGCCGCCGGGCCCGCCGTCGCCTTCCGGCCTGCCCCCGACGGGCAACGGCGCCTAGCGCGGTGGCCGACCTCGTCGGAGCCGGCGTCGAGGGCTACGTCGCGGCGCACACGACCGCGTTCGGCGACGACCTCGTCGCGCTGCACGAGCGCGCCGCGCGGGACCTGCCGTACCCGTCGATGCTCAGCGGTCCCGTCGTCGGGCGGCTGCTGGAGACGCTGGTCTTCGCGCTGCGCCCGCGGCTCGTCGTGGAGGTCGGCACCTACGCCGGCTTCAGCGCGCTGGCGATGGCCGGCGCCCTGCCGCCGGGCGGCCGCATCGTCACGTGCGAGATCGACGACGCGCACGCCGACTACGCGCAGCGCGCATTCGACGCCTCGCCGCTCGGTGACCGGATCGAGCTGCGGCGCGGGCCGGCGCTCGAGACCCTCGCCGCGCTCGACGGCCCCTTCGACCTCGTCTTCATCGACGCCGACAAGACCGGCTACCCCGACTACTACGAGGCCTCGCTCGCGAAGCTCTCGCCCAACGGGCTGATCGTCGCCGACAACACGCTGCGCTCCGGCCGCGTCCTCGATCCGCAGGACGCCGGCGACCGCGCGCTGGCGCAGCTCAACGACCGCTGGGTTGCCGACGAGCGCGTCGTCGCCACGCAGCTGACGGTCCGCGACGGGGTGACGATCATCCGGCGCCGGTAGCCGGCTCGGCCCGCGCCGTACACTCCACCGTCCGTGTTCGACGCCCTCGCCGAGAAGCTCCAGGAGACTCTGTCCGACGTCCGCAACCGCGGCACGCTGACCGAGGACGACATCAACAAGGCCATGCGCGAGATCCGCCTCGCGCTGCTCGAGGCCGATGTCAACTTCAAGGTCGTCAAGCAGTTCACGGCCAACGTCAAGGAGCGGGCGCTCGGCGCCGACGTCCTGGGCCAGCTCAACCCGGGCCAGCAGGTCGTCAAGATCGTCAACGACGAGCTGACCGCGCTGATGGGCGGCGCGTCGGCCGGCCTGACGTTCTCGCCGCGCCCGCCGACCGTCGTGCTGATGGCCGGCCTGCAGGGCTCCGGCAAGACGACCGCCACCGCCAAGCTGGCCCGGCTGCTCAAGGAGCAGCACGGCTCGTCGGTCGCCGTGGCCGCGTGCGACGTGTACCGGCCGGCCGCGGTCGACCAGCTGGTGAAGGTCGGGGGCCAGGCCGGCGCGACGGTCTACGAGCAGGGCACCGACCGCGACCCGGTCGACATCGCCCGCTGGGCGCTCGACCAGGCCAAGATGGACGGCAAGGACGTGCTGATCGTCGACACGTCCGGCCGCCTGCATGTCGACGAGCGCCTCATGCAGGAGCTCAAGGACATCCGCGCCGCGGTCAAGCCGCACGCGATCCTGCTCGTCGTCGACGCGATGACGGGCCAGGACGCCGTCAACGTCGCCGAGCAGTTCGCCGAGGCCGTCGACTTCGACGGCGTGGTGATGTCCAAGCTCGACGGCGACGCCCGCGGCGGCGCGGCCCTCTCGGTCAAGGCTGTCACCGGCAAGCCGATCCTGTTCGCCTCGGTGGGGGAGAAGCTCGAGCAGTTCGAGCCCTTCCACCCCGATCGGATGTCGCAGCGCATCCTCGGCATGGGCGACGTCATGTCGCTCATCGAGAAGGCCGAGGCGCAGTTCGACGAGGACGAGGCCAAGGAGCTCGAGCGCAAGCTGCGCCGCGACGAGTTCACGCTCGACGACTTCCTCAAGCAGCTGCGACAGCTGCGCCGCATGGGGCCGCTGACCTCGATCCTCGGGATGATCCCGGGCTTCGCCGGCCAGCAGATGAAGAACCTCAAGGTCGACGAGAAGGAGCTCGATCGCATCCAGGCGATCATCCTGTCGATGACCCCCGAGGAGCGGCGGCGGCCGGAGCTCATCAAGGGCTCGCGGCGCCTGCGCATCGCCAAGGGCTCGGGCACCAACGTCCAGGCCGTCAACCAGCTCGTCAAGCAGTTCGGGCAGATGCGCAAGGTCATGAAGCAGCTCGGGCGCGGCAAGATGCCCGACCTCCAGTCCCTCATGCGCCAGGCTCGCTAACCTCCCTCGCCGCGTTTCTCCGCTTTCAGACCGCAAAGGACCAAGACCCAAGTGGCAGTTCGACTTCGCCTCACGCGCGTGGGCGGCCGCAAGAATCCGATCTGGCGCATCGTCGCCGCGGATCAGCGCTCCCCCCGTGATGGCCGCATCATCGAGATCCTGGGCCAGTACAACGCCCAGACCGAGCCTTCGACGATCACGATCGACGAGGACAAGGTCCGCGACTGGCTCGCCCAGGGCGCGCAGCCGACCGACCAGGTTCGCAAGCTCCTGCGCACGCAGGGCATCGCCTAGGACCTCCGACGCCGGTGCGTGAGCTGCTCGAGTACCTGGCCCGCCAGCTCGTCGACCACCCCGAGGACGTCGCCGTCGAGCAGTTCGACGAGGACGACGGCACCGTGGTGCTCGAGCTCTCCGTGGGCGAGGACGACTACGGGCGGGTCATCGGCAAGGGCGGCCGCACGGCCAACGCCCTGCGGACCGTCGTCAAGGCGGCTGCCGTCAAGGAGCAGCGCCGCGTCCTCGTTGACATCGTCGACTGACGTGGCCGCCGGACCGCCGGCCGACGCGCTGCTGAGCGCGGGCCGCGTCGGGCGGCCGCACGGGCTCGACGGCTCCTTCCACGTCACCCGCCCCCGGCCGCGCCTGCTGGTCGACGGCGGCACGGTCGTCGTCGGCGACCGGCAGCTGACGATCGTCCGCCGCTCCGGCACGGACGCGCGGCCCATCCTGCGGCTGTCCGGACACGGCCACCGCGACGACGTCGAGGCGCTGCGCGGCGCGGAGCTGTGGGTCCGCCGCGCCGACGCGCCGCCGCTCGAGGAGGACGAGTGGTTCGCCGAGGACCTCGAGGGCTGCCTCGTGGTCGACGGCGAGCGCGAGGTCGGGGTCGTCCAGCGGCTGCTGCCGTATCCGTCCTGCGACCTGCTGGACGTGCGCCGGGCCGGCTCCGGTGCCAGCCTGCTCGTCCCGCTGATCTCCGACGCGGTGCGCCAGGTCGACGTCGAGGCCGGCCGGATCGACGTGGACCTGAGCTTCCTGGGGGAGGCCGAGTAGCGATGCAGCTCGACGTCGTCACGCTGTTCCCGGAGTGGTTCGACTGGTTCCAGACCCAGCGCCACGTCCGCAACGCCGCCCAGCACGGCCACGAGGTCCGGACCTTCAACCCGCGCCAGTGGACGCCGCTGAGCGGCGGCCAGGTCGACGACACGCCCTTCGGCGGCGGCGCCGGCATGGTGCTGCGCGTCGACGTCATGGACCAGGCGCTGCGCGGGGTCTATGGGCAGGACCCAGTCGACCTGCGCACGCAGCGCCGGGTGATCGCGCTGACGCCGGGCGGGCGCATGCTCGACGACCACCTCGTCGACGAGCTGGCCGCCGAGCCGGCGATCACGCTGCTGTGCGGCCGCTACGAGGGCTTCGACGAGCGCATCGTCCAGCACTTCGCCTCCGACGCCGTGTCGGTCGGCCGGTACGTGCTCTCCGGCGGCGAGCTGGCCGCCATGGTGGTCATGGACGCCGTGCTGCGCAAGCTCCCGGGCGCGCTCGGCCACGCCGACTCGGCGCTGGAGGAGTCCTTCAGCCAGGCGCTCGAGGGCGACCCCGAGTACCCGCACTACACCCGTCCGGCCGAGTACCGCGGTTGGAAGGTGCCGCCCGTGCTGCTCTCCGGCCATCACGAGGAGATCGCCACGTGGCGGCGGGCGCGCAGCCGCGAGCGCGGCGTCGTCGGGCCGACCTCGCGGCCGCCCGACCCCGAGGGCGACGGCCGTCGTGCCGGCGGGCCCGACCCGTTCGGCCCGATGTCGGACGAGCCGTCCCGCGGCGGCGGCCCGGACCCGTTCGGGCCCCTCAGCTGACCATCCGACCCGCGCGGCCGGATCGGGCCGCCGTTCGCTACCATCCCGGCCCCGACGCGCGGAGCCGTTCTCCGCGCCTTCTCTTTGCCATGAGCACTGTCATCGAAAGCCTCGAGCGCGCCCAGCTGCGCCGCGTTCCCCGCTTCCAGGCGGGCGATCGCGTCCGTGTCCACTTCCAGGTCATCGAGGGCACGCGTCGCCGTACGCAGGTCTTCGAGGGCGTGGTGATCAAGCGCCAGGGCCATGGCGTCCGCGAGACGTTCACCGTCCGCAAGCAGTCGTTCGGCGTGGGCGTGGAGCGCACGTTCCCGCTGCACTCGCCGAAGATCGAGAAGATCGAGGTCGCCGCCCGCGGCGACGTCCGGCGCGCGAAGCTCTACTACCTCCGCGACCGTGTCGGCAAGGCCGCGCGCGTCCGCGAGCGCCGCTACGTCGGTCCGGAGGAGGTCATCGAGCCAGGCCTCATCCATGACCCCGCCGCGCAGCTCGAGGCCGAGGCGGCCGCGAGCGCCGGGGCCGTCGACGCCGAGGGCGAGACGGCGCAGGACGTCGCCGAGACCGAGGCTGCGGTCGACGCCGCTCCCGCGGCCGAGGCGCCCGCCGAGGATCAGGGCGGCGCCGACGACGCGCAGGCGTGAGCTCGACGACGGGCGACGCCGAGAAGAAGTCGACGGGTAACTCGCTCGTCGAGCTCGTGGTCATCATCGCGGTGGCGCTCGGCCTCGCGCTGCTGATCCAGGCGTTCCTCGTCAAGCCGTACCGGATCCCGAGCGAGTCGATGGTGCCCACGCTCCAGGTGGGGCAGCGGGTGCTCGTCAACCGGCTCGGGAACCGCTTCAACACTCCCGAGGTCGGCGAGGTCGTGGTGTTCCACCCGCCCGCCGGCGCCGACACGAACACCTGCGGCGATCCCGATCGCAAGGCCGGCCAGGCCTGCGACCGCCCGACGTCGCGGGAGTCGGAGGTGAACTTCATCAAGCGCGTGGTGGCCGGCCCAGGGGACACCCTGTACATCAAGGGCGGCCACGCCTACGTGAACGGCAAGCGGCAGAACGACGACTTCACCCTGCCGTGCCAGGGCGGTGCGGGCTGCGACTTCCCGCGGCCGATCACGATTCCGCCCAACCACTGGTTCATGATGGGTGACAACCGTGGCGAGTCCGACGACAGCCGGTTCTGGGGTCCCGTCCCGCGCAAGTGGATCATCGGCGGCGCCTTCGCGACCTACTGGCCGCCCAGCCGCATCGGGACCCTCTGACGCCGACCTCGCGGCGATCGCGCCGGTGTCCCCGACCGCCAAGCCGACGGCGCGCCGCGCCAAGCCCGGGCGCCGCAGCGGACGCAAGCTGTTCCAGCACGACCGGCGCCTCGGCGCACGCTTCGTGGCGGGTGCCGACGAGGCGGGACGGGGGTGCCTGGCCGGCCCGCTGGTCGCCGCCGCCGTGCTGTTCGACCTCGAGCGCCTGACGCCGCGCGACGTGCGCGCCCTGTCGGCGCTCAACGACTCCAAGCAGCACACCCCGGAGGCGCGCGAGGCCCTGTATCCCGTGGTGCTGCGCGTCGCCACCCGCGTGGCGGTCGTGTCGCGCTGTGCCCGGGGCATCGACAGCCGCGGCCTGCACCGGACCAACCTGGCGGCCCTGCGGGACGCGCTCCTGCAGGTCGCCGACGGCCGGGACGGCGTGCTCTGCCTCAGCGACGGCTTCCCGGTCGGCGACCTGCAGGGCCGTGAGGGCCGGGCGATCGTCGACGGCGACGCGACGAGCGCCGCCATCGCGGCGGCGAGCATCGTGGCGAAGGTCTCTCGCGACCGGTTCATGCACCGCGCCGACGCCCGGCACCCCGGGTGGGAGTTCGCCGCGCACGTCGGCTACTCGACCCCCGAGCATCGCGAGGCGATCGCCCGCCTCGGGGTCTCGCCGCTGCACCGGCTGTCGTTCCAGAGCACGGCGTACCAGCAACTCGAGCTCTAGGACCTGCGCGCTCAGAACGCATCCTCGAGGTGCTCCAGGCGCGTCAGCCGTCCGCGCGCGTCGATGGCGATGCCGATGGCGTCGAAGCGTAGGTCCGGGACGCGCGGCCGGTCGGCGGTCTCGGCGAGGTAGGCCCGGGCCATCCTGCGCACCTGGGCGCGCTTGGCCGGGTGCAGGGCGTCCCACGGGTCGCCGTGCCCGCGCCGCGTCTTGACCTCGCAGAAGACCAGCGTGCGCCCGTCGCAGGCGACCAGGTCGATCTCGCCGAAGCGCGTCCGGTGGTTGCGCGCGACGATGGCGTAGCCGCGGCGCTCGAGGTGCTCGGCGGCGAGGCACTCGCCCAGGCGGCCGAGATGGTGGCGGGGATCAGCGGGCACGACGCACGACGCTAGGCGCCCACCGGTGCCTGACGACCCCGCGGATGTGCCGACATCGTGGCGCGCCGGTGACGGATCTCCTGCGTGTCGCTGCTCCTCAGGCATGCCGCGGTTGCAGCGCAGGTTCGCTGCCCGCCGCGTGCCTTCCGTGACACGCGCGCTCCTAGCGTCGCGGCCATGCTCGCCCACGTCACGACGTTCGCCATCCATGGTGTCGAGAGCCGCCCCGTCACGGTGGAGGTCGACCTGCGCCCGGGCCTGCCGTCGTTCACGATCGTGGGGCTGGCCGATCGCGCCGTCCGCGAGGCCCGTGAGCGCGTGCGGTCGGCGATCCTGAACTCCGGCTTCGCGTTCCCGCCGAAGCGCATCACCGTCAACCTGGCGCCGGCGCATCTCCGCAAGGAGGGGCCGGGGTTCGACCTGGCGATCGCCTGCGGGGTGCTGGCGGCCGCCGGCCAGCTCCCCGCCGAGCGACTGGAACGGCTCGCGGTCTATGGCGAGCTCGCGCTCGGCGGCCGCCTGCGCCCGTGTCGAGGGGTGCTGGCCGTGGCCGAGGGCGCGGCCGCGGCGGGCTTCGAGGGCATCGTGCTCCCGGTCGTCCATGCGAAGGAGGCCGCCCTGGTCGAGGACCTGGGCATCCTCGGAGCGGTGGACCTCGCCGAGGTCGCGGCCGTGCTGCGCGGCGAGTCCGACGGCAGCGCCGCGTCTGCTTCCACGCCGGCGAGCGACGACCCCGGCGGCGGGGTCCGTGCGCCCGATCTCGCGGACATCCGCGGTCACGGCGGACCGCTGCGCGCGCTCGAGGTCGCGGCCGCGGGCGGGCACAACCTCCTGCTCTGCGGCCCGCCCGGCACCGGCAAGACGATGCTCGCGCAGCGCCTTCCGTCGATCCTGCCGCCGCTGACCCGTGCCGAGGCGATCGAGGTGACGCGCATCCAGAGCGTGGCGGGCCTGCGAGTCGGCGGCGGGCTCGCGGAGGCGCGCCCGTTTCGCGCGCCGCACCACACCATCTCGGCGCCTGGGTTGGTCGGCGGGGGCACGCCGCCGCAGCCCGGCGAGGCGACGCTCGCCCATCAGGGCGTGCTCTTCCTCGACGAGCTGGCGGAGTTCGGGCGGGCGGCGCTCGAGGCGCTGCGCCAGCCGCTGGAGGACGGCCGTGTCGCCATCGTCCGCGGCCAGCGCACGGCGGTCTACCCGACGCGGTTCATGCTGGTGGCGTCCACGAACCCGTGCCCATGCGGGTATGCGGGCAGCGATCGCTGCCGCTGCGGTGAGGCGGACGTGGCGCGCTATCGACGCCGGCTGAGCGGGCCGTTGCTGGACCGCCTGGACCTGCTGGTGGACGTCCAGCGGCCGACGGCCCACGACTTCGCCGCCGAGCCCGTGGCGAGGTCGGCGCGCGTCCGGGAAGCCGTCATCGCGGCGCGCCTCCGTCAGGCGGCTCGCCTGGACGGGACGGGCGCGAGCTGCAACGCGCAGCTGGGCAGCGCACAGCTGCGCCGCCACGTGCGGCTCGACGGCGCCGGCGCCGAGGTCCTGCGCCGCGCCTACGACCGCGGCGCGCTGAGCCCTCGCGGCCACGACCGCGTGGTGCGCGTCGCTCGCACGATCGCGGACCTCGACGGCAGCGACGTCGTGCGCGCCGGCCACCTCCTGGAGGCGCTCGGCCTGCGCCAGGACGTGCTGGCCGGCGCGTCGCAGGAGGCGGCGTGACCGCGACCGCGCCGGCGGCGGCCGGCGCCTGCGACGCCTGCCTGCGGCGCAGCCTGCTGGTCGCCGTCGTCGCGGGCGGCATCGAGGTGGCGCGCCGCCAGCGCCGGCCGCTGCGGGACGTGCTCGCGCTCGACGAGGACGACCTGCTGGCCGCGGTCGGTGGGCGGAAGGCCGACGAGCTGCGCGAGCGGCTCGACCGGTCGTCCCTCGTCGAGCTGCGCCGTGCCGTCGAGCTGGCGGAGCTCGACGCCGTCTGCCGGCACGATCCCGGCTATCCGTCGCAGCTGCTCGACGACCGCTCGGCGCCGGCGGTCCTCTACGTCCGAGCGGTGGGCGGCGCGGCGCGCGATCGGCTGGAGGCCGCGGTGGGGGCGGCGCACCGCGAGCCTCCACCGGCCGTCGCGATCGTCGGCACGCGCAAGGCCTCTGACGACGGCCTGGCGGTGGCGCGAGCGCTCGCCCGCGGCCTTGGCGCCGCTGGGATCACGGTGGTCAGCGGCATGGCCCTCGGCGTCGACAGCGCCGCACACGAAGGCGCCCTGGACGCCGGCGGCACCACCGTCGCGGTGCTCGCGGGCGGGGCCGACGTCCCGTATCCGCGCAGCAAGCAGCGGTTGTGGGGACGCATCGCGACGACTGGCCTCGTCGTGTCGGAGATGCCGCCCGGCCGCCGCCCCTTCCCGTGGAACTTCCTCGCCCGCAACCGCGTGATCGCCGGCCTGGCGGCGGCGACCATCGTCGTCGAGGCGGCCGAGCGCTCGGGTTCGCTGGTGACGGCTGAGCTCGCCGTCGAGCTGGGTCGCGACGTCGGGGCCGTGCCGGGCTCGGTGCTCGACTGGCGATCGCGCGGCACCAACGCGCTGCTGCGCGACGGCGCGTCCGTGGTGCGCGACGCGCGTGACGCCCTCGACCTGGTGCTGGGCGTCGACGGGGCGATGGTGGCGCTCGAGCGTGCCACGGGCGCCGCGACGCGGCCGCCGGCCGATCTCGAGCCGCGGCTGGCGTGGCTGCTGCGCGCGCTGGACGACGGCCGCGACACGGTGACGGCCATCGCGGCCGATCCGGCGCAGGCCGGTGACGTGCGAGCCGGGCTCATGGAGCTCGAGCTCCTCGGTCTCGTGGAGCGGGTCGCCGGCGGCCGCGTGCGGCGTGTGTCGCCCGTGCTGGGCGAGGTGGCGGTGCGAGCGGAGGCCAGAGCATGAGCGGCGCAGGGCGGCCCCGCAGGTGCCGCCCGCCCGCCGTGGTGGCTAGATCCCGCGGATCATGTCGCACCTCCTCGAGGTCGGTGGTCGTCCCGGTGGCGGAGGAGGTAGACGATCTTGCGGTGGCGCTGCTCGTCGGCATCGTCGTGCAGCCGGGCGCCGGCGGTCTGCCCGTGCCGGGCGACGACCCGCAGCCCGGCGGCGGCCGCCGCCGCCTCGACGTCGTCGTGCGACCACCAGCGCTGGGCGTGGCGGCTCAGATCACGAACCCACGTGTCGCCGCGGCGCACGAAGATGTCGATGTCGGCCGAGCCCGGGTGCCCGGGCGTGGAAGCGCAGCCGCGCCCCCGCCAGCACAGGTACGCCTCGGGCTCCTCGACCACCCACGTCTGCTCGAAGCCGTCGCGATGCTCGGCGAGCGAGTTCAGGTCGAACGTGATGACGCCCCCGGCGCGCAGCAGGCGTGCCATCGCGCGCAGCGCGGCGGCGAGCTCGTCGTCGCCGAGCAGGTAGTTGAGCGCGTCGTTGAGGCAGGTGATCCAGTCGAACCGCCCCAGGTCGGGCAGCGCGCGCATGTCCGCCACCGACAGCTCGACGCCGGGAAGCCGCTCGCGCGCGATGTCGAGCATGGCGGGGGAGAGGTCGCAGCCATGACCGCGATAGCCGAGGTCGACGAGCGGTCGCAGGCTCCGCCCCGTCCCGCAGGCGACGTCGAGCACGGTCCGGCCGCGCAGGCCATGGCGCTGCGCGAGCCGCTCCAGCCCGCGCAGCCACCGCCCGTGGTCGTTGCCGCGGGTGAACGCGTCGTAGTGCGGCGCCAGGCGGGCGTAGGTCTCGGCAACCGGGTCGTCGACCATCGAGCTCACGCCGCGAGGGACCCGCGCAGCGCTGCAAATCGTTTCAGCGAACGCCAACGTTCATCACGACCGCCGAGCGGTCCTGCGCGCTGCATCGACAAACGAACGGTGTACAACGCCCACTGTCCCGCTAAGGTCTGCGTCCACGCTCCAGCCGTCTCATAGGAAGGACGGGCAGCACCGCATGACGCGACCGATCAGCGACATCGAAGATCCGCGCCTGGTCAAGGCGCTCGCGCACCCGTTGAGGATCCGCATCATCGGGATCCTCGAGCAGCGCAGCGCGACGCCCAAGGAGATGGCGCGGATGCTCGGGGTGCCGCTCGAGAACCTGAGCTACCACGTGCGGACGCTCCGCGACTTCGGCTACATCGAGCTGGAGGAGACCCGGATGGTCCGTGGGGCGGTGGAGCACCGCTACTCGCTGGCCGTCCAGCCGCGGATCACCGCTGAGACCTGGGAGCAGCTGCCGGCGGTGGTCCGCGAGGCGCTCGACGCCGCGCACCTGTCGCAGATCTGGGAGACCGTCAGCCGCGCCGCGACGCAGGGCAAGCTCGACCGGCCCGAGTCGCACCTGACCCGGCGCTTCGCGCGGCTCGACGAGCCGGGCTTCGCGGCGGCCTCGCAGGTGCTGACCGAGGCCTGGGAGCGCCTCGTCGCCATCGAGCAGCAGGCGGCCGAGCGCCTCGACCGGCACGAGACCGCCGAGGTCCCCGCCTTCTTCGTCACGATGCTCTTCGACGCGCCCGACCCCGTCGACGGCGCGAGCGACGCGGCGCGCGCGCCCGGGCACCGCACGCGGGCCAAGGCCCGCCGCGCCGCCACCGATCCTGCGGCCTAGCCCGGTCGCCGCGCCGCGTCGACCCCTTCACGCGCGGGCGCCTACCATCGCCCGCGATGACCGATCCCGCGCGCGTGCCCGTCTGCCTGTCGATCGCCGGCTCGGACTCGGGCGGCGGCGCGGGGATCCAGGCCGACCTCAAGGCCTTCGCCCGCTGCGGCGTGCACGGCACGACGGCCATCACCGCCCTCACCGCCCAGAACACCGTCGCGGTGGCGCGCGTCCTGCCCGTCCCGCCCGACATGGTCACCGCGCAGGTCGAGGCGGTCGCCTCCGACCTGCCGATCGCCGCCGTCAAGATCGGGATGGTCGGCGGGGCGCCGGTGATCGAGGCCGTCGCCGCCGCGCTGGACGCGCTGCCCGGCCGCCCGCCGGTCGTGCTCGACCCGGTGATGGTCGCCGAGTCCGGCGGCCGCCTCCTGGAGGCCGACGCCGAGCAGGCCCTGCGCGAGCTGCTGCTGCCGCGCGCCACCGTGGTGACCCCCAACGTCCCGGAGGCGCGCGTGCTCGCCGGTCCGGAGGCGGGCGAGCTCGACGGCGCCGATCTCGCCCGCGCCGTCCGCGACGCCGGGGCGCGCGCGGTCGTGCTCACCGGCGGCCACCGCGAGCACGCCACCGACGTGCTGCTCCACGACGACGCCGTGCTCGAGATCCCCGGCCGGCGCCACCCCGACGGGGCCGCACACGGGTCGGGCTGCACGCATTCGTCGGCCCTGGCCGCCCACCTCGCGCTGGGCTTCACCCTCAGCGAGGCGGCGCGCGCCGCGCGGGCCATCGCCGCCGACGCGGTCCTGCACGGCCACCGCCATCTGGGCGCCGGCGCGGGGCCCGTCAACGTGCTCGGCGTCGGCTACGGGGACGTGCACGCCGTCGCTGCCTCGGGCCGCCTCGGAGAGGCCCCGGCGCCCGCCTGAGCCCGCGTCGACCGGCGCCGCGGCGCCCCGAGAAGGGCGCATGAACGCCTCTCCGGGAGGGGATGCCTTTGCCATAATCATGGCGGTGAAGCTCCTGCGCATGAAGCCCGGACACGGAGAGGTCCTGCTCGCCGAGGGCGACATCGACGTGCGCGACGAGGAGCAGCGGCTCATCGCCGAGTTCCGGCGGCAGCTCGACGAGGGCATGCTGGCGGCGGTGCCGACGGTGGTGACCGGCGGTCGTCGCGAGGCGCGCATGGTGACGTCGTTCGAGGACGTCCCGCGCGATGCCGACCGCGTCATCTTCTTCCCTCGCGCGGCCGGTGGCCGCTAGCTCGACGTCCCGATGATCCTCGCCCTCGGCGCCACCATCATCGTCATCGTGGCGCTGCTGTGGGAGGTGGCGGCGCCGTCCGCCCGCGAGGCGCTCGAGCGCCACAAGGCCCGCCGCGCCCGCGTGCCCGTCGACTTCTACGACCCGGGCCGCGAGCGCCGCGCCGAGCAGCGCGCCCGCCAGCTGCTGCGCTCCTGCGTCAACGACGAGGAGTGGGAGATGTACCGCGACCTCGGCTTCATCCGGGTGTGGGGGGCGCTCGCCGCGGGACCCGAGCGCGGCGGCACGCTCGCCACGCGCGCGGGTGCGCCGTACGCGTACCTCGTCTACCCCCACAAGCCGATCGTCGCCTTCCTGCCGCAGACCCGCGAGCTGCTGGCCGAGTACTGCGTCGCCTTCCCCGACGAGACGCGCCCGTACGGCAGCAGCCGGTTGCCGGACTCCGACGACGTGCTGGCCAAGTGGATGGCGTTGACCGGCGACGAGCGGTTCATCGTCGGCGAGGCCAACCTGCACCTGCCGGGGCGCCAGGTCGACCCCGAGCAGGTCCGCCGCGACCTCTGGCGCCTCACCCAGTGGGAGCAGGCGCGGATGCGCCGCCTGGCCCGCGAGCGCCGCGCACCCGCCGGCTGAGCCGCCCGCCGCTCAGGCGACCTGCTGCTCGCGCTCGGCCGCGAAGAACTCCGCGACCAGCGCGTTGAACGCGGCGGGGCGCTCGAGCATGGCCACGTGGCCGGTGTCCTCGTAGACGACGACGCGCGCGTCGGGGATTAGATCGCCGAACGTCCACGCGTCGCGGACCGGCACGAGCGGGTCGTCCTCGCCCCAGACCACCAGGGTCGGGGCGGCGATGCGCTGGAGCCGGTCGCGCAGCGGATAGCCGACGATCGCCGCGAACGCGTCGACGAAGCCCGGCTTGCCCGAGCCGCGCAGCTGCTCGGCCACCAGCGGCCCCGGGAGCCGCTCGCCGTGCGGTGCGACGATCTGGAAGATCGCGCGCCGGGCGCGCGGCCGCCGCACGAGCGCCTCCGATCGGGTGGCGAGCCAGGCGCTCCAGGCGCCGACCGCCCTCGTGGCCCGGACGATCGGCACGAGGCGCGCGCTCCGGCCGTCGCCGGTCGACAGCCCCGCCGCCGAGACGAGCACGAGGCGCTCGACCCGCGTGCTGTGGGCGATGGCGACCTCGGCCCCGATGAACCCGCCCATCGAGTTGCCCACCACCGCGGCACGGTCGACGCCGAGCTGGTGGAGCAGCGCGTCGACGATCCGCGCGTAGCCGCTGATGGAGATCGGCTCGGCCGGCATCTCGGAAGCCCCGAAGCCCGGCAGGTCCATGGCGATGCAGCGGTGCGTGCCGGCGAAGAAGGGGAGGTTCTCGAGCCAGTTCTGCCAGCAGCCCGACAGCCCGTGCACGAACACGACCGTCCCCGCCGGCGTGCCGTCCGGTGCGAGGTCGACGACGTTCAGCCACCGGCCCTCCACGCGAACCCAGCGCTGGTGGCGGCGCCAGTCGACGTCCAGCCAGGCGCTGCGCCCGGACGGTCCGTAGCCGTCGACGGACACCGTGGTCCGCTCGCCCGTCGCCGCCATCGCCATGGCCCTACGATAATCGGCAACCGGCTGGCGACCGTCATCGCCCGACACGCCATGCGCATCGCCATCGACATCGACTCCACCCTGCACCACTACTGGGACGTCCTGTCGGACGCGGCGCGTCGCCGCTTCGGCATCGAGCTGCCCTACGAGGAGCAGTTCACCTGGGGGATCACGCGCCTGCGCGAGGAGCAGCTGCGCTGCGTCATCGACGAGACGCACTCCGACGACGTCATCCTCGCCGGGCGGCCATATCCCGGCGCGGTCGAGGCGGTCAACCGCTGGGCGCAGGACGGCCACTTCATCCACGTCACGACGCACCGCCACGGCCGTGCGGCGGACCCGACGGAGCGGTGGCTGACCGACATCGGCCTGCGCTTCGACGAGCTGTACTGCTCGTTCGACAAGGTCAGCCGCTGCTGCGAGATCGGCATCGACGTCCTCATCGACGACAGCCCGGACAACCTCCAGGCCGCGATGGACCGCGGGATCACCGCCGCGACGCTGCTGCACCCGTGGAACCAGGACCTCTGCGACACCGAGGACGTCGTGTGCGCCCGCGACTGGGCCGGCCTGGCCGCGCGGCTCGACCCGCTGCTCGGCGGCGAGCAGCGCCGCGTCGCATAGCGCCCGGCGGCGGCGGGAAGGAGCCCCACCCATGGCGGACGCGAACCGGAGGACCGTGGGGCGCCGCCTCGAGGACGATCCGCCCCCCGAGGAGCGCGACCTGCTCGCCGTCGCCCCCGACGTCGCCGGCGCGGCGCCGACCGAGCCGGCGGTGCGCGACGAGGAGCTGCGCGCCCATCTCGCGCCGATCGAGCCCGAGCGGCAGGTCGACGACTGGGGCCGCTCGGAGCGGGTCGAGGACTTCTTCGACCGCACGCTGGTCGACTTCTTCTACCACCTGTGGTTCCGCTGCGAGGTGGAGGGGATCGGGCACGTCCCGTCCACCGGCGGGGCGCTGCTGGTCTCCAACCACTCCGGCGCGCTGCCGCCCGATGCGCCGATGATCGCCAAGGCGATCAAGGAGGAGCACCCGCGCCCCCGTCCGCTGCACCTGACCGTCGAGCACTTCTTCAAGGGCTATCCCGGCCTCTCGATGCTCGTCGCCAAGATCGGCGGCGTGCCCGCCCATCCGGCGAACGTCCACCGGCTGCTGTGCGACGAGCAGCAGCTGGTGCTCGTCTTCCCCGAGGGCCGCAAGGGCACCGAGAAGCTCTACAAGGATCGCTACCGCCTGCGGCGCTTCGGCCGGGGCGGCTTCGTCGAGGCGGCGATGCGCGCACGGGCGCCGATCGTCCCGGTCGCCGTCGTCGGCGCCGAGGAGGCGCAGCCGATCTTCGCCCACATCGCCCCGCTGCAGAAGCTGACCGGCCTCATCTACTTCCCGGTCACCCCGACCTTCCCGCACCTGGGGCTCTTCGGGATGCTCGGCTACCTGCCGGCCAAGTTCAAGATCCGCTTCCTGCCGCCGGTGCCCACCGACGACCTCGGCCCCGAGCCGTGGGAGGATCAGGCGCTGGTGCAGACGATCGCCCACGACGTGCGCAGCGCGATCCAGGAGGAGCTTCTCGACATGCTCGGCAAGCGCCGGTCCGTCTGGTTCGGATGACGTCCAAGCGCATCCTCATCACCGGCCTCTCGACGTATTGGGGCGGCCGCCTGGCACAGGCCCTGGAGCGCGACCCGGAGATCGAGACGGTCATCGGGATCGACCGCACGCCGCCGAAGCTGGCCCTCGAGCGCACCGAGTTCGTCCAGGTCTCCGACGCCCACTCGTTGATCCGCCGCATCGTCGACGCGGCAGAGATCGACACGGTCGTCGACACGCGCCTGGTCGTCGACTCGATCGTCACCAGCCGCGCCCGTGCGCACGAGAACAACGTCATCGGGAACATGAACGTGCTGGCGGCCTGCGGCGGCGAGGGCTCGCCGGTGCGCAAGCTGGTGTTCAAGTCCAGCGGGCGCTACTACGGCACCGAGCAGGACGACCCCGCGTTCTTCACCGAGGCGATGCGGCGCCCGCACCCGCCGAGCACCGCGATCGAGCGCGACATCTGCGAGGCGGAGGCCAGCGTCCGCGAGTTCAAGGCTCACAACCCCGACACCACGGTGACGGTGCTGCGGTTCGCCAACGCGCTGGGGCCGGACCTGCGCACCTCGTGGCAGTCGTACCTGGACCTGCCCGCGATCCCCACGATCCTCGGCTTCGACCCGCGCCTGCAGTTCATCCACGAGGACGACATGGCCAACTGCCTCGAGCATGCGGTGCGCCACGACCTCGACGGCGTCTTCAACTGCGCGGCCGACGGCGTGCTCGTGCTGTCGGAGGTCGTCGACCTGCTGGGCAAGCTCATGCTGCCCGTCCTGCCGCCGTGGGGGACGGGCGCGGCGGTCCGGGGCCTCCGCTCGGCGGGCGTGATGATCTCCCCGGAGATGCTGCCGCAGCTGCGGTTCGGCCGCGCGCTGGACAACCGCCGCTACAAGGCGACGGGGTTCCGCTACCAGTGGACCACGCGCGAGACGATCACGCGGCTGCGGGAGCACCAGCGCCTGGCTCCGATCCTGCGCGGCGCCAACGGCCAGCGCTACCGCTACGAGGCCGCCGTCGAGGAGTTCCTGCGGTTCAGCCCCAGCGTGCGCCGGCCCAACGCCCGCCCGCAGCTCGCCCCGGCCAACAGCGCGCCGCGCGCGCGGCGCGCCGGCTCCGGGGGGTACGCGTCGCTGACGGCCAAGGAGATCCTCGCCCTGCTGCCGTCGCTGACCCGCGAGGACCTCGAGGCGCTGCGCGCGCACGAGGAGGCCTCGGCGGGACGCCAGAGCGTCCTGCGCGGCATCGACCGCCTGCTGCGCGAGGCCGGCGCCGACGCGGCACGCTGACGCGCGGCAGCAGCAGTTGCAGGGGTTTTCGGCGCGCTGCCGATTGTCTACCCTGAATCGCTCCCCCTTCCGGCTCTTCAGTGCGACAACGACCCCTCATCGCCCTGGCCGTCCTGCTGACGGCGCTCGTGGCTCTCGCCGCGTTCGCGCTGCTGTACGACGGCGCGCATCGCGACACCATCGCCAAGGGCGTGACGGTCGGCGGGGTCGACGTCGGCGGCCTCACCCGGTCGGAGGCGACCGCCCGCCTGCAGCGGCGCATCCTCGAGCCGCTCCGCCAGCCGATCGTCGTCCACCACGGCAAGCGCGACTGGAAGCTGACCGCGCGGGAGGCGCACGTCGCCGCGAACATCGACGCGACCGTCGACGAGGCGCTGGCCCACAGCCGCGAGGGCAGCTTCATCACCCGCACGTACCGGGCGCTGACCGGGGGGAAGGTCGACGCCCACCTGGAGCCAGAGGTCACCTACTCCGACGTGGCGATCTCGCGGCTCATGCACCAGATGGCCGAGGCGCTCGACCGCGAGCCCGTCGACGCGACGATCACCTTCGACGCCGCCGGTCCGCAGACGACGCCCAGCCACGCGGGCCGCGAGGTGCTGACCACGGGTCTGCACCGCAAGATTCGCAAGGCGATCGTGTCGCCGACGGCCGACCGCACGATGACGGCCAGCGTCCGCAAGGTCGAGCCGCAGGTGACGCGCGACGACCTCGCCACCCGCTACGAGACCGCGCTGGTGGTCAACCGCAGCGCGTTCAAGCTCGAGCTGTTCAAGCACCTCAAGCTCGTCAAGACCTACGACATCGCCGTGGGCGCCGTCGGCCGCGAGACACCCGCCGGGCTGTACCACATCCAGAACAAGGCGATCGACCCCGCCTGGACGAAGCCGTACTCGGACTGGGTCCCGGAGGACCAGCAGGGCGAGGTCGTGCCCGGCGGCTCGCCGGAGAACCCGCTGAAGGCGCGCTGGCTCGGCATCTACGATGGCGCCGGCATCCACGGCATCGACCCGAGCGAGTACGGGACGATCGGCCACGCCGCGTCGCACGGCTGCGTGCGCATGCGCATCCCGGACGTCGAGGACCTGTACCCGCAGGTCCCCGTCGGGACGCCGATCTACATCGCCTGAGCGTCCGCTCCCGCGGTGCCGCTCTTGCGGATCTCGTCCACCGGGATCTCCTCCCAGCCCTGCTCGAGCAGGGAGGCATGGTGGTCGGAGTGCCGAATCACCAAGGTGCCGATGAAGATCCCGTGCGTCTGCTTCCGCATCACCGCGTACCAGAGGGTCGTGGCGTCGCCCGATCCCTGGACCCGGTGCCACGGGCGCGGCGGGAGCTCGTCGCGTGGGGCGATGCCGGCCTCCACGAGCTGTCGCTGGGTCGCGACCTGACCCGATTCCGTGTCGATGAAGAACAGTCCCACGCCGAGCGAGGATAGAGCGGCGCCGGCCGCTGCCGGCGCCGAGGGCGCGCGCCTGGAGCCCAGCGACGGGTGGCGCGCCGCGCTGCGCCTCTTCGAGGCCGACCTCGTCCGCCGGGGCGCCGCCGCCCGCACGCGGCGCGCCTACGGGTTCGACTGCACGCAGTTCGCCCTGTGGGCGACGACGCAGGGCCTCGAGCCGAACGCCGTCTCCACCCGCGTCCTGCGCCGCTACGCGCAGGCGCTCGGCCAGCGGGAGGTCGCCCCGACGACCGTGGCGCGCAAGCTCGCCGCCCTGCGGGCCCTGTACCGCACGATGCGCGAGCACGGCGAGGTCGCGGCCAACCCCGCCGATCTCGTGCCGGCCCCCAAGCGCCCGCAGAAGCTGCCCCGCGTGCTGAAGGCCGGCGAGGTCGCCGAGCTGCTCGACCGGATCCCGCAGACGACGCCGCTGGACGTGCGCGACCGTGCGATCTTCGAGCTGGCCTACGCCTGCGGCCTGCGCGCCGAGGAGCTGGTCAACCTCGAGCGCGTGTCGCTGGACTTCGACGCCGAGGAGGTCCGGGTCGAGGGCAAGGGCGGCAAGACGCGGATCGTGCCGGTCGGGGAGGCCGCCATGCGCGCGCTGGCGCGGTACGTCGAGCGGGCGCGCCCGGCGCTGGAGGCCGACCGCGCCGAGTCCGCGCTGTTCCTCTCGAAGTCCGGGCGGCGGCTGTCGACCTCGGACGTCCGTCGACGCCTGCGCGTCTGGAGCCGCCGGACCGCGCTGCAGGGCGGCGTCCATCCGCATGCCCTGCGCCACTCGTTCGCCACGCATCTGCTGGACGGCGGGGCCGACCTGCGCGCGATCCAGGAGATGCTGGGCCACAGCAGCATCTCCACGACGCAGATCTACACTCGGGTAGAGTCCGCGAGGCTCAAGTCGGCGTATGCCCGTGCGCATCCCCGAGCGTGAGCACCACGGGGAGGACACGGATGGAGACCAACGTCAAGGCGATCGAGCTTCGCGATCTGTGGCGCCGCTACAAGAACGGCGGCGACACGAATGCGCGCGAGCGCCTCGTCGTGGCGTATTCCCCGCTGGTCAAGTACGTCGCCGGCCGCATGGCCTCGGGGCTGCCCGCCCACGTCGAGGAGGCCGACCTCATCTCGTACGGCCTCGTCGGCCTGATCTCCGCGATCGAGCGCTTCGACCTCGAGCGCGAGATCAAGTTCGAGACCTACGCGATCACGCGCATCAAGGGCGCGATCATCGACGAGCTGCGCTCGCTGGACTGGGTGCCGCGGTCGGTCCGTGCCAAGGCCCGCGAGATCGAGAAGGCCAACACGAAGCTCGAGCACCAGCTCCAGCGGGCGCCCACCGACGAGGAGATGGCCGCCGAGCTGAAGATCACCGTCAGCGAGTTCCAGGACGCGCTGCTGCAGATCTCGAACTCCACCGTCGCGGCGCTCGACGAGCTGTGGGCCGTCGGCGACGCCTCGGGCGACGCGGTGTCGCTGCTCGACACGCTGACCGACGAGACCGCGCCCGACCCGGCGGCGGTCATGGACCAGACCGACCTCAAGGACCGGGTCGCCGACGCGATCGCGCGCCTGCCCGAGCGCGAGAAGCTCGTCGTCGCGCTCTACTACTACGAGAACCTGACGCTGCGCGAGATCGGCGAGGTCCTCGGGGTCACCGAGTCGCGCATCTCCCAGCTGCACACCAAGGCCGTCCTGCGGCTGCGGTCGCGCCTGCTGGATCAGGACTAGGCGAGTCTCGCCCAAGCGGCTCGCCTGGCCGCTTGCGAGCTCGTGCCGATCGGCGCTAGGGTCGCTCGATCCGAACATCAGGCCGCCATCGCCTGAGGCGGAGCGCGGTCCCGAGGAAAGGAGCCTGGCATGCACAAGGCTGCGGACCGCGTCCGAAACGTGGCGCTGGTCGGCCATCGCGGCAGCGGCAAGACCTCCCTGTTCGAGGCGCTGCTCTTCCAGGCCGGAGCGACGAACCGCCTGGGCAGCGTGGCCGACGGGACCTCCATCTCCGACGCCGACCCCGACGAGCGCGCGCGGGGCATGTCGATCAACGCCGCGCTGAACTCGTTCGAGTGGGACGACCGCCGCATCAACCTGCTCGACACGCCCGGCGAGCCGAGCTTCGTGGCCGACGCGCTGGGGTCGCTGCGCGTCTGCGAGTCGGCGATCTTCGTGGTCAACGCCGTGATGGGCGCCGAGGTCCAGGCCGTGCGGCTGTGGGAGCGCGCGCAGGAGCTCGACCTCGCGCGGATGCTGTTCGTGAACATGCTGGACCGCGAGCGCGCCGACTTCTTCCGCACGCTCGACAGCCTCAAGACGGCCTTCGGCCCGCACGTCGTCGCGGTCGAGATCCCGATCGGGACCGAGCACGAGGTCCGCGGCGTCATCGACCTGGTCGACATGAAGGCCTACGAATACGACGGCCCGACGCGCGACAACTGCCGGGAGATCCCGATCCCCGACGAGCTGCGCGCCCAGGCCGAGGAGTACCGCGAGCGGCTGATGGACGAGGTCGCCGAGGTGAGCGAGGCGCTGATGGAGCGCTACCTCGAGGGGGAGGAGATCTCCCACGACGAGATCGTCGCCGCGCTCAAGGACGGCACCAACCACGGCGGCATCTTCCCGGTGGTCTGCGGCGTGGCGACGCGCAACCTGGGCACCAACCGGCTGCTCGACGCGATCGTCGACGACCTTCCCTCGCCGGTGAAGCACGGCGTCATGGAGGTCACCGACCACGTCGCGCTGGAGCCGGTCGAGGACAAGGAGCTGTTCGCCTACGTCTTCAAGACGCGCGCCGACGCCTTCGCCGGGCGCATCAACCTCTTCCGCGTCTACCAGGGCGTGCTCGAGCACGACAGCCATCTGCTCAACACGCGCGCGCACAGCAAGGAGCGCGTCGGCCAGCTGATCCGCTTCTGCGGCAAGGAGACCGAGACCGTCGACGAGTTCGGCCCGGGCGACATCGGCGCTGTGGCCAAGCTCAAGGAGACGCGCGCCGGCGACTGGCTGGCCGCCCGCGACGAGCCGATCACGATGCCCGCGGTCAGGCTGCCGGCGCCGGTGATGGCCTTCGCGATGGAGGCGGCGGCCAAGGGCGACGAGGACAAGGTCTTCAGCGCGCTGCGCCGCCTGCAGGAGGAGGACCCGACGATCGACCTGCACCGCGACCCGCAGACCGGCGAGCAGATCGTCGCGGGCCTGTCGCAGATGCACGTCGAGGTGATCGTCGACCGCCTGCGCTCGCGCTTCGGCGCCGAGGTGACGCTCAAGCCGCCGCGGGTGCCCTACCTCGAGACGATCCGGCGCACCGCCAAGGCTCACGGCCGCCACAAGAAGCAGACCGGCGGGCGCGGGCAGTTCGGCGACTGCCACATCGAGATCGAGCCACTCGATCCCACGCAGGCCGGCGACTTCGACTTCGTCGACGCGATCAAGGGCGGCGTGATCCCGCAGGGCTTCATCCCCGCCGTCCAGAAGGGCGTGCTGGAGGCGATGCAGCACGGCCCGGTCGCCGGCTATCCGGTCAAGGGCGTCCGCGTGAAGCTCTTCGACGGCTCCTACCACTCGGTCGACTCCTCCGAGCAGGCGTTCAAGACGGCCGGCAGCCTGGCCATGCGCCAGGCGATGGAGACCGCCGGCGCGGTGCTGCTGGAGCCGATCATGCTCGTGACGCTGTCGGTGCCCGAGGAGTCGGTCGGCGACGTGATCGGCGACCTCAACTCCCGCCGCGGCCGGCCGCAGGGCATGGAGCCGGGGGCCGCCGGCATGACCGAGGTCAAGGCCGAGGTCCCGATGGCCGAGCTGCTGACCTACGCGCCGGATCTGCGGGCGCTGACCGGTGGCCAGGGCGACTACACGATGGAGCTGGCGCGCTACGAGGAGGTGCCCGCGCACCTGGCCCAGAAGGTGGTGGCGGCCCAGGCCGCGGAGGAGGTCGCCGTCTAGCGCCCGAGGGGACGCCGCGCCGGTCTGGGCGCCGTCGTGCGGCACCGTGGAGGACCCGCTCCCGTTGCTACGCTCGACGGCGGCTTGACCCGGAAGTCCATCATCACCAACCCCGCGGTGATCACGTGCGACGTCTGCGGGCGCACGCTGCTCCGGGGCGAGCACCACGACGTCTTCCTGGCGGGCGGCGCTCGCCGCAACGTCTGCGAGCTGTGCACGACGCGCGCGGTGCACGAGGGCTGGATCCGTGAGGGCCTCGACGACGCCGTCGCCGGCGCGCGTGCCGGGCGCGGCCGCAGCCGTGGCGGCCTGCTGTCGCGCCTGCGCCACCGGCGCCCCGACGGCGGCGCCGGGCAGGCGGCCCCGCCAGAGCGCCGTCCCGAGCCGGCGCGCCTGTCGCCCGACGCGTACTTCGACGATGACGACCGCTACTACGAGCCTGAGCCGGTGGCGGCCCCCGAGCCGGTGGCCGCCGAAGAGCCGGCCGAGGCGCCGGCGCCGGACCCGCCGCGCCGGGCGGAGGCTCCTCGCGCGCCCGAGCCTCCTCGCGCGCCGGAGCCCCACCACGAGACCAGCGACCACACGCTGTACGAGTCGCGGTCCGTGTACGGCGTGCCCACGAACGCGGAGCTGAAGGTCGCGCGAGCGCTCGAGCTGTTCAACGCCTCGTCGCACGTGCGCACCGTCTACGGCGTCGGCCGCTCGCTCGGCGCGCCCATCGTCAGCGCCCGCCCGTCGCGCACGGAGGGCAGCGTCGTGACGATCGTCGTCGCGTGGGAGCTGTCGTGGTACCGCTTCGAGGTCGACCTCGGCAACGAGGGCGCCGGCGTCCGGGTCGCCGCGCAGGGCTCCGAGCTCGAGGAGCTGGACACGATCGACCAGACGCCGAACGCGGCCGCCGGCGAGGACGGCCGGTTGCACCCCGCCGCGTCGCTCGCCTAGAGTCCGGCGACCGCGATGATCTACTGCGTCGTCCCCGAGGAGCTGGCCCCCGAGCTGTATGACAAGCTCGCGGCCTACTACGACGACGACCCCAACGTCGAGGTCATCATCGACCGCCGCAGGTCGCAGCGCCGCACCGCCGAGGCCGAGGAGCACGACGGCGCGCGGCGCCGGCGGGTCCGCGACCGCCGCCGGCCGCGCGTGCTGGGCGAGTTCCCGCCGATCGCCCCGGAGTGAGCGGGTGAAGGTCGTCGTCCACGTCGACGGCGGCGCGCGGGGCAACCCGGGCCCGGCCGCGGCCGCCGCGGTCGTCAGCGCTCCCGACGGCACCGTCCTCGACGAGGTCGCCGAGACGCTTGGCGAGACGACCAACAACGTGGCCGAGTACCGCGGGCTGCTGCTGGGCCTGGCGCGTGCGCGCGCGCTCGGCGCCACGGAGGTCGACGTGGTCAACGACTCCGAGCTCGTCGCCCGGCAGGTCAACGGCGAGTACAAGGTCAAGCACGCCGCGATGAAACCGCTGCACGCCGAGGCGCTCGCCGCGCTGTCGGCGTTCGACGCGTGGTCGATCCGCAGCGTCCCGCGCGCGCAGAACGCCGACGCCGACGCGCTCGTCAACCAGGCGCTGGACGCTGCCGCGCCGTAGGCCGCGGTCCCCATCGCCCGTCCGGCGGGGTCCAAGTCGCCGAACGGGCACGCCCCAGGGTGGCGGTCGCCACCGGGACGCACATCGGGGGATGCCCTGGTCACGGTCCGCGTTGCCTCCGCAGTCCGCGACGTTCGTCCGGCGCTGAACCGGGCGCCCGACGCCGTGCGCAGGTTTGACGAGAGACGGCGAACGACGGTCGGCCGCGCCGCCAGATCACGGGCGCGGCGGCGTTGCACCTGACGGGCGACCGCGGATAGCGTCGCCGCGCCGGGGGAGCGGAAGGCCCTCGACCCGCGCACACCACGCGACATCACAACCAGGGGAGGGACGTCCTTGCGCGTACCGCGTTGGACCATCGCTGCGCTCGCCGCAGCCAGCAGCCTTGCGCTCGCCGCGCCGAGCGCCATGGCCGCCGTGCCGATCTCGCAGGAGCAGGACATCTGCTCGGCGACCTACGGCGGCATCTTCACGCCCGCCAGCTCCGAGCCGCTGGCGCAGTGCCAGTGGGACATGGATCTCATCAACGCCGACCAGGCGACCCACGCCCGTGCGACGGGCGCCGGGGTGCGCGTCGGCGTGATCGACAGCGGCGTCGACGTCGACCATCCGGACATCGCGCCGAACCTCGACCTCGCCGACTCGTGCTCGTTCATCCGGGACGACGACCCGACGATCGTCGCGGGCGTGACCAAGCCGGTCGAGGCCGGCAACGGCGACTGCTCGAACAAGGCGGCCATCCAGGACCTCGGCGGCCACGGCACGCACACCGCCTCGACGATCGCCGCGCCCCAGAACGGCGTGGGCATCGAGGGCGTCGCACCCGACGCGAGCATCGTCGCCCTGAAGGCCTGCTCGGCCTCGGGCTACTGCTACGGCTACGCCGTCGCCGACGCGCTGCGCTACGCGGGCGACCACGGCATCGACGTGGTCAACCTCAGCCTCTACGCCGACCCGTACCTCTTCTACTGCGGCGACGACGCCGGCCAGCGGGCGATGCTCCGCGAGCTGCAGAGCGCCGCGCGCTACGCCCAGCAGCACGGCGTGCTGATCGTGGCCTCGGCCGGCAACGAGCAGATCGACCTCAAGCACCCGATCGAGGACAGCACGAGCCCCGACGGGCCGCAGGACACGCCGATCACCCGCAAGGTGGGCAACAACTGCCGCGTCGTGCCCGCCGAGCTGCCGGGCGCCGTGTCGGTGATGGCCACCGGCCCCGTCGGCTACCCGGGCTACACCATGAACATCGCCGACTACTCGTCGGTGGGCGGGGACATCGCCGCGCCGGGCGGCGACTACTTCCGCGCCAGCGACAGGGTCCAGGACGCGATCATCGCCGCGATGCCGGCCGACTCGGAGATCTTCGAGGCCTACGACCCGCTCAACGCGATCCCGGACTACCTGGGCATCACCGCCGGCGAGGGCGACGCGACGTACGCGCTGATCAACGGCACCTCGATGGCGGCGCCGCACGTCACCGGCGTGGCGGCGCTCGTGGCGCAGGTGCACCCGAAGTGGTCGCCGTCGGCGATCGCCGCCGACCTCGAGCGCACGGCGACGCCGATGGCCTGCCCGGTCGACTGGCAGCCGCTCGGTCCCGCCGACGAGCGGACGCGCTGCAAGGGCGGCTCGGACGGCCACACGTCGTTCTTCGGCGCGGGGCTGGTCGACGCCGCGGCGGCGACCCGCTGAGACACCGCGGGGCCCGGCGCGACCGCCGGGCCCCGCGCCGCCGCCGCAGCGGGCAGACTGACGGCGTGATGGCCGACCTGGAGAGCCTCTGATCATGGCCACGGGCGACGTGTCGGAGCTGCTCTGGCGGCCGGCCCTGGAGCTCGCCGCGCTCGTGCGCGCCGGCGAGGTCTCCTCACGCGAGCTGGTCGCGGCGTCCCTGGAGCGCATCGAGGCGCTCGACGGGCGCGTGGGGGCCTTCACGGTGCTCGACGCCGAGCGCGCGCTGGACGCGGCGGAGGCCGTGGCGCCCGGCGACGCGCGGCCGTTCGCCGGCGTCCCGCTGGCGGTCAAGGACCTGTTCGCCGCTGTCGCCGGGATGCGGCAGAGCAACGGCTCGTCGTTCGCCGAGAGCGTTCCCACGCGCGACACCGCCGCGGTCCGCCGCCTCAAGGACGCCGGGTTCGTGATCGTCGGCGGCACGAAGTCGCCGGAGCTCGGGATCCTGCCGGTCACCGAGCCGCGCCGGTTCGGGCCGGCGCGCAACCCGTGGGACCTCGAGCGCACGCCGGGCGGCTCGTCGGGCGGCAGCGGCGCGGCCGTGGCGGCCGGCATGGTGCCGATCGCGCACGGCAGCGACGGCGGCGGCTCGCTGCGCATCCCCGCCGCGTGCTGCGGGCTGGTCGGGCTGAAGCCGAGCCGCGGGCGGATCTCGCACGGCCCGGAGCTCGGCGACTCGTTCCTGGCCACCGACGGCGTCCTGACCCGCACCGTCGCCGACACCGCGGCGGCGCTCGACGTGCTGGCCGGCTACGAGCCCGGCGACGCCACGTGGGCGTGCCCGCCGCGGGAGCCGTTCGCCGCCGCGGCGACGCGCGAGCCCGGGCGGCTGCGCGTCGCCCTGACGCTCGAGCCGCCGTTCGAGATGGAGGTCGACCCGGTGCAGGCTGCGGCGGCCCGCGAGGCGGCCGAGCTGCTGGCGTCGCTCGGGCACGAGGTCGTGGAGGCCACGCCCCCGTGGCGCGACCCCGAGACGTTCCGGGTCTTCACCGTCCTATGGGCCGGGCTGATCGGGACGAGCGTCGGCGGCCTGGCCGCCCGTGCCGGCCGCGAGCCCGAGCCCGGCGAGCTGGAGCCGCTGTCGATGGAGCTGTACCGCAAGGGGCGTGAGACCGACGCCGTCGCCTACCTGCTGGCGCAGGCGCGGCTGCAGGGGCTGGCGCGCCGCATCGTCGGGTTCTTCGCCGAGCACGACGTGGTCCTGACGCCGAGCCTCGCGCAGCGCCCGCTGCCGATCGGCGCGCTGGACCCGTGCTCGGCCGACCCCTGGGACGACTTCCGCCGCTCGGGGCAGTTCATGCCGTTCACGGCGATCGTCAACGTGACCGGCCAGCCGGCCATCGCCCTGCCGCTGCAGCACGGCGACGACGGCCTGCCGCTGGCCGTGCAGCTCATCGGCCGGCCGGAGGACGAGGCGACGCTGCTGGCGCTCGGAGCGCAGCTGGAGGCCGCCCGCCCGTGGGCGGATCGCCGCCCGCCCCTGACCGCCGGGTGACGGTCCACTCAGCGGCGGATGCGGTGGTGCAGGTGCACCATCCCGCCGGCGAACCGGCGCTCGGAGACCAGCTCGAGGTCGAGGCGCGCGCCGTCGGGCAGCGCCCGCGTCCCGCCGCCGACGACGACCGGCGCGAGGATGAGGTGGAGCTCGTCGACGAGCCCGGCGGCCAGCGCCTGCCCGGCGAGCTCCGCGCCGCCGATGCTCAGGTCGCGGTCGGCGGCCGCCTTCATCGCGCGGAGGTCGTCCGGGCGCAGCTCCCGCTCCAGGCGCGTGCGCGCGGTGTCGACGGCCTTCAGGGTGCGCGAGAACACCACCTTGTCGGCGGCGCGCCAGATCCGCGCGTAGTCCCCGAACGCCGGCGCCTCGTCGGGACCCGGCTCGACTGTCTCCCAAAAGCGCATCACCTCGTACATGCGCCGGCCGTAGAGGTACGTGCCGATTGGGCGCTCGAGGTCGTTGACGAACGCGTGGACCTCCTCGTCGGGGGCGCACCAGTCGAAGCGGCCCTGCTCGTCGGCCACGTAGCCGTCCAGCGAGGCGAGCGAGGAGGAGATGAGGCGGGCCATGACGCCATGGTGGCGGCTCACGCGGACGACGGCACGCTGCCGGCCCCGACCTGCTCATCGGCGTCCACGAGCCCGGCTCGGTGCGCGAGCGCCGCTGCCTCGCCTCGGTTGGCCGCGCCCAGCTTGCCGAGGATGTTCGAGACGTGCACGCTCGCCGTCTTGGGCGCGATGAACAGCGCTGCGGCGATCTGCCGGTTGGTGCGCCCGTCGGCGATCAGGGCGAGCACCTCGCGCTCGCGTGGCGTCAGCTCGGGGAAGATCCGCTGCTCGGCGTCGGGGTCGGTGGGGAGCCCGACCCGGGTCCGGCGGGCGAGCCGCTCAGCGGCGTGGGCGATGTGCGCCGCGCCGATGGCCGTGGCGGCCGCGTGCGCCGCCAGCAGCGCCTGCTCGAGCTCGCCCCGCGCGTCGGCTCGCCCGGCGAGCGCCTCGGCCTGACGCCACCGCGCGTAGGCCTGCTCGCGCGGCCGGCACAGCGCCTCCCAGCCCGCGGCGACCGCGGCCCACAGCCCCGGCGCGGGCGCCGTTGCCAGGCGGGCGCGCTCGGCGCGGCCGACCAGCAGCAGCTGCTCGACCTCCGGGATCGGGCGACGGCCGAGGGCCGAGATCCGGCGCAGGCGCGTCAGCAGCCGGTCGGCCTCGGCCGCAGCGGCCGCCGGATCGAGCAGGTCGGCGTGGGCGCCATCGGCCTGGGCGCGCAGGGCGACGGCCAGCAACGGCGCGGCGTCGGAGCGGGCGGCCTCGACGAGCTGCTCCTCGCCGGCGCGCGCCGCCTCGACGGCCGCGGCGACGTCCCCGGCCCAGAGCGCGGCCTCGGCCTGGGCGGTGCAGACCGGCACGACCATGAACGACTCGAGGTCCGGCGTCCTTCGCAGGGACGCCAGGCGGCTGAGCGCCGCGCGAGGGTCGCCCTGGGCGAGCGTGATCTCGGCGAGGCGGCTGTGCACCGCGACGGTCTCGGGCGTGATCGCCCCCGGGTCCTCGCCCAGCAGCTCCAGCGCCTCGGCGGTGCGGCCGAGCAGGCACAGCGCCCACGCGCCGTTCTCCTGGACGCCGCTGCGCCCCTGGGCGTCGAGGCCCGCGCGCATCTCGATCGCGATCCCCTCCCGCGCGAGCGCCACCGCCTCCTCATAGCGGCTGAACGCCGCGAGGATGTAGGTGCTGTTGGTGTAGAAGCGCTGCAGGACGCGCAGGTCGGCGCCGCCCTCGACGAGCGGCCGGGCGTCGTCCAGGAGCGCGAGCGCGACGTCGAGCTCGCCGTCGGCGGCGCGGCAGACCGCGCGGGTGATCAGCGCGTCGGCCTCCTGGGCGTGGGAGCCGGCGGCGTGGGCGGCCGCGAGGGCGGCGATGGCCTGCCGGTCGGCCTCGGCGTAGTCGCCGCGCAGCATGAGCACGCACGCGTAGCGCGCCCGGACGCGGGCGGCGGTCTCGCTGGACCGGTCGTCGTCGAGCAGGGAGAGCGCCCGCTCATGCAGCGGCAGCCCGGCGGTGACGCGCGCGTAGCAGGAGGTCGTGGCCAGGCGGGAGAGGTGGTCGGCGCGGCGCAGCCGGGACCCGCTCTCGTCGAGCTGCGCGCTGGCGCGGTCGCGCAGGCGCGGGCTCAGGTCGCGGTCGCCGAAGCCCAGCCAGCGGCATTCCGCGGCCCGCTCGAGCAGCGTCGGCAGGTCGGTGCCCACCAGCCGCTCGGGATCGTCGACCGACTCCCACAGCTCCAGCGCGGCGTCGTAGCCGCGACTCGCCTCCGCGAGCGCGTGGACGGCCTCGGCGGCCTGCGCGGCCCGTACCGCGGCGATCAGCGCCGCGGGGCGGTCGGTGGCGGCGAGCCGGTGGTAGGCGATCTCCGCCAGGTGCTGGGCGCCGGCCGTGCCGCGCGGCGTCTCGCGGTCGGCGAGCGCGTCGGCGATGCGCCCGTGCAGGCGCCGGCGCTCGCCGGGCAGGAGATCGCCGAGCGCGACCTCCTGCAGCAGCGCATGGCGGAAGCGGTAGCCGTCGCGGCCCGGGTCGACGGCGAGCACGTGGCCGTCCACGCAGCGGCGCAGCGCGTCGTCGAGCGCGTCGCCGGCCAGGCCGCAGATGTCGGCGAGCAGCTCGTGGTCGACGTCGCGCCCGCAGGCGGCCGCGACCCGCGCAAGGCTCCGTGCCGCGCCGGGCAGGCGGTCGATCCGCGCCAGCACCGTGTCCCGGAGCGTGGGCGGGACCGGGCCGGTGGCCGACGCGGCCGCGAGCAGCTCCTCGGAGTAGAACGGGTTGCCCTCCGACCGCCCGTGGATGGCGTCGACCGCGGCGTCGTCGAGCGGCATGCCGGCCAGGGCCGTGAGCTGCGCGCCGGTCTCGGCGCGGGTGAGCGGCCCGAGGACGACGGTGCGCTCGCGCGGGGCGCGGCTGAGCTCGGCCAGGAGCCGGCGGACGGGGTGGTCGCGGCCCAGCTCGTCGGAGCGGTAGGTGAGCAGCAGCAGCACGGCGGTCTGCCGCAGCCCGCCGACCAGGAACCGCAGCAGCGCCTCGGTCGAGCGGTCCGCCCAGTGGATGTCCTCGAGCACGAGCACGAGCGGCTCTTCGCGCCCGAGGTCCTCGATCAGCCGCAGGAGGGCCCCGAAGACGGCGCTCTGCCCGCCGTCGGAGGGCTCGTCGTCGGGCGCGGCCTCGGGGATGAGCGCCGCCAGCGCCCGGCGCGAGGGCGCGGGAAGCGCCGCGAAGGCGGTGGCGGGCACGTCGCGCAGCGCATCCATGAGCGCCCCGTACGGCAGCGCCGCGTCGCCGAGGTCGACGCAGGCGCCGCTGAGCAGCCGCGCGCCCTGCGCGTAGGCGCGCTCGGAGAACTCCTCGACCAGGCGGGTCTTGCCGATCCCCGCCTCGCCGGCGAGGACGATCGTGACCAGCTCACCGCCGCGCGCCTGCTCGAAGGCGGCCTCGAGCGCGGCGAGGTCCTCGCGGCGCCCGACCAGCGTGGGAGCGGTGGACTGCACGGCGGCCATGCCGCCGAGTATCCACCCGCTCCCCGTGCCGGTGGAAGAAGCTGGGCTCACGCGTGGTTGACGGCGTGGCGGTGCGCGCGCATCCACTCGCCGCCCATCCCTCCGGCCGCGCCCAGCAGCAGCGTGCCGCCGGCGATCGCGATGACCGCCCCGGTGCTGATGCCGCCGTCGTCGGAGGTCGTCGAGGCAGACGGTGCCTCGGAGCCCTGAGCGGGCACCGGCTCGAAGCTGGCCGCCGTGCCGCTGTAGACGCTGGAGTCCGGCATGGCGGACGCGGCGGCGGGCAGGGCGAGCGCCGCGGCAGCGGCGGCGAGGGCGGTGATGTTGCGAAGCGACATGGTGATGGCCTCCATGGGCGGGTGGGGGAGCGGCGATGGACTGCAGCGTGCACCTAAGGCCCCCGCCCGCACCATCGGTCAGGTGCCTGATCTTGGGCCGGCGCAGGGATGAGGCAGCGCCGCGGTGAGCGGTTCGGTACGAATGCCGGGACCGACATCGCCGTCGCCCCGCGCTCGGCACCGCCCACCACGACCCACGAGAAGGACGACTGATGAAGCAGACCCTCAAGCGCGAGTTCTGGCGCCCCGACGAGCACAAGATCCTCGTGCGCAAGCAGCCGATGTTCGGCTGGGGCTGGGCCGTCAACTTCGCGGAGGTCGTCCGCCGGCTGCGGGGGCGGTGAGCCGCCGGCGGCGCCGGGCTACGCCGCCACCGGCGCCGTCGCGGTCGAGCGCGGGTCGATGAGCACCTTGGCGTGCGCCTCCGGGTCGCCGAGGGCCGTGAAGGCGGCCTCGACGCCGTCGAGGCCGACCGTGCCGGTGATGAGTGGGCGCGGGTCGATCTTGCCCTCGGCCAGCAGGTGGAGGGTGTCGCGGAACTCGAGCGGCGTGTAGCCGAGCACGAACCGCAGGTCGATCTCCTTGTTGATGGCCATGGCCGGGGTGAGCCGGTCGACGCCGACGCACACGCCGACGACCACCACGCGCGAGAACAGCGGCGCGTCGTCGATGATGCTGCCGATCATCCCGGGCACGCCCACGCACTCGAAGATCACCGGGTGCTTGGGCGCGGCGCCGAGCCGCTCGCCCAGGCGCCACGCGTGCCACCAGCCGACGGGCAGGCGCTCGAGCTTCTCGATCGTGTCGATCGCCAGCCCGAACGCCTCGGTCGACTCGGTCAGGTGGCCGCGCTGCCGGCTGCCGGCGAACGGCGACTCGGCCGCGGGGTCGAGCACGACGTCGGCACCGCACGCCGCGGCCAGCGCCCGGCGGCCGGGCGAGAAGTCGCTGGCCACGACCGTGCGCACGCCCTTGGCCTTCAGCGCCAGGATCACCCCGAGGCCGATCGGGCCGCAGCCGATGACGATCGCGACGTCGCGGCGGCGGACCTCGGAGCGCTGCACGGCGTGCCAGGCGACGGCCATCGGCTCGGTGAGGGTCGCGACGTCGGCGGAGAGCCCGTTCGGCACCGGGAGCATGAGCGACTCCTGCACGACCACCTGCTCGGCGTAGGCGCCCGGCGCGTGCTGCGAGAGCCCGATCGCGTCCACGCTCTCGGGGTTGCGGATGATCGGCAGCGCGACGACCGGCGTGCCCGTGGCGACCGTCCTCCGGCAGCCGGGGCCGTGCTCGGCGACGACGCCCGAGTACTCGTGGCCGAAGACGATCGGCTGGTCGGAGCGGCCGAAGCGGTCGTAGCCGGTGCGCTGCGCCATGTCGGCCCAGGCGTCGAGGCCGTGGCGGGCGTGCAGGTCCGAGCCGCAGATGCCGCAGCGCAGGACCTCGAGGCGCACCTGGCCGCGCTGCGGCACGGGGTCGGGCACCTCGACGACCGACAGGTCGGCGTGCCGGCAGACGACTGCCCTCATCCGGCGAGGACCTCGCCGAGGCGGTCGAGCATCTGCTGCTCGCCGGCGCTGACGCGCTCGGCGTGAAAGCCCAGGAAGCCGCCCTCCTTGGCCGCGTCCGCGGCGGACTGCGCGGCGCCCAGCAGCCAGGCGCGCACCCCCGCGGCCTCTTCGGGGGTGGCCTTCTGGCCGACGAGGCGGTTGGCCTCGCGCAGCTCGTCGAGGATCTCCACGCCCGCGGTCGCGCCGTCCTTGGGACGGAAGCCGGAGAGCGGGCTGTGGCGCTGGCGGGCGTCGGCGGCGACGTCCTTGGCGATCGCGGCGGCCAGCTCGCCGTGCGCTCCGGACTCGGCCTCCTCCATGACGGCCCGCAGCGTCGCGGAGGTCTCCTTGATCGCCTCGATCGGGCCGCCGGGGTCGGCGAGCGAGATCGCCATGCCGGCGACGAACGGGGCGCGCTTGAGGCGCGTCCACTCCTCGGGGGTGAAGTCGGCCTGGGACGTCATGAGCGCCTCCTCGGGATCGGGTGCGGAGCGGGCGGGGCTCCTGCGCGCATCCTTCGCCGATTCGGCCGCGGACGCAAGGGGCGCGGCTTCCAACCGGCGCGACGGCCCGGAAAGCTGCCTAGGGTCCCGGGCATGTCGTCCGCCACTGCTCAGCGCGGACGGCGGCCGGGGCTCGTCGCCGCGGTCGCCGTCGCCGGCGCGCTCCTCACACCCGCCGCCTCGGCCTACGCCAAGGCGCAGCCCGCCCACGGCCTCTACGCCTGCAGGAAGCCCGCGGGCCTGAACCTCGCCGGGGGAGGGGCGGAGTCGCGGCTGCTCAAGCTCTCCGGCCACGGCCGCTACGCGACCGCCTCGGCCCGCAAGGGGCGCAAGCTCATCGCGGCCGAGAAGGGCCGGTGGAGGCTGCGCGGGTCGACGATCACGTGGCGCAGCGGCACGTTCAAGCAGGACGGGTTCTTCGGCGTCTGGACTCGCCGCGACGCCGAGCACCCGAAGGGCGTCATCGAGCTCTTCTGGAAGGCGAACCGCGACCAGGCGATCCTCGCCTGCACGCCGCTGGCGAAGCGCCGATAGCCGACGCCGGGGCGACCCGGCGGCGCGATGGCCGGCGCTGCGCGTTGGAGGTCGGACGGATGGCGCGCGGCGCGCCGGGCGCTTCAGACCTTCCGCGGGACGTTGCCGGTCACGGTGAAGATCGCGCGCATCGCCTTGTGGCCCGGGTCGGCGGTCGGGCCGAACATGCACGGGCAGCCGCCGTCGATGACGGCGATGTCGTGGCTGCGGCCGTAGTCGGCGGCGGCGGGCGAGACGCTGCCGTGGCCGGGACCGCGGTGCATCCACACGTGCTTGATGCCGAGCTCGGCGCACTCGCGCATCGTCTCGTCGGCGATCTGCGGGCTGGTGCCGATCACGACGGCCTCGACGCCGCCGGGGATCGAGGCGAGGTCGTGGTAGCAGAGGTCGCCCTCGACCTCGTCGGCGTTCGGGTTGACGGCGAAGACGTCGTAGCCGCGGTCGCGCAGGCGCTGGTAGACGACGTTGCTGCCGTGGCCCTTTGCGGTGCGCGAGACGCCGGTGACGGCGACGCGCCGGTGGGCGAGGAACTCGGTGGCGGCGTCCTTGATCGGCTGCATGGCTCCAGGGTGGAACGCCGGTGCTCGGTGCGCATCGGGCGGGGCACGGATCGGGGTGCGGGCGACTACGGAACCCCGCCGCTCCGGCGGCCGGATCGGACGCTCGTCGAGCGGCTGGCTGCGGTCGGGGCGACCGTGTACCTTCCCGCGGCCCTCCGCCTCGCCACCTGCTTCTGACGCCGTTGATCACCGCCTCGCCCGCCGCCTCCCACGCGCGCCAGCCCACGCTGGTCGCCTTCAGCTTCGGGGGCTTCCAGGTCGACCCCGACGGGCTGATGGACGACTACCTGTTCGCGCTGACCGGCAAGGAGCGCCCGACGGTCTGCCTGCTGGGGACGGCGTCGGGCGACTCGGAGGTCGAGACGGTCAAGTTCGTCCGCGCCTTCATGGGCCGCGCGGAGCTGACCTACGCGCCGGCGTACCGCTACCTGCGACCCGGTGACGACCCCGTGGCGCGGCTGCTGGAGGCCGACCTGATCTACGTCCCGGGCGGCAACACGCCGGGCGCGGTGGCGACGTGGGAGGCGCTGGGGTGGGACGACGTGCTGCGCCGGGCGTGGCTGCAGGGCACCGTCGTCGCGGCGATGTGCGCGGGGGCCATGGGGCTGTTCGAGCACTACGCCTGCAAGTGGCATCGCCGGCCGCGGCTGGGGCAGGGGATCGGGCTGCTGCCCGGGACGCTGGGCTGTCACTTCAACGAGGCGAGCAACCCCAGCCACCCGCTGCTGCGCGATGCGATCGCCGACGGCGTGATCCCGGGCGGGTTCGGGCTCGACGACGGGTTCGCGCTGCGGTTCGCGGGCACCGAGCTCGTCGAGTGCGTGCGCTCGCGGCCGGGCGCGCGGGGGCGCACGCTGCGGGCCGACGGCGCCGGCGGGCTCGTCGAGACCGAGCTGGCCGCCGACCTGCTGGCCGATCGGGTCGAGCTCGCGGTCGACCGGGGGCGCAAGGCGGCGCTGCTGACGCCGCTGCCGGCCTCGGTGCCGGGCGTCGCGGCGTAGGGGTCGCGATCGCGGGCGGCGCTGGGGCGTCGATGGGCTGGACGCCGGACGGTACCCCGCCTCGGGGCTTCGCGGGGCATTACGGATGGCGCCCGCCGCGGGGCATGGTGTGGTGGCGGCAAGCAGCGCTCGTGGCGGCGGGCAGGCCTCCGGCGGATGGGAGATCCGATGCGGACTCGCTCGAGCCAGGCGACGCGCTTCTCGCTGTTCGTCGCCGGCATGCTGGCCACGTTCAGCGTCGTGGTGGTGATCATGGTGGTGGTCGCCGCGCCGTCGCACCGGCACCCGCTGTCGGCGGGGCGGGACGTCCAGCCCGGGTCGGCGCCCGGGCCGCGGTCGGAGCGCTTGGACGACGCCGGCATGGCGGACCTGGCGGTGCTGCGCACGGCCACCCGGCGGACGGCGGCCAGCGCGTCGGCAGCGGTCGAGTCGTGCGTCCAGCGCCACGGGACCGTGCCCGTCGATCGCCGGGCGCGCACGATCCGCAACTGCGCCTTCCGGTCGCTGGCGGGCGCCGGCGCGTCGGGCGGCCTGAACGCGATGATCGTGTCGAGCCTGCGCGATCGGCTGCGCACGGGGCGCTGCCTGGCGAAGGTCAGCGCGTTCGGGACGCTGCTGTCGGCCTTCAGCGCGTCCGCGGAGGAGGTGGTGCGGACGACCGGGGCGTGGGACGAGACGCACGCCGCGCTCATGAGCACCGACCGCCTGGGGCGATGGATCGTGCGGGAGGGCCGGAGCGCGGGGTGGGAGGCGGCGTGCCTGCGGGCGCCGGTGTGGGCCGGGCACGAGGCGGCGTGAGGCGGAGCGCGGCGGTGGGCCGCGGTGCGGGCATCCGCACGTGCGGCGGCGGGGTGAGAGCGCGCGAAGGCCGGGACAGCCCCATGGGGCGGCGGCCAATGCGCTGCCAGCGTGGTTGCGGTCATGCCGCGACGCCTCCGCACCCACCCGAGCCCCGTCGTGTTCCTGTGCCTGTTCACGTCGCAGGCCGCGCTGCTGGTGCTCTCGCCGATCCTGCCGGAGATGGCGCACGAGTTCGGCGTCTCGACGGCGACGGCGGGGCAGCTGCGCGCGGTGTCCGGGACGGCGGGCGGCGTGACGGCGCTGGCGCTGGCCATGGCGCCGCGCCGCCCGGCGCTGCGTGAGCTCCTGACCGCGGGCGCGGCGCTGGTCGCGGGCGCCTCGGCGCTGAGCGCGGCGGCGCCGACGCTGCCCGTGATGGCGGGCGCCCAGGCGCTGCTCGGCGCGGGGGTCGGGACGCTGGTGGCCGCGGGGATCGCCGCCGCGGGGGAGTGGGCGGAGGCGGACGAGCGGCCAAAGGTGCTGGCCTGGGCGATCGCCGGGATGCCGGTGGCATGGATCGCCGGGATGCCGGTGGTCGGCGCGGTGTCGGGCGTGAGCTGGCGCCTGACGTGGCTGGCGGTTCCCGGGGTCGCCGCGCTGATGGCGCTCGCGATGGTGCGGGCGCGCCCGGCCGAGCGTGCGGCGCGGCGGCGCGTGGGCCCGCGCGCGTCGGCGAGCGTGTCGGCCTGGCGGCGCCCCGACGTGGCGCGCTTCGCGCTGGCCGAGCTGCTGGCGAACGCGGCGTGGGCGAGCGTGCTCACGTACGCCGGCGCCCTGCTGATCGAGAGCTATGGGCTGTCGGCGGACGTCGTGGCGCTGGGGTTGGGCGCGATGGCCGTCGCGATGCTGCCGGGGACGTTCACCGCGCGCCGGCATGCCGACCGGGCGACGCGCGGCCTGCTGGTGGCCATCACGACGTTCCAGGGCGGCGCGGTGCTCGTGCTTGGGGCGGTGCGGCCGGCGGTGGGGCTGACGCTGGCCGTGCTGGCGGTCATGGCCTTCATGAACGGCTGGCGGACGATGGTGGCCAGCACGGTGGGCATGGAGGCGGTGCCCGACGACCGGCTGACGACGATGTCGCTGCGGGCGGCGGCGAACCAGTTCGGGTATCTGGTGGGCGCGGCCGTGGGCGGAGCGGCGCTGGCCGTCGGCGGGTTCGGGGCGCTGGGCGTTGTGCTGGCCGCGCTGTTCGCGGCGGCGGTGGCGATCCATCTGCCGGAGGTGGTCACCCCGGGCGTGGCGGTGCCGCGCGCGGTCCGGTCCTGAGGTCCGTTCGGTGCCCCCGGATGCGCTGCACCGGGGAGGAGCGTCACGACTCCGCCGGTGCGGCGGCCGCCCCGAGCTGGGCCTCCGGTCGCAGCTCGTCTCGCAGCCCGTCGCCGGTCGCCGCCCGGGCCAGGGCCCGGCCCAGCCCGGGGGCGTTCTTGAAGAGGTTGTGCCCGGCGATCGCCAGGACCGGGCCGGCCTCCCACACGGCCACGCCGTCCGGGCTCCACGGCAGCTCGGTCACCCAGCAGTGGCGGACGTCGACCGGCTCGGGAACCAGCCCGGGCAGCGCGCGCTGGACGTAGGTCCGCAGGCGCGCGACGTGCTCGGCCAGCCCGCCGGGATCGACCAGCCCGCCGCCCTCGTGGGCGGCGATCGTCTCGCTCAACCCCACGCCGTAGGCGCCGTTCCCCGGCGAGGGCGTGGCATAGACGCCGGTCTCGCCGAACGCGCCGCTGCCGTCCTGCAGGCAGGCCAGCCGCGGCACCGGACCTTCTCGCAGGGGGAAGGTCAGCCGGACGTGGGCGCCGAGCGTCACCGGCAGCTGCAGGCCGACGCCGCGCAGCAGCGGGGCGGTGCCGAGACCGGCGCAGATCACGGCGCGCTCGTGCTGGCTGGTGTGGCCGCCGGACCGGACCTCGACCGTGCCGGAGTCCGTGGTTCGGAGGCCGAGGACCTCGTCGGCCACCAGGGCGTCTCCGAGCGCGGCGGCGAGGGACTCGACGGCCGCCCGGTTCCGGGTGGCGCCGCCGCCCTCGTCGACGGTCGCCGGCCCGTCGTGGGCGGCGAGGATCGGGAGCCAGTCGCCGATCTCGTCCGGCTCGGCGCGCCGGAGCGGGGTGCCCGGAACGGTGTCCGCGATGGCCAGCCGGTCGATCGCCCGGTCGCCGAGCGCGACGACCCCGTCGCTGGAGACCAGCTCGACGCCGAGCTGCTCCTGCCATGCCCGCCACACGTCCCGGCTCTCGCGGGTGAGGGAGACCAGCCGCGGGTCGTCGTGCGCGTGGCGGAAGATCCGCGAGTCGCCGCCCGACTGGCCGTTGCCGGGGACGCCGCGCTCGTAGACCCGGACCGACGCGCCACGCTCGCGGAGCGCGAAGGCGGTGCACAGGCCGATGATGCCCGCGCCGACGACCGCGACGTCGGCGTCTGGGCGCGCGGTCACGGCGTGCGGGGCGGGGGCGGCGGGCCAGGCATGGGCCGGTGCTACCCGGGCGGCTGGCGGGTCACCGCGGTGGGCGGTGCGGCGGGGCGTGGCCGGCTCGTCCATGCGCGCCGCCGAGTGGCGACGCGCATGGTGAGCGCCGGATCAGCCCGTCGTGTTGTGCAGGACGGGGTAGTAGCCGTACTGGTGGCCGCTGATCTTCGGGTGGTAGCTCTCGCCCGTCGGGCTGGAGAGGCCGTTGATCCACTCGGTCGACGAGCCGCCGCCGCCGTCGCAGATCGCGTGGCCGATGAACGGCGGGATGACGTCGCGGAACAGGAAGTTGCTGCCCGCGCGCGAGGCGGCGGCGCTCAGCGCGCTGCGCAGCATGTCGGCCGTGTAGTTGAGCCGCGACTCCTCGCTCGGGCTGAACCAGGTGGCGGCGTTGCAGTCCTCGCCCATGAACAGGTGCGGGTAGTCGAGGACGACGACCTTCGCCGACGGCGCGAGCGACTTGATCTTGTTGTTGACGAGGTCGAGCCGGCCCGGGAGCGTGTTCGTGATGTAGGCCTGCGCGGAGTCGATCGCGCCGTTGCAGTCCGCCATCCACCAGGGCTGGGCGCACGTGGTGATGACGCTGGAGAACCCGGCGTCGTTGCCGCCGATGGTGTACGAGACCCAGTTCGTGTCGGAGGTCAGGCTGGCGGCCTGGGTGTTGAGGATGTCGCCGGTCTTGGCCCCGGCGCAGGCGGCCTGCACGAAGGTCCACGTCGGGTGGGCGTTGTGCAGCAGGTACGGGTACGCGTAGACCGAGCGCTGGCACGTGCTGTCGTAGTAGGTGCGCGTGCCGGTGCCCGACGAGTACGAGTCGCCCAGCGCGACGTACTTCGTGGCCGACGCGGATGCCGCGCCGATGGCGAACACCAGCAGGACGCACAAGGGCGCCGCGAGGCGCAGGCGCTTCAACATGTTCATCTGACTCCTCCCCAGAAGTCGAAGGCGGCCGGGGAGCGGTCGGGGGCTCACGCGGCCATGGACCAGGCGACCCTATGGGCGGTGGTGCGGAGCGGTCTTGACCGACGGAAGGCAAGTGGCGTTCACCGCCTTGTGGCCACGGTGACAAAAGAGGCGGGCACGGAGACGACCGGCGGCGGGCGACGCAGCGGAGCCTGTTAGGCTGCCCTTCAGTTAGGGCGTCCTAATTGCAGGTCCGTGGGCGCCTCCTTCGTCTCAACAGGAGCACGCACGCGCATGGGCGCCTTTGTCATCGTCCTTCGAGAGGCCTTTGAAGCCAGCCTCGTCCTCGGCCTGATCTTCGCGTTCCTGAACAAGACCGGTCAGCGCGAGCGGCACGGGCATGCTGTCTGGCAGGGCACGGGGTGGGCCGTTGCGCTGAGCGTCGCGATGGGCGCGGTGCTGTTCATCACCGTGGGCGAGCTGGAGGGCACCGCTGAGGCGCTCTACGAGGGGATCGCGATGCTGCTGGCCGCCGTGGTCGTCACGTGGATGGTGTTCTGGATGCGCAAGCAGGCCAAGACCCTCGGCGGCGCCCTCCGCACACAGGTGGGCGACGCGGTCGCTCACGGCGGTGGGCTTGCGCTCGCGACCGTCGCCTTCGTCGCCGTCGCAAGGGAGGGGCTCGAAACCGCCCTGTTCATCTTCGTGTCGGTCGGCGATGACGGCGTGCTCCCCACGGTCCTCGGCGGCAGCCTCGGCCTGGCCGCCGCCGTCGCGCTGGGAGTCGGCCTCTATCGAGGCTCGCTCAAGCTCGACCTGCGCCGCTTCTTCCTCTACACCGGCCTGCTGGTCATCGCGTTCGCCGCCTACCTGCTGATCGGCGGGCTGCACGAGTTGGGCGAGGCCGGCGGGGGCGAGGCCCTCGAGGTCGCCGGACCCGTCGTCGCCGTCCTCTTCGCCGGCATCGTGGGCTGGCTCTATGTCCGCGGCTCACGTCTGCCGGCGGCATCGGGCACACCGGCCGAGGCGCATTCGGCCTAGGGGCACGCCGAGGGGCCTCGGGCGCGGTGGCCAAGCGTCCGGCGTAGGGAGCGAGCGGCGCCCCAGAACGACGAAAGCCCCGCGACTTGCGGGGCTTTCTCCGAAGCGGCTGAAGGGACTCGAACCCTCGACCTTCTGCATGGCAAGCAGACGCTCTAGCCAACTGAGCTACAGCCGCGTGCTCAGGGCGAGCAGTCTAGCAATGGGCCCGGGGTGTCGTCTGGCCGGCGCGGCCCGCCGATCGAGCGTCCATGCGCCATGGGCGGCGTCATGGGACCGTGTTACGGTCCGTCGCGCTCCGGCGTCGCGTCCACCGCGGTGCCGGGGGTCCAGCATGCTGACGCTCCGATCGTCCCGCCCCCGGCGCGGCAGGTCCGCCGCGCCCCATCGGCGATGGCTGCTCGCCGCCTTCGCGATCGTCTGCGGGCTTATCGCCGCCCTTCCGGCTCCGGCGCTGGCAGCGTCGCCGAAGCTCCGCGTCAGCCGCCCCGCCGTCGCGCCCTACGCGCACCCCGGCGGCTCGCTGCCCGTCAGGCTCGCCGTCGCGCGGCGTCGCGGCCGCGTCAGGCGCGCCGCCATCACGCTCTACCTCTCCAGCGACGCACGGCGGGACGAACAGGACCGTGCCTTCGGCAAGCCGCGGACCGTCCGCCGGCTCACGGCCAAGCGCCAGCGCCGCCGCGTCACGACCACTCCCACCATCCCCGCCGACCTCGCCACCGGCACCTACCGCGTCATCGCCTGCGCCGGCGTCGGCCGCGGCAAGCACCAGCGCACGACCTGCGCCGCGTCGGCCACGGTCATCGTCACCGCCGACGCCGTCACCACGGCCGACCGCCTGCAGGCCGCCGTCAAGGCCGGCCGGCTCTCGCTCGGCCGCGCCCTCCGCTACCGCCTCGCCCTCGCGCTCACCGCCCGCCAGCCGCCCCGGCGCTACCAGGGCGACCCCGCCGCGCCGTTCGACGACGCCGTCGTCCGCGAGGCCACCAACGCCTGGCCCCAGTTGTCGGCGCGCGACCGCACGAAGCTGCTGCCGTTCCTGCTGCCGCCTGCCGCACGGGCCAGCTGGGCGGCGCTTCGCGGCCACGCCAAGGCCCGCGCCGCGGCGGCGCCCGGGGGCGAGTGCGACAGCGCCCGCTACCACCGGCAGGCGCGGGGCTGGCGCAACATCACCGCCGCCGACGGCAAGGTCCGGCTGTGGTGGGACGCGGGACGCAGCGGGCAGGCGCGGCGGGCTGCGGCGTTCGTGCCCGCCGCCACGCTCGCCTTCCAGCGCTTCAAGGAGCTGATGGGGCGCACGCCGCTCGCCGACGGGTCCACGCGCTGCTTCCACGGCAGCGACGCCGCGCTCGACATCTACCTCGCGCCCCGGCGCGTCGATGCCAGCAACACGTCGATCCTCGCGTACACCATCCCGTATCCCGACTCGCGCGGATGCGCCGCGACGCCGGGATTCGTGGTGATGAGCCCGAACGCCGAGCGCCTCGCGCTCGTCCACGAGATCTTCCACGCGTTCCAGTTCGCGTTCCCGTCCACCGACTGCGGCGGGTGGGACTACGGGTCCCTGCTCGAGGACACGGCGCAGTGGTCGGAGAACTACGTCTATCCCGAGGACGACCACGAGCACGACAGGCATGAGCTCCTCGACGACCCGACGCTGCAGCTCGGCGGCCTCCGCTACGAGGGCTGGGTCTTCTACCTCGCGCTCGAGAAGCAGCACGGCGCCGAGACGATCCGCCGCATCTTCGAGAACCTCCAGAGCCACCGCGCGCTCGCGGCCGTCGACGCCGGCTCAGGAGGTCTCGACGAGCGCTGGAAGGAGTTCGCCCTGGCCGGCTGGAACCAGGATCCGGTCGCACGCTTCGCCTCATGGGACCGCCTGCCCAACGTCCCCCAGCGCGAGGGCGGCGGCGGACCGGAGCAGCCGGTCGACATGTCGCTCAACGGCGCCAGCGTGCGCACCGAGGACGTCCCGTACCCCGGCGTCGTGCTCCGGCGCCGCTACCGCGCCTACCGCTTCGAGCACCGCATCCGCGAGGTGCAGCTGCGCAACCCGATGGCCTCGGCGGCGGGCGCGTCGGTGCAGGCGATCCTCACCTACGCCGACGGCCACCGCGGCGTCGAGGACTGGAGCGCGCGTAGCGACGTGACCCTCTGCCGCGACGAGCCCGACCAGGACGTGCAGGAGCTGGTCCTCGTGGTGGCTACCGGCTACGCCGACGGCGCCGCCGCGTTCAAGCCCGCCCAGCTCGTCATGCGCGACACCTGCCCCGTGCCGTCCTACGTGATCAAGGCGGTCAGCCTGCATCAGACCTTCTCCGGCTCGCAGGATCAGGGGTTCTGCTCGTCGCCGGTGGGCGGGCAGGAGCGCTTCACGGCCGAGCTCGCGTCGCCGGCGCCCGCCGACCTGCAGACCAACCGCATGACCATCGACCCCGACACCGGCGAGGTCAGCGGCGACATCACCCTGAACGTGCCCGCGACATGGGACTCGGACCTGCACGGCTGCACGCTGCCTCCGCCCGACTACGTCGAGCAGCCCTGCACCGCCCAGCGCCACGAGCTGCCGGAGCCCGACGGCGTCTGGCGCGTGGGCCTGACGTTCACGGCACCGAGCCGGGACGCCGGCAGCGCGACGGTGCAGTGGCTGGGCCAGGACCCCGACGTCGGCTACATCGACGCCGACGACGACGTCTGCAACGTCAACGAGTTCGGCAACACGGTGGAGAACGCGGTGCTCGAGCAGCCCGTCGCGCTGTCGACGTTCGAGAGCGGGACGCAGACGCTGACGTTCACCGGCGGTCCCGTGACCCTCACGAGCGACCTGCTCGGCCGCGCGATGGACCTGACGGCGACGTGGACGTACTCGATCACGTTCCAGGCCGTCGACGACCAGGGCAATCCGCTCTAGGCCGCGGCAGCGGGACCTGCGAGACGGCGACGGGGTCCAGCCACTACGCTGTGGCCTCGTCACCCGGCGCCGTGGCGGAGTGGCTACGCAGCGGCCTGCAAAGCCGTGTACACCGGTTCGATTCCGGTCGGCGCCTCTGAGGTCCGGCATCCCGCCCGCGCGCGTCGACCAGACACGCGCCACGGGTTCGCGGTTGCTAGGCTTCTCCCACCCCAGGGGCGATTAGCTCAGCTGGGAGAGCGCCTGCTCGACAAGCAGGAGGTCACTGGTTCGAGCCCAGTATCGCCCACTCGAAAGGCCCGCTTCGGCGGGCTTTTCTCGTTCCCGAGCACGGCACGCCGATCCGGTCCTGCCACCGCACTAGGCTCCGGTGTCATGCGCCCGGTCCGGCTCCTGCGTCGCGTCATCCATCTCGCGGCTGCCGCCGCCGCAGCCGCACTCCTGGCGCCGGCCTCCGCGCCCGCCGTCCCCGCGTCGGTCGGCATCGCCGCCCTCAACGCCCAGCGCGAGGCCAACGGCATCCCCGGCGGCATCGTCGAGGACCCCGCCTGGTCAGTGGGCTGCGACCACCACATCAGCTACCTCCAGGCCAACGGCGGCAACCTCACGCACGACGAGCTCAGAGGCCGCCCCGGCTACACGGCCGACGGCGACAGCGCCGGCAACAGCAGCGTCCTGTCGCTGGGCGACTCGTGGACCACCGGCAACCCGTGGGAGACCGCGCCGATCCACCTGCACCAGCTGCTGGGCCCGCGGCTGAGCGTCACCGGCGTCGCCGATCGCGACCGCTACGTCTGCATGGTCACGTGGCCCGGCTACCAGCGCCCCGCGCCCGCCGACTGGATCACCTACACCTACCCCGGGCCGGGCGTCGTGGGCTACGCCTTCGAGGAGACCGCCTTCGAGTCGCCGTTCACGCCGGGGGAGAAGGTCGGCATCCCGCAGGGCACGAAGACCGGCGCCTACCTCTACGTCATGTTCGACGGGCCGTTCGACCACGCCACCGCCCGGACGACGGCCGCCTCGCTCACCGGCCCCGACGGCCCGGTCGCCATCGCGGTCGTCGACAACGACACGCCGGACGTCGGCGGGTACCTGCCGCCCGGCATGGAGCTCATCCCGCGCCGGCCGCTGCGCCCGCGGACGACGTACACCGCCTCCATCGCCGCGAGCCTGCATGCCAGCACCGAGTTCGCCGTCCTCGACCAGCCCGTGGAGCACACCTGGTCGTTCACGACGTCGGGCCGTCCCAACTCGGCGTCTGTCCGCGTCCAGCGCGATCAGCGCCACCCGACGTTCCTCAAGGTGCGCGTCGACTCCGAGGCGCCCCACGCCGTCCTCACCGTCACGCGCCCGGACGGGACGACGGTGCAGCCGACGCTCCGGCATCGCGTCGCGCGGGTCCAGGCGGCGACGGCGGGACGATGGCGGTTCTGCGCGACCTCGGGCGGCGACGCGACCGAGTACGAGGCGGCGCAGCGCTGCGTCACCCGGTCCTTCGCGACGACCGTCGACTTCGCGCTGCCCACGCGCGTCCGCCACGGGCGGCTGCGCCTCAACGTCCCGCCGGCGCTCGTCGGCCGTCACGCGCGCGTCGACCTCTGGGCCTACACCATGATGGGCCGGGCGCGGGCCCGGCACACGGTGCGGCTCAAGCGCCACACGATCCTCGCGATGCCGACGATCCCCGGCGCCATCCGGTGGTGGGTCGATCTCCGCGTGCGCCGCTTCCAGCGCGGGGCGACCCCGTACGGGGCGATCCACCTGAACCGCGCCTACGACCACATCACGTAGCCCGGCACCGGCTCGGGCCCTCGACCTTGGTCCAGTGCCGACGAGAGCCATCGGCTTTTATGGTGGGCAGCGCAGAGCAATCGAGCGAGGGGATGCTGCCGTGCGTCGAGTTCTGGCCCTGGCGACCGCCGTCGTCGCGCTGTCGTTGACCGGCAGCGCATCAGCCGCGACCGCCGTCCGGTGCGGCGACGTCATCAGCGGCGGCACGGTCGTCCTCGACCGCGACCTCGCCTGCCCCGCCGGCGACGGGCTCGTCGTGCGCCCCGACCAGGACGTGACGCTGGACCTCGGCGGCCACGCGATCAGCGGCGGCGGGACCGGCGATGGCCTGCGGTTCGTGACCGCCGGAGCCCCGGGCGGCGACGTCGTCGTCCGCGACGGCGCCATCCGCGGGTTCGAGCAGGGCGTCGCGATCGGCGGCATCCTCGTCCACGCCATCGACCTGCAGGACCTGAACATCCGCGCCAACGGCACGGGCGTCAGCTGCTTCACCGGCGCGCACCTCACGATCTCCGACAGCGTCGTCGCCGCCAACGCCGGCCACGGCTTCGTGAACTCGCGCTGCCAGTCGAAGCTGATCGGCGACCAGCTGCGCGCCAACGGCTGGTCGGGCGCGGTCTCGTCCCAGGACTCGCTGCGCGTCGTCCGCGACAGCGTCTTCGCCAACAACGGCTCCAACGGGCTGGCGATCGACTTCTCCGTGGCCTCGATCACCGGCAACCGCTTCACCGGGAACGGCGGCGCGGGGCTGACGATCTTCGAGGCCGGCTGCAGCTGGTTCCCCTCCTACGAGATCGCCGACAACGTCGCCGACGACAACGCGCACGGCGGCCTGGCGCTGCGGACGGGCATGCCGTGCGACGCGACCTTCGTCCCCGCCGGCGCCGGCAACGCCGCCAAGCACAACGGCGACTTCCAGTGCCTGGTGGTCGTCTGCGCCGCCAACCGCGGCCTGGCCGCCGTGGACGCCACAGCCGACGTTGGCATCTGACACCGGCCGCTCGCGCCCCTCGAGCGCTCCGGTACCGTCGGCCCGTTCGCGCCGGGTGACCCGCCAGCGCCCGGTGACCGCACTGGACGCCGGCCATCCGCGGCCTCCGCGGCCGGCGACCGAGAGGAGCGTCGGATGCGCGCAGCGATGGCCCGACCCCTGGCAGCTCCGTCGTCGGAGCACGACGGCGGAGGCGGCGGCGCGCTCCGTGCGCCGCGACGCCACCGCCGTGCAGCGGTGCTCGCGGGCGCCACCGCGCTCGGCGCTGGCCTGCTCGTCACCGCGCCCGCAGGCGCCGGCCCGATCGTGCACCACCACTCCGCCACGATCGCGGCAGCCCGCCCGGACCTCACGATCAAGGCCGTCAAGGCCGCCAAGCGCTCGATCCGCGCCGGCTCCCGCGTGCGCCTGACGGTCGCCGTCCGCGACGCCGGCCCGGGCCGCGCCGGCGCCTCGCGCACCACGCTCTTCCTCTCGCTCGACGGCATCCCGGACCCGCGCGACCTCCGGCTCGCCACGATCTCCACGCACGCGCTGAAGCCGCACCACGCCGCGCGGCGGAAGCTCCGCGTTCGCATCCCCACCGGCGCGAGCGGCACCTACCGCGTCATCGCCTGCGCCGACAGCGCCAGCCGCATCGGCGAGGCCGACGAGACCAACAACTGCCGCGCCTCCAAGCGCACGCTGCGCGTCACCGCCACGGGCGCCGCGCCGAACGGCCCGGCCGCCAACCCGAACGGCGACGCCGACGGCGACGGCTCGCGCAACGGCGTCGACTGCGCGCCCAACGATCCCGCTATCCATCCCGGCGCGCAGGACCTGCCCGACGTCCCCGGCTTCGTGGACACCAACTGCGACGGCATCGACGGCGACGCCGCCAAGGCGATCTTCGTCTCGGCCATCGGCAGCGACACCAACGCCGGCACGCGCACCAAGCCGATGAAGACGATCGGCGCCGGCGTCGCCGCGGCGCTGGCGCAGGCCAAGGACGTCTACGTCACCCAGGGCGAGTACCCCGAGACCGTGACGATCTCCGGCGGCGTCAGCATCTACGGCGGCTACGACTTCCCGGCGTGGTCGCGCGCGCGGACCAATGCGACGCGCATCACCGGCGACGCCAGCGGCTCCGCCCGCGGCACCGGCATGATCGCCATGAGCGTCATCGCCCCCACGACGCTGCAGCTGCTGACCCTCCAGCCCTCCGCGCCGACCGAGCCGGACCGCACCTCCTACGGCATCCGCGGCGCGTCGAGCCCCGGCCTGCACGTCGAGCTCGCGACGATCACCGCCGCCAAGGGGACGGCGGGAGACGCCGGGCAGACCGGCCTCCACGGCGCGACCGGCGGCGACGGCCAGCCCGGCAGCAAGGGCGGCGACGGCGGCACGAGCGCCGCGCGCAACACCGGCGGCAAGGGCGGCAGCGGCGGCAGCGACGGGGCCGGCGGACCCGGTGCCCCCGGCCTGCCGACGACCGCGGACGCCCTCGGGCGCATGGGCGGCCCCGGCGGCGCCGGCGGCGCGGTGGGCCACGTCGGCGGCGCCGGCTACGCGGGCGACTCGGGCGTGCTGGGCGCCGACGGCGACGGCGGCGGACCGGCCAACGTCCTGCCGCCCAACCTCGGCCGCTGGCAGGGGGAGAACGGCGGCTACGGCCAGCCCGGGACGGACGGCGATGGCGGCGGTGGCGGAGGCGGCGGCGGCGCCGAGGACTGCTTCTGCCTGTTCCCCGACGACGGCGGCCACGGCGGCGGCGGTGGAGGCGGGGGGCAGGCCGGCAGCGGCGGCGTCGGCGGCCGCGCCGGCGGCGGCTCCATCGGCATCTACCTGCCGCTCTCGACCGGCGCCACCGTACGCGACTCGTCCGTCACCGCGGCGGACGGCGCTCCGGGCGGCGCCGGCGGGCTTGGCGCGCAGGGCGGCATCGGTGGCAAGGGCGGCGCCGGGGCCACCAGCGGCAACGGCGCCAAGGGCGGCAACGGCGGCCTCGGTGGCGTGGGCGGACGCGGCGGCGACGGCGGCGGCGGAGCCGGCGGGCCGAGCATCGCGATCGTTGGCCTGACGCCGACCGCGATCACGACCACCGCGCTGCAGCACGGAACCGGCGGGGCGGGCGGAGCCCGTGGCGCGGGCGCCCTCCACGGCGGCGGCGTCGGCGTCACCGGGGTGGCCCAGGACCTGCTCTGAGCTCCCTCGCGCGGGCGCGTTCCCTCGCTCCGCGCTCAGCGGACGGCGACGGGCGCGCTGCAGCGCTCGTAGTCGACCCGCACCTGCCGCCGGATGTCGGCGACCGTGCGCGCCAGCTCGTCGTGATCGCCGACGGCGCCGCGCACGACGAGCACCGTGCCGTCGGTGCCCTCGCGCCAGTCGACGGCCTCGCCGGGGCGCCGGCGCACCGCGACCACGTCCACGTCGGGGCGCTGCGACAGCCCCGCGACGCCCTCCATCGCCAGGACCCGCCGCGCGTCGAGCGGCGGCTGGAGCATCAGCCAGTAGCCCACGCCGGTGCAGCGCGCCGGGCCGTCGACGCCCGTCGGCTCACCGGCGGCCGCCAGGCACGCGGCGGCGAACAGGTTGGTGTCCGACACGCGCCGCAGGACGAACGGCGGCCGCCCACCGAGGCGTCCGTTGACCTCGATCAGCGCTGGGCCGTCCGGCGTCAGCTTGATCTCGGTGTGGATGACCGCGGTGCGGATGTCGAGCGCGGCGATCGCGGCGTCGACGATCGCCAGCAGCTGCGGCTCCAGCCCGGCCGGGACGACGGCGGGGATCACGTTGCCGGTCTCGCGGAACGGCGCGGCCAGCGGGAAGCGGCCGCAGAGCGCCGCGTGCACGACGCGCCCGCCGGCGATCACGCTCTCGACCGACAGATAGCTCGCGAAGCGCGGGTCGTGGTCGGGGTCGTCCTCGAGGCGCTTCTCGATCACGCACCCGTCGGGCCCGATCTCACCCTCGGCCAGCAGCGCGCGCAGGTCCTCCGGTCCGCAGAGCAGGTGCATGTGGCGGCTGCCCATGCCGAACGCCTGCTTGAGCACCGCCGGGTAGCGCACGGCCGCGCCGACCTCGTCGATCTCGGCCTCCCCGGCGCCACCGGGCACCGGCCAGAAGCGCGGCCCGGGCACGCCGGCCCGCTCCAGCGCGGCGCGCTGCAGGCGCTTGTCGGCCATCGCGCGCGCCGCCTCGGGCGTGTGGTGGCGCAGGCCCAGCCGCGCGGCGAGGTCCGCGGCCAGCACCAGGTGGTCGTCGACGAAGGTGACGATCCCGTCGGGCCGGCGGGCGGCCAGCGCGCGCGCCGCCTCGTCGACGTCCATCCCGCTGATGTCGACGACGTCCCCGAGCCGGCGCAGCAGCCGCAGGCCGGCCGGGTCCTCCGAAGCCGTCACCACCCACAGCAGCTCGACGTGCTCCCACACGGCCTCGTGGAGGTCGAGCGGGAAGTAGGACCGCTCGTGGTGCAGGACGGCGACGCGCGGACGGGCCACTACAGGTCCTTGCGGATCAGCAGCGACTGGGCGGTCGCCTGCAGCGCGCGGTCGTTGTTGACCATCAGCGGCGCGGCGGCCGCGTCGCGCAGGAAGCGCCCCATGCTGAACGGCGAGTCGTTCTGGTAGCCGGGCAGCCCGGAGATGGCCAGCGCGCGCCGCACGACGTCGTTGGCCAGCATGGACGCCGACAGCTTGAGGTTGTCCATGCGGCCGGAGAATCGCAGCGTGGCGACGTCGTCGGAGTCCTTGGCGCGCTCGTAGGCCGCGGCGCCGCCCGCCAGCACCTCGCGCAGCTGATGCAGGACGACGCCGAGCTCGGCGAGCCGGACCGCGGCGGGCGGGGGAGCCCCGTCGCCGGGTGCGCCGCTGGCCCGCTTGGCCCGCGCCGCCGCGCGCACCGCGGCGTGCGCACGCCGGGCCGCGCCCTCGGCGATGCCCAGCCACACGGAGTTGAGCAGGATCGTGCTGACGGGCAGGGCGGTGCGGGCGAACGCGTCGGGGTAGTCGCCGATCACCAGCTCGGGCGGCACGTGGGCCTCGATCTCGCACGGCCGGCTGCGCGTGCCCCGCAGGCCGAGCGTGTTCCACGGGCCGGTGGGCTCCATCCGCAGCGACGGCGGCAGGCAGATGGCCATCACCTGGTCGTTGGGCGCGCTCTCGGGCGTGCGGCGCGCGGTGGCGAGCACGCCGTCGGCGTCCTCGCCGAACGACACCGTCGACGCGCGCTTGTGGAGGCGGTAGCCGCCGTCGCCGTTGGGCTCCAGGGCGCAGATGCTCGACCGCCGTTCGCCGCCGAGCCCGACCTCGCTGTTGGCGTTGGCGAGCAGCAGATCGCCGGCGGCGATCCGCGGCAGCAGCGCCTCGCGCGTGGCCGGCGCCGCGTGGCGGGCGATCGTCGCCACCTGGATGTGGTGCATGGCCAGGACCAGCGCGCTGGAGGCGCAGTGCTCGGCGATCGCCACGACGTCGGCGGCGACGTCCTCGACCGTGGCGCCGGGTCCGCCGTGGTCGGCGGGGACGAGCGCGCCCAGCAGCCCGGTGCGACGCAGCGCGTCGACCGTCTCGACGGGGAAGCGCGCCTCCTCGTCGACCGCGTCCGCCCACGCGGCGGCGACCTCCTCGCCGATCCTGCGCGCCTCCGTGCCCAGCACCCGCATGCTCTCCCTCCCATCCTCGGAGGATCGATCGGTCCCGCGCCGGTTCGATGCCGCTTCGTGGGTCATATACCCGGTCCGGTGCGGCCCGCGACGGCGGGTGTGCCGGGCGCGGGCCGGCGCTGGTCCGCGCGCTGTCACCTGCGCCGGGCGCTACGCGGCGGCGCGGGCGAGCAGGCGCTCGCGCAGCGCCGCCAGCCGCTGCGGCGGGAAGGCGGGAGCTCCGGGCTGACCGGCCGCCGCGGGCGCGGCGGCGATGCGGGCGGCCACGCCGTGGCGCAGGCGGGCCTGAGCCAGCGGGGCGAGCGGGCCGGTCACGAGGACGAGGTCGATCCGGTCGTCGTCGGTCAGGCCGGCGCGCTCGATGAGCTCTCCGATCTCGCGGATGGCCTGCTCGGGGTCGGCGTCGGACGCGTCGATGGCGACGGACAGGTCGGGGATGCCCTGCAGGTGCTCGACGCAGGCGGCCAGCAGCTCGGGGGCGCGCAGCAGCTCGCCGGCCTGCACCACTACGACGGTGTCGCGAGCGTCGCGCAGCGGGTCGCCGGTGGACAGCGGGGTCCGCGCCCGGGCCTCGAGCAGGAGCTCGCGGACCGCGTCGGCCGACGGATCGCACGCCGCGGCGCGGACCGCGGTGGCGCGGGCCCCGAGCAGGTCACCGGCGTCGAGGCGGCGGCGGGCGTCGTCGGCGAGCGCGGCGGCCTCGCGCCGGTCGTCGTCCGTGACCTCGACCAGCGCCGCGAACGGCGATCCCGCGACGGCGAGCGCCTCGGTCGCCATGCGGCCGAAGGCGTCCCAGGCGTGCTCGAGCTCGTCGACGGCGACCTCCTCGGCGGTGAGCCGGCGCAGGAAGAAGCGCTGCACCCGCAGCGCTCCGCGCAGCTCGCGCAGCCGCGCGGCGCCCTCGGTGCCGAGCGACATGTTGGCGCCGTGGAAGCGGTAGCCGGTGCTGGGCTCGGCGAGGTAGGCGATCTCGGCGACCAGCGCGGTCTGGACCGCGAGCCACCAGTCGGCCCACGGCAGCTCGGCGGGGACGGGGAAGAGGTGGTCGCGCAGCGTCCCGCGCAGGAGGATCGACGACGCGGTGACGCGGTTCTCCTCCAGCAGGCGCCCGACCTCGCGCCCCTGCGGCGGGCGGCAGCCCGCCAGCCACGACGGGTCGAGCACCTCGCCGGCCGCGTCGATGACGCACATGTCGGTGTAGACGAGCCCGACCTCGGGCCGCGTGCGCAGGACCTCGACCTGGCGGCGGAGCTTGTCGGCCGGCCAGAGGTCGTCGGCGTCCAGCAGCGCGAGCAGCTCGCCGGTCGCGGCCTCGGCCGCCCGGTTGACCGCGCCGACGAGGCCGCGGTTCTCCTGCCGGATCAGGTGCACGCGCCCGTCGGAGGCGGCGGCCACGCGGGCGACGACCTCCGCCGTGGCGTCGGTCGAGCCGTCGTCGACGACCACGACGTCGAGCAGCTCCGGCGGGTAGTCCTGCTCCAGCGCGCTGCGCAGCGCGAGCTCCACGTACGCCTCGGCGTCGTGGGCGGGCATCAGCGCGGTGATGGTGGGCAGCGCCTCCATCACCCCGGTGAGTCGGCGCGCCGGCGCCCGAGGTTGAGCGGTGACGTCCGCCGCCCGCCCGCCCCTGGCGCGGCGGTCAGCGCCCGGCGAGTGCGCCCACGAGGCGCGCGAGGTCGTCCTCGTCGTTCCAGGCGCCGACGGAGGCGCGCACCCGCCCGGTGCCGGGCAGGTTGCGGACGACGATGCCCTCGGCGGCGAGCCGGTCGCGCTCGGCCTCGGCCTCCGCGTCGCCGGCCAGCTGCCAGGACACGAGCGTCGACGGCCCGCGGTCGACGACGTCGTGGCCGGCCGCGCGCAGCTGGTCGGCGAGCTGGCCGGCCAGGTCGCGGGCGCGGGAGTGGACGTCGGCCCAGCCGGCCTCGCCGAGGACGTCGAGCGCGCAGGCCGCCGCGGCGACCGTCGCGAGGTCCTGCGAGCCGGCGTCGAAGCGGCGGGCGTCAGGCGCCAGGTCGCTGTCGAGCCCCGCGCCGGGCTCGGCGAGGTTGCCATACGCCGGGGCAGGCACGGCCAGGCGATCCCGCCAGGCCGGGTCGAGCCACAGCATCCCGGTGCCCACCGGTCCGCAGAGCCACTTCTGGCCCGAGCCGGCGTAGAAGGTCACGCCGAGCGCGCGGACGTCGACCGGGACCGCGCCGACGCCCTGGGCGCCGTCGAGCAGCACGGGCACGCCGCCGCGCGCGACCGCCGCCAGGGCGTCGACCGGCGCGAGCGCGCCGCTGGCCCACGAGACGTGCGAGCACGCCACGAGGCGCGTGGCGGCGGAGACGGCGTCGGCGACGTCGGCCAGCGGGACGGCGCGGATCGTCACGCCGCGCTCGCGCCGCGCGGCGGCCAGCGGCCCCTGCAGCCCGGGGTGCTCGTCGTCGGCGGTGAGCACCTCGTCGCCGGGCCCGAGCTCCAGGCCGGCCACGACGCGGCCGCAGCCGTCGCTGGTGCCGGTCGTCAGGGCGACGTCGCCCGCCTCGCCGGCGCCGACGAGCTGCGCGTAGCGCTCGCGGAGCTGCGTGGACAGCGTGCCGAGGCGCTCGTAGAAGCTGCCGCTGCGGCCCTCCTGCACGCCGTCCTGCCAGGCCTCGGCGGCGGCGCGCTGGGCGGCCTCCGGCACCGGGCCGCAGGTACCCGCGTTCAGGTACGCGGTGCGGCGAAGGACGGGATAGGCGGAGCGCAGGCGGGCGGCGTCCATGCCGCCCACACTAGTGCGCCCTTCGCGTGGGCCTAGCGCCCGCAGACCGGCCACTGGCCGGAGCCGGCCGTGGCGTAGAGCTGCGCGGCGCGGGCGTCCTGCTCGGCCTCCGGTGCGGCGGCCGGGTCGCCCGAGCCGCCCACCGCGGCCCACGTCGAGTACGTGAACTGGTACTTGCCGCGGTACGTGCCGGTCGGGTCGACGGCCGACGGGTTGCCGCCCGACTCGCACTGCGCGATGGACTGCAGCGTGCCCGACGCGGTGCTGCCGCCGCCGGCGGCGGTCGTCGTGGTCGGCGCGCTGCTCGCGGCGGCCGCGGCGGCAGCGGCGGCCGCGGCGGCCTCGCGCTCGCGCCGGCGCTCCTCGCGGGCGTCGCGGCGCTCGCGCTTGATCGCGTGATGCAGGCGATGCTCGTGGCGCTTGAGATCCTTGATCGGCCACGCGCGCAGGTCGCGGGCGTAGCCCTTCTCGAGGTGCTCGCCCTTGATGTGGGCGAGGCGCTTGGCGAGGCGCACGTCGCGCCTGACGAACGGGCGCTTGAGGTCGTGGATGATCGGCACGATCACCCGGTGCGCGGCGGGCAGCGGCGCGGGGGCGGCGGGGATCGTCTTTCCGATCGCCGGCGACGGGGCCGCGGAGGCGCCCGCGGGCAGGGCGAGCGCGCCGGCGGCGCCCGCGACGGACAGGCAGGTCAGGGTTCGAGATCGCACGCGATCCCTCCTTGCATGGCGGCGGGTACGGAACGCCAGGACGGCGCACGCGTCCCGGGCTCGCCTCGGGAGCTTCGGACGGGTCGGTGGTGCGGGTGGCGACGCGCCTTCGGGGCGCTCGGTGCCGCCCGGTGACAACCACCGGTGACAAGAACGTAGCAACCTTGCTGCGAATAGATGTTCGCTCGCGGACATCGACAGTTGACGAAACGGTCACCACGAGGTCCGGGACAATGGTGTGTTTGACGCAGCCAACTAGGATGCGTGGCCCATGAAGGTCACCCTCCCGGACGGCAAGGAGCTCGAGCTCGCCGACGGCGCCACGGGCGCCGACGCGGCAGCTGCAATCGGCGCAGGCCTCGCGAAGGCCGCGCTGGCGGTCAAGGTCGACGGGACGACGCAGGACCTCGCGCGACCGCTGCCCGACGGCGCGGTGCTGGAGATCATCACCGACCGCTCCGGCCAGGACGCGCTGGACCTCATCCGCCACGACACCGCCCACGTGCTCGCCGCGGCGGTCATGGAGCTCTATCCCGGCGTGAAGATCTCGATCGGGCCGCCGATCGAGCACGGCTTCTACTACGACTTCGAGTTCCCCGACGGGGTCGTGGTCTCCGATGCGGACTTCGAGCGCATCGAGGCCAAGATGGCCGAGCACGTCGCGGCCGACGAGCCGTTCGCGCGGGAGGACATCCCGGTCGCCGACGCGCTCGAGCGCTTCCGCGCCGAGGGCCAGGACTACAAGGTCGAGCTGATCGAGGACCTCGTCCGCGACCAGCACGTCGAGACGGTCAGCCTCTACACCAACGGCCCGTTCACCGACCTCTGCCGCGGCCCGCACGCGCCCTCGACCAAGCGCATCGGCGCCTTCAAGCTGCAATCGGTGGCGGGCGCCTACTGGCGCGGCGACGCCGACCGCCAGATGCTGACCCGCGTCTACGGGACCGCGTTCTTCAAGAAGAAGGACCTGGAGGAGCACCTGCGGCTGCTCGAGGAGGCGCGCGCCCGGGACCATCGCCGCCTCGGCCCGCAGCTCGGGCTGTTCCAGTTCTCCGACACCGCCCAGGGCGCCGCCTTCTGGCTGCCCAAGGGCACCAAGGTGTTCAACTCGCTGGTCGGCCTCTCACGCGAGATGTGCGACGACCACGGCTACACCGAGGTCAAGACGCCGCAGCTCTACGACTCCGAGCTGTGGAAGACGTCGGGGCACTGGTTCAAGTACCGCGACAACATGTTCGTCACCCACGCCGAGGACCGCGAGCTGGCCCTCAAGCCGATGAACTGCCCCGGCCACTGCCAGTTGTTCAAGATGCAGCAGTGGTCCTACCGCGACCTGCCGGCGCGCTACGCGGAGCCCGGGCTGCTGCATCGCAACGAGCTGTCCGGCACGCTGCACGGCCTGCTGCGCGTGCGGCACTTCGTCCAGGACGACGCCCACATCTTCTGCACCCCCGACCAGGTGCTCGACGAGGTCAAGGGCTGCCTCGACATGGCGTTCGAGACCTACGCCGTCTTCGGCTTCGAGCCGACGCTGGAGCTGTCCACCCGGCCCGACGAGCGGATCGGCAGCGAGGAGATGTGGGACCGCGCCGAGGCCGTCCTGCAGCAGGCGCTGGAGGAGAACGGCCTCGAGTACTCCATCAACGCCGGCGACGGCGCCTTCTACGGCCCGAAGATCGACCTGCACTTCAAGGACTCGCTCGGGCGCTCGTGGCAGCTGGGGACCGTCCAGCTGGACTTCAACTTCCCCGAGCGCTTCGACCTGACCTACGTCGGGCCCGACAACCAGGACCACCGCGTGGTGATGCTGCACCGCGCGCTGTTCGGCTCCTACGAGCGCTTCATCGGCATCCTGCTCGAGGACACCGGCGGCGAGCTGCCGCTGTGGCTGACCCCGGTGCAGGCGATGGTGCTGCCGATCGCCGACCGCCACAACGGCGCGGCGCAGGAGGCGGCCGGCGCGCTGCGCGCCGCCGGCGTGCGCGTGGAGGTCGACGAGCGAACCGAGTCGGTCGGCCGCAAGATCCGCGAGGCCGAGCTCGCCAAGATCCCCTACATGCTGGTCGTCGGCGACCGCGAGGCCGAGAGCGGATCGGTGGCGGTGCGCCGCCACGGCGAGGGCGACCAGGGCACGATGCCCGTCGAGGAGCTCATCGAGCGCCTCCGCGACGAGATCGCCGCACGGCGGGTCGAGGTCGTCCCGCAGCCGGCCGACCTGAAGGGCTGATCGCCAGCCGGCCGAGCGCCCTGCGCGAGCGCTGGCCTAAGACGCGCGCCGCGCGCCGTCTTTGGCGGTGAGCAGCGCGGCGTCGGCGTCGGCGAGCAGCTGCAGCCCGCCGCCGCCCTCGACGAGCGTGGCGACGCCGATCGTGATGCCGACGCGGGCGCCCTGCGGCGCGCCGCAGCGGCTGGTGATCGCGGCCGTGACGCGGTCCGCGACGCCGGCGGCGGCGTGGCGGTCGGCCTCGGGGAGCAGCACGACGAACTCGTCGCCGCCCCAGCGGAAGCAGGCGTCCGGGCTGCGCACGACGTCGCGCAGCACGTCCGCGACGTCCCGCAGGAGCCGGTCGCCGACGTGGTGGCCGTGGTCGTCGTTGATCGCCTTGAAGTTGTCGAGGTCGCCCACGAGCGCCGACAGCGCGCGGCCGCTGCGCCCGGCCTGGGCCACCTGCGCGGCGAGCGCCTCGTCGAGCGCGCGGCGGTTGCCCAGCCCGGTCAGCGGGTCGATCCGGGCCAGCTCGTCGGCGGCCTGCCGCTGCGCGGCCAGCGCACGGCGGATGGCCCGCACGCGGCTCGACCACACGAGGCAGGCGGCGGCCAGGACCCAGAGCAGCGCGACGCCGAGCAGCTTGCGGTCCAGCAGCTCGGTCTCGAAGTGGTCCGACATCCAGAGCGGGATGGAGGCGATCGCCGTCGCCCACAGCATCACGGCCAGCAGCCGGGGCCCGGGGAGGACCACGCCGGCCCACATGACCGACAGGTTCAGGAGCGCGTCGTAGGACGAGGTGGGCCCGCAGAGCCACTGCAGCAGCGCGATCATCACCGGCCCGGAGAGGGCGATGCCGAGCAGCACCAGCTCGGGCAGGACGTGGCGCGTCCGGAGCATCGCGATGCCGAAGGCGAACGCCGAGGCGATGACGGTGGCGGCGAGCGGCCAGCCGATCGCTCCGCCGACGTGCTCCGTGGGCGGCTCGCGGATCAGCAGCGAGAGGCCCATGAGCCCGCCCACGACGAACAGCACGCCGGCCAGCTGGCCGACGAGCTGACGGTCGAGGAGCGCGTAGTGGTCCGGGGCCTCGGCCAGGACCGCACGCAGAGATACGGGTGGGACGGCCCGCTCCGTGTGCTCAGGGCCCACGCCCTTCTTCGTCGGCGCGAGAACGTCGACACTGAAGGGCCGGAGACGACCTTGCGACCGGGGTCGTCGATCCGTCTATACTGGGTTGTGTTGATTTGCACCACGACGACACGGTCGGCGCCGCGCCTTTGACGCCCCGCCGACAGAACAGCTAGTGCCGGTCCCGCGCAGGTTCGACCGGCGCCCGCCGGAGCGGGACACCACCCGCGTCAACGAGCGCATCCGCGTTCCCGAGGTCCGCGTCATCGATGAGGATGGCGGCCAGATCGGGATCATGAAGACGGATGAGGCGCTGCGCTACGCGCAGCAGCGCGATCTGGATCTGGTCGAGGTGGCCGCCGAGGCGCGGCCGCCCGTCTGCCGCGTCCTGGACTACTCGAAGTACAAGTACGAGCAGGCCCAGAAGCAGAAGCAGGCGCGCAAGCACCAGCAGCAGATCGTCATCCGGGAGATCAAGTTCCGGCCGAAGATCGCTCAGCACGACTACGACACCAAGAAGGGTCACGTCGAGCGCTTCCTCCGCCACAAGGACAAGGTGAAGATCACCATCATGTTCCGTGGCCGTGAGGTGACCCACCCGGAGCGCGGGCGGATGATCCTGGACCGGCTGGCGGAGGAGCTCGCCGAGCTGGCCGTGGTCGAGCAGCGCCCGAACCTCGACGGCCGCAACATGACGATGATGCTCGGCCCGAGCAAGGCCGTGCTCAGCGGGACGCTCGACGAGGAGAAGCAGGCCGAAGAGGCCGAGCAGGCCGGCGCCGACGGCGCGGGCCCGGACGCGGAGGCCGCGGCGGAGAGCCGCGAGGCCACCGAGACGACGCACCTCGACCCGGCGCCCGAGGCCGAGGCGCCCGCTGAGGCCGAGGCGCCTGGCGAGGCCGAGGCGCCTGGCGAGGCCGAGGCGCCCGCTGAGGCCGAGGCGCCCGCCGAGGCCGAGGCGCCCGCCGAGGCCCAGGCCTCGTCGGACTCCTAGCGGGAGCCGTCACACCAAGCATCGCGTGCGGCCGCGTCGCCCCCGGGCGGCGCGGCCGCACGCCGTTCTCAGGACAGCCCGAGCCGGTGCGCGACCGCTGCCGCCTCGGTGCGGCTGCGCACGTCGAGCTTGGCCAGGATCCGCGAGACGTGGACGCTGGCCGTCTTCTCGGCCATGAACAGCTCGGCGCCGATCTCGCGGTTCGTCGCCCCGCCGGCCACCAGCCGCAGGACCTGGCGCTCACGCGGCGTGAGGCCGAACGGGTCGTCGTCCGCGGCCGTCCCGGCCGCCGGCGCCGCCGCCGTGCCGGGTGCCGCGCCGTCGACGGCGCCGAGGGGCAGCCGCCCGCGGGCCGCCAGCGTCTCCAGCTCGGCGGTCAGCCACGCCGCGCCCATCGCGCGCGCCAGCGCCAGCGCCTCGTGCAGCGAGACGGCGGCCTCGTCGCGATCGCCGGCGGCCAGCGACGCGTCGGCGGCCCGCCACAGCGCCGCGGCCACGCGCGGGCGGGCCTCCAGCGCGCGCCAGGCGTCCGCGACCTCGCGCCAGGCGCCGGCCGCCGCGGCGCCGCGGCCGCGCAGCAGGTGCGCCTCGGCGGTCGCCGCCAGCGCGCGCTCGACGGGACCGGTGCCCTCGGCCACCGCGCGCGCCCGGCTGAGCATCACCTCGGCGCGCGCCAGCGCCGCCTCCTCGGCCTCGGGGTCGCCGAGGTCGCGGGCGCGCTGCGCGGCGTCGGCGTCGATCGCCACGCCGGTGACCGCCAGCCGGCCGATGCGCACGGTGTCGTCGCTGCAGAACTCGACGCGCTCCAGCGCCGCCTCGACGGCCTCGCGCGCGCACTCCAGCGCGCCGGTGCGGCGCTCCAGCTCGGCGCGCGACGTGCCCGCGATCGAGACGAACTGCGGCTCGAGCGCGTCGGCCAGCAGCGCCTCCGCTTCCTCGATCGCGACGCGGGCGCCGTCGTGGTCGTCCTGGGCGAGCGCCAGCTCGGCGAGGCGCAGCTCCACGTTCGCGCGCGTGTGGCCGCTCGTGCGCCCGATGGCGTCGAGCTGCTCGCGCGCCGCGCCGTAGTCGCCGCGCTCGATGGCGATCTCGGCGGCCGCCGCGCGCAGCCAGATGACGTTCGGGGGCGTCATCAGCCCCTGCTCGGCGCGCTGCAGGCCCTCGGCGACGACGGCGAGGGCCTCGTCGCTGCGCCCGCGCAGGTTCAGGGCGTCGCCGAGGTTGAGGTACGAGACGCCGAGCAGGTCCGCGTAGCCGCCGGCGATGCCCTCCGCGATCGCCTCGCGCAGCAGCGCACAGCCACGGTCGTGCTCGCCGACCATGATCAGCGCGTGCCCGACGCTGTTGACGATGCGAATCCGCTGATAGCGGACCTCGCCGGCCAGCGCGGGGTCGGCTTCGGCGACCTCGGCCTCGGCCTCGGCCTCGCGCCCCAGCTCGATGACCTCGCCGAAGCGCGACTGCAGCAGGGCCATCTTCAGGCGCGCCACGGTGAGGTCGAGCCGGTCGGCCGGCGGGGCGTCGTCGGGCAGCAGCCGGCGCGCCAGGTCGAGCGTCGCGCGGCTGGCCTCGCCGCGTCCCAGCGCCCACTCCGTCAGGGCGCGCTCGCGCAGCAGCGAGCTGGCGCGGGGGTCGTCGGGCCGCGCCGCGCGGACCTCGCGCAGCGCCTCGCCGATGAGCGTCAGGCGCCGGCCCTCGTCGACGGCGCGCAGGGCGTCGGCGGTGTGGCCGAGCAGGTCGACGTGGTCGAAGCCGACGAGCGCCTCGGCGTCGGGCACGCGCTCCCAGAGCTCCAGCGCGCGCTCGAGCAGCGCCGCTGCGCCGGAGCGCGCGTGGACGTCCGCGGCGCCCCGGGCCGCGCGCACGGCCCAGCGCAGCGCCTCGGGCTGGTCCGCGGCGGCGTGGAAGTGGTGGGCCGCGGCGGCGGTCAGGCCGGGCTCCGGGTCGCCGGCCTCCACGCGCCGGGCCAGCGCCCGCGCCGCTGCAAGGTGCAGCGCGGCTCGCTCGCCGGGCAGCAGGTCGTCGAGCACGACCTCGCGCAGCAGGACGTGCCGGAACGCATAGCGGTCGTCGTCGACGCGCACGACGTGGCCGGCGATCGCGTCCCGCAGCGCCTGCGAGAGCGTGGCCGGGTCGAGCTCCGCGACCTCCTGGAGGTGGGCGTGGCTGGCAGGGTGCGCGACGGCCAGCACGCGCACCAGCTCCTGGGCGGGCGCGGGCAGGCGCTCGATGCGCAGCATCAGCGCGTCGCTGAGGCTCGGCGGCAGCGTCTTGGGCCCGGCGGCCAGCAGCTCCTCGACGAACAGGGCGTTGCCGTCGCTGCGCCGCACGAGCCGCTCCACCAGCTCGGCCGTCGGCTCCTCGCCCAGCAGCTCCTGGGCCAGCGCCGCGACGTCGGGCGGCGTCAGGCCGCGAAGCTCGATCCGGCGGGCGAGCGCCGCGCGCTCCAGCGCCGCCAGCAGCGGGCGCAGGGGATGGCGGCGGTGCAGCTCGTCGGGCCGGTAGCTGGCCGCGACCAGGACGCGCTCCTCGGCGAGGTTGCGCGCCAGGAAGGCCAGGAAGTCGCGGGTCGAGCGGTCGGCCCAGTGGAGGTCCTCGAGCACGAGCAGCAGCGGAGCGTCGCGGCCCAGGCGCTCCAGGGCCGTCAGCAGCGCCTCGAACAGGCGCGGCTGGGCGTCGGGACGCAGCCCCGACGCCGGCTCGGCGTGGTGGAGCGCCTCGGCGCCGAGCCCCGGAAGGATCGCCGCCAGCTCGCGCAGGCAGGTCTCGGGCAGCTCGGCCAGGACCGGGTCGCTGGCGCGAACCAGCGGGCGCAGGGCGCCGATCAGCGGGGCGTAGGGCAGCTCGCCGTCGCCCAGCTCGACGCACTCGCCGGTCAGCACGCGCGCGCCCTCGTCACGCGCCAGCTGCGCCAGCTCGCTCAGCAGCCGGGTCTTGCCGACCCCCGACTCGCCGGCGACCAGCACCAGCCCGGCGCGGCCGGCGCCGGCCTCGCCCAGCGCCTCGCGCAGGGCCGTCAGCTCGGCGTCGCGGCCCACGAGACGGCGGCTGACGGTCGCGGTCGTCACGTCGCTAGCCTAAACCCCGGTCCGCTCACCCGACCGGACCGCGTCGGCGCCCGCGTCCTGCCATACTGGCCGGGGCCGGTCGTGCGGCGACGCACGCCTTTCTCCTACACTGGCCCGCTCCGTCATGCCGAAGATGAAGACCCATTCGGGCGCGAAGAAGCGCTTCAAGCTGACCGCCAAGGGCAAGGTCAAGGCTCGTCACGCCTTCACGAGCCACATCCTCGAGAAGAAGTCGCCGAAGCACAAGCGGCACCTCGGGCAGCCCCTGGTCCTCTCCGACCACGACGCCCCGCGGGTCAAGACCCTCCTGGGAGCGAAGAAGAAGTGACCCGCGTCAAGCGCTCTGTCAACGCGCGCAAGAAGCGCCGCAAGACCCTCGAGCTCACCAAGGGCTTCCGGGGCGAGGCCAACTCGAACTACCGCCGCGCGAAGGAGGCCCTCACCAAGGCCGACTCCTACGCGTACCGGGACCGCCGCAACCGCAAGCGCGACTTCCGCCGCCTGTGGATCCAGCGCATCAACGCCGCCGCGCGCCTGAACGGCATGACCTACGGCACGTTCATGCACGGCATGAAGCTCGCCGGCATCGAGGTCGACCGCAAGGTCCTGGCCGACATCGCCGTGCGCGATCCCGAGACCTTCCGCCGATTTGCCGAGGCCGCCCGTGAGGCGTCGGCAGCCGCCGCGTAGCGACTCAGCCGACACCACGCACCTCCCGGGCGCCGCTTCCATCAGGACGGCGCCCTTTCTTTTGCCCTGACGCCCATCCCGTGATCACCAGCCACCACAACCCGCTGCTGAAGGAGATCCGCCGCCTGCAGGCGCGGCGCGAGCGCGGGCGCTTCGTGGCCGAGGGCGAGGACCTGCTGCAGGCCGCCGCCGAGGCGGGGTGGGAGCCCGAGCACCTGCTGCGCGCCGGCGTCGAGGTCAGCGACGACGCGCTGGCCAAGGTCTCGGGCCTGGCCCAGGGCTCTCGCGCGGTCGGCGTCTTCGAGGAGCGCTGGGCCGCGGCGGCCGGCCCGCTGTGCGTGGCGCTGTGGGGCGTCAAGGACCCCGGCAACGTCGGCACGGTCCTGCGGGCGGCATGGGCCTTCGGCGCCGCCTCCGTGGTCGTCGGGCCCGACACCGCCGATCCGTACGGCCCCAAGGCGGTCCGGGCGTCGATGGGCGCGATCTTCGCGGTGCCGGTGGCGCGGGCGGCCAGCGTCGCCGAGCTGCCCGGGACGACCGTGGCGCTCGACGCCCGGCGTGGCGTCCCGATCCGGCAGCTGGAGACCGGAGGCGACGTGACGCTCGTGATCGGCGCCGAGCGCACGGGTCTGCCGGAGTCCGTCGTCGCCGCCTGCGACGGCGCCGCCCACATCCCCATCCGCAACGAGTCCCTGAACGCCGCGATGGCGGCGACCATCGCCCTGTACGAGCGCGCAAGTACATTGCCGGAGGCCTGATGCTCGACCGCATCGAGACGATCCACGACGAGGGGCTGGCGGCGATCGACGCCGCCGCCACGACCGAGGAGCTGGAGGAGCTCCGCGTGCGCCTGCTCGGGCGCAAGGCGGAGCTGCCGAACCTCCTGCGCGGCGTCGGCCAGCTGCCGCCCGACCAGCGCGGCCAGGTCGGCAAGCGCGCCAACGAGGTGCGCCGCGCGCTGGAGGGCCGGCTGGAGGCCGTCCACGAGCGCCTCGACGCCGCCGAGCTCGACACCCGCCTGGTCCGCGACCGGGTCGACGTGACGCTGCCCGGCGACCCCGTCCAGCCCGTCGGCCGGTTGCACCTCATCACCCAGACGATCCGCGAGCTCGAGGACGTCTTCGTCGGCCTCGGGTTCACCGTCCTCGACGGCCTCGAGGTCGAGCTCGTCCACTACAACTTCGACGCGCTCAACCACGACCCGACGCACCCGGCGCGCGGGCGCACCGACACGTTCTACGTCCAGGACGAGGTCGTGCTGCGGACCCACACCTCGCCGATGCAGGTGCGCGCGATGGAGGCCCATCCGCCGCCGCTGTACGTCGTGATCCCGGGGCGCGTCTACCGGCGCGACAGCGACGCGACGCACACGCCGCAGTTCCACCAGGTCGAGGGCCTGGCCGTCGACGAGGACATCACGATGGCCGACCTCAAGGGCACGCTGCTGGAGTTCGCGCGGGCCATCTTCGGCGACGCGCGCGACGTGCGCCTGCGCGGCCACTTCTTCCCGTTCACAGAGCCGAGCGTCGAGGTCGACGTCTCGTGCTTCAACTGCAAGGACGGGTGGTTGAAGGACGGCTCGCGCTGCCACCTCTGCAAGGGCGAGGGCTGGATCGAGATCCTCGGCGCCGGCGAGGTCGATCCCAACGTGTACTCCTACGTCGACGACGACCGCTACGACCCCGAGAAGGTCCAGGGGTTCGCGTGGGGGATGGGCGTGGAGCGGATCGCGTTCCTCAAGCACGGCGTCAGCGACCTGCGGTTGTTCTATGAGAACGACCTGCGCTTCCTGGAGCAGTTCGGATGAGAGTCCCGTATCAGTGGCTGCGCGAGTACTGCGCGCCCGAGATCAGCCTCGAGGAGCTCGAGCAGCGCCTCACGCTCAGCGGCACGAAGGTGGAGGCCATCCACCACCACGGCGTGCCCTCGACCGACAACTTCGTCGTCGGCCGCGTGCTGACGGCCGAGCAGCACCCCGACGCCGACCGGCTGCGCGTCTGCACGGTCGACGTGGGCGAGGGCGAGCCGCAGCAGATCGTCTGCGGCGCGCCGAACGTGGCCGCCGGCCAGACGGTCGGCGTCGCGCGCCCCGGCGCGGTGATGCCCGACGGCACGAAGCTCAAGAAGGCCAAGCTCCGCGGCCAGGTCTCCAACGGGATGATCCTCTCCGAGCGCGAGCTGGAGGTCAGCGACGCGCACACGGGGATCATGGTCCTCGAGGGCGACCACCTCCAGCCGGGCACGCCGCTGGCCGACGTGCTGCCGATCGCCGACGAGGTCATCGAGTTCGAGATCACGCCGAACCGCCCCGACTGCCTCGGCGTCTACGGGATCGCGCGCGAGGTCCACGCCGCCACCGGCGCCCCGCTGGCGCCCGCGCCGTGGGCCGAGGACCCGGGCACCGACGGGGACATCGCCGGGGTGGAGATCGACGTCCAGTGCCCCGACCTCTGCCCGCGCTTCACCGCGCGCGTCTTCGAGGACGTGACGATCGGCGAGTCGCCGGCGTGGCTGAAGGCGCGGCTGATGGCCGCCGGGATGCGGCCGATCTCCAACGTCGTCGACATCACCAACTACGTGATGCTGCTGACGGGCCATCCGCTGCACGCGTTCGACCTCGACCGCGTCGCCGGCGGCCGGCTCGTCATCCGCCGCGCCGGCGACGGCGAGCAGGTCGAGACGCTCGACGGCCAGGTCCGCACGCTCGACGGCGAGATGGTCGTCATCGACGATGACCAGGGCCCGACGTCGATCGCCGGCGTCATGGGCGGCGCACGCTCGGAGGTCGGCGACGACACCACCCGCGTCCTGCTCGAGGTCGCCTCGTGGATCGGGCCCAACATCCACCGCACGTCGAACCGCCTCGGGCTGCGCAGCGAGGCCTCCGGCCGCTTCGAGAAGGGCCTGGCCCCCGAGCAGGTCATGGACGCCCAGGCCATGGCCACGCAGCTGATGGTCGAGCTGTGCGGCGCGCGCGTCGCGCCGGGCACGATCGACGCCGGCCCGTTCGCCCAGCAGCGGCCCGCGCGCCGCGTGCTCGGCCTGCGCGAGGCCAAGGTGGAGGCGATCCTCGGCGTGCCGATCCCGCGCGAGCGGCAGGTCCACCTGCTGACCGCGCTGGGCTTCGACGTCACCGAGACCAGCGGCGGCCTGGACGTCGCCGTCCCGCCGTTCCGGCTCAAGGACGTCTCGCGCGAGGCGGACCTCATCGAGGAGGTCGGCCGCTTCGACCTCGACCAGCTGCCGGCGACGCTGCCCAAGCGCCGCGGCGCGGCCGGCCGCCTGTCGACGCAGCAGCGCCTGCGCCGCCGGGCGGCCGACGCGCTCGTCGGGCGCGGCGCCTACGAGGCGGTCGGCTGGAGCTTCACCGAGCCGACCGTGGCCGACCGGCTGCGGCTCCTCGAGGACGACCCACGGCGGCGGTTCGTCACGATGGAGAACCCGATGAGCGAGGAGCAGGCCGTGCTGCGCACGACGCTGCTCGGATCGCTGCTCGACGTCGCGCGCCACAACATCAGCCGCGGCGCCTCGGATCTCCGCCTGTTCGAGCAGGGCGCCGTCTACGTCGCCCGCGACGACGAGCCGCTGCCGCACGAGCACCGCGCGCTGGGCGCGCTGCTGCACGGGCGGCTGCACGCGCCGACGTGGGGCGAGCGCGAGCCGCGCCGGGTCGACTTCTTCGCGATCAAGGCGCTGCTGGGCGCCGTCTTCGAGGCGCTGCGCGTCGACTGGTCCGTCGAGCCGCACGCCGATCCGTTCCTGCACCCGGGCCGCAGCGCGCGGGTGCTGGTGAACGGTCCCCACCCACCCAACCCGGTCGGCTGGGTCGGCGAGCTGCACCCGCTGGTCGCGCGGGCCTGGGACCTCGACGAGGCGGCCGCCGCGTTCGAGATCGACCTCGACCGCGTCGTCACGCACGCCGACGCGGTGCCGTACTACCGCGACGTGCCCAGCCACCCGCCGGTCCGCCAGGATCTCGCCGTGGTCGTGCCCGACGACGTGCCGGCCGCGGCCGTGCTCGGCGCCGTCCACGAGGCGGCCGGGGCGCTGCTGCAGGACGCGCGCGTCTTCGACGTCTACCGCGGCGAGCAGGTCGGCGAGGGCCGCACCTCGCTGGCGCTGGCGCTGACCTTCCAGGCGCCCGACCGGACGCTGACCGACGAGGACGTCGCGCCCGTGCGCGAGCGCGTCGTCGCCGCGCTCGCGCAGCTCGGCGGTGAGCTGCGTGGCTGACGGAGCCGACGGGCCCAAGGTCCTGGTCGCCGGCGCGTCCGGCTTCGCGGGCGCGCTCGCCGCGCGGCTGATCGACCGCCACCCGCGGTTCCGCCTGGGCGCGGTCACGTCGCGCAGCGACGCCGGCGCGCGGCTGGACGACCTCTACCCGCACCACCGCGTCGACGCGGTGCTCGAGGAGCTCGACCTCGACCGCCACGGGCCCGCCCACGACGCCGCGATCGTCGGCTACCCGCATGCCGCCTCGGCGCCGGTGGTGGCCGAGCTGCGCCGCCACGGCGTGCGCGTCGTCGACCTCAGCGCCGACTTCCGCCTCGACGACATCGACGTCTACCAGGACTACTACGAGGTCGCCCATCCGCACCCGGAGCTGCTCGAGCACGCCGTCTACGGCCTGCCGGAGCTCTACCGCGAGCAGCTGCGCCACACGTCGCTGGTCGCCGGGCCCGGCTGCTATCCGACGGCGGCGATCCTGACGCTGGCGCCGCTGGCGCGCGCCGGGCTGATCGCCGACGTGGTCATCGACGCGAAGTCGGGCGTGTCCGGCGCCGGGCGCGGCGCGACGCAGGCCACGCACTTCGTCTCGGTCGCCGAGAACGTCAAGCCCTACAAGGTGGGCATGCACCGCCACGCGCCGGAGATCGACCAGGAGCTGCGGGCGCTGGGCGCTGACGTCACCGTGACGTTCACGCCGCACCTGCTGCCGCTCGACGAGGGCGAGCTCGTCTCCTGCTACGTGACGACGCCCGACGGCGTCGAGGCCGGCGACGTCGCCGCCCTGTACGCAGAGGCCTACCGCGACGAGCCGTTCGTGGAGGTCGTCGACCGCCCGCCGGGCGTCCGCGACGTGCGCGAGACCAACGTGTGCCGCATCCACGTCCAGGTCGACCGGCGCACCGGCAAGGTCCTGGCCTTCGGCGCGATCGACAACCTCTGGAAGGGGACGTCGTCGCAGGCCGTGCAGTCGCTGAACCTCATGTTCGGCTTCGACGAGGGAGAGGGACTGCTGTGAGCGACGCGTTCTTCCGCTCGCGCTGGGTCGAGGTGCCCGAGGGCGTGCGCGTGCGGCCCGACGGCGGGCTGCCGCAGGGCTTCCGCGCGGCCGGCGTCGCCGCCGGGATCAAGCCCTCCGGTGGGCTTGACGTGGGGCTGCTCGTCTCCGACAGCGAGGAGACCACCAGCGCCGCGCGCTTCACCCGCTCGGGCACCGCGGCGCCGCCCGTGCTCGTCACGCGCGAGCGCGCGCGGCTCGACGCCCTGCGCGCGGTGGCCGTCAACTCCGGCAACGCCAACGCGGCCACCGGCCGGCCAGGCCTCGACGAGGCGGCGCGGATGCAGGGCGCCGGCGCGATGGCCGGGCGCACGACCGAGGATCGCGTCGCCGTCTGCTCGACCGGGGTCATCGGCGTGCAGCTCGACGGGGCCAAGGTCGTCCGCGGCCTGCTCGACGCCGCCAAGGCGCTGAGCCCCGACGGCGCCGGCGACTTCCAGCAGGCGATCATGACCACCGACGCGTTCGAGAAGCGCGCGACGCTCGAGGTCGACCTGCCCGGCGGCACGATCACGCTCGCCGCGCAGTGCAAGGGCGCGGGCATGATCCAGCCGTCGTTCGCGACGATGCTCTGCTTCGTCGAGACCGACGCGATCGTGCCGGCCGAGACCGCCGACCTGCTGCTCGGCGTCTGCGTCAAGCGCTCGTTCGACCGCATCTCCGTCGACGGCCAGCTGTCGACCAACGACACGGCGATCCTGCTGTGCAGCGGCGCCTCCGGCGTCGCCGTGGAGCCCGAGTCCGAGAGCGAGCTGCTGTTCGGCCAGGCGCTCGACGCGCTCCTGCGCCAGCTGGCCGTCGAGATCGCCCGCGACGGCGAGGGCGCCGGCCGCGTGGGGCGCGTCGTCGTCCGCGGCGGCAACGGTCCCAACGTCGAGCGCGTCGCGCGGACCGTCGCCAACTCGCCGCTGGTCAAGACGGCGCTGCACGGCGGCGACCCGAACTGGGGCCGGATCGTCCAGGCCGCCGGGATGGCGCTGGTCGACACCGCGCCGCTGCCGATCGACGTCGCCATCGAGGGCGTGCAGGTCTGCGTGGCCGGCATGGCCGTCGAGCACGACGCCGCGGCGCTGGCCGAGCGCGTCGCCCGCGACGAGGTCGAGTACGTGATCGGCCTGCCGGGCGACGGCTACGAGACCGAGGTGTTCTTCTCCGACCTCGGGCACGAGTACATCACCATCAACGCGGAGTACACCACCTAGATGCGCGACGTCCGCACGCTCCTCCAGGCCCTGCCCTACATCCGGGAGTTCCACGGCCGAACCATCGTCATCAAGTACGGCGGCGCAGCGATGGAGGACCCTGGGCTGCGCGAGGAGTTCGCCCGCGACATCGTGCTGCTCAAGCTCGTCGGGATGAACCCGGTCGTCGTCCACGGCGGCGGCCCCGACATCAGCGCCTACATGAAGCGGCTGAACATGGACGTCGAGTTCGTCGGCGGCCTGCGGGTGAGCGACAAGGAGACCGTCGAGGTGGCCAAGATGGTCCTCGTCGGCAAGGTCAACAAGGACATCGTGCTGCGGATCAACCGCCACGGCCAGCCGGCGATCGGCCTCTGCGGCGACGACGGCCGGCTGTTCCAGTGCGAGCGGATGACCGCGCCGGGCGGCGAGGACATCGGCTTCGTGGGGCGCATCACGAAGGTCGACGTCGACGTCATCAAGCACATCGCCATGGACTACATCCCGGTGATCGCGTCGATCGGCTCCGACCGCCAGGGCAACTCCTACAACGTCAACGCCGACGAGGCGGCCGGCGCCGTGGCGCGCGCCCTGCGCGCCTACAAGGTCGTGTTCCTCACCGACGTCTCGGGCTGGCTGGCCTCGCCGCCCGACGCCGACTCGCGCATCTCGGAGGCGACGACCGACGAGGTCCAGGCCGCCCTGCCCGACACGGCGGGCGGCATGCGGCCGAAGCTCCAGGCCTGCGTCGACTCGATCCACGGCGGCGTGACGGCCGCGCACATCGTCGACGGCCGCGTCCCGCACTCGATCATCCTCGAGCTGTTCACCGACGAGGGCATCGGGACGAAGATCCGGGCTGCGGCATGAGCTGGTTGATCAACGCTTCGTCCTTCGGGACGAAGATCAGAGCTGCGGCGTGAGTGACGCCGACTTCCTCGTCCCGGCCTATGCCCGCCAGCCCGTCGCGTTCGTCCGCGGGCAGGGCGCGAAGCTTTGGGACGCCGAGGGCCACGAGTACCTCGACGTCCAGACCGGCCTCGCCGTCAACTCCGTCGGCCACTGCCATCCCAAGGTCGTCGCCGCCATCACCGAGCAGGCCGCGCGCCTGATCCACGTCGGCAACCTGTTCCACAGCGCGCCGAGCGAGGAGCTGGCGCGGCGGCTGGCGCAGTCGTCGCTGGGCGGCAGGGTCCACTACGCCAACTCGGGCACCGAGGCAAACGAGGCCGCCATCAAGATGGCGCGCAAGGCCAAGCGCGGCGGCACGATCGTGTCGGTCCACCGCGGCTTCCACGGCCGCACCTACGGCTCGCTGAGCGCCACGCCGCAGGAGAGCAAGCAGGCGCCGTTCGCGCCGCTGGTCCCCGGCTTCACCGCCGTCGCGCCGACGGCCGAGGCGATCACCGCCGCGGTCACCGCCGAGACCGCCGCCGTCATCCTCGAGCCCGTCCAGGGCGAGAGCGGCGTCTGGGTGCTCGGCCCCGAGGTGCTCGGGGCCGCGCGCGAGGCCTGCGACCGCTTCGGCGCGGCGCTGATCTTCGACGAGGTGCAGTGCGGCCTCGGGCGCACCGGCACGCTGTGGGCCCACGAGCAGGACGGCGTCAAGCCCGACCTGATGACGGTCTCCAAGGCCCTGGCCGGCGGCCTGCCGATGGGCGCCGTGGTGACCAACGAGCGCTTCGCCGGCGGCTTCGAGGCCGGCGACCACGGCTCGACGTTCGCCGGCGGGCCGGTGCAGGCCTCCGCGGCGCTGGCCGTCCTCGACATCGTCGGCGACCCCGAGCTGCTGGCGCGCGTGCGCGCGCTCGGCGAGCACGCCCGCCACCGGCTGGCCGACCTGCCCGGCGTCGTCGAGGTCCGAGGCCGCGGCCTCATGCTCGCCGCCGAGCTGGACGCCGGGCGCACCGAGCCCGCGACCGCGCTCGTCGGCCGTGCGCTGCGCGACGAGCGCCTCATCCTCAACGCGACCGGTCCGACGACCGTGCGCCTGCTTCCGCCTTTGACCATCACGGAGGCCGAGCTCGACGACGCGCTCGACCGGCTCGGCCGCCTCCTCGACCCCCAGAGCCCATGACCGACGATCAGCTTCTCCACCAGCACGAGCTCGCCGCCTCCTACCTCGCCCGTCCCGAGGAGGTCAACCGCGTGTGCCTCCTGTACTCCGGCGGCCTCGACACGAGCGTCATGCTCAAGTGGATCCAGGACGAGTACGACGCCGAGGTCGTCGCCCTGACCATCAACCTCGGCCAGCCCGGCGAGGACTACGACGCGGTCCGCCAGAAGGCGCTCGACCTCGGCGCCGTCGACGCCCGAGTCATCGACGCCCGCGAGGAGTTCGCCCGCGACTTCCTCGTCCCGGCGATCAAGGCCAACGCCATCTACGGCCTCGGCTACCCGCTGTTCACCGCGCTCGGCCGGCCGCTGATCGCCAAGATCGCCGTCGAGGTCGCGCGCGAGACCGGCTGCGACACCGTCGCGCACGGCTGCACGGGCAAGGGCAACGACCAGGTCCGCATCGACGGCACCGTCGCCACGCTGGCGCCGGAGCTGAAGGTCATCGCGCCGGTGCGCGACTGGAAGATGGGCCGCGACGAGGAGATCGCCTACGCCCGCGAGCACGGCATCCCGGTCAAGGGCGGCACCGAGAGCGCGCCGTACTCGATCGACGACAACATCTGGGGTCGCAGCTCCGAGGGCAAGTGGATCGAGGAGCTCGGCCAGGCGCCGGAGGACGACGTCTTCCAGCTCGTCACGCGCCCCGAGGACGCGCCGGACGAGGCCGAGTACGTCACGGTCACCTTCGAGGAGGGCGTGCCGGTCGCGCTCAACGGCACGCGCCTGAGCCTCGTCGACCTGCTCGAGGAGGCGGCGCGGATCGGCATGCGCCACGGCGTCGGCATCGTCGACCACATCGAGGACCGCATCGTCGGCCTGAAGGTGCGCGACATCTACGAGGTGCCGGCCGCGGCGATCCTGCTGCCCGCCCACGCCGAGCTCGAGCGGCTGGTCGGCACGATCCACCAGAACCGCTTCAAGCCGCAGATCGACCAGCAGTGGGCCTACCTCGTCTACGCGGGCCTGTGGTGGGAGCCGCTGCGCAGCGACCTCGACGCCTACATCGACGAGGTCAACAAGCAGGTCACCGGCACGATCGGCCTGAAGCTCTACAAGGGCATGGCGCGGGTCGTGACGCGCGAGTCGCTCAACGCGGTCTACGACGCGCAGCTGGCGACCTTCAGCGAGTCGGGCGGCCTGTTCAGCCAGCAGGCCTCGCCGGGCTTCATCGAGCTGTGGTCGCTGCAGTCGCGCCTGGCGTGGCGGCTGCGCCACCAGGACCGCGGGTAGAGCACGCCCATGGGCTACAAGATCCTCGGCTTCGCGGTGTGGAAGGGCGCCAAGGCGTACCTGCGCTGGCGCGTGGGCGCGCTCGTGTCGCGGCGGGGCGTCGCGGTGGGGATCGTCGTCCTCGGGATCGGCGTGGCCGCGGTCGCCGGCTCGCGCCGCGCCGAGGGGTAGCGCCCCGCGGCATCGTCCTGCGACGTCCGGGCGGGTGCATACGCTCCCGTCCGGATGTCCGAGCCGCCGCCCAGCGCCGACCAGCGCAACGTCGTCGACCCCGACGTCCTCGCGCAGCGCCGTGCCCGGCGCGCCGAGGTCGGGGAGGACGCGACCCTCGAGATGCGGCTGTTCGACGCCGAGCAGCGGATCGGCGAGGTCGAGGCCGAGCGCGACGCGCTGCGGTCGCTGCTGGAGGTCCAGGAGCGGCGCGCGGCCGGCGAGGACGACGGCGACGGCGAGCCCATCGAGGTCTCGGCCGCCGCCGCGGAGCTGGCCAGCGTGCGCGAGCGCCTGGAGCGCACCGAGGCGCGGCTGTCGGTGGTCGTCGCCGAGCGCGACCGCGCGCGGTCCGCGCTGTACCAGGCGCGTATGAGCGCCGAGGCGGCGTCGGCGCGGCGCACCGCGCTCGAGCGCGAGCACGCCGAGCTGCGCCAGCAGCTCGACCGGCGCACCGCCGTGGCCCGCGACGCCGCCGCGGCCGTGGCCGGCGCGCGGGCGGCGCTGCGGATCGCCCGTGAGCGCGGCGCCGACACCGGCGAGCTCGTCGAGCGGCTCGAGCGCGAGTCGGCGGCGTTCGCCGAGCAGGTCGAGGCCGTCGAGGGCGCCGTCGCGGCCGTCCGCACCCGCCTGGGCGTCGCGATCGGCGCGCTGCGCGAGCGGCTGGCCGGCGAGCGCGAGCGGCGGGCGGCGGCCGAGGCGGCGCTGGAGGCCGAGCGCCAGGCCCGCGCCGCGGCCGAGGCTGCACGCGGGTCCGAACGCGAGGCCCGTGCCGCCGCCGAGGCCGGCGTGGTGGCCGAGCGCGAGGCGCGCGCCGCCGTCGAGTGGGAGCTGGGCGCCGAGCGCGACGCCAAGGCGTCGCTGGAGGCGGGGCTGCAGGCCGCGCGCGACGGGCGCGCCGAGGCCGAGCGCGAGCTGCGCGACACGCGCGCGTCGCTGGAGGCCGACGTGCGCGCCGAGCGCGAGGGCCGAGCCGCCGTCGAGGCGGTCCTGTCCGACGAGCGCGCGGCCCGCGCGGACGTCGAGGGGCGTCTGGTCGCCGCCGAGGAGGCCCGGGCTGCGGCGGAGGGCCAGCTGGCCGACGAGCGCCAGGTGCGCGCGTCGGTCGAGGCGATCCTGTCCGACGAGCGGGCGGCCCGCGCCGACGTCGAGGACCGGCTCGCCGAGGTCCGGGACACGTGGACGGCGACCGAGGCGGCGCTGATCGCCGAGCGCGACGCCGCGCGCGCCGCGCAGGAGCGGCTCGAGCAGGAGCTGGCCCAGCAGCTGGAGGTCGAGGCCTCGCTGCGCGCCGAGCTCGACGGCGTGCGCGCCGAGCTGGCGTCGGTGCGCGCCGGCCACGACGAGCGCGCCGAGCAGATGGCCGCGCGCGTCGAGGCCGTCGCAGGACTGGCCGCGCAGCTGCGCGAGGGCGTCGCGCGCGAGCGCGCCGCCGAGGTCGAGGCGCTCGTCGCGTCGCTGGAGGCGATGCAGGCGCGGATGGCCGAGCTGCAGGAGGCGGTCGCCGACACCGGCCGGCTGCGCGCCGAGGTCGAGGCCGAGCGCGCGGCGCGCTGGGCGGCCGAGGCCGAGCTGGACGCCGAGCGCGAGCGCGCGTCGGAGGACCGCACGGCCCGTGCGGCGGCCGAGGCGCGCCTGGCCGAGGTCGAGGCCGAGCTCGAGGAGCTGCGAACCGCCGGCCGCGTGTCGGCCGACCCGGAGTCGATCGCGTCGCTGCGCGAGGCGCTCGGCCGGCTGCAGGCCGCCGAGCCGGCCGAGCCGGCGGCGGCGCCGTCGCTGGGCTTCGACCTCGCGGCGGCGGCCGAGCGCCTGCGGGCCGCCGTGCCCGAGCCCGCCGCCGAGGACGAGCGCGGCGACGACGAGGACGGCGAGGGCGCCGAGGCCATGCCGCTGTCCGCGGACGGCGGCTGGTCGACCAAGGCACGTGCGGCGATCGGCGACGAGGCCGGGGCGGGGGAGGCCGACGCGGCCGCCCTGTCGCCGGTCCGCCTGCCCCTCCCGCGGCGCACGCCCGTCACCGCCGCCGGCCCGTGGCTGCGCGACACGCTGGTCGCGCTCGCCGCCGACGAGCCGGAGATCGCCGAGCTGCTGATGGCCGCGCTGCTGCCCGCGCAGGCCGGGCTGCTCTCGCGCCCGCTGCGCTACGACCTGCTGCCGGCGGGCGGCATGGCCCAGCGCGTCGTGCTGACGCCGGCCGAGGCCCGGCTCGAGACGCCCGGCGACGGCCCGGGCGGCGCCGACGCGCGCGTCGCCGGCCCGCTGGCCGCGCTCGTGCCGCTGGTCGCCGGCGGTGCCGCGCGGCGGCTGCCGGGCGCGAGCATCCAGGGCCGCTGGGCGCTGCGGCGCCTGCTCAAGGCGCGGCGCGCCCCGCTGGGCCTGGGCGAGCTGGCCGCCGCCGGCACGGCGCCGTCCAACGGCCTGCTGCTGACCGTCCTGGCGCGCGCCGTCGACCCGGCGTGGATCGCCGGCGAGACGCTCGCCGTCGACGTCGCCCCGCAGGGCGCCGAGCGCTGGCGCGTGGAGGCCACCGGCAGCGGTCCGCTGACGGTCCGTCCGGCCGCGGACGTCGCGCCGCCGACCGCCACGCTGCACGTCCCGGCCGGCCGGCTGGCCGCCGTCCTGGCGGGCACCGCCGTCGCCGGCGAGGCCTCCGTGGAGGGCGACATGGACGCGGTCACGCGCCTGCTCGCCTGGCTGGATCGCGCCCAGCGCGCCGAGCGCTGAGCCGGTCGCCGTCGGTGCTCGCGAAGGGCCAGCGGCGCGTTTCCCGCACGGTGCGGGGAACCTCCCCGCGGACCGCCCCGCCGTCCGGACCGCCACCTAACCTTGGGTGCCTCCCGTGAGCACGTCCAGCTGCGCCCATCTGCACGTCCACTCCGAGTACTCGCTGCTCGATGGCGCGTGCAACATCAAGAACCTCGCCAAGCGCGCCGCCGAGTTCGGGCAGCCCGCCCTGGGGCTGACCGACCACGGCGTCATGAACGGCGCCGTTGAGCTCTACAAGGCCTGCAAGGACGAGGGCGTCAAGCCGCTGCTGGGCTGTGAGATCTACCTCGTCGACGACCACGCCAACCGGGCGCCCGGGCGCGTCGAGCGCAACCACCTGACGCTGCTGGCCTCCACCGACGCGGGCTACCGCAACCTGGTCAAGCTCTCGTCGATGGGCTTCCTCGAGGGCCTGCACCGCGGCAAGCCCTCGCTGGACATGGGCCAGCTGGCCGCCTACGGCGACGGGATCATCGCGCTGACCGGCTGCCTGGCCGGCCGGCTCTGCCAGCGCCTCATCAACGACAACCCGGCCGAGGCGCGCGCCCACGCCGACGACCTGCTGCAGGTCTTCGGCGCCGACAACGTCTACTTCGAGGTCCAGAAGAACGGCCTCGACGCGCAGGACAAGGCCAACGAGGGCATCGTCCAGATCGCCCGCGAGGTCGGCCGCCCGCTCGTCGGCACCGGCGACGTCCACTACCTCAAGCGCGAGGACTACCACCACCACACGGCGCTGCTGTGCGTGCAGACGAAGTCGACGCTCGCCGCGCCGAAGATGACCTTCGAGACCAACGAGTTCTACCTCAAGAACTCCGAGGAGATGGCGCGCGACTTCGCCGAGTGGCCCGAGGCCCTCGCGTCGACCCTGGAGATCGCCGAGCGCTGCGACGTCGAGATCGAGCTCGGCAAGCAGCTGATCCCGCGCTTCCTGCCCGACGGCGAGGACGAGCGGGCCTACCTGCGCTCCCGCGTCGAGGAGGGACTGCGCGCCCGCTACGGCGCTCCGCCCCCGGCCGAGGCCGTCGAGCGCATGGAGTACGAGCTCGGCGTCATCGACCGGATGGGCTTCAACGCCTACTTCCTGATCGTCTGGGACTTCGTCAAGTGGTCCAAGGACAACGGCATCGCGGTGGGCCCGGGCCGTGGCTCGGCCGCCGGCTCGCTCGTCGCCTACTGCCTGCGGATCACCGACGTCGACCCGCTGCGCTACGACCTGCTCTTCGAGCGCTTCCTGAACCCCGAGCGCGTGTCGATGCCGGATATCGACATCGACTTCTCCGTGCGCGGCCGCGAGCGCGTCATGCAGTACGTGGTCGAGAAGTACGGCCGCGAGTCGGTCGCGCAGATCATCACCTTCGGCAAGATGTTCCCGCGCGCGGCGACGCGCGACGCCGCCCGCGTCCTGGGTCACGACTACGGCCAGGGCGACCGCCTCGCCAAGCTCATCCCCGACCCGATCATGGGCCGGCCGCCGAGCTTCGACGACTGCCTGCAGGCCGGCGAGCCGCTGCGCGCCGCCTACGACGAGGACCCGACGTCCAAGCAGATCATCGACGTCGCCAAGGGCCTCGAGGGCATCGTCCGCAACAACTCCATCCACGCGGCGGCGGTCGTCATCGCCGGCATGCCGCTGACCGACGTCGTCCCGCTGCAGCTGGCCGACGCCAACGAGACCGACGCCGACGGCAACAAGGTCTACCGCCAGGTCACCCAGTTCTCGATGAAGCCCGTCGAGGAGCTCGGCCTCCTCAAGATGGACTTCCTGGGCCTGCGCAACCTCGACGTCATCGAGGACGCGCTGGACATCATCGCGCGCTCGACGGGCGAGCGGCCCGACATGGCCAAGCTGCCGCTCGACGACGAGAAGACCTACAAGATGCTCGCCGACGGCGACTCGGTCGGCGTGTTCCAGTTCGAGTCCGAGGGCATGCAGGAGGCCCTGCGGAAGGTCAAGCCGACGGAGTTCGACGACCTCGTCGCGCTCGTGGCGCTCTACCGCCCGGGCGCCATGGAGCAGATCCCGACCTACGCGCGCGGCAAGCGCAACCCGGACCTGGTCTCGATCGCCGACGAGCGCCTGGAGCCGATCATCGGCCCGACCTACGGCGTGATCCTGTACCAGGAGCAGGCCATGCTCATCTCCAAGGAGCTGGCCGGGTTCACGGGCGCGCAGGCCGACGACCTCCGCAAGGCGATCGGCAAGAAGAACCGCGCGGCGATGGCCAAGCTCGAGCCGATGTTCCGCGAGGGCTGCGCCAAGAACGGCGTGGCGTCGTCGCTGATCGACTGGCTGTGGGCGACGAACGAGAAGTCGGCCGACTACTCGTTCAACAAGTCGCACGCCGCGTGCTACGCGCTGATCGCGTACCGCACGGCCTGGCTGAAGGCCAACTACTGCGCGGAGTACATGGCCGCGCTGATCTCCTCGGTCATGGACACGAAGGACAAGGTCCCGTTCTTCGTGGCCCGGTGCGAGGAGATGGGGATCGAGATCCTCCCGCCGGACGTCAACCTCTCCGACCACGAGTTCGTGGTCGTCGACGGCAACATCCGCTTCGGCCTCGACGCCGTCAAGGGCGTCGGCTACGCGGCCGTCGAGGCGATCAAGCGCGCCCGCGAGGACGGCGGTCCGTTCACCTCGATCTGGGACTTCTGCGAGCGCGTCGACCCCAGGGCGGTCAACAAGCGCTCGATCGAGGCGCTGATCAAGTGCGGGGCGTTCGGCTCGACCGGCGCGTCGCGCAAGGGCATGCTGGGCGTGCTCGAGCAGGCGCAGAGCGCCGGCCAGAAGGCCCAGCAGGACGCCGAGATCGGCCAGGGCTCGATCTTCGACCTCTTCGACGGCGGCGGCTCGTCCAGCGGCAGCGGCAACGGCGCCGCGGCGGCGTTCGCCGGCCCGACGCACCCGGCGATCCCCGAGGAGGAGTTCGAGAAGAACGAGCTGCTGGCGCACGAGAAGGACGCCATCGGCCTATTCCTCTCGATGCACCCGCTCAAGGAGGTCCGCGAGGCGCTGCTGGCCAAGGTCGACCGGCCGCTGGCCGAGCTGCCCGACGTCAAGGACGGCGAGTGGATCACCGTCGGGGGCATCATCACCGCGGCGCGCAAGCTCAAGACGCGCACCGGCAACATGATGATGTTCGCGACGCTCGACGACCTCGAGGGCTCGATCGAGCTCATCTTCTTCGGCGACCAGCTCGCGGAGTACGAGCACATCGCCCAGGTCGACAACATCGTCACCGTCCGGGGCCGGGTCGGCAACGACGACCGCGGCCTGACGATCAAGGTCCAGGCCTGCGAGCTGTTCCAGCCGTCGGCCGAGGAGGTCGAGGAGGCGCGCGCCGCCGCCGCGGTCGTGGCGAAGGGCCCGGAGGCGCTGATGCTCGTGCTCGACGCCGCGCGCCTGCCGGCGTCGATCCTCGACGACCTGCGGCTCATCTTCGAGAACCACACCGGCGAGGCCGACGTCGTGCTGGCCGTCAACACGTCGCAGGGCCCGCGCACGCTGAAGCTCGGCGACGCCTTCCGGGTGGACCCGACGCCGTCGCTGCGCGCGGAGCTGGCGCGCATCCTGGGCCCCGAGGCGCTGGCCGCGCCGGCGGCCGAGCCGGCGCCGGCGTAAGGGGCGTCGCGACGCGCGCGTCGCGCGATGTCGCCGGCGCGGGCGTCGTGGGCGTGGTGCCGTACGTGCCGACCACCGAGCTGCACCTGCTCCAGCGCGACGAGGACGGCGACGTGCGCGGCGTCGAGGCCCGGCTCGCGCCCGCACCCGCCTGACGAGGCCCGGGCCCTCCTGGCCGCCACGGCGCGCGGGCGCGTTTGCGGTCA
>DASTWY010000064.1:0-25968 GCA_035765735.1 Baekduia sp. | reverse complement strand
ACCGTGGCGGTGGATGATTCGTCCCTCGACGCGCTCAGGGGCCGGCTCAGCCGACCTGGAGGTCGGCCTCGCCGCGGCGGATGATCGCCGCGTCGCCCTGCCAGGCCTCCGTGTCGACGTGCGCGACGCCGTCGGCGACGTCGGCGACGGTCGAGCGCACCGTGACCTCCTGCTCGAGCCGGCCCATGCCGCGGAACTGGACGCTCAGCCGCCGCAGCGCGTGCGGGCCGCCGGCGGCCTCCGTCTGCGCCCGCGCCACCTGCGCCATCGTCCAGAGCCCGTGCAGGATGCGACCGGGCAGCCCGACCTGCTTGGCGAACTCCTCATCGATGTGGATCGGGTTGAAGTCGCCCGACGCACCGGCGTAGCGGACGGTCAGGTAGCGGTCGGGCGTGACCTTGACCTCGGGCAGCGCCTGCCCCGGCTCGAACGTCGCCATCTCAGACCCCCCGCACGATGTTGGTCCAGGTCCCGACGCACACGGTGTCGCCGTCCTGGTTGGTGGACACGGACTCGAAGACGTAGAACCCGTTGCCGGCCCGCTCCTCGATCGACTTCACCGTCACGGCGGTCTCGATCTCGTCGCCGGCCACGACCAGCGGCCCCCAGCGGAACTCCTGGCCTCCGTGGACCATCAGCGCGAAGTTGATGCCGACCTCGGGGGCGAAGAGCGCCGGACCCATCGCCGCCGCCGAGTAGACGACGGCGAACATCGGTGGCGCGACCACGTCGCGGTAGCCCGCCGCGCGCGCCGCCTCGTGGTCGAGGTGCAGCGGGTCGGTCTCGTAGGTCGCGAGCGCGTACTCCTTGATCTTCTCGCGGCCCACCGCATAGAGCGTGGGCGGGTACGACTTGCCGACGGCCGAGGCGTTGACGGGCATTGCGCCGGATCCTACGCACGCGGGCTCCCACCCGACCCGCCGGGGCGCCCGGCGGGCTCTGCCACCATGGGAGGCCGATGAGCCGCATCGTCGCCGTCGCCCCCACGCTGTCGGACGCCGTCCACTCGGTCGGCGCCACCCTCGCCCGCCACGCCGCCGACGGCCACCCGGTCGTCGTCGTCTGCGTGTTCAGCCGGGACGGCGACCCCGACGACGAGGTCGCCGCCGAGGCGCTCGGCATCGCGGGCGTCGTCCACCTGGCCGCCGACCCCGCCGGGCTGCGCGGCTACGCCGAGGGGCCGGAGTCCCACGACGGGCTGCGCGCCGACGACGACATCGTCCGCACGACCGCCGCCGTGCTGGCGATCGCCATGGGCCGCCTGGAGCCCGACCTCGTGCTCGCGCCGCTGGGGCTCACCGGCCACGTCGACCATGTCGCGGTCGAGCGCGCGCTCGACGAGCTGGAGCTGCCGCGGCTGCGCTGGCTGGACCTGCCCTACGCGCTGGCGCGCACTCCCGGCGCGCCGCTGGGCGCGGGCGAGATCGTCGCGGTCCCGGCCGACGACGCGCCGCTGGCCGCCAAGCTGGCCGCCGCGGCGGCCTACGGCTCGGACGTCGACCGCCTCGCCGCGCACGCCGTCGCCGAGGGCGAGCGGCTCGGCGCCGGCGGCCCGGTCGAGCTGCTCGTCAGACGATGATGTTGACGCTGCCGCCGTCGGCCGACCAGGCCGCGCCGGTGACGTTCGACGCCCGCTCGGAGCACAGGAACGCGATGACGTCGGCGATCTCCCGCGGCTCGCCGATGCGCCCGAGCGGGATCTTGGCCGCCGCCTCGGCGACGGCCTCGTCGCGCGTGATGCCCTTCGCCGCCGCGGCCTGGTCGCCGAGGCCGCCGTCCTCGAGCCACAGCCCCGTGCCGACCACACCCGGCGTGACCGCGTTGACGAGCACGCCGCGTGCGGCGTAGGCGTCGGCGAAGGCGCGCGAGGCCGACAGCTGGGCCGCCTTGGCCACCGAGTAGGCGACGTTGGACTGCGACGGCCGCTTCCCCGACGACGATGAGACGTTGACGATCCGGCCCCAGCCCTGCCGGGCCATGCGCGGCGCGGCCGCGCGCATGAGCCGCACGCAGGCCATGACGTGCAGGTCGAGCTGGAACCGCCAGTCGTCGTCGGTCAGCTCGGGCAGCGGGATGTTGCGCGACGTGCCGGCGTTGTTGACGAGCACGTCGATGCCGCCGAGCTGCTCCGCGCAGGTGCTGACGATCCGCACGTCGGCGTCGGCGTCGGTGACGTCGACCGCCACCCAGTGGGCGTCGAGCGGCTCGGCCGCCGCCTCCAGCCGCTCCGCGTCGCGGGCCACCATCACGACGGTGGCGCCCTCCTCGGCCAGCCGCCGCGAGGTCTCCAGGCCGATGCCCTGGCTGGCGCCGGTCACGACGCACACCCTGTCGCGCAGTCCGAGGTCCATGGCCTCGGAACCTACCCGGCTTCCGGCGCGCTACTTCGCCCGGTCGTCGCCGAGCTCGAGGACGGCCAGGAACGCCTCCTGCGGCACCTCGATGCGCCCGACCTGCTTCATGCGCTTCTTGCCCTCCTTCTGACGCTCGAGGAGCTTGCGCTTGCGGCTGATGTCGCCGCCGTAGCACTTGGCCGTGACGTCCTTGCGGTAGGCCTTGACGGTCTCGCGGGCGATGATCGATGAGCCGATCGCCGCCTGGATCGGGACGTCGAACTGCTGGCGCGGGATCTTGGCCCGCAGCTTCTCGGTGAGCGCGCGGCCGATCTCATAGGCCTTGTCGCGATGGACGACCATCGAGAGCGCGTCGACGGGGTCGCCCCCGAGCAGCACGTCGAGCTTGGCCAGCTTCGACGGCCGCAGCCCGAGCAGCTCGTAGTCCAGCGAGGCGTAGCCGCGCGTGCGGGACTTCAGCTGGTCGAAGAAGTCGAGGACGATCTCGGCCAGCGGCAGGTCGTAGTTGATCTGGACCCGGTCGGCGCTCAGGTAGTTCATGCCGGAGTGGTCGCCGCGGCGCTCCTGGCAGAGCTCCATCACCGCGCCGATGAACTCCTTCGGGCAGAGGATCGACGCGCGGATGTACGGCTCGCGGATCTCCTGGATGCTGGCCGGGTCCGGCATGTCGGACGGGTTGTGGACCTCGATGATCTCGCCGTTGGTCATCGTGACCTCGAACGAGACCGAGGGCATCGTCGCCATCAGCTCGAGGTCGTACTCGCGCTCCAGCCGCTCGCGGACGATGTCCATGTGCAGCAGCCCGAGGAAGCCGCAGCGGAAGCCGAAGCCGAGCGCGTCCGAGGTCTCCGGCTCCCACGACAGCGCGGCGTCGTTCAGCGACAGCTTCTCCAGCGCGTCGCGGAAATCGGCGTAGTCGTCGTTGTTGATGGGGAACAGCCCGCAGAAGACCATCGGCTTGACCTCGCGGTAGCCGGGCAGCGCCTCCGTGGCCCCGTGGCGCTTGGTCGTCAGCGTGTCGCCGACCCGCAGCAGCGTGACGTCCTTGATCCCGGTGATGAGGTAACCCACCTCGCCGGCCGACAGCTGCGCCACCGGCGTCATCGCGGGCGTGAAGAACCCGATGTCGTCGATGTCGGCCTCCGTGCCGGCGGCCATCGCCCTGATGGCCTCGCCCTTCTTGAAGACGCCGTCCACCACGCGGATGTAGGCGATCACGCCGCGGTACTGGTCGAACTCCGAGTCGAAGATCAGGGCGCGGGCGGGCGCGTCGGGGTCGCCCGCGGGCGGCGGCACGCGCCGCACGAGCTGCTCGAGCACCTCGGTGACGCCCTCGCCGGTCTTGCCGGAGATCGCGAGGATCGCGTCGGGGTCCTCGCCGATCAGCTCGGAGACCTCGCCCGCGACGCGCTCGGGCTCGGCGCCGGGCAGGTCGATCTTGTTCAGGCACGGGATCAGCTCGAGGCCCGCGTCGATCGCCAGGTACGTGTTGGCGACGGTCTGGGCCTCGACGCCCTGCGAGGCGTCGACCACCAGCAGCGCGCCCTCGCACGCCGCGAGGCTGCGGGAGACCTCGTAGGTGAAGTCGACGTGCCCGGGGGTGTCGATGAGGTGGAACTGGTAGCTCTGGCCGTCCCGCGCCTCGTAGAAGACGCGCACCGCCTGCGACTTGATCGTGATGCCGCGCTCGCGCTCGAGCTCCATCGAGTCGAGCAGCTGCTCGCGCATCTGCCGCGGGTCGACGGTCTGGGTCATCTCGAGGATGCGATCGGCCAGCGTCGACTTGCCGTGGTCGATGTGGGCGATGATCGAGAAGTTGCGGATGTGGGACTGGTCGGCCACGCGGCCGCTCAGGGTAGTGGGCGTCAGGCCCGTGCGGCGCCCAGGCGGCGGGCGATCATGCCACGCAGCTGCTGGGCCTCAGGGATGTGCAGCTCGAGCACGACGTAGACGTAGGCCGCGACGCCAGCGGCCAGCCCGCCGCCGACCGAGATGACCTGCGCGATCAGGCTGCGTCCGAGCGCCCAGTCCAGGCCCTTCCACACCAGCCACCCCGCGATCCCGAACCACGCGGCGGCGACCAGCATCATCAGGACGGAGTCCAGCGTCTCGCGCAGCGCGAGGCGGCCGTGCAGCTCGCGGCGCAGCAGGACGAACTGCACCCCGGCCATGACGATGTCGGCGATCGCCGTGCCGGCGACGATGCCGCCGATCCCGAAGCCGAGGACCACGAAAACGATCGACACGCCGACGTTGACGATCAGGTTGCCGACCGACAGGTAGGTGACGATCCACGGGCGCTGGAGGCTGAAGAAGCTGCGGGTCAGCAGCAGGTTGACCCCGCTGAACGGCAGGCTGAACGAGAACCAGAACAGCGCGGTGGCGACGAGGTCGGTGTCGTGCGCGTTGAACTCGCCGCGCTGGAACACCAGCCGCGTGATCGGCACGGCGAGCACGAGCGTCGCCGCCATCGCGGGCAGCAGCATCAGGAAGATCAGCCGCAGCCCGTTGCCGACGGCGTCGCGCATGCCCGCCAGGTCGTGGCGTGCGGCGAGGCGGCTGAGCTGCGGGAACAGGACCGTGGCGATCGCGACGCTGAACATGCCCTGCGGCAGCATGTAGATGCGGAACGCCGCGTCGATCGCGCGCGGCGCCTGGCCGGAGACGTAGCTGCCGAGGATCGAGTTGGCCAGCACGTTGAAGTTGATGAGCCCGAGCCCGAGCGTCACGGGCAGCATCAGCGCGAAGACGCGCTTGACGCGCGGGTCGCGCCAGTCGATGTTCCAGTCCCACGAGAAGCCCACGGTCTTGAGGACCGGCAGCGCCATCGCGAACTGGACGGCGGTGGCGACGAGGATGCCGACCGCGTAGGCGTACATGTCCTGCGCGAAGAGCGGCCGCCCGAGGACCAGGAACGCCATGATCACCAGGTTCCAGACCAGCGGCGAGATCGCCGGGATCGTGAAGTGGTCGTAGGCCTGCAGGACGCCGACGACCAGCCCGTTGAGCCCGAGCACGAGCACGATCGGGAACATCACGCGGCTCAGCCCGACGGCCAGCGTGTCCATCGCATGGGTGAACTCGTCGCCGGTGAACAGCGGCACGATGAAGCCTGCGCCGAGGATGAACAGCGCGCAGATCGCGCCCAGCACCGCCAGCATGACCATGAAGAGCGTCGACGCCAGGCGGAACGCCTCGCGCTTGCGGTCCTGCTCGAGCAGCTCGGTGAAGACCGGGACGAACGCGGCGCTCAGCGCCGAGTCCGCGAACAGCGAGCGGACGACGTTCGGGATGTAGAAGGCGATCGTGAAGGCGTTGAACGCCGGGCTCAGGCCGAAGTAGCTGGAGGCCAGCACCTCGCGCGCAAGTCCGGCGATGCGGGAGAGGCCCGTGGCGATCGAGAAGATGGCCGTGTTGCGCGCGAACGACGCGCCTCGGGGCGGACGGCCGTCGCCGCCGTCCGACCCGGCCGGCTCGCCGCCGCGCGGGCCGCGGCTCGCGGCGGTGGCGGCGATGGCGGCGTCCTCCGCCGTGGCCGCTTCTCCCTCGGTCGTCACGCGGGCGGATGGTACGGCGCCCGCCGGGCTGACCAGCTGCCGGCCGCCCGGGCGCCCGCATGGCTCGGTTCCCGACCCCCGGGCCGTCGCCGCCCGCACGAGCCCGCTACACTGCCTGGCCGCTCATGGCGAACATTCACTCGCAGAAGAAGCGCATCCTCCGGGCCGAGCGTGAGCGCCTGGAGAACCGCCGCTACACGTCGACGATCAAGACCTACTTCCGCCGTCTCGAGGCGGCGGTCGGTGCCGGCGACGACGCCCAGGCGGACACCGAGCATCGCAGCCTCGTGCAGACGATCGACAAGGCCGTCAAGCGCGGCGCCCTCCACCGCAACACGGGCGCCCGCAAGAAGAGCCGCGCCGCGCGCGTCCGCGCCGGCCAGCCGTCGGCCTAGCGCCAACCGCAGGCATCCTGCTCACGACGGCCCCCGCCCCGGGGGCCGTTTTCGTGTGCCCGCAGGGCTGCGGGTCAGGCCGGTGTGGCCATGCGGCCGAGCGCGCGGATCGCGGCGGTGTCCTCGGCCAGCACGCCGATGCCTCGCGTCTGCAGCTCCAGGTCGGCGAGGGTCTCGATCGCCCGGCGGAGCGTCTCGGTGTCGGTGGCCCGCGCCTCCTTGATGCGCCGGTCGAGCGCCCACGGACTGCCCTTGGTCGACGACTTGACCTGCGCGGGCGACTCACCCGCCTCGAGCCGGTACGCGATCGCGAGAACCTCGCGGAGGCGGCGCCCCATCAGGGGGATGAGCCGCGGCAGCGCCTCGCCCTGCTCGCGGAGGTCGAGGAACGCCCGGAACGCCGCCCGCCGGTCGCGCGCGACGAGCGCGTCGACCAGCCCCCACACCTGGATCTCCGCGGAGTCGGCGGCGGCGTCCTCGACGTCGTCCACCGTCACGCGCGCCCCGGCGCCCAGCTCGAGCGCCAGCTTCTCGAGCTCGCGCAGCAGGCGCTGTTGCCGCTCGCCGACCTGCGCGACGAGCGCCTGCGCGGCGGCGAGCTCGAGCTCGATCCCGAGGCGGCGAGCCTCCGCGACGGCCCACTTGGGAAGCTCGCGCCCCTTGACGGTCGCGTGCTCGACGATGTCGCCGCCGACCTTGGTCACCGCCTTGACGAGCGGTGCCGGGACCTTGGCCCGGCCATCCTCCCGTCCGAAGAACGCCACGGTGGTGTCGGGCGCAAGCCCGGCGAGCGCCGGCGTCACGTGCGCCTCGACGTCAGCAGCCTTCCACCGCTCGACGCCGTCGACCACCACGAACCGCCGGCCCACCGCGAACGTCATCGCGTTGAGCGCCTGCCCGACGGCCTCGGGGGTGGCCGCGTCGCCCTCGAGCACCTCCAGGCCTCCGGCCCCGCTCTCCTGCTCGGCGCGGGCCCGAAGGCTGGCGCGGCGCTCGCCGACGCGCCCATGGTCATCCCCATGGATGAGGTAGGCCGGCTTCCACTGCGCCATCGCCGTGAGTGTAGGTCGCGTCGCAGACGGCGTGCACGGCCGAGCGCTGCGGCCCGGGCGCGACCACGCGGAGGCCCGGCGTTCCCGGGTCGAGCCCGTCACTCCCGCACCACGTCGGCGACGGCCCCGTGGTCGAGATCGACGCGGACCGTTCCGTCGAGATCGGTGCGCCGCACCGTCGGGACGACGGCCGCGAGCGCTCGCAGGGTCGCGGGCGCGGGATGGCCGTAGGTGTTGTGCCGCCCCACCTCCACCAGCGCGACGCGGGGGCGGAGCCGATCGAGCAGCGCTGGGAGGCCGGGATCGTCGCTGCCGTGGTGGCTGACCTTCAACAGCTCGACGGGCGGGAGATCCAGCGGCGCCAGGATCGGCGATTCGGCGTCGGCGGTGAGCAGGGCTCGCGAACCGTAGGCCGAGGCGATGGCGACGACCGCCCGGTCGTTGGGATCGCCCCCGGCCATCCCGTCCTCCACCGGCGGCCACAGCACCCGAAGGGTGAGCGGTCCAGCCCGCAGCTCCTGCCCCGCCCGGGCCGGCACGACGCGCGTGGCCTGCCGCCGGAGCGGCGCGTCGAGGGCGAGCGACGTCGCGGACCGGTCGCCGTCGCGGCCGTCGAGCAGCATCGACACGGGCATCCGATCGAGGACGGCCGGGGCCCCGCCGTCGTGGTCGGCCTGCGGGTGGCTGACCACCAGCGCATCGAGGCGGTCCACGCCGGCCTCGTGCAGCTCCCCGACGATCGGAGCACCCGCCGGCCCGGCGTCGACCAGGATGGCGTGATCGCGGACCTGCACGAGGGTCGCGTCGCCCTGGCCGATGTCGAGGGCCGTGACCCGGAGGTCCGTGGGGCCGAGCGCGGGGAGTCGCTCGCGCATCCCCCACCCGACGACCATCGCCACTCCCACGGCCGTCGCCACGACGACGAGCAGGCGGCGGCAACGCGCCTGGCCGTCCGGCCGACCGGGACGAGCGCGACCCGCCAGCGCCAGCGCCACGGACGCGCCGAGCGCGACCACGGCCACGACGGCGGTCGGAGCTGCGACCTGGGCGGCCGGGACGGCGGCCGCGGCGCGCGCCAGCCACAGCAGGAACGCCAGCGGCAACGCGGCGATCGCGGCGATCGACGATGCCAGCGGAAGCGAGAGCTGTGCGGCCGCCGCCGCGACCATTCCGAGCCACATGACGACCGGAACGGCCGGCGCCGCCACCACGTTGGCCGGCAGCGCGACGAGCGAGACGCGTCCGAAGTGCACCGCGAGGAGTGGGGCCGTCGCCAAGGTCGCCGCGACCGTGAGCCCGACGACCTCGGCCAGCGCGGGCGGGACCCCCGCCCGGCGGAGGCCGTCGCGGGCCGGACGGGCGAGGACCGCGATGCCGACCACGGCGGCGAAGCTCAACTGCCAGCCGACAGCGCCGACGCTGCGTGGGTCGAACGCCAGCGTCGCGCTGAGCGCGAGCAGCAGCGCGTACCACCGTGATGCAGGTCGGCCGGCCATCGCGGCGGCGACCATGGCGATTCCGGTCACCCCGGCCCGCTGGATCGGCGCGCCGCCACCGGCAAGGGGCACGTAGAGCACGATGAGCGCCAGCACGACCGCCCAGCGGGCGCGAAAGCCGAGGCCCAGGGCCATCGACGCAGCAAGCGCCAGCGCGACGAGGAGCATGACGTTCTGCCCCGATGCCGCCACGAGATGGCTGAGTCCCGCGGTCCGGAACTCGTCCTGGACGTCGGGCGGGAGCTCCTCGTCCTGTCCGAGCACCATCCCCGCCATGAGCGCGCCCTCGGTGGGCGGCAGCGCCCGGGAGAACGCGCTCTGAGCACGACGGCGGAGGCCGTCCACGAGGCCGAGTGGCCCGGCACGCCGGCGCCCTGTCGAGTCGAACCGCGCGGCCAGCAGCGTCGCGTGCGCCTCGAGCGCGCTGGCCGCTCGATCCGGCGCTCGCAACCGGCCCTGCACGTGCAGCCGATCGCCGATCGACGCGGAGCCAGGCTGTCCCCACGAGGGAAGCCGCAGCAGGACCCGCTCGCCGTGCCAGCTCGCGAGGGCTCGCTGCCCGCCGAACGGGTCGGCGCGCGGGGCGGTCAACAGCGTGGCGTCGCCCTGCACGGCGGTGCCGAAGGCCGGACGCAGCGTGGTTCGCTGGAGCGATCCGACGCGGATCTGGCCGAGGACGCCGGCGACGACGACGAGCACGCCGATGCCCACGGCACGCCGCCGCGACGCGACCAGCGGGATGGCACGGACGGCGAGCGCTGTCGCGATGCCGGCCGCGAGGATGCCGGGAAGCGGCAGCTGATGCGCCGCGAGGCCGCCGGCCGCCGCGGCGAGCTGCACGTGCCGGGGGTTGGTCAGGGCCTGCTCGCTGACCGAGCCGCGCACGCCCACCCACCACCGGCTCACAGCTGCACCTGCGTCCTGAGGGACTCCAGCGTCTTGGGGCCGATGCCCGAGATCTGCGCCAGGTCGTCGATCGACGAGAACCCGCCGTGCGCCGTCCGGTACTCGAGGATCTTCTGCGCCGTGGCGGGCCCCACGCCGTCGAGCGTGTCGAGCTGCTCGGCCGTCGCCGTGTTGAGGTTGACCGGCGGCGCCGGCGGGCTCGCCGCCGCTCCTGCGGCGGCTGCAGGTGCACGTGCCGCAGCGGGCGCTGCTGCCGTCATCGCAGCCGCCCGGCGCGGAACCGCCACCTGCTGGGCGTCGCTCAGCTTGGCCGCCAGGTTGATCGCCTGCAGATCGGCGCCGGCGCGGGCGCCGCCAGCGCGGCGGATGGCGTCCTGCACGCGCTGGCCGACGCGCAGCCGGTAGACGCCGGGCCGGCGCACGGCACCGACGACGTGGACGATGGCGGTGCGCGGTGCCGCGGCGCTGACGCGGATCGCCCCCGCGGTTCCCGTCGGCGCGTGCGCCGCCGGCCCCTGGCGTTGACTCGCCATCGCGCGCCAGCCCAGCACCGCGACGAGCACGGCGCAGGCGACGTAGATGGCGATCTCCGAACGGCTCAGCTGCGGCACGCCGCCAAGCTATGCGGCGACCCGTCACGGCACACGCGCGCGCTGTGACGGCTCTGCTCAGGAGGTGTGCCGAAGGGCGCGCGACACGGCGTCCCGGGGGTCGGCGGCCTGGACCATCCCGTCGATGTCCCACGCGCCGAGACCCACGACCAGCTTCCCGTCGCGCAACGCCAGCGCCACTTCCGACAGCGTCCCGTGGCTGCGCCCGATGGCGACGACGGCGTCGGCCGCTCGGACGATCAACGCGTTGCGCATCTCGCCCATCCCCGTCGCCACCGCGAGATCGACCCAGCCGTTCGCGGCCGTGCGGTCAGCCCCGGGCAGGAGCGCCAGCGTCCGGCCACGGCGGGACTTCGCCCCGCGGCACGCCGCGGCCATGACGCCGCCGAGCCCGCCGGTCACGACCACGCAACCGCCCTCGGCGAGCCCAGCGCCGACCTCCTCGGCCAGCCATTCCTCGTCCGCGGTCGCCGCGCCGGGCCCCACCACGGCGATGTATGGCGCGTCGGCCACTCCGCGTCGTCAGCCGCGGACGACCACGTTGACGAGCTTGCCCGGGACGACGATCTCCTTGACGACCTGCTTGCCGTCGATGTGCGCCTGCACGTTGGGCTGCGCGCGGGCCAGCTCGAGCAGGGCCTGCTCGGATGCGCCCGTCGGCGCCTCCACCCGGTCACGGACCTTCCCGTTGACCTGCACCACCAGCTCGAACGTGTCGGCCTCGAGGTACCGGGGATCCGCCGGCGGCCACGGCTCCTCCCACACCCTGCGGCCCGTCAGCCGCTCGTAGGCGTCGGTGGTGACGTGCGGAGCGAACGGGAACAGCAGCGACGCGGCGGTCGCCAGGGCGAAGCGGACGCTGCCTGCGTCGGCCGCACCGCGCTTCTCCGGGGTGACCTCGTTGAGCAGCTCCATGACGGCTGCGATGGCGGTGTTGAACGCGAAGCGCTGGTCGAGGTCGTTGGTGACCTTGTCGATCGCCCAGTGCGCCTTGCGGACGATGCGCAGCGCGTCGGCATCGGGCTCGTCCGGGACCGGGGCCTCCGGCAGCTCGTCGGCCGCGGTCGCGCACGTGCGCCACAGACGGCCCAGGAAGCGGTGCATGCCCTCGACGCCCGTGTCCGACCAGTCGGCATCCTGATCCGGAGGACCGATGAACAGGATGTAGCAGCGTGCGGTGTCCGCGCCGTAGCGCTCGACCAGCGCAGCGGGCGACACGACGTTGCCCTTCGACTTGGACATCTTCGCGCCGTCCTTGGTGATCATCCCCTGCGTGAAGAGCCGCGCGAACGGCTCCTGCACGTCCAGATGCCCCAGATCCGCGAGCGCCTTGGTGAAGAACCGTGCGTACAGCAGGTGCAGGATCGCGTGCTCGACGCCGCCGATGTACTGGTCGACCGACATCCATCGGTTGACCACCGACGGATCCCACGCCTGGTCGTCGTTGGTGGCGTCGCAGTAGCGCAGGAAGTACCACGAGGAGTCGACGAACGTGTCCATCGTGTCGGTCTCGCGGCGCGCGTCGCCGCCGCAGGACGGACACGGGACGCGGACCCACGCCTCGGCCGCCGCCAGCGGCGACTTGCCCTTCGGCTTGTAGTCCGTGACGTCCGGAAGGACGACCGGCAGCTGTTCCTCGGGCACCGGCACCATGCCGCACTGGTCGCAGTGGACGATGGGGATCGGACAGCCCCAGTAGCGCTGCCGCGACACGAGCCAGTCGCGGAGCCGGTAGTTGATGGACTTGTGGCCCTTGCCCTCGCGGTCCAGCCAGTCGACGATCCGCTCGAGCGCCTCGCGATTGTGCATCCCGTCGAAGTCCGGATGCGAGTTCATCAGCGGCCCGTCACCCGTGTATGGGAGCTCTCCCTCGGGATCCTGGTCGGCGACGACGCGCCGGACGGGCAGGTCGTAGGCCTGCGCGAAGGCGAAGTCGCGCTCGTCGTGGCCGGGCACCGCCATGATCGCGCCCGTGCCGTACTCCATCAGCACGTAGTCGGCGACGTACATCGGCAGCGACTCGCCGTTGACCGGGTTGACCACGTGACGGCCGAGGAAGACACCGGTCTTGGGCTTGTCGGCCGCGCCGCGCTCCTCGACCGACTCCCCCATCGCGTGGTTGACGTACTCGCGGACCGCGTCCTCCTGACCGGTGCCGGCGGCGAGCCGCTCCACGTCGGGATGCTCGGGCGCCATGACGAAGAACGTCGCCCCGAACAGCGTGTCGGGCCGGGTCGTGAAGACGGGATAGTCGATCGCCAGCTCCTCGCAGCGGAACGTGACCTCGGCTCCCTCGGACCGGCCGATCCAGTTGCGCTGCATGGTCTTGACGTGCTCCGGCCAGCTGATCCCGTCGAGGTCGTCGAGCAGGCGGTCGGCGTAGTCGGTGATGCGGAAGAACCACTGCTCGAGCTGGCGCGCCTCGACCTCGGCGCCGCAGCGCTCGCAGTGCCCGTCGACGACCTGCTCGTTGGCGAGCACGGTCGCGTCGTTCGGGCACCACTTGACGGCCGCGTCCTTGCGGTACGCGAGGCCGTGCTGGAACAGCTGCAGGAAGATCCACTGCGTCCAGCGGTAGTAGCGCGGCTCATGGGTGCCGAACTCGCGCGACCAGTCGATCGACATGCCCCACTCGTGGAACTGGCGCTGGAAGGACTCGATCGCCTTCTGCGTGGCGTCGCGGGGATGGACGCCGGTCTTGATCGCGTTGTTCTCGGCCGGCAGGCCGAACGCGTCATAGCCCATCGGGTGCAGCACCGTGCGGCCGGCACGGCGGTGGAAGTGCGCGACCGCGTCGCCGATCGAGTAGTTCTTGAGGTGGCCGATGTGCGGCTCGCCGCTCGGGTAGGGCAGCATCTCGAGCACGTAGGACTTGTGCGAGGGGTCGGCATCCGCGTTGGACACCTCCCACGTGCGCTCGTCCGCCCAGACCTGCTGCCAGCGGGGCTCGATCTCCTTCGGGTCGTAGCGATGTTCGGCCACGGTCGGCAGGCTACAGCGGGGAAGGTTTCGGTCGATGCAAGGGAGGAGCCATGCCCAAGCCGCTTCGCCGCATCCTTCGCTTCCGCCGGGCGCGCCGGGGTTCCGGCACGCGCTTCATGCTCGCGCTGCAGCCCGCCGGCGCCTGACCGCCGCTCGCTCGGCGCCCCGCCTTCGCTGACGGCGTTCTTGCGCTCCCGCGGTGGCGCGCTCCTACCATGGCGCCATGGAGGAACAGCCGGCCGACCACCTCCACGACCCGACCGAGCATCCCATGCCGGCCGTGAGCGAGATCTCCGTGGCGTCCGCCAAGGTCGCGGCGATCGTCGAGGCCGCCGAGCGAGCTGCGGAGGAGCTGCGGCTGAAGACCGAGGAGCGCGTCCGGGAGCGCATCGCCGAGGCCGACCGCGCGGCGGACCTGCGCATCGAGGCCGCCGAGGCGGAGGCCCGCGAGCTCATCGACGCCGCGCGACGGGAGGCCGCCGCGACGCAGGCCGAGGCCAAGGAAGCGGTCCGGCATATCCACGAGCGCGCCGCCGAGGCGCGCGAGGGCGCCGAGCGGCGCAAGGCCGAGGCGATCCAGGAGGCCGAGGCCGAGGCCGCACGGGTTCGCGCCGAGGCGGACGCCTACGCCGACGAGGTCAAGCGTGACGCCAAGGCCGACGCCCGTGAGCTGCTCCGCGAGGCGCACGACGCCGCCCGCGACGTCCTCCGCGATGGCACGACGCTGTCGGGTCACCTCCAGGAGCTCAGCGACTCGCTGCGCCGCAACGCCGAGCGCCTGCTCACCGACGTCCGGCTCGCACACGCGCGGCTGACCGCCGACCTCGACCAGGCGACACCGGCCGGCTCGGTCGAGCCCGCGCCGCGCGTGACGCGGACGTCCCGCGACGCCCAGGCCGGCGATCCACGCCGCCGTCCCCCGGCCGACGGCGACTTCGACGTTCCGGAGTTCGTCCCGGGACGCCGGTGAGCTCCGCGCCATCGGACCCGATCGAGCCGAGGTGTTAAGATGAGCGTCGACCTGGGGCTATAGCTCAGCTGGGAGAGCGCCTGCATGGCATGCAGGAGGTCGCCGGTTCGAGCCCGGCTAGCTCCACTCACACGGAAACCCCCGCCTCGGCGGGGGTTTCCGTCGTTCTGGCCCCGTCCGCCAGCCGCTCGGATCGCCGCTTGCGGCGCGCCACTTCTCCACTCATCTGGGCTGCACCCATTGCACCGGATGGCACTGGTGCGCCAACATGCGCCATGGCCGTGGATGTCTCACCTGGCGCGCCGGCCCGAACCTCGCGCCCTTGGCCCGAGCTGCCGGCGAGCCTCAGCGCGCTTCTCAGCGACGCCATCCCGTCGATCGCCACCGAGGTCGTCGACGTGATGTCCTCCGCCATCCCCGAGTACCGGGTCGCGGACGCGCGGTTCGTCCAGGACGTCCGCCGCGGCGTGCAGGGCGCGCTCGAGGACTTCGCCGCGGTCATCGGCCACCCCCGCCCCGCGCCCGGCGCCAACCGCCACCTGTACGCCGCACTCGGCCAGCGGGAGTGGCGGTCCGGACGCACGCTCGACGCCCTGCATGCCGCCTACCGCCTCGGCGCCCGCGTCGTGTGGCGGCGCATGGCGAGCCTCGCGACCGCCGCGGGCGCCGACGCCCGCACGGTCTCGGCGCTGGCCGATTCGGTCTTCGCCTACCTCGACGAGGCGGCGGCCGTCAGCGCCGACGGCTTCGCCGAGGCCAGCGCCGTCGCCGCCGGGCAGACCGCACGCCATCGCCAGCGCCTGCTCGCCACGCTGCTGGACGAGGCGCCGCACGACACGCGCGCGCTGGAGCCGCTCGCCCGCAGCGCCGCCTGGGCGCTCCCCCGGGACGTCGCGGTGCTGGCGATCGGCGAGCCCGACGAGGGCGTGGCCGCCCGCCGCATGCCCCCGGACGTGCTGCTCGGCGTCGCCGACGGCATCGGCTGCGTCGTCGTCCCCGACCCGGAGGGCCCCGGGCGCCCCGGGCAGATCGAGTACGCCATGGCGGGCACCTCGGGCGCCGTCCTCGGACCGACGGTGCCCCTCGAGCTCGCCAGCCGCTCCTGGGCGCGGGCCAGCGCCGTGTGGCGGCTGGCCGCCGCCGGGCGGCTCGACGGCCACGGCCTCCAGCGCGCCGATGACCACCTCGCGGCCCTGCTCCTGGCCGGCGAGCCGCAGCTCGTCGACGACCTCGCCCGGCTGCGCCTCGGCCCGCTGGACACGCAGCCGCCGCGCTCGCGCGAGCGTCTCGAGGCCACGCTTCTGGCCTACCTCCGCCATCGCGGCAACGGCCCGCGCATGGCCGCCGACCTGCATGTGCACCCGCAGACCGTGCGCTACCGGATGGGCCGGCTGCGCGAGCTCCTGGGCGAGGCGCTCGACGACCCCGATACCCGCTTCGAGCTCGAGGTCGTGCTCCGGGAGCGGGTGAGCCGGACCGGCCCATCGCGCCCTCGCTGATCCGCGATGTGCGCGTGCGCCCCGGCGCCGCGGCTCCCCGCGCGCCGGTCCCACGAAACGGCGCGGCAGGGGCCGGGCGCCGGGTCGCGCTGGCGCTCCCGGCTCGAGCACGCCGCGTGCCCTTGCGCAGCCGAACCTACGGCGGCTCGCCGGGGCCGGTCTTGGCCGGCAGGTGCGCAAGCGGCGGAGGAACGTTGTCGCCGCCGTCACAACCCGGCGGCGACAGCACGCGAGGCTACGACCGCGAGGGCACGTCCTCGAGCTCGACGTCCACGCGCGGGACGTCGCCCCACAGCTGCTCGAGCCGGTAGAACTCGCGCACCTCGGGGACGAAGACGTGGACCACCACGTCGAAGTAGTCCATGAGGATCCAGCGCGACTCGGCGACGCCCTCGACGCGCCGCGGCAGCACGCCGTGGTCCTTCTTCAACCCCTCGAGGATGGCGTCGTGGATCGCCTTGGTCTGGCGATCGGTGTTGCCGGAGCAGACGACGAAGTAGTCGGTGTAGCTCGAGACGCCGCGAAGGTCCAGCACGGTGAGGTCGATGGCCTTCTTGTCAGCCGCGTACGAGGCCGCGAGCTGCGCGAGGCGCTCGGGGCTCATCGATGCGGTGTGCTGGTCCTGCGATGCGGTCTGGCTGGGCAAGATGACGCTTCCTCCGTGGTCATCGTGATGAGGGGCTACCCACCGGGCTCCGATAGAGCCCGTGCTCGGCGATGTACGCGGCGACCGGGTCGGCCACCAGGTACCGGATGGGGCGTCCTGCGGCCACCCGCCGCCGGACGAGCGAGGACGAGATGTCCATGCGCGGGAGGTCGATGAAGTCCACGCGGTCGGCGGCGCCCGGGATGACCGCCAGGGCCTCCAGGATATCGGCCCGCCGCACCTCCTCCCGCTCGGCGACCGCCAGCCGCGCGAGGCGCAGCACCTCAGCCGGCTCGCGCCACGTCGGGAGGCTGAAGGCCATGTCGCCTCCCACGATGAAGGTCAGGTCGTCCGCGGGGAACGTGGCATGCAGTGATCGCAGCGTATCCACCGTGTAGGACGCCCCGCCGCGGCGCACCTCGAGGTCGGACACCGCGAAGCGGTCGTCGCCGGCCACCGCGGCCTCGCACAGCGCCACGCGCACCTCCGGGCCGGGGTCGCCCTCGGCCTCCTTGTGCGGCGGGGCGGCCACCGGCATGAGCAGCACCTGGTCGAGGGCCAGCTGGTCGTGCGCCTCCTGGGCGCACAGCAGGTGCGCGAGATGCGGCGGGTTGAACGTGCCGCCGAGGATCCCGACGCGCCGGGCGCGTCCGTCAGCCGCGGACGTGCCCTGCTCCCCGCACGACGTACTTGAACGTGCACAGCTCGCGCAGGCCGATCGGCCCGCGGGCGTGCAGCTTCTGGGTCGAGTTGCCGATCTCGGCGCCGAAGCCGAACTCGCCGCCGTCGGTGAAGCGCGTCGACGCGTTGACGTAGACGCACGCGGCGTCGACGCCGAGCTCGAAGGCCCGCGAGGCCTGGTAGGAGCGCGTCACGATCGCCTCGGAATGGCCCGAGCCGTGCCGGTTGACGTGGTCGATCGCCTCCTCCAGGGAGTCGACGACGCCCACGGCGAGGACCAGCGCGAGGTACTCGGTGTCCCAGTCCTCCTCGGTGACCGCGACCGCGGCCGGGTCGACCGCGCGCACGCGCTCGTCGCCGCGCACCTCCACCCCGGCCTCGCGCAGCGCGGCGAGCAGCCGCGGCAGGAGCGCGTCGGCCGCGCCACGGTGGACGAGCACGGTCTCGGCGGCGTTGCAGACGCCGGGGCGCTGGGTCTTGGCGTTCATCACGATGTCCAGCGCCATGTCGAGGTCGGCGTCGGCGTCGACGTAGACGTGGCAGTTGCCGGAGGCGGCGAAGATCATCGGGACCGTCGCGACATCGGTCAGCGCCTTCTTCAGGCCCTCGCCGCCGCGAGGGATGATGAGGTCGACGTGGGCGTCCTGCGTCGCGAGCTCGGCGAGCTCCTCGCGCCCGCCGCCGGCCACGAGCTGGATCGCTCCCTCGGGCGCGCACTCGCCGGCGATCCCGGCCAGCACGGCGTTGGAGTGCGCGGCGCTGGACGAGCCGCGCAGCACGATCGCGTTGCCGGACTTCAGGCACAGGGCGGCGGCGTCGATCGTCACGTTCGGCCGCGCCTCGTAGACCACGGCGACCACGCCCAGCGGCGTGCGCACCTTGGCGACGTCGAGGCCGTTGGGCAGCCGGAAGCCGTCGAGGACCTCGCCGACCGGGTCGGGCAGCGCGGCGATGTCGCGCACCTGGCCCGCGATGGCCGCCACACGGCCCGCGTCGAGCATGAGGCGGTCGAGCAGCGCGTCGGACAGCCCGGCCTCGCGGCCAGCCTCCAGGTCGCGGGCGTTGGCCTCGAGGATCTCCGACGTGCGGGCCTCCAGCGCGTCGGCGATCCGGTGCAGCGCCGCGTCCTTCTCCCCGCTCGGAAGCGAGGCCAGGCGTCGCGACGCGTCACGGGCGGCCCGGCAGATGTCGGTGACGGACGCGGCGGTCGTGGCCATGGAGGAAGGGTATCGGCGCTACGCGAGCACGAGGTAGTCCCGGTGCACGGCCTCCTCGGCCGCGCGCGGCAGCACCTCGTGCACGCGCGCGGACTGCAGCCCCTGGACGCGGCGCAGGTCCCGGGCGGCGTAGTTGCTGATGCCCTTCGCCAGCAGCGTCCCGGCCGCCCGGATCTCGACGGCGTCGCCGGCCTCGAACTCGCCCTCCACCGCGACGACGCCGACGGGCAGCAGCGAGGTGCCGCCGTCGCGCAGCGCGCGCGCCGCCCCGTCGTCGACGACGACCGTGCCGTGCGACGGCTTGGCGTAGCGCAGCCAGAGCTTGAAGGAGGAGTAGCCGAGGTCGCGCGCCGGGAAGTGGGTGCCCTCCTGGGTCCCGCCCTCCAAGACGTGCCGGAGCGCCTCGGCCCGCAGGCCATTGCAGATCGCGGCGGGGATCCCGGCGGCCGTGGCCATCTCGGCGGCCACCACCTTCGAGCGCATCCCGCCAGATCCGAGGGTCGACGTCGAGCTGGTGATCGCCGCCTGCTCGTCGAGTGCCTCGAAGTCGGTGATCTCGCGGACGATCGCCGCCTCGGGATCGCGGCGCGGGTCCGCGGTGTAGACGCCGTCGACGCCCGTGAGCAGGATCAGCCGGTCGGCCTCGACGAGGATCGCGACCTGGGCGGCCAGGAAGTCGTTGTCGCCGAAGGTGATCTCGTCGGTCGCGGTCGTGTCGTTCTCGTTGACGACCGGGACGACGCCCCACTCCAGCAGCCGCCGCAGCGTCTGGCGGGCGTTGAGGTAGTGGCTGCGATGGCTGAGGTCGAAGAACGTCAGCAGCACCTGCGCCGCCGTCACGTCACGCGCGGCGAGCAGCTCGTCGTAGAAGCGGAACAGCCGCCCCTGCCCCACCGCGCTGGCCGCCTGGAGGTCCTCGATCGCCGTCGGGCGCGCGCCGAGGGCCATGATGTCGATGCCGCGCGCGATCGCGCCGCTGCTGACCACCACGACGTCGTCGCCGGCCAGCCGGCGCGCGGCCACCTCGTCGCAGATCGCCGCCAGCACGTCGGCGCGCAGCGAGCCGTCGTCGCCGGCGACGATCCCGGAGCCGAGCTTGATGACGTGGCGGGCCATGCGGGCCGAAGGGTATGCGTCCGGCCCGCGGGTCGCGTCCTACCCCGGGTCGAGCTCGAAGACCACGCCGGCGATCTCGACATCGAGATCGCCCCTCCGAGCCCTACCCCGGGTCGAGCTCGAAGACCACGCCGGCGATCTCGACATCGTCTCCCGGCTCGAACCCCGCCTCCTCCAGCGCGCGGATGACGCCCATGCGGTGCAGGCGCGCCTCGACGTGCGCGAGCGCCTCCTCGTTCTCGAGGTCGTGGCGGGCGATGAGGCGATCGACGGCCTCGCCGGTCACGCGCCAGCCACCGTCCTCGAGCGGCTCGACGTCGAACTCGCGGCCGCGGCGGCGGCCCGCGGCCGGCCGGAAGACCCGATGCTCGGCGAGGGTCTCGACGTCGCCGCCCACGACGACCTCCACTGCCTCCGGCTCGCGCACCGGCACGCGGCGCAGCAGCTCGGTCTTGAGCTCCTCGAGGCCGAGCCCCGTGGCCGACGAGGTCACGATGACCGGCGTGACGTCCGGCGCCGGCTCCCACTCCTCGCGCGGCGCGGCCTGCGCCGCGAAGCGCTCGCGCCAGACCTCGGCGGCGACCTCCGCCTCCTCGGGCGAGACGAGGTCGGCCTTCGACAGCGCGAGGATGCGCGGCAGCGCCGCCAGGCGCTCGTCGTACTCGGCCAGCTCGCGCTCGATCGTCGCGAAGTTGTCCTCCGGGATCGAGCCGTCCAGCGGAGCGAGGTCCAGGACGTGCACGAGCAGCCGCGTGCGCTCCACGTGCGCGAGGAAGTCGTGGCCGAGCCCGGCGCCACCGGCGGCGCCCTCGATGAGGCCCGGGATGTCGGCGATGACCAGCTGGCGGTCGTCACCGTCGAGCGTGCCGAGCACCGGCTCGAGCGTCGTGAACGGGTAGCCGGCGACCTTCGGCGCGGCGCGCGTCATCACCGAGATCAGCGACGACTTGCCGGCGTTGGGCACGCCGACGAGCCCCACGTCGGCGAGGAGCTTGAGGCGCAGGTCGATCCAGGACTCGGCGCCGGGCAGGCCGCGCTCGGCGAACCGCGGCGCCTGCCGCGTGGAGCCGGCGAACTTCTTGTTGCCGCGGCCACCCGACCCGCCGTGGGCGACGACGACGCGCTGCCCGGGCACGACGAGGTCGTGGACGGTGCCGTCCTCGAGCGTCACCTCGGTGCCCGGGGGCACCTTGACGACGAGGTCCTCGCCGTCGGCGCCGTGGCGCAGGGCGCCCTCGCCGTGGCGGCCGCGCGGGGCCTTGTAGTGCGCCTTGCGCTTGAACGACTGCAGGTCGCGCAGCGAGTCGTCGCAGAGCAGCACGACGTCCCCGCCCTCCCCGCCGTCCCCGCCGTCGGGGCCGCCCTTGGGGACGTGCGCCTCGCGGCGGAAGCTCATGCAGCCGTTGCCGCCGCCGCCCGCCTGCACGTAGATGCGCGCCTTGTCGTAGAGCATGTGACTTCCCGAGACGGTAGCCGGGAACTGACTCCCCATGGCCAACGACCCCGTCTTCCTCATCACCGGCGCCAGCAGCGGCATCGGCGCCGCCACCGCGCGACACGCCGCGCAGGCCGGCTACCGGCTCGTGCTCAGCGCCCGATCGCAGGACAAGCTCGACGCCCTCGTCGACGAGCTCGGCGGCGCCGACCGCGCGCTCGCCGTCCGCACCGACGTGACCTCTTGGGAGGACAACGAGGCGCTGGTCGCCGCCGCGACCGACCGCTTCGGCCGGCTCGACGTCGTGTTCGCCAACGCCGGCTTCGGGGCCAAGCGCGGCTGGCTCGAGGAGACGCCGGAGCTCTGGCGCGACATGGTGCTGACCAACGTCCTGGGCGCGGCCTACACGATCCGCGCCGCGATCCCGGCGCTCAAGGCGTCGAAGGGCCACGTGCTGGTGACGGGCTCCGTGGCCGGCCGCCGCGTCATGCCGGGCAGCCTCTACTCGTGCACCAAGTGGGCGGTCACCGCCATGGGCGAGGCGGTGCGCCAGGACCTCGACGACACCGGCGTGCGCGTGACGCTCATCGAGCCCGGCGCCGTGCAGACGCCGTTCTTCGACAACCCCGCGGAGGGGCGCTTGGAGTCCGACGACATCGCCCGCGCGGTCCTGTTCGCCGTCTCGCAGCCTCCGCACGTCGACGTCAACGAGATCCTCCTGCGGCCGGTGGCGCAGTCGGCCTAGCCGGGCCCGGCTCGGCGTGGGGTGCGTAGCCTCCGGCGCGTGGACGTCATCGAGGAGATCGTCGTCGTCGCGGGGCGAGACCTGGCGCTGCGCCGACCGCGCGATCCGGAGGAGCTGCTCGACGAGGAGGCCTTCGACGCCGACGAGTACCTGCCGTACTGGGCGGAGCTCTGGCCCAGCGGGGTGGCGCTGGCCCAGTCGGTCGGCACCCGCGCGCTGCGCGGCGCGCGGGTCGTCGAGTTGGGCTGCGGCCTGGGCCTGCCGAGCATCGCCGCGGCGCTGGCCGGCGGCCGGGTGCTGGCCACCGACTGGTCACACGACGCGCTGGCGCTGCTGCGCGAGAACGCCGCGGCCAACGGGGCGAAGCTCGAGACGATGCACGTCGACTGGCGGGAGCCCCAGCCGCTGGCCGCGCAGGCGCCGTTCGACCTCGTGCTGGCTGCGGACGTGCTCTACGAGCGGGCCAACGCCGAGCGGCTGGCCGACCTCCTCCCCCGGCTCGGCGCCGAGGTGCTGCTCGCCGACCCTGGCCGCGCGACGCTCGACGCCTTCCTGGAGCGCGTCGGCACCGTCTGGCGCCGTCCGCCGCTCTACCGGCTGCGCTGAGGCGCCGGCTCGGCGACCGCCGCGCGCCGCGGCTGGCGCACGAGCACCATCCCGCTGACCACGGCGCCGACCGCCGCGAAGAGCGCGCCGACCAGGAACGCGCGCCGGTATCCCTCGGTGAGCGCGGCGGCGTGCGACATCGCCGCCACCGCGTCGCCGGTGCGCTGCGTGGCCAGGGTGGCGAGCAGGGCGAGGCCGATCGAGCCGCCGACCTGGCGGAAGGTGTTGACGAGCCCTGAGGCCAGCCCCGCCTCCGGGCCGCGCACGCCCGCCGTGGCGGCGATCGTGACCGGGACGAACGAGCAGCCGATGCCCGCGGCGGTGACGATCGACGGCACGAGCACGTCAGCGACGTACGAGCCGTCGGCCGAGACGCGGCTCAGCCCGAGCATCCCGAGGAAGACGAGCGCCATCCCGCCCGTCAGCACCGTGCCGGCGCCGACGCGCCCCACGAGCCGGCTGGCGATCTGCGAGCAGACGATGATCGCCACCGTCATCGGCAGGAACGAGAGCCCCGCCTCGATCGGGCTCTCGCCGAGGACGAGCTGGAGGTAGAGGGACAGGAAGTACCACATGGCGAACACCGCGGCGCCCATGAGCAGGACGACCGCGTTGGCGCCCGACACCGAGCGCGAGCGGAAGATCCGCAGCGGGACCAGCGGCGCGGCGGCGAGCCGTCCCTCGACGAGCGCGAACGTCGCCAGCAGGGCAACCCCGAGCGCCAGCGTCACGAGCGTGCGGGTCGAGCCCCAGCCATGGGTGTCGGTCTCGACGATCCCGTAGGTGAGGATCACCAGGCCGATCGTCACCGTCAGCGCGCCGGAGAGGTCGAAGCTGCGGCGCGCGCCGGCGTCGCGGCGCCCGCGCGCGACGACGCGCAGCGCGGCCATCGCGGCCCAGATGCCCACCGGCACGTTGATGAGCAGGACCCAGCGCCAGGACAGCCACTCGGTCAGCACGCCGCCCAGCAGCGCCCCGGTGGCCCCGCCGACGCCGCCCATCGCGCCCCAGATGCCCAGCGCGCGATTGCGCTCGGCGCCCTCGGTGAAGGTGGTCATGAGGATCGAGAGCGTCGCCGGCGCCACGACGGCGCCGCCCAGGCCCTGCGCGGCGCGCGCGGCGACGAGCTGCCCGTCGGTCTGCGCCACGCCACCGGCCAGCGAGGCCAGCGCGAACAGCAGCAGGCCGCCGGCGAAGACCTCGCGGCGCCCGATGATGTCGGTCGCGCGCCCGCCCAGCATGAGGAAGCCGGCGAAGGCGAGCGTGTACGCGTTGACGACCCACTGCAGCCCCGTCGCGGAGAAGCCGAGCTGCTCGCGGATCGACGGGAGCGCGACGTTGACGATCGAGACGTCCAGGATCACCATGAACTGCGCGAGGCAGCACAGGACCAGGACGAGGGTGCGGCGGCGGCGGTCGTCGGCGGTCACGCCGACGATTGTTGCACGGTCAACGACCTAGCCGCGCAGCGCCGTCCACAGCCAGACGCCGATGCCGGCGCCGGCGCCGGCCAGGGCCGCCACCCCGAGGCTGCGGCCCGGCAGCCGGTCGCGCGCGGCGAGCGTCGCGCCACAGTCGACCGCGTCGGCCGCGGCGCACAGCACCATCCAGCGCGGGCCGACCTGCGGCCGGTCGGCCACGTGGAGCGCCACGGCGCCGAGCGCGACGTCGCGGACGCCGAGCGCCCGCAGGACCACCTGGCCGCCGGGCTCGTCCGCGACGCCGCCCACCCAGGGCCGCCCGAGACGAGCAGGGGCCGCCAGGAGGGCGGCCCCGAGGCCGACCCGGCCGAGCGCGTAGAGGCGAGCGACCGTGGCGGCGTCCATGTCGATGTGCCGCTAGGCGGCGGGCTGCGCGTCGTCGCCGGGCAGGACGGAGACGACGCGGCCGCGCCGGCCCTCCTTGAAGTCGACGACGCCCGCGCTGCGCGCGAAGAGCGTGTCGTCCTTGCCCATGCCGACGCCGTCGCCCGCCTTGAAGCGGGAGCCGCGCTGGCGCACGATGATCTCGCCGCCGGTCACGGCCTGGCCGGCGAAGACCTTGACGCCCAGGCGCTTGGCGTTGGAGTCGCGGCCGTTGCGCGACGAGCCCAGACCCTTCTTGTGAGCCATCTGTGAGTCCTCCCTACTTGCCGCGGGGGCCGTCGATCTTGGTCACGCGGATGCGCGTGAGCTCCTGGCGGTGGCCGGCGCGCCGGCGGTAGCCGCGCTTGGGCTTGAACTTGTTGACCCGCAGCTTGGGGCCGCGCAGGTGCTCGACCACCTCGGCGGCCACCTTGACCTTGCCGAGGTCGGACCCGAACACCACGTCGTCCGAGCGGAACAGCACGGGCTCGAGGTCCACGCTGGCGCCGGCGTCGCCCTGCAGCCGCTCGACGACGAGGGTCTGGCCCTCCTCGACGCGGTACTGCTTTCCACCGGTCTTGACGATCGCGTACATGATTTCTCGCTACTCCGAAGTCGCTTCGGCCTTGACAGCCGAACGGCGCCGTCCGCCTCTGCGGCCGCGGCGCCGAGGCTTGGAGTCTAGCGCCTCCTCGTCCTCGGCGGCCTGCGGCTCCTCGTCGGCGTCCAGCAGCGTCGCGACGGCGGCCGTGCGGCCCGCCTCCTCGATGCGCACGAGCTTCTTGGAGCCCACGAACCGGCCGCCGTTGACCACCGAGATGATGTACCCGTCGATCTTCGCCACGGCGTCGTCGACCTCGTACATGTGCGGCTCGACGATGTTGACGAGGACCTCGTCGCCCTCCTTGAACGGGATCGCGCGCTCCTCGATGTCCGCGCGCGAGCCCTCCATCGTGATCGCGAAGTGGTCGAGCGGCAGGCCCTCGGAGCCCTCGAAGTGGAACACCTTGCCGGTCTCGTCCTCCAGGGCGCGCAGGTTGCGAGCGGCCTCGGCGGTGAAGTAGGAGCTGACCCGCGGGTTCATCTGCACGAGGAACGCCTCGATCTTGCGCGGCGCGCGCGAGGCCAGCTCGCGCAGGCGGCGCTCGACGTCGATGGCGATCGTCTCCTCGGAGCGGATCACGCCCTCGCCGTGGCACGTCGGGCACGGGCGGCTCATGATCTCCCGCACGCCCTCGGTGACGTTCTGGCGCGTCATCTCGACCAGGCCGAGCTTGGAGATCTCGGCCGTGAAGGTCTTCGTGCGGTCCTCGTCGAGCGCCTTGCGCAGCGTCTTGAGCACGGCGTCGCGGTTCTTGGCGCGCGCCATGTCGATGAAGTCGATGACGATGATCCCGCCGATGTCGCGCAGCCGCAGCTGGCGCACGACCTCCTCGGCGGCCTCGAGGTTGGTCTTGGTGATCGTGTCCTCCAGGCGGGCCTGCTTGCCGCGCCCGACGAACGAGCCGGAGTTGACGTCGATGACCGTCAGCGCCTCGGCGTAGTCGATCAGCAGGTAGCCGCCCGAGGGCAGGTCCACGCGCTTGGACATCAGGCCGTCGATGACCTTCTCGACGTCCCATGCCTCGAACAGCGGCTTGGACTCCTGCCACAGCTCGACGCGGTCGACGAGCTCCGGCGCGGTGCGGCTGAAGAACGACACCAGGCGGTGGTGCTGCTTCTCGTCGTCGACGATCGCGCGCTCGAAGTCGGCGCTGAAGATGTCGCGGACGACGCGCACCGAGAGGTCGGCCTCCTGGAAGACCATCGACGGCGCGGTGGCCTCCTCGACGCGCTTCTCGAGGACCTCGTGGAGC
>DASTWY010000063.1:0-15708 GCA_035765735.1 Baekduia sp. | reverse complement strand
GCGAGCACATACGCCGCATAGCCGCCCTCGTACTGCTCGACGTCGCCGTCGACGACCTCCCACATGTACGTGCAGACCGCGTCGAGGAACCACCGGTCGTGGGTGACGACCAGCAGCGAGCCGCGCCGCGCGGCGAGGTGGCGCGCCAGCCAGTCGACCCCCTCGACGTCGAGGTGGTTGGTCGGCTCGTCGAGCAGCAGCAGCTCCGGCGAGTCGAGCAGCAGCTTGGCCAGCGCGATCCGGCGCCGCTCGCCGCCCGACAGCGGGCCGATCGGCGTGTCGAGGCCCTGGGGGAAGCGCCGCAGCTCCGTGCCGCCGAGCAGCCCGTCGAGCACGCCGCGGAAGGTCGCGTCGGCCGCCCACTCGTGATCGGCGCGGCCGCCGACGAGCTCCTCGCGGATCGTCCGCGACGGGTCGAGGTCGTCGCCCTGGCCCAGGAGCTTCAGGTCGAGCCCGTTCTCGCGCGTCACCGCGCCGGCGTCGGGCTCCTCGGCGCCCGCGATCAGCCGCAGCAGCGTCGACTTGCCGTCGCCGTTGCGGCCCACGATGCCGATGCGCTCGCCGGCCGCGACGCCGAGCGTGATGCCGCGCAGGACCGACCGGCTGGCGTAGCCCTTGTCGACGTCCTTGAGGTTGACGAGGTTGCGCGGGGCGGCCATGCGGCTAGAGGAGCACCGCGGCCAGCGCGCGGTAGTCCTCGACGGGCAGGTCGCCGTGGCCGAGCGGCTGCAGGCAGACGTGGTCGGCGCCGGCGTCGAGGTGCGCCCGGACCGCGTCAGCGACCTGCTCGGGCGTGCCGTGCGCGACGACCGCGTCGACGAGGCGGTCGCTGCCGCCGTCGCGCAGGTCGTCCTCGGTGAACCCGAAGCGCCGCAGGTTGCCGGCGTAGTTGCGCAGCCGGAGGTAGCGCTGGGTGAACTGCCGGGCGATGCGGCGGGCGGTCTCGGGGTCCGGCTCCACCACGACGGTGACCTCGGGAGCGACGAGCGCGTCGGGGCCGACCCGCTCCCGGGCGAAGCGCGTGTGCTCCACGGTCGTGAAGTACGGGTGGGTGCCCAGCGAGCGCTCCGCGGCGAGGTCGAGCATCTTGGGCCCGAGCGCGGCGGCCAGCCGCTGGTCGCGCGGGACCGGCGGCTCGGCGGCGTCGAGGCCGTCGAAGAACGCCCGCATCGTGGTCAGCGGCCTGGTGTAGTCGCTGGTCGCCTCGGGATGGCCGATGCCGATGCCGAGCAGGAAGCGGCCCGGGTGGTCGGCGGTCAGCGCGGCGTGCTGTGCCGCGACGCCGACGGGGTCGTGCTGCCAGACGTTCAGGATGCCGGTGGCGATCGTGAGCGTCGACGAGCCCTCGAGAAACGGGCGCGCGTCCTCGACGCTCGGGCTGCCGCCGAGCCACAGGGCGCCGTAGCCGAGCGCCTCGATCTCCGCGACGGCGCCCGTGCCGAAGCGCGCCGGCGCCCAGATCCCGATCGTGCCCAGAGCCATCGCCACAGGGTGCCATGCGCCTCAGCGCGACGGCCTGATGGCCGGCCACGGCGAGCGCGCCGGGACGATCGGCGGGCTGTCCCTGTAGGCCTCCTGCGGTGAGTCGGTCGTCTCGGCCACCGCGGCGCCGTGCCGCCTGGCGGCCGGGTCGGCCAGGTAGCGCGTCACGTGGTCGGGCGAGCGGGTGCCGACCATGAGGATCGCGCAGGGCTCGTCGCCCTCGGCGCCGATCGTGATGTGCGCCGTGCCGGGCGGGCAGTGGAAGTAGTCCCACGCCTTCAGGCGCCGCTCCTGGCCCTCGACGAGCAGCAGGCACTCGCCCGAGAGGATCAGGAACCCCTCCTGGTCGCTCTCCCAGTGGTAGAAGCCGGGCGTCTCGCCGGGCGGCAGGACGTGGACGCCGATGCCCAGCGGGTTGCGCGGCGTGCGGGGCGACTCGAACACGCACCAGGTGCCGCTGCCCTCCATGGTCTCCCAGGCGATGTCGGCGAGGTTCAGGACGAACCAGCCGTCGTCGGCGGGCACCTTGCCGTGGTCGGTGTCCTCGATGCGGGCCTCGTCGGTGGGCATGGGAGCACGCTAGCGGCGCGGCCGGCGCCGTCTGCGAGGATCGGGCGCGATGCCGGCCGACGACGTCCAGCCGCCGATCGCCCCCGGCCGCTACCGCCACTACAAGGGCGGCGAGTACGAGGTGCTCGGCGAGGCGCGCCACAGCGAGACGGAGGAGTGGATGGTGCTCTACCGCCCGCTCTACGGCGAGCGCGGGCTGTGGGTGCGGCCGAAGGCGATGTTCGGCGAGGAGGTCGAGGTCGACGGCCGGCGGGTGCCGCGGTTCGCGCCGGTCGAGCCGTTCGACGCCTGATCACGGCGTCGCTCTGGACTCCGGACCGTCGCCGGACAGGTATCCGGCACGCGGCGGGCGGCGTCCCTACGATGCCGCCCGCCGCACCGTCCCGACCCTGGAGCCCGTCCGATGAAGCGCCTCGCCGTCCTGCTGCTGTCCGCCGCCCTGCTCGCCGCCGTGCTCGTCCCCGCCGCCGGGGCCGCGAGCCGCTCGCTGAAGGGCACGTGGGAGTGCAGCTACCCCGAGAGCGGCCGGTTGTTCGGGCTGATCACGTTCGTCAACGGCAAGACGTACAAGTGGAACAACAAGAAGCGGGGCGCCTACTGGCTGGCCGGCACGCGCATCCTCTTCAGGAAGGGGCCGATGAAGGGCGTCTTCGAGCACGCCGACCTGCGCCGCGGCGAGGCCGGCAACGTGTGGATCAACCTCTACGACGGCCCCGAGTACGGCCACTCCTACACCGACGCGCAGTGCCTGAAGCGGCGCTCGTAGCGCCGGAGCGCGTCAGTAGCTGAAGACGAGGGTGCCGGCGTCGCCGGCCCACTCCAGCATCGGGGTGGCGCCGGCGACCGTCGCGTGCGGCACGAAGGTGCTCGCGTCCAGTCCGCGGGCGTCGACGCAGATGGGGCAGACGAGCAGCTCGCCGCCGCCCTCGGCGAACTGCTGGAAGAGCCGCTCCAGCGGCGGGCAGCCCTCGCAGGCGGTGCCCTGGGCGTGGCCGGGGATGGCGAGGCGCACCGCGTCCTTCGTGCACCAGATCGCCGCCTGCTGGCCGCGCCCGAGCGCGGCGCCGGCGACGAGGAACGCGACCGTCACGCGCTCGGGATCCTCGAGCCCGGTCGCCAGGTTGACCAGCACCTTCTCGGCCATGCGCAGCCTCCTCGTCGACGTGTGCGGCGAGTCTCGTGGCGCGGCGTGGCGGCTGTCAACGGCCGCGCGCTTTACCCTTGTCCGCGCATGATCTCGACGAACCAGTTCAAGAACGGCAACCACATCGAGGTCGACGGCACGATCTTCAAGGTCGTCGAGTTCCAGCACGTCAAGCCCGGCAAGGGTGGCGCGTTCGTGCGCACGAAGCTGCGGCGCGCCAGCGACGGCAACGTGATCGACCGGACGTTCCGCGCCGGCGAGAAGTTCCGGGCGGTGCGCACCGAGGCGCGCAAGATGCAGTTCCTCTATGCGGACGGCAGCGACGCGCACTTCATGGACGCCGAGTCGTTCGAGCAGCTGGCCGTGCCGGAGTCCGCCGTCGCCGACGCGCTGCAGTGGACCAAGCCCAACGACGAGGTCGACGTCCTCTTCATCGACGGCCAGCCGTCGAACATCCAGCTGCCGTCCTCGGTCGAGCTCGAGGTCACGCAGACCGAGCCCGGCCTGCGCGGCGACACCGCATCGGGCGGCGGCAACAAGCCCGCCACGCTGGAAACCGGCGCCACCGTCCAGGTCCCGCTCTTCGTCAACATCGGCGACCGCGTCAAGGTCCAGACGGAGACCGGCGAGTACATGTCGCGGGCCTAGCGCCCCTGGCGCGGGTGGGGCGCCTTCGCCCCGCATGCCGCGGTTGAGCCGCCCCACCTCTGCGAGCCCGTCGGGGTGGGGCGCCTTGGCGTCGCGTGGCGCGGCTGAGCCGCCCCACGCGGCGAGCTGCGGCCGCACGCCCCGGCTCGCCGGCCGCCCGCCGCAGCTCGCCGCCCGCCCGCGCGCCGCTACCCTGCCGCCCGCATGTCCCGCCGTTCCGACCAGCGCCGCGCCGCCGCGTTCGCGCTCTACCAGCACGACGTCACCGGCCGCGAGCTGGACGACGTCCTCGACCGCAACGCGACGACGTTCACGCGTGCGCTGGCCAACGCGGCTCAGGACTACGCCGACGACCTCGACGCGGTCATCGAGAAGCACGCGAAGGGGTGGACGCTCGATCGCATCGCGCCCCTGGAGAAGGCGCTGATGCGCATCGCGCTGCTCGAGATGCGCCACCCCGACGCGGTCCCCGCCGACACGCCGATCCCGCCCGAGGGCGCGATCGAGGAGGCGATCGAGACGGCCAAGACCTTCTGCGGCGCCGACGCGCCGAAGTTCGTCAACGGCATCCTCGCTGCAGCGCTGCGCGAGCAGCGTCAGACTTCGGCGTGATGACCGACGCCGCCAACGACGCCGCCGCCCAGCTCGACGCCCTCGTGACCCGCCTGGAGCGCGCCGCCGAGCAGCTGCGCTCCGGCGATGTCTCGCCCGATGCCGCCGCCACGCTGGTCGAGGACGCCGCCGCGCTGGCCTCCCAGGCCTCGGCGGAGCTCGAGCGCCTCTCGCGCGCCGCGGCGGCCGAGCCGCTGCCCGGCCAGGACCCGCTGCTCTAGCCGGCGGTGGTCTACCCCGAGCACCTGCGCGAGCGGGTCGACGCCTACCTCGCCGAGCTGCGCTTCCCCAGCCGCGCGCCGCGCACCGACGGCCTGGAGGAGGCCATGCGCTACAGCCTGCTCGCGGGCGGTAAGCGCATCCGCCCGGTCCTGGCGCTGGCCACGGCCGACGCCGTCGGCCTGCCCGGCTTCGACGTCCTGCCGCTCGCGGCGGCGCTGGAGCTCATCCACACCTACTCGCTGATCCACGACGATCTTCCGGCGATGGACGACGACGACCTGCGCCGCGGGATGCCGACGTGCCACGTCAAGTTCGGCGAGGACGTCGCGATCCTGGCCGGCGACGCGCTCTACGCCGAGGCCTTCCGCCACCTGTTGACCGCCCAGGCCGGCGACCCGGCTCGCGTCCTGGCGACCGCGCGCGAGCTGTCGGCGGCCACCGGCGTCGACGGGATGGTCGGCGGCCAGTACCTCGACGTGGCCGGCGCCGCGGAGACGCCGGACGACCTGCGCCGCCTGCACGAGCTCAAGACCGGGCGCCTGATCGGCGCCTCGGTGGTGTGCGTCCACCTCCTGGCGGGCACAGACGAGGCAGCGACCACCGCGTGGCGCCGGTTCGCGAGCGAGCTCGGCGTCCTCTTCCAGATCGTGGACGACATCCTCGACGTCACGGGCACCGACGAGGGCCTCGGCAAGCCGCAGGGCAGCGACGAGCGCCTCGGCAAGCGGACCTACGTCACCGAATTCGGGCTCGATGGCGCTCGGGCGCTCGCCTCCGAATGCCATGGCACCGCCAGGGCTACCCTTTCCGAGGTCGCTCCGGCCGGCGCCGCCGAGCTGGAGCACATCACCGACTTCATCTTCACGCGCACCTCATGACGCCTTCTGACGCCACACCGCTCCTGGACCGCATCGACCGCCCGCAGGATCTGCACGGCCTCAGCGAGGAGCAGCTCCAGCAGGTGGCGCAGGAGGTGCGCGAGCACATCATCGACACGGTCGGGGAGATCGGCGGCCACTTCGGCGCCAACCTCGGCACCTGCGAGATCGCCGTCGCGCTGCACTCCCTGCTGGACTCCCCGAAGGACAAGATCCTCTGGGACGTCGGGCACCAGGCCTATCCGCACAAGGTCCTGACCGGCCGCCGCGACCAGCTGCCGACGATCCGCCAGTACGAGGGCCTCGCCCCGTTCTGCGCGATCCACGAGTCCGAGCACGACGTCATGGGCGCCGGCCACGCGTCGACCTCGATCGGCTATGCCGTCGGGCTCAAGGAGGGCATGCGCCTCAGCGGCGACCTCGACGCCGGCAAGGTCGTCGCGGTGATCGGCGACGGCGCCATGACCGGCGGCGTCGCCTTCGAGGCCATCCACCAGGCCGGCGGCCTCGGCACTCCGATCGTCGTCGTCCTCAACGACAACGGCATGTCGATCGCGCCGAACGTCGGCGCGCTGTCGCGCTACTTCAACCGCGTCCGCCTGAACCCGAAGCTGTGGCACGCCCGCGAGGGCGCCGAGGAGCGCCTCACGAAGCTCCCGGGCGGGATCGGCGCGGCGTTCGACCGCCTCGGCCCGCAGCTGAAGGAGTCGATCAAGTCGTTCTGGGCGCCCGGCCTCTTCTGGGAGGAGCTCGACTGGGCCTACATGGGCGTCATCGACGGCCATGACGTCGGCGCGCTGCGCAGCGCCCTGAAGGCGGCGCTCGACGCCGGCCGGCCGGTCGTCGTCCACACCGCGACGGTCAAGGGCAAGGGCTTCATCGCGGCCGAGGAGGGCGGCCTCGAGGGCATGGAGAAGTGGCATGCCGCCAAGCCGAAGTCGATCGCCAACCGCGTGCCGGCCAAGGCGGCGCCCTCGGCGTCCGGCGCGCCGGCGCCGCCCCCGCAGTACACGCAGGTCTTCGGCGACGCCCTCGTCGAGGAGGTGCGCCGCGACCGCCGCGTCGTCGGCATCACCGCGGCCATGAACTCGGGCACCGGGCTGAACATCCTCCAGAAGGCCGAGCCCGACCACTACTTCGACGTCGGCATCGCCGAGCAGCAGGCGGTGCTGTTCGCCAGCGGCCTGGCGCTCGAGGGGCTCAAGCCCGTCTGCGCCATCTACTCGACGTTCCTGCAGCGCGCGTTCGACCAGATCGTGCACGACGTCTGCCTCCAGGAGCTGGACGTCACCTTCGCGATGGACCGCGCCGGCCTGGTCGGCGACGACGGCCCCACGCATCACGGCGCCTTCGACATCGCCTACCTGCGCTGCCTGCCGAACATCACCCTCGCCGCGCCACGCGACGAGGCGCAGCTCAAGCACCTGCTGCGCACCGCGCTGACGCACGGCGGGCCGTTCGGCCTGCGCTACCCGCGCGGCGAGGCCGCCGGCGTCCCGCTGCCGGCCAGCGGTGACGTCGCCCCGATCCCCGTCGGGACCGGCGAGATCCTCCGCGAGGGGCTCCGCGTTGCGCTCATCGGATACGGCGCCGGCGTCCAGAAGGCGCTGGAGGCCGCCGACCGGCTCGCCGAGGGCGGGGTGGAGGCCACCGTCGCCGACGCGCGCTTCGCCAAGCCGATCGACGTCGAGCTGATGACCCGGCTGGCCGGCGACCACGAGCTGCTGGTCACCGTCGAGGAGGGCGCCCTGCCCGGCGGCTTCGGCACGGCTGTCTGGGAGGCGCTCAACGACGGCACGCAGCCGCTGCCGCGCATCCTGCGCATCGGCCTGCCCGACCGCTACATCACGCACGGCAAGCCGGCGCTGCTGCACGCCGAGGTCGGGCTCACCGGCCGCGACATCGCCCGCCGCGTCGAGGCGGCGCTGCTGGCGGGCCGCGGCGAGGTCCTGTCGGAGGCCTGAGCCCGTGCTCGACGGGCTGCACCCGCAGGTGCGGGCCCTGATGGCGGCGGCGGGCGCCGAGGACGGCGAGCAGGGCCCGCCCGACCTCGCCGCCGAGCGCGCCGCCTACCTCGACACCGCGCTGCGCCTCGGCGGTGCCGCCGAGCCGGTCGCCGCCACCGAGGACGTGGTCGTGCCCAGCGGCGAGGCGCGCCTGCCGGCGCGCCTCTACGTGCCTCAGCACGCGCCGGAGACGACCGGGCTGCTCGTCTGGTTCCACGGGGGCGGCTGGTACATGGGCGACATCGAGGGCTTCGACCGCGTCGGGCGCGCGCTGGCCAACGCCTCGGGGCTGCGGACGCTCGTGCCGGAGTACCGGCTGGCTCCCGAGCACCCGTGGCCCGTCCCGGCCGACGACGCCCGGGCGACGATGGCCTGGGCCCGCACCGCCGCGGGCGCGGGCCAGCTCCGCGCCGACCCGGCGCGGGTGCTCGTCGGCGGCGACAGCGCCGGCGGCCAGCTCGCGGCGCTGGCGGCGCGCGACGCCCGCAGCGACGGCGCACCTCCGCTCCTGGCGCAGCTGCTCGTCTACCCGGCGCTCGACGCCGCGATGGACAGCGACGCCTACCGCGAGCTGGCCGACGCCCCGATGCTCACGGCCGACGACATGCGCGTCTGCTGGCAGCGCTACCTCGGCGACCGCGCGGACGGGGCGCACGACGCCGACGTCCTGTCCGCCGCCGACCACGAGGGCCTGCCGCCGACCTGGGTCGCCGTGGCCGGCATCGATCCGCTGCGCGACGACGGGTTGCGCTACGCGGCCGCGCTCCGGGACAGCGGGGTCCCGGTCGAGGCGACCTGCTTCGACGACATGACCCACGGGTTCCTGCGGTGGGGCGGCGTCGTCGACCGCACGCGCGAGCTGCTCGACTGGCTGGGCGGCGCAGCGCGCGCGGTCACCGCGGAGCGCGACGGCGCCGCACCCGGCTGACGCGCGGCGTCAGGCGCCGCCCGCGTGCGCGTCGGCCCACAGCGCCGCGTCGCCGTAGGCGGCCAGCGCCATGGCGCGATCGCGCTCGGGCAGCTCGCCCCGCTCGCAGGCGATCGCCGCGGCCAGCGCACGGCCTTTGGCGCCCTCCCGGCGCAGCAGCGCCGCCGAGACGTCGGCGGCCAGCGGCAGCTCCGAGACGACCGTCTCCATGGGCGTTCCCGCGAGCACGTCGGCGATCGACAGCAGCCCGACCGAGAACCACGCGTCGGCGTCGGGCGCCTGCTCGGCCTCAGCGAGGATCTGGCACGTGCGCGCCCGCGCGAGCGCCGTCGTCAGCAGCGGCCCGCGCTGCTCGCCGACGCCGGAGAGCAGCAGGACGAGCAGCCACTGGCGCACCGTGCGCGGTCCCAGCAGCATCACGGCGTGGTGGATGGAGCTCACGCGGCTGCGCAGCGACAACGCGGCGCTGTTGAGGTAGCGCAGCAGCCGCAGGCTCAGCGAGGGGTCGGTCGCGACCACGCGCTCGATCTCCTCGAGGCTCGGCTCCGACGCGCTCAGGCCCGCCGCCAGGCGCAGGCGGCTGAGGCTCGCGGCGCGCAGCTCGGTCCCCGCCAGCTCGACGGGGCGGCAGAAGAACCAGCCCTGGAAGAGCTCGGCGCCGGCGCGGAGGCTGCGCTCGAACTCGTCCTGGTGCTCGACCTTCTCGGCGATCACCGTGAGCCCGCGGCCGCTGAGGTCGCCGATCAGGCGATCGGCGTGCGCCGGCTCGTGCATCCGCAGGTCGACCTTGACGAGATCGGCGACGTCGAGGAACGCCTCCGACGCGGGCGTGCTCGCGTAGTCGTCCAGCGCGATCCGGAAGCCGGCGGCGCGCACCGCCCGCAGGCGGTCGAGCAGCGCCGGCGTGGGCACCGCGTCCTCCAGCAGCTCGAGGACCGTGCGCTCGGCGTCGAGCGGCAGCGGGTCGACCTCCTGCAGGAAGCGCTCGGTGACGTTGATGAAGGCCGTGCGCCCGCCCACCGCCGCGGCCATCCCGACCTCCGCGAAGGCGCCGACGAGCACCTGGCAGGTCGCGTGCTCGGCGTCGGGGATCGTGCCGTCGGCGTCGCGCTCCCCGCGGTAGAGGAGCTCGTAGCCCTCCAGGCAGCCCCGGCGATCGACGATCGCCTGGCGCGCGAACAGCACGCGGGGAGTCTCGCAAAGGGTCGGCACGGCCTGAGTGATCGGCGGATCGCCCGCAGACTTGCGTCAGACCAGCCCGGCGGCGGTCGCGTCCGCCCAGGCGAGGGCCTCCACATGGAGCACGGCGAGCTCCGACGCGTCGAGGCTCGGCAGCGCCGCCTCGTCCCACGCGCCGCGCTCGCAGGCCTCGGCCATCGTCAACGTCCGGCCCTTGCCGCCGGCACGACGCACGAGCGCCGCGACCACGTCCTCGGCCAGCGGGAGGTCGGCCACTGCGTCCTCCATCGGCTTGTCGAGCAGGGCGTCGACGATCGACAGCATGCCCGTGAAGAAGTAGGCGTCAGCGTCGTCCGCGCCGAGCCGGGTGGCGATCGCCTCGCACGTGCGCCCGCGCGACAGCGCGGTGCTGAGCAGCGGCCCGCGCTGCTCGTCGATGCCCGAGAGCAGCAGGAGCATCGCCCACTGGCGGACGGTCCTCGGGCCGAGCAGCACGATCGCCTGGCGGACGCTCTTGATCTGGTGGCGCAGCGAGAACGCGGCGCTGTTGACGAAGCGCAGCAGGCGCAGGCTCAGCCCGGGGTCCAGCGCGATCGCGTTCTCCAGCTCGTCGACGCTGGAGTCCCCGGCGGAGATCCCCGCGGCCAGGCGCAGCGCGCCGAGGCTTGCGGCGGGCACGCTGTGGCCGACGATCTCGCGCGGGCGGCAGACGAAGTCGCCCTGGAAGAGCTCGAAGCCAGCGTCGGCGCAGCGGTCGTGGTCGGTGTGCGTCTCGACGGCGTGCGCGACCGGGCGGATCCCGCGACCGCGGAGCTTGGTGACCAGCGAGGCGAGCTGCACGGCGCCCTGCCCGCGCGCGTCGACCTTGGCGAGGGTGGCGAAGTCCAGCAGCGGCTCGGCGCCGGGCTGGCCGGCGTAGCCGTCGAGGGCGAGCATGTAGCCGTGCTGGCGCAGCCGGCCCAGCCGGTCGAGCAGCGGCTCGTCCGGCATGCGGTCCGCAGCGATCTCCAGCACCACGCCCTCCGGCCCGAACGGCAGCGGGTCCATCGCCATGAGGAACTCGGTCGTGACGTTCAGGAACGCCGGCGCGCCGCCGGTCGCGCCACGAAGCCCGAGGTCGCTCAGCGCGGTGGCGGCCACGCGGGAGGTCGCGGCGTGCGGGCTCTCGTGCCCGTCGCCGCGGTACAGCAGCTCGTAGCCGGCCAGCCGGCTGTCGGCGTCGAGGATCGGCTGCCGGGCGAAGAGGACCTCGGCAGCGTGAACGTCCTCGGCCATGGCGGCAGGGGCCGTGGCCGTGGGGGAAGGGAGCTGGACCATCGCATGCCGGTGGTCGGCGCTTCGGGGTCCGGCGTTGAGCGCGACCGGCGAAGGTTCGAATTGGCGTCGAATTCGTCCCTCCCCGGAAGTGTGGGGCGGTCCCGGTGTGGGGCGATCCCGGAAAGCGAAACGGCCCGCCGGGAGGCGGGCCGTTTCAGGGGAGGAGAGATACTGCTATGTGTCTTATGTAGGACCGGCCGAGGCCGGCGTGCACTGAGTGAAGTCTGGTCGACCGGCGCCGCTGGCGGCCTGGTCTCGGGGGGCTCCGCTGCTGCTGCGTGAGCGCTGCGTGCACCTCGTGATGAACAAGATGCCGCAGAACGGTCGTTCGTAGTGTGATCCGCGACACAGTGATTCGCTGTGCAATCACCTGAGGCGTCCCTGGCCGGCTTGCCGCAGCGGTCGAGCGGCCGCATATCCGCCGGTTCGGTTGCTAGCTTTCCGCCGCGTTGGGTGCCCCGGCGGCGCTTGACCGCCATCAGGCGCGCGGGTCCGGATGGGCCACGCTGCACGATGGCGGACCGTTGAATCGATGCCGGTGCAGACAGCTCTCTTTCCCGCCGAGCGGCGCGGCTCCCACGTGGGCGGCCCGGCCGCGGCGGGGTCGTCACTCCGAGAGGGCCTCATGTCACAGAGCATCGAACCCGAGCATCCGGTCGACCGCGGATCCGTGCGCTCGGCCGTCGCCAACGCGATCGTCCGCCTGCACGCCGAGCACTACGGCCGCGGGCCGACGCGCGCCCGCGCCCACGTCGCCGACGACCACGTCCTCGTGATCCTCGAGGACGTCTTCACCACCGCCGAGCGGACGCTGATCGGCGCCGGCCACGGCGACCGCGTCCAGGCCTCGCGCGAGGCCTTCAACCTTGCCCTGCGCGAGCGCTTCACCGAGGCGGTGGAGACGATCATCGGGCGGCGGGTGCGCGCGGTCCTGTGCCAGACGCACCTCGATCCCGAGATGGCGATCCAGGTCTTCGCCCTGGAGCCGTCCGAGATCGCGTGAGCGCGCCGCGGCGCCGAGCCCGCCGCGCGCCGCGCGGCCCAGTACGGTGTCGCGCGTGGCCAAGGTCCGCCTGGACACCCTGCTGCACCGGCGCGGGCTGTACGTGTCGCGCTCGCGCGCCGCGGCCGCCGTCGCCGCGGGGGAGGTACGCCTCGGCCACGCCGCCGAGCCGGCGACGAAGGCCGGCCAGCTCGTGGCCGAGGATGTCGAGCTGACGGTGGTGGCCGGCCCGCGGTTCGTCTCGCGCGGCGGGGTCAAGCTCGCCAACGCGCTCGACGCGCTGGGCGTCGACCCACGCGCGCGGCGCTGCCTGGACGTGGGCGCCTCCACGGGAGGCTTCACCGACTGCCTGCTGCAGCGCGGGGCCGACCACGTCGTCGCCCTCGACGTCGCCGAGGGCGAGCTCGATCCGGCGCTGCGCGCCGACCCGCGCGTCACGGTGCTCGAGCGTGCCAACGCGCGGGCGCTGTGTCCCGCGGATCTGCCCTACGCGCCCGAGCTCGTCGTCGCCGACGTCTCGTTCATCTCGCTGACGAAGGTGCTCCCGGCGGTGCTGGCGTCCGCCGCGGAGCGCCACGACGCCCTGGCCATGGTCAAGCCGCAGTTCGAGGTCGGTCCCAGCCGCGTCGGCAGCGGCGGGGTCGTGCGCGATCCTGGCGACCGGCGGGCGGCGCTGGTCGCGGTGGCGCGGGCGGCCCGCGACCACGCCGGCGCCGCCGTGCTCGGCTTCGCCTCGTCGGGCCTGCCCGGCCCGAAGGGGAACCGCGAGACGTTCGTGTGGCTCGCGGAGGCGGGGCGCGCTGGGGCGCTGGACGACGCGGCCCTCGTGGCCGCCGCGGACCGGGCCGACGACGAGGGCGCGGGCGGCGCCGTGCTCGCCCCGGTCGCGGGAGGGGCGGCGTGAGGGAGGTTCGCACCGCGACCGTGCTGACGCACGGCCGCCCGAGCCAGACGGCGGCGGCGCTGGAGTCGCTGCGCCGCGCGGCGCTCGATGCCGGCTACGTCCTGCGCTTCGACCACGAGGAGGGCGGCAAGCACCGCCTCGAGCCGGCGGAGGGGTTGGAGCTCGAGGCGCCGCTGAGCGACGACGTCGACCTGTGCGTCGTCCTGGGCGGCGACGGGACGATCCTGCGCGCGCTGCGCCGGTATGCCGGCACGAGCGTGCCCGTGTTCGCCGTGAACTTCGGCGAGGTCGGCTTCCTGGCCACGATCGACCCCGACGAGGTCGGCGACGGCTTCGGCGCGGCGTTCCGCGGCGACTTCGAGGTGATGACGCTGCCCGCGCTGGCGCTCGAGACGCCGGGTGGGGCGCAGGCGGCCATCAACGACGTCTCGTTCCATCGCAAGGTGGGCGAGCGCGTGGCGACGCTGGCCTACGTCGTCGACGGCCAGGAGGTCGGCAGCGTCCGCTGCGACGGCCTGGTGATCGCCTCGCCCGCGGGCTCGACCGGCTACAACCTCGCCAACGGCGGGCCGGTCCTGGCGTGGGGCGTGGAGGGCTACGTCGTGTCCTTCATCGCGCCGCACTCGCTGACCGCGCGGGCGCTCGTGGTGGCGCCCTCGGACGTCCTGGAGGTCCACAACCGGTCGCGGGAGCCCGTGGACGTCTCGATCGACGGGCGCCCCGCCGGCGAGCTGGCGCCGGGGCAGGCGCTGGCGTCGCGCTTCGTCCGCGAGGCGGCCGACCTCGCGCAGGTCCCGGGGACGTCGTTCTACCTCCGGCTGCGCGAGCGGTTCGGCCGCCTCGCGTCGTAGACGCCGCGAGCCTGTCCCGGGCGCCCCGTCCCGTCCTGCCCCGCTGGTACACCGTGCGGCGTGCTCCATGAGCTGCGCGTCGAGAACCTCCTGCTGATCGAGCGGGCCGAGCTGTGCCTCGCCCCGGGCCTGAACGTCCTGACGGGCGAGACCGGCGCCGGCAAGACCGTGCTCGCCCACGCGCTCGACCTGCTGCTCGGGGGGCGAGCGCGGACGGGCGTCGTGCGCCCGGGCGCCGCGGAGGCCTACGTCGAGGGCGTCTTCGACCTGCCCGACGCGCTGCGCGCGCTGCTGGGCGAGCGCGTGGCGCCGGACGCCGACGAGTTGGTGCTCGCCCGGCGCGTCTCGGCCGAGGGACGGTCGCGGGCGTACCTGAACGGGCGCTCGGCGTCCGTCGGGGACCTCCGGGAGGCGGCCGAGGGGCTGATCTCCTTCTACGGCCAGCACGAGCACCGGCGGCTCATGCTGGCGTCCTCGCAGCTGGAGCTGCTCGACGCCGCCTGCGGGCCCGAGCAGGCCGAGCGGCGCGCCGCCTACGCCACGGTGCATGCGCGGGTGCGGGAGCTCGAGGGGTCGTTGGAGGCGTTGCGCGAGCGCGCCGGCGCGCGCGACCGCGAGCTCGACCTGCTGCGCTACGAGCTGGCGGAGATCGAGGACGCGGCCCCGAGCGAGGAGGAGGAGGTCGAGCTGCTGGCGCGGCGCGACCGGCTGCGGCACGTCGAGGCCCTGCGCGGAGCGGCGCTGGGGGCGGCCGAGGCCGCGACGGCCGACGAGGGCGGCGTCGCCACCGTGCTGGCCGCCGCCGGTGGGCTGCTGGATGGCGTCGCCGGCGTCGATGCCCAGCTCGACGAGCTGTCCGAGCGCTGGCGCGCGCTGGCCATCGAGGCCGACGACCTCGCGGCGGACCTGCGCCACTACGGCGAGGCGCTCGAGGCCGAGCCCGGCGCCCTGGAGGCGATCGAGGAGCGGCTGGCCGCGTGGGACCGGCTGAAGCGCAAGCACGGGGGCACGATCGCCGCGGTGCTGGAGCATGCCGAGGAGTGCCGCGGGCGGATCGCCGGGCTCGACCGCGCCGAGGTGGCGCTCGAGGAAGCGACCGCCGAGCTGGAGGAGGCGCGCGTCCGGCGTGAGGAGCTGGCGGGCGGCCTGCGGGAGGCACGCGCCGCCGCCGCCGAGTCGCTGGCCGCCGACGTGCGGGCGCGGCTGGCGGACCTCGCGATGGAGGCGGCGAGCTTCGAGATCGCGCTGGAGGCGCGCGAGGCCGGGCCCGCCGGCGCCGACGCGGTGGAGTTCCTGATCGCCCCGAACCCGGGCGTGCCGCCCGCGCCCCTGCGGGAGACGGCATCGGGCGGCGAGCTGTCGCGCGTGATGCTGGCGCTGCTGGGCGCGGCCAACGACGGGCGCGCCGACGCGGTGCTCGTGTTCGACGAGATCGACGCCGGCATCGGCGGGCACACCGCTCGAGCGGTCGGCGAGCAGCTCCGGGCCCTGGCGGCCGGCCGTCAGGTGCTGTGCATCACGCACCTGCCGCAGGTGGCGTCGCTGGCCGCACGCCACTTCTCGATCGCCAAGGACGTCTCGCGCGAGCCGGCGGTCACGACGGTCACGCAGCTGGCGGAGGCCCAGGTCGTCGGCGAGCTGGTGCGGATGCTGGGCGCGCCGGACGACGACGTGGCCGCGCGGCGGCACGCGAAGGAGCTCCGGAAGGCGGCGTAGGGAGGGCGCGGCGCCGGGTGGCGTCCCGCGCCGGCGCCCCGGGGCGCGGCACGTTCGCTGGAATCACCGACGGGCGGCGAGTCCGGGGGAGGGCCCTGGCGCCCGCGGTGCGGCTCGGCGCGGTGGTCGTTCGGAGGCGATCGGCTGATCTGCGTCGGTTGGACCCCGGCATGCGGGGTCCAGGTGACGCGCATCGGTGGCTCGCGGGCGCTCGACGCGTTGACGGCGCATCACGCCGTCAACGCGTC
>DASTWY010000062.1:0-26608 GCA_035765735.1 Baekduia sp. | reverse complement strand
GGCGGCTCCCGGCGGCGCGCCGGCCCGGGACCGTCCGGGGCGCGGGCGGCGCCGGCCGGCGTGGTGGTGTCCGTCGCGGCGGCGTCCGACGCCTGGCGGTCGGCCAGCTGGTCGCGCGCCGGCGACGCGGCGGGCGTCGGGTCGAAGGTCACCCACCCGATCTTGGGGAAGTAGGCCTCCACCCAGCTGTGGGCGTCGAAGTCGCGGATCACGCGCTCGCCGCCGGCCGCGCGCTCGCCCGGCGAGAAGCCGGCGGCCACCCGCGCGGGCACGCCGCCGAGGCGCAGCAGCAGCGCGGTGGCGCCGGCGAAGTGCTGGCAGTAGCCGGCGTGGTCGCGGAACAGGAACGCGTCCAGCGGCGCGAGCCGGCCCGGAGACGGCGGCGACTCGCTGTAGCGCGCGCCCTGCCGTACGCGGTCGATCACCCGCCGCACGTAGTCGTAGGGGTCGCTGGACGCCGCCTCCAGCCGCTCGGCGAGCGCCAGCTCGCGGCGGTAGGGCGACTCGCGCAGCGCGGTGGTCGCGTCGACGCCGGCGTAGCCGCCGGGGCGGACGCTCGCCGTGCCCGCGGTGTTGCTGCCCCACGCCGGCAGGTGCACGTCGGTCGGCCCGTATCCGCCGTGCTGGCGGGTGGCGGGCAGCTCCAGCGACAGCTGGCGGTAGAGGAAGCCGGGATAGTCGGTGCCGGCCGCGTGCAGCTCCTCGGGCGTGGGCCGCGGCACGTAGACCTCGGCGTCGTACGCGTCGCCGCGCCGCAGCGGCCGGCCGTCGACCTCGAACGTGCCCGGTGTCGCCTCGTGGACGGGCCGGCTGGACCGGCTCACGACGGTCGTCGTCCCGGCGCCGAGGAACTGGCGGCTGCGCAGGCCCTCGACGCGCACGTGGATCGTCTGCCGCCAGTCGCGATGGGCGTAGTCGATCTCCGTGTCGCCGCCGGGAGCGCCGACGGCGTCGCGCGACTGGCGCCACACCTGCCCGTCGAAGCGCTCCAGGTCCTCCGCCTTCAGGTACACGTTGCCGCGAGCGCGCACGCGCGCCAGCTCGACGCCGGTGCGCGGCCACGTCATCGGCCCGTAGCGGTGGTCCCAGCGGAACGCCGTCGAGGATCCGCCCTGCAGCGACTCGGCCAGCGACTCGTAGTCGAGCCACGGCGACCCCGAGTCGAGGCGCGGCGCGACCAGCGCGGCCACCACGACGGCGGCGAGCCCGAGCGTCGCCGCCAGCGGCACCTCGCGCCGGCGCAGGCGGTCGCCCCACAGGCAGAGGCCCAGCAGGAGGGCGAAGACGGCGCCGTCGAGCCACGGCCGTCGCGGCGCCTGCTCGACGATCGGCACCGTGTAGAGCACACCGAGGCAGACGGCGGCGGCGAACGCGTGAGCGCGGGCGCGGATGGCCAGCAGCGCCGCGGCCAGGAGCAGCAGCCCGCCCCCGGCCAGGAGCACGACGTGGATCCACGGGTCGCGGCCGGTGTACGGGATGCGCAGGGCCGGGAGGTCGCGGATCGCCGGCCCGACCTCCGACAGCAGGCGCGGCCAGCGGTCCGGCCGCAGCAGCGCCAGGGGCGCCCCGGCGATCAGCAGGAGGGCGCCGACGGCCAGCAGCGCGACGCCCGCCACGGCGCCCGCCCGCCCCGGCCGCGAGCCGATCGCGCGGGCGGCGTCGACGCTCACGGCTGCCGCGATCGCCACCGCCAGCATGGCCAGCAGCTCGCCATGGGCGGCGGGCCGCACGATGGTCGCCCAGTGGGCGCCGGCGTAGAGCGCCAGGGCGGTGAACGCGGTCAGCCGCGCGGCGCGCGCCCCGCCGAGCGTCAGCGGCCCCGAGCGCAGCGCGGCGCCCGAGAGGGCGGTCATGCCGCCGCTCCCGCGGTCGCCCGGCGCGGGGCCGAGACCTCGTGGCCCCAGCAGCCGGCCACCGTGAAGGCGACGCGCCGGCCGGGGATGGCCGCCGGCACGACCAGGATCCGCCCGCCCCCGGGCGCGTGGCCCAGCGCGCGGGGCGGCCGCGTGAGCCGCCGGGCCGAGACGAAGACCACCGGTCCGCGGCGGCCGGCCAGCGGGGCGGTGGCCGGCACCTCGTCGCCGCGGATCAGGGCGAGGCGGGCGTGGAGCTGCGGCCACGTGGCCAGGCTCGGCTCCAGCGCGGCCGGGCGGCGCTCTCCGGGCAGCAGGACGGCACAGCCGCCGTGGCGGGCCAGCTCCACGGCCAGCGACGCGGTCGCGCGCACCGCCGCGTCGAGGTCCTCCTCGGCGGCGGCCCCGCGGGGGTCGAGGACCAGCAGCGGCCGCGTGTCGCTGTCGGCGCGCAGGTGGCGCTCGAGCAGGTCGCCGCCCTTGGCCAGCGACGGCCAGTAGAGGCGAGAGGCCGGCGTGCCTTCGCGCAGCGGGCGCACGCCGTCGATCTCGGCCTCGGCCGCCGGCGGCGTGCCGCGCCGCAGCGCCAGGCTGCGCCCGTCAGCGCCCGCAGCCGCGGGCGCAGCGGCGACCGGCTCGACGCGCGGCAGCACGAGCACCTCGGCGGCGGCGACGGCCGGGTCGCGGACGATGCGCGTCAGCAGGCCGAACGGGTCGCGGACGGCGACGCGCGGCGCCGCCAGGCGCTTGCGCCCGCGCCGGCCGAAGCGCACGTCGAAGCTCGCCTCCGACCGGCGGCGGCCGGCCGCCAGCGGCCACGGCTCGGGCAGCAGGTCGTCCAGCACGCCGCCGGTGGGCAGCATGCGCGGCGACCGCACGGCGATGACCATCCGCACCGGCTCGTCCTCCACGACGCGCCGGCGATCGACCTCGCGGCTGACGCGGAGGCCGCGTGCGCCGCCCAGGACCCACGCCGCGGCGCCGGCCGCGAGCAGGACGCAGGCGGCCCCGGGCACGTAGAGCGGCTCGGCGTCGAGCAGGCCCGCGCAGAGCAGGAGGGCGACGCCGAGGGCGGCGGTGCTCAGCAGCGGACGCGCCGTCGCCTGCACGGCGGCTACAGCGCCGGCGTGGCGGCGACCGCGTCGGTGACGACCTGCTCGGCCGTGACGCCGATCGCCTCGGGAGCCAGGACCAGGCGGTGCGCGAGGACGACCCGCGCGAGCGCCTGCACGTCGTCGGGCAGCGCGTGGTCGCGCCCTTCGAGCAGCGCCCGCGCCTTGGCCGCGCGCAGCAGCATGAGCCCGGCGCGCGGGCTGGCGCCGAGCTCGACGCGCGCGTCGGCGCGCGTGCGCTGCAGCAGCGCGACCACGTAGCCGCGCAGGCGGTCGGACGCGGCCACGCGCGCGGCGGCCTCGATCGCGTCGAGCACGGCCGACGCCGAGGCGACCGGCTCGAGCCGCTCGACGCGGTCGCCGCGCTCGTGGCCGCGCAGCATCTCGACCTCGGCGGCGGGCGCCGGATAGCCGAGCGACAGCCGGGCCATGAACCGGTCGACCTGCGCCTCCGGCAGCGGGTAGGTGCCCTCGAACTCGACCGGGTTCTGCGTGGCCAGGACGAGGAACGGGCGCGCGAGCTCGTGGGTGTGGACGTCGACGGTGACCCGGCGCTCCTGCATGCACTCCAGCAGGCCCGACTGCGTGCGCGGCGAGGCGCGGTTGACCTCGTCGACGAGCACGACGTTGGCGAAGATCGGTCCGGGCCGGAACTCGAAGCGGCTCTCGCGCTGGTTGAAGACGTTGGTGCCGACCACGTCGGCGGGCAGGAGGTCGGCCGTGCACTGCACGCGCGCGAAGCCGAGGTCGGTCACGCGCGCGATGGCCCGCGCGAGCGTGGTCTTCCCCACGCCGGGCAGGTCCTCGAGCAGCACGTGGCCCTCGGCGAGGAAGCAGACCAGCAGGTCGCGCAGGACGCCGTCGCGGACCTCGACAGCGCCGTGGACGGCTTCTGCGATGCGCCGGGCGACCAGGCCCGCCCGCGCGACCTCGGAGGCGTCGAGCCGGTCCTCGAGCGTCATGCGCGTGCCGGGTGGGAGCCGGCCTGCGAGCGGAGGCGGTCGACGGCGGCCAGGATCGCGCGAGCGACCTCGGCCTTGGTCGCGCGCGGCACGTGCTCGTCGCCGGCCGCGGTCACGATCGCGACCTCGTTCTCGGCCGTGTCGAAGCCGATGCCGGCCTGGGAGACGTCGTTGACCACCACCGCATCCAACCCCTTGCGGGTCAGCTTGTCGCGGGCGTGGCCGAGCGCGCCGGCGCCATGCTCGGCGGCGAAGCCGACGAGGGTCTGGCCGGCGCCCCGGGCCGCGGACAGCTCGGCCAGGACGTCGACGGTCGGCTCGAGCGTCAGCGCCAGCTCGTGGCGGCCGTCCTTCTTGACCTTGCCGGCGACGGGCTCGGCGGGCCGGAAGTCCGCGACGGCGGCGGTCATCACGAGCACGTCGCACGCCGGGAACTCGCGCGCGCTGGCCGCCCGCAGCTGCTCGGCGGTCTCGACGTCGACGTAGCGGATCCGCGGGTGCCGTGCCAGCGCGACGTTGGCCGCGACGACCGTCACCTCGGCGCCCAGGGCAGCGGCCTCCTCGGCGACGGCGAAGCCCATGCGGCCGCTGGAGCGGTTGCCCACGTAGCGCACCGCGTCGATCGGCTCGCGCGTGCCGCCGGCGGTCACCAGGACGCGCAGGCCGTCCCAGGGACCCGCGCCCACCGGGACGACCGCCTCGACGGCGGCGAGCAGCTCGGCGGGCTCGGCCAGGCGGCCCACGCCCCACTCGTGCTTGGTGGCCAGGGCGCCCGTGGCGGGGTCGACGACGGTCACGCCGCGCTCGCGCAGCAGCGCGAGGTTGGCCTGGGTCGCCGGGTGCTCCCACATGTGGTGGTTCATCGCCGGCGCCACCAGCACCGGGCACGTGGCGGCCAGGGCGGCGCTGGTCAGCAGGTTGTCGGCGAGCCCGTGGGCGAGCTTGGCGATCGTGTTGGCCGTCGCGGGCGCGATCAGGAACGCGTCGGCGTTGCGGACGAGCTCCAGGTGGCTGGCCGGGTCGTGGGACGGCGGCTGCTGGTCGGGGAACGCCCCGCGCGCCGGGTCGCGCTCGAACTCGTCGGTGAGGACCGGGGCACCGGTCAGCGCCGCGAACGAGGCGGCGCCGACGAAGCGCTGCGACGTCGGCGTCTGGATCGCGCGGACGGCATGGCCCGCCTTCGTCGCCAGGCGCACGACCTCCAGCGCCTTGTAGGCGGCGATGCCCCCACTGACGCCGAGGAGGAGCCGCGCCATCGCGGCGACCTAGCGGTACTGGTACTTGATCTTGCCCGCGGCGACTTCCTCGAGCGCGATCGTCAGGTAGTTCTTGCTCGCCGTCTCGACCATCGGGGGCGGGAACTCGTCGAACGTCCCCTCGCCGAGGTTGTGGTAGTACGAGTTGATCTGGCGCGCGCGCTTGGCGGCGACGATGACCGATGCGTAGTTGGAGTCGACGTGGTCGAGCAGCTTGTCGATGCGGGGGCTGATCACGCCGCCAGTGTACCCCGCACGATCTCGACGAGGGCGTCGGCGGCGCTGTCGAGCCGGTCGTTGACGACGACGTGCTGGAACTCGCCGGCGGCGGCCAGCTCGTCGCGGGCGACGCGCAGGCGGCGCTCGATCTCCTCGGGGCCGTCGGTCCCACGGCCCACGAGGCGGTCGTGCAGCGCCTCGTCGGAGGGCGGGCGGATGAAGATCTGGATCGCCGCCGGCAGCGTGCGGCGCACCTGGCGCGCGCCCTGGACCTCGATCTCCAGGACGACGGGCCGCCCGCCCGAGGTGTGGCGCTCGAGCTCCTCGCGCAGCGTGCCGTAGCGGCGGCCGGAGTACTCGGCCCACTCGACGAAGTCGCCGGCGGCGACGCGGCGGTCGAACTCCTCCTCGGAGAGGAACCAGTAGTCCTCGCCCTGCGTCTCCCCCGCGCGCGGCGCGCGGGTCGTGGCCGACACGCTGAGCGCCAGCTCGGGCGCCCGCTCGCGGAGCAGGCGGATCAACGTGCCCTTGCCGACGCCGGACGGCCCCGTGATGACGAACACCGGCGCGGTGCCGGAGCCCGGCCCTCCCGCGGAGCCGCTCATGAGATCTGCGCGCTACTTGCGCAGCATGCCGACGAGCTCGGCACGCTGCCGATCGGACAGCCCGCCGATCGTCTTGGACGGCGAGATGCGGCAGGTCTGCAGGATCTTGTTGGCCTTCACGCGGCCGTACTTCGGCACAGCCAGGAGCATGTCGAAGACCTTGGCGGTCTCCAGGTAGTCCGGGGGGTTGAGCAGCAGCGTGTGGATCGACACCCGGCCAGCCTTCAGATCGCGCTTGAGCTGCGCGCGAGCGGTGCGGATGACGTTCGCCTTCTGAAGGGCGTCCATCCGCTGGTTGAGGCTTCTCTCGGGTGCGGCCGTGTGCTTGGTGGGCGAGTTGGCGGCCGGCGGCATCGGGGCGCCGATACTACACACCGAACGGCGCGGTGGACGGCTCACGAGGCCAATTTCCCTCAACCTCGACCCAAGGTCGACCCTTGTTCAGCCTGGTTGACCCTGGCGCCGGTTTTGCAGGCGTTTTCAGGCGCCTCACCGGACAGTTCGGCGAACGCCGGCGGCGCGAACCCCGGAGTTTGCGGGAAGCTGATCGCCAGGCTGTCCAAGGGCATTCCGGCAAGCTGTCAGGACGGCGCCGTCCTTGTTCCGACAGGGCCCATACATCCGTCGACGGACGCCGTTCTGTCAGGGGTTCCTGAGCGGCTCGACCGGTGCGGCCGGCGGGTTCGAACCGACCCCGCCCAGCCCGCCGACGGACGGCGCTCCAGCGGCCCGGACGAGCCGCGACAGCCCCCGGTTCATCCGCGCCGGCCACAGCGGCCCTCCGTAGACGAAGCCGGTGTAGGCCTGCACGAGCGTCGCCCCGGCCTGCAGGCGTTCGAACGCGTCCTCGGGCGTCTCGATGCCGCCCACCGACACGATCGCCACCCTCTCCCCCACCCGGGCGCGCAGCCGGCGCAGGACCGCCAGGGAGCGCGCGCGCAGCGGCGCCCCCGAGAGGCCTCCGGCGCCCGCCGCCGCGACGGCGGCCGGGTCGCTGGACAGCCCCTCGCGGCCGATCGTCGTGTTCGTGGCGACGATGCCGTCCAGTCCCTCGGCGACCGCCAGGTCGGCCACGGCGTCGATGTCCGCGTCCGCCAGGTCGGGAGCGATCTTGACCAGGAGCGGCACGTGGCGGCCGCACGCCGCGATGGCGTCCCGCACCTCGGCCAGCAGCGGCCGGAGCTGCTCGACGGCCTGCAGGTCCCGCAGCCCCGGGGTGTTCGGCGAGCTGACGTTGACGACCAGGTAGTCGGCCAGCGCGGCCAGCCGCTCGGCGCTCGCGCGGTAGTCGGCGGGCGCCTGCTCGGCGGGCACGACCTTCGTCTTGCCGATGTTGACGCCGACGGCCGGGGCCCGGCCGCCTGAGCGCAGGCGTCGCAGCCGTCCGGCGGCCGCGTCGGCGCCGTCGTTGTTGAACCCCATCCGGTTCACGAGCGCGCGGTCGGCCGGCAGCCGCGCCATCCGCGGGCGCGGGTTGCCGGGCTGCGCCGCGGCGGTCACGGTCCCGATCTCGACGAAGCCGAACCCCAGCGCGGCGAGCGCCGCGACGTGGCGCGCGTCCTTGTCGAAGCCGGCGGCGAGACCCAGCGGGCTCGGCAGGTCCAGGCCGAGCGCCTGGACGCGCAGCGCCGGGTCGCGCGGGGCCAGCCAGCGCCGCGCCGCCCAGCGCACGGGCGCGACCGCGAACGCGGCGTCCAGCACGCGCGCGCCGATCCGGTGCGCCCGCTCGGCGTCGAGGCGCGCCAGGACCAGCCGGAAGAGCAGGCGCCAGATCAGGACGCGGACCCGCTCGCGGCGGTCTCGGCGGCGGCGCCGGCGGGCGGAGCGGACCGCTCGCGGTGCAGCTCCTGCAGCGACAGGACCCCGGGGTCGCGCTGGCGCGCCGCGGCGATCGCCCGCGAGGCGCTCAGCCCTGCGCTCAGCGTCGTCAGCGCCGGGATCCCGTGCGCCACGGCGGCGCGGCGGATCTCCCAGCCGTCGGTCCGGGCGCCCGAGCCGGTCGGCGTGTTGACCACGAGCGTGACCTCGCCCTCCTCGATCGCGTCGACGACGTGCGGGTGCCCGTCGCCGATCTTGTTGATCGCCGTCACGGGGATGCCCATGCGCTGGATGGCCTCCGCGGTGCCGCGCGTGGCGATGATGCGGAAGCCGAGGTCGTAGAGCTGCTGGGCGATGGCGACGGCGCCGGGCTTGTCGGCGTCGGTCACCGTGATGAAGACGGTGCCCTCGGAGGGCAGCGACGATCCCGCCGCGGCCTGCGCCTTGGCGAACGCGGTCGGGAAGTCGCGCGCGACGCCCATGACCTCGCCGGTCGACCGCATCTCCGGGCCGAGCACGGCGTCCGAGCCCTCGAAGCGGTCGAACGGCAGCACCGCCTCCTTGACGCTGACGTGCTCGATCGGCGCGTCCTCGGCCGGCAGCGGGAGGTCGGCGAGCTTCTCGCCGAGCATCAGCCGGCAGGCCATCTTGGCCAGCGGCACGCCGATCGCCTTGGAGACGAACGGCACGGTGCGCGAGGCGCGCGGGTTGGCCTCGATGACGTAGAGCCGGCCGCCGTGCACCGCGTACTGGACGTTCATGAGCCCGACGACGCCGAGGCCGAGCGCGATGCCGCGCGTCGCCGCCCGGATCTGGTCGAGCATCTCGGGGCCGAGCGAGTGCGGCGGCAGCACGCAGGCGCTGTCGCCGGAGTGGATGCCGGCCTCCTCGACGTGCTGCATGATCCCGCCGATCCAGACCTGCTCGCCGTCGCACAGCGCGTCGACGTCGACCTCGATGGCGTTCTCCAGGAAGCGGTCGAGGAAGATCGCGCGGTTGTCGCGCGCGTTGCGATGCAGGTAGTCGGCCAGCCCGTCGCGCGAGTAGACGATCTCCATCGCCCGGCCCCCGAGCACGTAGCTCGGGCGGACGAGCAGCGGGTAGCCGACCTCGTCGCCGCGCTCCAGCGCCTCATCGATCGTCGACGCCGTGGCGTACGGCGGCGCGCTGTAGCCGAGGCGGTCGAGCAGCTGGCCGAAGCGGCCGCGGTCCTCGGCGAGGTCGATCGAGTCGACGCTCGTGCCCAGGATCGGGACGCCGGCGTCCTGCAGGCCCTGCGCGAGCTTCAGCGGCGTCTGGCCGCCGAACTGCACGATCACGCCCTCGGGCCGCTCGAGCTCCACGACGCCGAGGACGTCCTCGAGGGTCAGCGGCTCGAAGTACAGGCGGTCCGACGTGTCGTAGTCGGTGGAGACGGTCTCGGGGTTGCAGTTGACCATCACCGCGTCGCGGCCGCTCTCGCGGACGGTCATCGCGGCATGCACGCAGCAGTAGTCGAACTCGATGCCCTGGCCGATCCGGTTCGGCCCGGCGCCGAGGATGACCACCGACGGCTTGTCGCCGCGGCGCACCTCGTGCTCGGCGCGGCGCTCCCAGCCGGAGTAGTAGTACGGCGTCTCGGCGGCGAACTCCGCCGCGCAGGTGTCGACGGCCTTGAACGACCGCTCGCCGGTGAAGGGGGCCTCCGGGTCGCGGGCGATGGCCTCGAGCTCGCGCAGGTACCACGGGTCGATCGAGGTCGCGGCGTGCACCTGCGCGACGGTCGCCCCGCGGCGGAGGGCCTCCAGCAGCACGTCGAAGCGGTCCGACGACGGCCGCTCGAGGCGCGTCAGCAGCTCGTCGAGCTGCACGTCGTCCAGGCGCGGCACGCTGTCGAGCTCGCGTGATCGCATGGCCTTGACGAAGGCCTGCTGGAAGGTCCGGCCGATGGCCATCGCCTCGCCGACGGACTTCATGTGCGTCGACAGCTCGGTGTTGGCGCCGGAGAACTTCTCGAACGCGAACCGGGGCCACTTGACGACGACGTAGTCGATCGTCGGCTCGAAGCTCGCGGGCGTGCTGCGCGTGATGTCGTTCGGGATCTCCTCCAGCGCGTAGCCGACGGCCAGGCGCGCGGCGATCTTGGCGATCGGGAACCCGGTGGCCTTGGAGGCCAGGGCGCTGGAGCGCGACACGCGCGGGTTCATCTCGATGACCAGGACCTCCTCGGTCTCCGGGTTGACGGCGAACTGCACGTTCGAGCCGCCGGTCTCCACGCCCACGGCGCGGATGCAGGCGATCGCCTGGTCGCGGAGCTTCTGGTACAGGCGGTCGGTGAGCGTCTGCTGCGGCGCGACGGTGACGCTGTCGCCGGTGTGCACGCCCATCGGGTCGATGTTCTCGATCGAGCACACGATCACGACGTTGTCGTTGTGGTCGCGCATGACCTCGAGCTCGAACTCGCCCCATCCGAGCACCGACTGGTCGACGAGCACCTGGCCGATCGGCGACGCGGCCAGGCCGCGGCGGATGATCGTCGCGAACTCCTCCTCGGTGCGGGCGATGCCGCCGCCGCGCCCGCCGAGCGTGAACGCCGGGCGGATGATCGCGGGCAGGCCGACCTCGGCGAGCGCGTCGGGGATGCCGGCGTCGGAGGTGACGATCGTGTTGGCCGGCATCTTCAGCCCGGCCCGGTCCATCGTCTGCTGGAAGAGCTCGCGGTCCTCGGCGCGGTTGATGGCGTCGTAGTTCGCGCCGATGAGCTCGACGCCGTACTGCTCCAGCGTGCCGTCCTCGTGCAGCGCCTTGGCGAGGTTCAGCGCCGTCTGGCCGCCGAGCGTCGGCAGCAGCGCGTCGGGCCGCTCCTTCTCGATGACCTGCGCGACCGGGCCGGGCAGCAGCGGCTCGACGTACGTCGCGTCGGCGAACTCCGGGTCGGTCATGATCGTCGCCGGGTTCGAGTTGACCAGGACGATCTCGTAGCCCTCCTCGCGCAGGACCTTGCACGCCTGCACGCCGGAGTAGTCGAACTCCGCGGCCTGCCCGATGACGATCGGGCCCGAGCCGAGGATGAGGATCTTGTTGATGTCGTTGCGGCGGGGCATCAGGCGCGCACAGCCTCCAGGAAGCGGTCGAACTGGTAGAGAGCGTCGTGCGGTCCGGGCCCGGCCTCGGGGTGGTACTGCACGGTGGCGCCGTTGACCTCGAGGAGCTCGAGGCCCTCGACGGTGCGGTCGTAGAGGTTCACGTGGGTCAGCGCGGCCTCGCCGAAGTCGGTCTGCCAGCGCACGGGCTCGTCGACCTCGACGCGCCCGGTCCCGTCGGGAGCCCTGACGGCGAACCCGTGGTTCTGCGAGGTGATCTCGATGCGGCCGGTGCGCAGGTCCTTGACGGGGTGGTTGCCGCCGCGGTGGCCGAAGGGCAGCTTGTAGGTGTCGAGGCCGACCGCCTGGCAGAGCAGCTGGTGGCCGAGGCAGATCCCCCACACCGGGCGCTTGCCGACCAGCCCGCGGACGGTCTCGACGATGTGGCCGAGCGCCGCCGGGTCGCCGGGGCCGTTGGCCAGGAAGAACGCGTCGGCGTCGGTGGCCAGCAGCTCCTCGGCGGTGACGCTGCAGGGGTGCAGCGTCACCTGGGCGCCGCGGGCGACGAGGTTGCGGACGATCGAGCCCTTGATGCCGGTGTCGATGGCGTGGATCTTGGTCGCACCAGCCGACGCGCCCACGGTGTGCGCCTCCTTCGGCGTCACGATCCGCGCCAGGTCCTGGCCGGCCATCGGCGGCTCGGCGGCGACCAGCTCGCGGGCCTCGCTCTCCGGCACGTCGCCCAGGAAGACGCCGCCGCGCATCGCGCCGGCCTCGCGGATGTGGCGCACCAGCGCGCGCGTGTCGACGCCGGTGATCGCCGGGATGCCGCAGTCGGCTAGCCAGTCCAGCCAGCCGCGCTCGGCGTCGGGCGCGTCCTCGCGGTTGACCGCCTCGCGCATGATCGCGGCGCGCGCCCAGATCCGGTCGGACTCCATCGCGTCCTGCGAGACGCCGTAGTTGCCGATGTGCGGGTAGGTGAAGGTGATGAGCTGCCCGGCGAACGACGGGTCGGTCATCGACTCCTGGTAGCCGGACATGCCGGTGGTGAAGACGACCTCACCGACCGCGTTGGCGTCGGCGCCGCACGACTCGCCATCGAAGCGGGTGCCGTCCTCGAGCAGGACGTAGGCAGAGCTGGTCATGATCGTGTCTCCTTTGCCGTGCGAGCGAGCCTCTGGGCGAGTTCGCGCCCGGAGCCGAGCGCTCTGCGCGAGTGCTCCGCGTTCACAAGATGACTTTCTGGACGGCCTTGAACTCGGGAGTGCCGGCGCGCTCGCAGAGCTCGAGCAGCGCGGCTTCGACGGTGGTCAGGGTGGCGCCGGCGCGGTCGAGCCGGTGCAGGGCGACCTCGCGGTCGTGCAGGTGGCGCGAGCCGACGGCGTCGGTGGCGATCTGCACCTCCAGCCCGTCGGCGAGCAGGTCGAGCGCGGTCTGCGCGACGCAGACGTGCGCCTCGATGCCGCAGAGCAGCACCTGGTCGCGCCCGCCCAGGTCGAACCCGTCGGCGCGGCAGGCGCTGAAGACGGTCTTCTCGACGCGCACGGCGTCGTCCGGCAGTCCGACCTCGGGCGCCGTGTGCTTCAGGCCCTTGGGGTACTGCTCGGTGGCGATGACCGGCACGCCGAGGATGCCGGCGCCCTCGACCAGGCGGGCGCTCTGCCGCGCGACCTCGGCGAAGGCGTCGTAGGAGCGGAAGCCCTCCTGGATGTCGACGACGACCAGCGCCGTGCGGTCGCGGGCGATCACGCGGCCACCATCTGCAGCTGGCGGGCGCGGTAGGCGATCGCCCCGTCGGCGATCGTCAGCAGCACCTTGCCGTGCAGTCGCCGGCCGTCGAAGCAGCAGTTGGCCGAGCGCGAGGCGTAGCCGCCCTCGCCCACCGTCCACTCCGCGTCGAGGTCGACGAGCGTCAGGTTCGCGCGCTCGCCGGGCGCGATCTTCGGCGTCGGCAGGTCGAAGAGCGCCGCGCCGTCGCTGAGCTTGCGCACGACGAGCTCCAGCGGCAGCACGCCGGGCCGCACGAGGTCGGTGTAGACCGCGGCGAACGAGGTCTCCAGCCCGGTCGTGCCCATCGGGGCCTGCTCGAACGGGACCTCCTTCTCGTCCCGGGCGTGCGGCGCGTGGTCGGTGGCGATGCAGTCGACGACGCCCGACCGCAGGCCTTCGATCAGCGCCTGGCGGTCGGCCTCGGTGCGCAGCGGCGGGTTCATCTTCATCCGCGTGTCGAGCGTGCGGACCGCCTCGTGGGTGAGCGTCAGGTGGTGCGGCGAGGCCTCGCAGGTGATCTGCACGCCGCGGGCCTTCGCGTCGGCGACCGCCTGCAGCGTCTCCGCCGCGCTGACGTGCTGGATGTGGATGCGGCCATCTTCGTAGCCGGCGAGCATCGCGTCGCGGGCGACCATCGTCGCCTCGCTGATCGACGGGATGCCGGCGACGCCGAGCAGCGCGCTGACGTCGCCCTCGTGCATCGCGCCGGCGCCGCTGAGCGACGGATCCTCCTCGTGCAGGGCCAGGACGCCGCCGCACAGCCGCTGGTACTGCAGCGCCTTGCGCAGCATCCCGGCCGAGACGACCGGCTTGCCGTCGTCGGTGAAGCCGGCCGCGCCCTCCTGGCGCAGCTCGGCCATCTCGGTCAGCTCCGCGCCCCGCATGCCGCGGGTGATGGCGGGGACGAACCCGACCGGGATCCGGGCGTCGCGTTCAGCGGCGTCGCGCACCGACCGCAGCAGCGGCGCGGAGTCGAGCACCGGGTCGGTGTTCGGCATCGCCAGCACGGCGCAGAACCCGCCGGCGGCCGCGGCGCTGGTGCCGGTCTCGAGGTCCTCCTTGTGCTCCTGGCCGGGGGTCCGGAAGTGCACGTGCGGGTCGACGAAGGCCGGGAAGAGATGGCGGCCGGCGGCCTCGACGACCTCGGTGACCCCGTCCCGCCCACCCGCCGCGACCGCGCCGGGAGCGCCGATCTCGGCGATCGCGCCGTCGCGGACGAGCACGTCGCGCGGCTCGTCGATGCCGGTGCGCGGGTCGAGGACGTGGGCGCCGCGGATCAGGACGTCGGCGGCGACGGCGCCGGCCGGGCGGACGAGCGGGTCGGCGGCCATCAGGCGCTCACCCCCATCGCCGCTGCGGCGGTCTCGGCCGGCGCGTGCGCCAGCACCTCGTAGAGCACCGCCATGCGCACGACGACGCCGGCGGCGACCTGGGCGACGATGACGGCCTGCGGCGAGTCGACGACCTCGGAGCTGAGCTCGACGCCCCGGTTGACCGGGCCGGGGTGCATGAGCACCTGGCGCGGGCCGAGGCGCCGCCCGTTGACCTGGTACCAGGCGGCGTACTCGCGCAGCGACGGCACCCAGCTCTCGGTCATGCGCTCGTGCTGCATCCGCAGCGCGTAGACGACGTCGGCCTCGCCGAGGTCGTCGAGCGTGTAGCGGACGTCGCAGCCGAGGACCTCGATGCCGCGCGGGATCAGCGTCGGCGGGCCGGCGAGCGTGACCTTCGCGCCCATCTTCTGGAAGGCCATGATGTTGGAGCGCGCGACGCGGCTGTGGAGGACGTCGCCGACGATCCAGATGTTCGCGCCGTCGAGGCCGCCCAGGCGCTGGCGGAGCGTGTGGACGTCGAGCAGCGCCTGCGTCGGGTGCTCGTGCTTGCCGTCGCCGGCGTTGACGATCGCCGCCGGCGTCCAGCGCGAGACCAGCTCGGCGGCGCCCGCCCACGGCGTGCGGATGACGATCGCGTCCGGCTTGTGGGCGCCGAGCGTCAACACGGTGTCCTTGAGCGACTCGCCCTTCTCGACGCTGGAGCCCGACGCGCTGAAGTTCACGACATCCGCGCTGAGGCGCTTGGCCGCCAGCTCGAACGAGGAGCGCGTCCGCGTCGACGCCTCGTAGAAGAGGTTCAGGACGGTGCGGCCGCGCAGCGCGGGCACCTTCTTGATCTCGCGGTCGGCGACCTCGGCGAACGACGCCGCGCGGTCGCAGATCCGCTCGATGTCGGAGCGGTCGAGGTCCTCGACCGACAGCAGGTGGCGCATCAGCTGGTCACCTCGGTCAGCGCGGCGATGCGGACCTCGTCCACCCCGTCGAGCTCCTCGACGTGGACGTTGACCCGCTCGTCGCGCGAGGTGGGGAGGTTCTTGCCGACGTAGTCGGGCCGAATCGGCAGCTCGCGGTGGCCGCGGTCGGCCAGCACGGCGAGCTGCACCTTGGCGGGGCGGCCGTAGTCGAAGAGCGCCTCGATCGCGCTGCGGACGGTGCGCCCGGTGAAGAGGACGTCGTCGATGAGGACGACGGTCGTCCCGTCGAGCGGGAAGTCGATGTGCGACGCGTGCACCGTGGGCTGCTCCGCACGGGTCCCGACGTCGTCGCGGTAGAAGGCGATGTCGAGGTCGCCGATCGGCACGTCCCGCTCGAGCAGGTCGCTCAGGAGGGCGTGGATGCGCCGGGCGAGGATCACGCCGCGGCGATGGATCCCGACGATGGCGAGCTGCTCCGCCCCGTCGTTGCGCTCCACGATCTCGTGGGCGATGCGCACGAGCGTGCGCCGCATGTCGTCCTCGTCGAGGACGACCTTCTCATGGTCTGCCTGCACTCCGTCCTTCCTGGCCTCACGGGACCGGGTTAAAGGGTCGGTTCTGCGATGACACGCTAGCAGCGCGGCCGGGCGGAGCCCGGGTTGTCCGAGCGGCGGCGCGCCGGGTACGGTCGGCGCATGAGCGACGCGACGGGTGGCGACCGCGAGGCCAAGGTCCGCGCGCGGGCGATGTGGGCCGCCGGCGACTTCCCGACGGTCGCGCGGACGGTCACGCCGGTCGGGCCGCACATCGTCGCCGCGTGCGGGGTCGGCCCCGGCCAGCGCGTGCTCGACGTCGCCGCCGGCGCGGGGAACACGGCGATCCCCGCGGCGGTGGCCGGCGCGGACGTCGTCGCCTCGGACCTGACCCCGGAGATGTTCGACGCAGGCCGGGCCGACGCCGCGCGAGCGGGCGTGGAGGTCACGTGGATCGAGGCCGACTGCGAGCAGCTGCCGTTCGACGACGCGTCGTTCGACGTCGTGACGTCGTCGTTCGGCGCGATGTTCGCCCCCGACCACCAGCGGACCGCGGGCGAGCTGCTCCGGGTCTGCCGCCCCGGAGGCACGATCGGCATGGCCAACTGGACGCCGCAGGGGTGGGTCGGGCAGTTCTTCCTGACGATGCTGCCGTTCATGCCGCCACCTCCCGAGGGCGCGTCTCCCCCGCCGCTGTGGGGCGTCGAGGACCACGTCCGCGAGCTCTTCGGCGACGCGGTGTCGGAGCTGACGCTCACGCGCGAGGTCGTCGAGCTCGACCAGTTCGCCACGCCCGGGGAGCTCGTCGACTTCTACCGGTCGTACTTCGGCCCCACGATCGTCGCCTACCGCACGGTCGAGGCCGAGCCCGAGCGCCGCGCCGCGCTCGACACCGCCCTCCTGGACTTCGCGCGGCGCAGCAACCTCGCCGCCGACGGCGAGCACGCCCGCTGGGAGATGGAGTACCTGCTGGTCGTCGCGCGGCGCGCCGGCTAGCACCGGGGACGCCGCAGGCCGGGCAGCGACGGCAGCCCGGGCAGCGCCGGCAGCGCCGGCAGGCCGCCGAGCAGCGGCATCCGGTCCTCGGCCAGGGCGACCCGGGCGGCGGCGTGGCCGGGGACGCCGTGCACCGCGCCGCCGGGGAACGCCGCGGCGCTGCCGAGGGTCAGCCCGCGGATCGGGGTGCGGTACGGCGACAGCGACGGCGCCGGGCGGAAGACGACCTGATCGAGCCCGTAGCTGCCGCCGCCCACGTCGCCGCCGACGAGGTTGGCGTTGCGCGCCTGCAGCTCGCGCGGCCCGACGACGCGCCGGGCGAGGATGCGGTCGCGGAAGCCGGGCGCGAAGCGCTCGACCTGCGCCTCGATCCGCTCCGCCACGGCCGGCAGGTCGTCGGCCCACCCGCTCTCGCGCGGGCCGTGGGTGTAGGCCCAGGCGGTGTGCTGGCCCGCCGGCGCCCGCGACGGATCGGCCAGCGACTGCTGGCCGAGCAGCAGGAACGGGCGCTCCGGAGCGTGGTCGTGGACCTGCGTGGCGTGCACGACCTCGTCGGCGTCGCCACCGACGTGGACGGTCCCGGCGCGGCGGGCGTGCTCGGAGGCCCATGGGATCGGCCCGTCGAGGGCCCAGTCGACCTTCACCGTCGCCGGGCCATAGCGGTAGCGGCCGAGCGCGCGGACGTAGCGCTCGGGCAGCGACCCGTCGCACAGCGCCAGCAGCGCGTGCGGCATCACGGTGGCGACGACGATGCCGGCGCTCACCCGGTCGCCGTCGGCGGTCTGCGCGCCGGTGACGCGCCCGCGCTCGACGGCCAGCCGGGTGACGCGCGCCCCCGTGCGGACCTCGCCGCCGAGCTCGCGCAGGCGCCCGACCAGCGCGTCGGCCAGCCGGCCGGCGCCGCCCTCCGGGCTCGGCCACCCGACGGCATGGCCGAGGAAGTTCAGGTAGGCGGCGGCGACGGCGCTGCCGGCGGCGCGCGGCGGCGTGTCGCCGTGCATCGCCGAGCCGTACAGCCACGCGCGGGCACCGGGGTCGGCGAACAGCTCGCGCCCGAGGGCGTCGGCGGGCATCAGCACCAGCCGGGCGAAGCCGAGCACGCCGCCGAGCCCCAGGCGGGCCACGAGCCGGGTCGGCCCGCCGACCGGCGGGAAGCCGGCGAGCATCGTGTCGCGCACGGCGCCGAAGTGCTCGAGGTATGGCGCGGCGAAGCGGCGCCACGCCTCGCCGTCGCCGGGATGCAGCTGCTCGAGCGCGGCCGCCGTCTCGTCGAGGCTCCGGTACAGCGCGCCGGCCCGTCCCTCGTCGAGGACGTGGGCGTAGCAGGCGCCGGGGTGGATCCAGCGCAGGCCGTGGCGCTCGAGTTCGAAGCGCGCGAACACCGGCGACGCGGCGGCGGCGGGATAGACCGCCGAGTAGGTGTCGTGGTGGAAGCCGGGGAGCGTCAGCTCCTCCGTGCGCACCGCCCCGCCCGGGTGGTCGGCGGCCTCGAGCACCGTGACGCGGCGGCCCGCCTCGGCCAGGGTGATCGCCGCCGCGAGGCCGTTGGGGCCGGCGCCGACGACGACGGCGTCGCCGCTCACCCCGCCACCGCCAGCGCGAGCTGATGCAGCATGCTCTGGGGGACGACCTCGCCCTGCCCCCAGAACGCGTGCTGGGCGTCGCGGCCCGCGCGCCGGTAGGCCTGGTCGAGGTGCCAGGGCAACGGATCCCACGTCCCCGCGGCGCGCACCCACGCCTGGCCGTCCTGCTCGTACAGCACGAGGCGGTTGTGACCTGCACCCATGAAGTGGCCCTCGTGCGTCGTGAGGTCGAAGGCGGCGAGCGCGCTCGCGCCGTCGGGGACGGCGTCGGGCTCCCCGGCGTCGCGCAGCCCGGCGTCGAGGTCCTCCACGTACGCGCGCAGCTGGTCGGGGGCGTCGGCGGTGGCCAGGTGGGTGATCGTCACATAGCCGCGCGTGTAGAGCGGCCGGCCGGCGGCGGTGCCGGCGGCGACCTCGATCTCGAACGTCTGCCCCGCCAGCCCGCCGGCGCGCAGCGGGGTGAAGCGGCCGATCTCGCTGGCGAAGTCCGGCCACGTCTCGGGGCGGGTGAGGAGCCCGAGCGGGCCCGCCGCGGATGGCATCGCCACCGGCGGATACGTGTGCCACACCTGTCGGTCGCGGGGCGCGATCTCGGGCGTGAGCGGTCCGAGCCGCGCGCCGGCGAGACGGCTCTCGGGCCGGTAGGCGTCGCGCTCGGCGGCGGTCGGGAAGGCGATGCCCCACGCGCGGCGGGCGTCGTCGGCGTAGGCCTCGGGCCACCAGGAGCCGTGCAGGCGGGCAGCGCCCTCGAGGAGCTGGCCGCCGTCCAGCGTGCCGCGCGGCGCGGAGAGGAAGCGGTCCCGGCCGAAGGCGCGGTGGTACGGCAGCACGTCGGCGGCGCGGAGGCGGCGTCCGCCGTTGCGGTGCCACGAGGTCGTCAGGACGGCGAACGCGCGCCGGAGATCCTCCACGGCGCGCTCCTCGGCGGGACGGCGGAAGTAGGCGGCGTTGAGGAAGTCGGTGATCCAGCCGGCGGCATCGGGCCCGGCGATGGTCGAGCCGGCCATGCGGGCGAACCGCGCCTGCGGCGACTCGAGCGCGCGCCCGGCGGCGAGCCCGCCCGCGAAGGCGGCCGCGACGGCGACGGGGGTCGAGATCCTTGCCATGTCCCCGGCGATGCCCGCACCGCGGGCGGCGTGAACGTCGGACGTCCCGCGTGGCGCCCCAGCGGGGGTGGTTCCGTTGGGCGAACTGCTGGTTCGCCGAACGGAACCACCGCGGGGGGGCGCGCTACGCCTGCGCGGGCTCGGCTGCGCGCGGGCGGCTGGGGTCCCAGCGGTGGAGCACGGGCTCGCCGCGCTCGGGGAACGGCACCTCGACGAGGTCGAAGTCGCGCGGGACCTCGGTCCGCGGGAAGACGGCACGCGCCTCGTCGCGGATCTCACCGCCGGCGTAGCGGGTGGAGATGTGCGTCAGGACGAGCAACCCGACGCCGGCCTCGCGCGCGAGCTCCGCCGCCTGGCGTGCCGTCGAGTGCCGCGTCTCGAGCGCGCGCTCGCGTTCCTCGGAGGTGAACGTCGCCTCGTGGACGAGGACGTCGGCGCCGTCGGCGGCGACCCGCACCATGTCGCACGGGGCCGTGTCGCCGGAGAAGACGACGCGCCGGCCGCGCCGCGCCTCACCCACGACCTGCTCGGGCCGCACGCCCGCCACGGCCTCCCCGCGCTGGAGGCGCCCGAAGTCGGGCCCGGGCTGGACGCCGAGCCGCTCGGCGAGCTCGGCGTCGAACCGCCCTGGGCGGTCGTGCTCGACGAGCGCGTAGCCGTAGGCCTCGCCGCGGTGGCGGACGCGCAGCGCGTGGATCTCGTAGTCGCCGAGCTCGACGATCGCGTCGGGCTCGAGGTCGGTCACGTTGAGCCGGTAGCGCAGGCGCCCGAAGACGCGGCGCATCTGCTCCATCAGCGCCTCGGTGCCGGGCGGGCCGAAGACGTTCATCGGCATCGTCCGGTCGCGCAGCTCGAACGACTTCAACATGCCGGGCAGGCCGAGCCAGTGGTCGACGTGCAGGTGCGTGAGGAAGATCTCGGTGATCTCCGGCAGGCCGACGGAGCGGATCAGCTGGCGCTGCGTGCCCTCGCCGCAGTCGATGAGCAGCTTGTCGCCGCCGCGGCGGATCAGCGTGGCGGGCAGTCCGCGGCGCGCGGTGGGCACGGATCCGGCGGTGCCGGCGAAGAAGATCGAGAGATCCATTGGGCGGTCGCAGGCTACCGGCGCGGTTAGGGTCGGCCCATCATGCTCAAGGACTTCCGGCAGTTCCTGCTCCGCGGCAACCTGGTGGACCTCGCCGTGGCGGTGGTCATCGGCGCGGCGTTCGGCGCCGTCGTGACCGCGCTCGTGTCCGACCTCATCACGCCGGTGATCGCCGCCGTCGGCGGGAAGCCCGACTTCAGCGACCTGGCGTTCCGCATCAACGGCAGCCGCTTCGCCTACGGGCACTTCCTCAACGCGATCATCAGCTTCCTGATCATCGCCGCGGTGGTGTTCTTCCTGGTGCTCAAGCCGGTCAACGCGCTGCTGGAGCGGATGCGCACCGAGCCGCCCGTCGACGAGGAGACCCGGCCCTGCCCGGCGTGCCTGAGCCAGATCCCGTCTGCGGCGCGGCGCTGCGCCTTCTGCACCGAGGAGGTCGGCCCCGCCGCGCTGACGGCCACGGCCTGAGCCGGCGGCCCGCGATCGGGTCCCCCGCGCCGCGCGGGCGGCCGGCACCCGATCCTCTACGATGGTCAGCGCTCGCGCCCGTAGCTCAGTGGATAGAGCGCTCGCCTCCGGAGCGAGCTCCCTGACGCCGAAAATCCCTGCAAACAGCGACCTTTTGGCGAGCGAGTTTGTGGGGGCTTCCCACAAACGTGCTTAGGCCCGTCGCTGCACGGAAACGGAAGCCGACCCGCGCCCACTTACAGGCGTCACGGAGCGGAATTTGTGGGAAGGAACCCCACAAATCTGCCTTACTGCGCAGGGGTGCTCGCAGCAGGTCCGCGATATCCAGTAGCGTCGCCGTCCTCTAGGGGCAATCCGGCGTATTGGAGCGACGTGGCAACCAAGATCATCTCGGTGTTCAACCACAAGGGCGGCGTCAGCAAGACGACGACCACCTTCAACCTTGGTTGGATGCTCGCTCGCCTCGGCCACCGGGTGGTCCTGGTAGACGCTGACCCGCAGTGCAACCTGACCGGCGTCACGCTCGGCCTGAACTCGGAATGGCCCCCGGAGGACGTGTCCAGTGAGGAGTTCGACGACCAGTCCGAGTCCTTTTCGGAGGTGCAGGAAGAGTCCGAGGACTTCTGGACGCAGAACGTCGAGCGGACCCTATTCGGGGCGCTGAAGCCGGCGTTTGAGTCGGAGCCCCGCCTTCTGGAGCCGGTGGACTGTCTGGAGGTCGCGGGCTGCGACGGACTCTTCCTGCTCCCTGGTCACCTGCGCCTGGGCGAATACGAGGTGACGCTAAGCGTCGCCCAAGAGTTGAGTGGGTCCTTGCCTCCCATGCGGAACCTACCCGGCGCGCCGTATTACCTCCTAACCAAGACGGCTGAAGCACTCGGCGCGGACTTCACCCTGATTGACATGAGCCCCAGCCTCGGAGCGCTCAACCAGAACCTGGTGTCGATCAGCGACAGGATCGTCGTCCCGACCGCGCCCGACTACTTCTCCGTCATGGCGCTGCAATCGCTGGCCCGCGTATTGCCACGGTGGTCGCGTTGGGCAACGGCGGCGGGGACTAACGAGTATCTACAGGAAGCCAGTTATCCCTTCCCTGAGCCGCGTTTGAAGCTCGCGGGCTCGGTGATACAGCGGTACCGCCTCTATCGCTCGCCAACGCCGGAGAATCCATACGGCACACCCACCGGGCCATTCCGCGCATGGATCGAGAAGGTGTCGCGGGCGATGGCCGACGACTTCGTCCCCGCCATGGCAGCGGCCGACCTCCTGCTCCCGCCGCAGCGATACGCCGATATCGGCCTCGGCGACGATCACGTCTTGGCCCAGATCCAAGAGTTCAACAGTCTCCTGCCGAAGTCGCAGGAGCACCGCGTCCCGGTCTACGAACTAACGCCCGAGCAACTCCAGCAGGTTGGAGTCGTGCTCGAAGGCTCGCAGCGGCAGATCGACAGCCTGACACGAATCTTTGAGGACCTGGCGCAGAGACTCGTCGCCCTGGCCGAGGACTAGGAGTTGCCTACCCAGGCGCACGCCCTTTTCGAGCGGGTTTGCCAAGAGGTCGAGGGCATCCGAACGGCCGCCGCCCAGGAAGCAAGTGAGGGCAAGGCTGACGTAGCGAGGATGATGCTCCGGGCATGCATCGTGCTCGTCATCGCCTCGCTCGACACCTACATGCATGAGCGGGGCGTCGAACTCCTCGATGCCCACGCGCAGAAAGGGAACCCCGAGGCGGCAGCCACCGCTAGCTATCTCGGGGCGACGGCGGGGCGAGTGGTGGGGCCGTCCGCGAAAGCGACGATCCGGTACAAGCTCTCGTACAAGACGCTGGCCTCGCCACGCTCAATCGACCAGCTACTCACCGCCGTTGGCCTCGTTGCCACCGATGTGTGGGAGGAAATGGCGATTGCAGCGGGATCGCGCCCAGACCGTCTTCGAAACCAGATCGGCCTGCACTACGACCGCCGGAACCAAATCGCCCACGAAGGTGATTGGGATCACGTAGCCCTGGACTTCCGACCACTCGAAGACGCAAACGTCGCCGACTGCCTGGCTCATGTCCGGGCGCTAGTGAATGCGTTCGACTCGGTGGTCTAGATACGATCGACGCGCCAGGAGGGATTCGAACCCCCGACTTCCGCCTCCGGAGGGCGGCGCTCTATCCACTGAGCTACTGGCGCGAGACTGGCCATGCTACCGCCTGCGGACTCTGCTAGCAGGGCTATCGGCAACCGGCTCGTTCAAGCGGCCGATGGCCGACGATGCTGAGCGAATCAAAGTGGGAAACCCCCACAAACCCCCGCGAAGTGCTCCGATTCTCGCCTATTGCGGCCCCATAAACCGATGCCCGCATCGCGGAAACTCCCTGCAAATGGCGAGGTTGAGCGCGAACATTTACCATCCTCCGGAGCGAGAGGTCGCAGGTTCGAATCCTGCCGGGCGCGTGGGCGGTCGCGCTTGCCCGGCATCCGGTGTGCTGCAACACTGCTTGCAGCATGGACGCCGCCTCCGACGACCCTCTCGCCCGCCTCGCCGCGGAGCTGGAGCGCCTCTCGCAGGCGCACCTGGCGCTGGGTGAGGCCACCGCGTCGCTGATCCCGCAGGCGCCGGCCGAGCAGCGCCGGATCCTCGGCCAGGCCGCCGCCGCCTCGCGCGCCGCCGCCCGCACGGCGTCGGCCGCCAGCGCGCGGACGCTCGCCGCGCGCGACGACTAAGGCTGGACCCGCGCGGCGCCCGTCGGGGCGTCGTCATCGGCCGGCTCGCCGCCCGGCGGCTCGTCGCCGTGCTCGTGCACCGACCAGGCGCCGCCCGTCGTCACGCGCCCGGGTGCCTGCCAGTGCTCGTCGCGGTCGCCGGGATGGCCCTCGACGCGGATCTGGGGATGGGCGTGCGGATGCGCGGTGCGCGCGCTCGGGGCCGGATGGTCGCCGATGATCCCCAGCCCCTCGCACAGCACGAAGAACGCGCGGGCGAACGGCGAGTCCCACGTGCGGACGCGCACGTCGTCCCAGCCGACCTGCTCGCGGACGGCGCGCGCGATCGCCAGGATGCCCTGGTAGTCGCAGGCGTGCTCGTCGAAGGCGTGGAGCTTCATGACCATCACGTCGTCGATGTGCACGACGGGCAGGTCGAGGGCGGCGACGGCGAGCGTGTCCGCGCGGTCCAGGACGGCCCCCACGTCACGGATGCCGCGCGGGCCGAAGATGAGGTCGACCAGCGTGGGGCCGCCGTCGTCGGCGTCGTCCCACGCCTTCAGCAGCCACCCTTCGGGCGGGCGCTCCGGACGCATGCCGGCCTCCACCAGCGCCTGCAGCGCGGGCTCGGCGTCCTCGGGCCGGACCAGGAAGTCGAGGTCGTTGCGGCTCTGCGGCGCCCCGCGCGCCCAGCACGCCACGCTGCCGGCCAGCGCGTACTGCAGACCGGCGTCGCGCAGCGCCGCCGCGGCGGTCTTGAGGGTGCTCTCGATCTCCTCGAACGTGGATCGCGCTTCTCCCATGACCCGGATCTACCCGCGCGGCCGGCGTTCCGCGCACCGCCGAGCGGGTAGAGCCGCGCGTGTGAGCTCCACGACCCCCAACGGCGGCCGGCCCGCCGCTGCCCCGGTCCGGATCGCCGCCGCCGGCGACATGCACTGCCAGCCGTCGCGCGCCGAGGAGGCGCGGGAGGCGTTCGCGCGCCTGGAGGGCGAGATCGACCTCCTGCTGCTGGCCGGCGACCTCACCACCCACGGGCGGCCCGAGGAGGCGTGCGTGCTGGCGGACGCGTGCGCGCCGCTCGACGTCCCGATCTACGCCGTGCTGGGCAACCACGACTGGCACGGCGACCAGGTCGACGACCTGCGCCCGATCCTCGAGGACGCGGGCATCACGCTGCTCGAGCGCGAGGCGACGACGCTGTGCATCGGCCACACCGAGATCGGCATCGTCGGCCTGAAGGGCTTCGTGGGGGGCTTCACCGGCTCGCACCTGCCGGACTTCGGCGAGCCGCTGCTGCGGCGGGTCTACGCCGAGACCAGCGCCGACGTCGAGGCACTCGACCAGGGCCTGAAGGACGTCGCGCACTGCCCGCTGCGCATCGTGCTGATGCACTACGCGCCGACCTGCCAGACGCTGCACGGCGAGCCGGAGGCGATCTGGACGATGCTCGGCAACGACCGACTCGCCTTCCCCATCGCCCAGCACGAGCCCGACATGGTCCTGCACGGCCACGCGCACGCCGGCACGTTCGAGGGCCGGATCGACGAGGTGCCGGTCTACAACGTGTCGGTCCCGGTGCTCGGCAAGGACTTCTGGGTCTTCGAGCTCAGCGGCCTGGAGCGGGCGACCACCCCGCTGCACTGACCGCGCTCACGGCAGCGGCCCGCCGGCCAGGCCGATCACCGCGCCGATCGCGCCGGCGGCCAGCAGCGTCTCGACGACGCCGCGGCGCAGGAGCAGGAGCGCCACCGCCGCCGCCGCGAGCACGAGGAGTTGCCACGGCTCCTGCAGCGCCACGGCGAGCGTCACGCCGGCGCCGAGGATCGCGCCGATCGCCGCCGGGCCGGCGCCGTCGAGGAAGGCCCGCGCGCGGAGGTCGTCGCGCAGGCGGTCGAAGCGGCTCCCGCCGAGCAGGATGAAGGAGAACGACGGCGTGAAGGCGACCACGGCGGCCAGCACGCCGCCGGCGAGGCCGTGGGCGCCGTAGCCGACGGCGGCGACCGTCGCGACCACCGGCCCGGGCGTCACCTGCCCGAGCGCGACGGCGTTGAGGAACTCGCTGTCGGTCAACCAGTGATGGACGCCGACGGCGTCGCCCTGCATCAGCGGGATGATCACGAAGCCGCCCCCGTAGGAGAGCGCGCCGACCTTGAACGCCGTCCAGGCCAGCGCGCCGAGGCCGCCCGTGGCCGCGGCGGCCGCCACCGCCGCGCTCATCGGCCACGCGTGGACGCCCACCGCCGAGCGCAGGCCGCCGCGGATGCCGAGCTCGACGAGCCCGCAGGCCAGCAGCACGAGCACGAGGTAGGGGCCGACGGCGATCGCGGCGGCAGCCCCGGCGAGCACGTAGGCGGCCCACCGTCCCGCATGGCCGGCCGACGTGGCCGCGCGCGCGCGGCTCGGGCCCAGCAGATCGCGCGCCGCATGCACGGCGACCGCCGCCACCGCGGCGCCGGCGCCGGCCCCGGCGCCGCGCACCCAGTCCGGCGGCGCCGAGCCGAGGAAGAGCGCCGACAGCGCGAGGATCAGCACGACCGCCGGCACGATGAAGCCCAGGCCGCCGACGACCGCCCCGGCCGGACCGGCCACGCGGTAGGCGGAGAAGATCGCCAGCTGCGTCGACGCCGGGCCCGGCAGCAGCCCGCAGGCGGCGTTGGCGTCCTCGAAGGCCTGGGGGTCGATCCAGCCGTGGCGCTCGACGACGAGGCGCCGCAGCAGCGCGATGTGCGCCGGCGGGCCGCCGAAGCCGGTCAGGCCGATGCGCGTCCACTCGCGGGCGACGGTGCTCAGGGCGGCGGTCCTTCTCACGGGCCGGCAACCTAGCCGGTGCGCTCAGGCGCACAGGCCCTGCAGGATGCCCAGCGCCCGCTCGGGATCGCGGCGCATGATCGTGAAGGCGGCTCGCGCATGGTCGACGTCCTCGAGCGTCACGTCCGGGCGCTCGACGCAGTAGCGCCCGATCCACCGCACGGCCGCGCGCTCGTAGCTGGCGGGCTCGCGGTCGCGCAGCACGACGCAGACCTGCAGGGCGTCGTCGAGCCGGATGGCCGGCAGCTCGGCCGCCGCGGCGCGGATGATCGTGAGGTTGCCCGTCCTCAGGGCCCGCTGGAAGCGGCTGTACGGCGATCCGGCGTTCGACACGAACACATGTTCGCAGACCCTCCGGTCGGGTGGCCGGCTTGCCGCCCTACCGCGTCGTGTGCCCGTCAACGGTCGTCCCGCGACCGAAAACGGGCACAC
>DASTWY010000061.1:0-137372 GCA_035765735.1 Baekduia sp. | reverse complement strand
CCTCGGGCTCCGGCCCCGGGCTCGCGGTGGCCGATCGCGGCGGCTGGCCGCCGGCGGTGCTGCTCGTGGTCGTCGCCGTCGTCGCGCTGGTCGCGGCGGCCGCCGCGACGCTGGCCGCGCGCCGCCGCCGGGCCCTGCGCGCCACCGGCGACGCCGAGCTGGCCGAGCTGCGCGCCGCGCTCGCCCGCACCGGCCGGGCGCCGACGCCCGATCTCACCCTGCACCGGCTCGAGCAGCTCCTGGCGGGCAGCACAGAGGCGCGCGCCTATCTCCGCGCGCTGCGCCTGGCCCGCTACGGCCCCGAGGCCGGCACCGGCGGCACCGGCGGTCCGACGCCCGCCCAGCGCCGCGCGCTGCGCCGCGAGCTCGGCGCGGGACTGGGTCTCCGCGGGCGCCTGCGAGCCGCCTGGGCGCTGCCTCCGCGGCCCCGCGAGCTCGTCGGAGCGGGCCACCGGTCTCCCTACACTGCCTGAGATGCACGAGCCTGGCGCGTACGAGCTGTTCCAGCGCGGCACGGACCTCCTGAGGCGCGGCGACTGCCACGCCGCGACCGTGCCGCTCGGCCAGGCGCGTGAGCTGGCGCCCGACAAGGACTCCGTCCGCGAGGCCTACGGCCGCGCGCTGTTCGGCGCGCAGCGCTACGGGGAGGCTGCCGCCGAGTTCGAGGCGGTCGTCGAGCACGCCCCGACCAACGACTACGCGTTGTTCTGCCTCGGCCGCTCGCTCCAGCAGCTGGGCCGCCACGCCGAGGCCCGCCACCCGCTGGCGCTCGCCGCGAACCTCCAGCCGCAGCGCGCCGACTACCGCAAGTACCGCGATCAGGCGCGGCGCCGCGCGGCGTAGGGCGGGGGCGACGCGCTCCGCGCCGCCTCCACCGCCTCGACGACCGCGCCCAGCAGCCGGTCGAGGCCCGCGGCCGTGAGGCCCTCCGCCAGGGCCTCGGCGTGCACGTGCACGTCGCCGGCCGCCGAGTGCGCATAGCGGGCCAGCGCGCCGAGCCGGTTGCGGTGCAGCAGCCGATGGGCGTCGAGGACTCCCGGCGGGGCGGCCCACGCCTGCACCGAGAGCAGGCCGTCGTGCAGTCGCAGGCCGACGTGCAGCGGGCCGCCGCCGACGTCGTCGAGCTCGAGGCCCCACTCACCGTCGGCGACCGCTCGCCAGCGCGCACCGGAGGCCTGCAAGGACGCCGTCACGACGCCGCCGACCTCGTGCTCGCGCCGACCCATGGTGCTATTCTCGCAGCACAACTTCCGGTCGGCGGGACACCGCCGATGATGTACAGGGAGCGGGCGTGAGCCCGCTCTTTCATTTGAGAGGGCGAGGTGACATGAACAGCATCCAGGAGGACATCGAGCGCAGGCTCGCCGAGCGCAAGCCCGATGTCGAGGTGCTGCTCGCCCAGCTCCGAGGCGACATCGTGGAGCTCTTCATCGACCACCCCGACGGCGTGACGCTCGACCTCTGCGAGGAGGTCACGCACGCGCTGCCGGAGATCCTCGAGGAGCACGGGCTGACCGTCTCCTCGCCGGGCCTCGAGCGCCCGCTCAGCAAGCCGGAGCACTTCCGGCGGTTCGTCGGCCGCCGCGCCCGCGTGCGGACGCGGCAGGCGCACGATGGCCACAAGTCGTTCACCGGCGAGCTCGTGGGAGCTTCCGACACGGAGGTGACGATCGCCGCCGACAACGGCGTCGTCGCGATCCCGTACGACGACATCTCCCAGTCCAACCTCGTCGAGTCCTAGGAGCACAGAGCACCCATGTCCCGCGAGATCCTGGAAGCCATGACCGCGCTGGCGCGCGAGAAGGGCATCGCGCCGGAGAAGCTGATGACGGCGCTCGAGGACGCGCTGCTGTCGGCCTACAGGAAGCTGCCGGGCGCCGCCCGCTACGCCCGCGTCGAGGTCGACCACGACACCGGCGACTTCGTCGTGATCCGCTACCGGATCCCGAAGGACCTCGAGCAGGAGCTCATCGGTGAGGCGATCGCCGAGGAGTCCTACATCGACCCCGAGACCGGCGAGCGCGTCGAGCCGGCCGAGCCCGAGATCGACCCGGCGAAGTTCGAGCTGCACCGCGACCGGATCGAGGAGATCGACGACACGCCCGAGGACTTCGGGCGCATCGCCGCCCAGACCGCCAAGCAGGTGATCCTCCAGCGGATCCGCGAGGCGGAGCGCGACATGATGTTCGAGGAGTACCGCGACCGCGTGGGCGAGCTGATCACCGGCATCGTCCAGCAGTCCGACTCCCGCTACACCCTCGTCCAGCTCCGCGAGCGCGTCGAGGCGCTGCTGCCCAAGAGCGAGCAGGTCGACGGCGAGCGCTACGACCACGGCGCGCGCGTCAAGGCCGTCATCAAGGAGGTCTCGCCCTCCACGAAGGGCCCCTCGATCATCGTCAGCCGCCGCGACGGCGAGCTGATCAAGAAGCTCTTCGAGCTCGAGGTGCCCGAGATCGCCGACGGCCTCGTCGAGATCGCCAACGTCGCGCGCGAGCCGGGCTACCGCTCCAAGATCGCGGTCGTGTCGCACGCCGACGGCGTCGACCCCGTGGGCGCCTGCGTCGGCCCGCGCGGCTCCCGCGTGCGCATGGTCGTCTCCGAGCTGCGCGGCGAGAAGATCGACATCATCCCCTACAACGACGAGCCCGCCCGGTTCGTGGCCAAGGCGCTGTCGCCGGCCCGCGTCCGCGAGGTCCTCGTCGACGACGAGTCCAAGCAGGCGACGGTCATCGTCCCCGACGACCAGCTCTCGCTGGCCATCGGCCGCGAGGGTCAGAACGCCCGGCTCGCCGCCCGCCTGACCGGCTGGCGCATCGACATCAAGTCCGAGACCGACTTCGCCGCGGTGACCACGTCGCAGGAGGAGTTCGAGGAGGAGTCGGGCGGCCGCTGCCAGGCCATCAGCGTGCGCGGGCGCCGCTGCCCGAACGCCGCGCTGCCCGGCTCGCCGTTCTGCGGCCTGCCGATGCACCAGGCCCTCTCGCGCTTCACCACCTCGCAGGTGGCGATCCTCGAGCCGCTCTCCGACGAGGAGATCGGCGATCTCGCCGACCCGGACAAGACCTGGGACGACGTCGTCGACATCGTCACCCGCGCCGAGGAGCTGTTCGGCGAGCAGGAGGGCGAGGTGGCCGAGGAGGAGCTCGTCCCGGGCGAGGAGCCCGAGGGCGAGGCGCCGGTGGCGACCGAGGCGGTCGACGCCGGCGACGAGCTCGAGCCCGCGCCGGAGGCGGCCGAGCCCGAGGGCGGGGTGGACGTCGAAGAGGCGGCCGAGCCCGAGGGCGGGGTGGACGTCGAAGAGGCGCCCGAGCCCGAGGCCGCGGCGGAAGAGGAGCGGGCGTCGTAGGATCTGACCCGCACAGGCGCTGCATCGGCTGCGAGGCGATCCGCCCCAAATCCGACCTGCTGCGCCTCGCTGCGGATGGAGCACGGGTCGCGGTGGACCCGGCCGCGACCCTGCCCGGTCGCGGTGCGTACGTGTGCGGCCCGGCGTGTGCCGAGCGCGCCGTTCAGCGCCGCGCCGTCAGCCGTGCCCTGAGGCGCACGGTGGAGATCCCTTCCGACTTCGTAGAATCAGTGAGACTGCATGGCGAAGAAGCGCATTCATGAGATCGCGAAGGAGCAGGGCGTGTCCAGCAAGGACCTGCTCCAGAAGCTCCAGGCCGCGGGCCTCGACGTGAAGGCTGCCGCCTCCTCGGTGGAGGAGGCCGACGCGCTGCGCGCGATCGGCAGCGGCGCCGCGTCCGCCGGAGACGGCGCCACGTCGACCCCCGCCCCCAAGACCACCGACCGCGCCGCCGCGCCGGCCGCCGGCGGCGGCCAGCCCGCACGCCCGCCCCAGGGTCGTGGCCAGCCGGTGCGCCCGCCCGAGGGCCGCGGCCAGCCCGCGCGTGCTGCGCAGGGCCGCGGCGCCCCCGTGCGCCCGCCCGAGGGCCGCGGCCAGCCCGCCCGTCCGCCGCAGGGCCGCGGCGCTCCCGTCCGCCCCGGCAGCCAGCAGGGCGGCCGCTCCGGTGCTCCCGCCGGCCGCGGCGCCCCCGTGCGCCCGGGCCAGGCGCCCGCCCGCGGCGGCCAGTCACGCTCGACGCGCCCCGGCGGCCAGCCGGCCGAGCCCGTGCGCCCGATCCCGCGGCGCCCGGTCCTCGACGACCTTCCGGTGGATCCGCGCCGCCAGATGGGCCGCAGCGGCCCCGGGCAGGCGCGCACCACCCGCCAGCAGCCGGTCCGCCCGGCCGGCGCCCAGCCCGAGGCCCCCGCGCCGCAGCAGGAGCAGGCGCCGCAGCAGCCCACCGCCGAGGCTGCGCCGCAGCAGCCCGCCGCCGAGCAGGCCACGCCGCAGCAGCCCGCCGTCGAGCAGGCCACGCCGGAGCAGCCCGCCGCCGAGGCTGCGCCGCAGCAGCCCACCGCCGAGCAGGCCACGCCGCAGCAGCCCGCCGCCAAGGCCGGTGCCGCGAAGCCGAAGGCCCGCACGACCCCGGCCAAGCCGGAGAAGCCGAAGGGCCCGGTGCCGCACACCGAGCCGCCGAAGCCCGGCACGGGCCCGCGCATCATCTCGGTCCCCGAGCCGCCGAAGCGCCCCAAGCGCGACGAGACGCAGTCCCAGCCGTCCGGCACCGCCGGGCGTGGCCCGCGCGGTCGCAGCGAGGGCGGTCCCGGCGGTCGCCGGCGCGTCGTCATCGACTCGCAGGCCGCACGCCGTGGCCCGGGCGGCGGTCCCGGCCCCGCGCCGCAGCGCCCGCCGCGCCGTCGCCGTCGCCGTCGCCGCACGCCGATGGAGGACACGCCGGCGGTCCTGGCCGAGGACCAGCTGACGCGCACCGACCTGGTCCGGATCAACTCCGGCTCGACGGTCAAGGACGTCGCCGAGTACCTCGGCGTCCCGGTGCCCGACGTCATCAAGCAGCTCATGTCGATGGGCGTCCTCGCGACGCTCACCAAGACGCTCGCCGACGACGAGATCGAGCTCGTGGCCGAGGCCATGGGCAAGAAGTTCGAGATCGTCCACCTCGGCGACGAGGCGGAGCAGGAGATCACCTTCGAGGACGCCGAGGAGGACCTCGTCGAGCGTCCGCCGGTGGTCACGATCATGGGCCACGTCGACCACGGCAAGACGTCGCTGCTGGACGCGATCCGCGAGGCCGAGGTGGCCGCGGGCGAGGCCGGGGGCATCACGCAGCACATCGGCGCCTACCAGGTCACGCACAACGACCACGAGATCACCTTCCTCGACACCCCGGGCCACCAGGCGTTCACCGCCATGCGCGCCCGCGGCGCCCGCGTGACGGACATCGCCGTGATCGTCGTCGCCGCCGACGACGGCGTGCGCCCGCAGACGGAGGAGGCCATCGACCACGCCCGCGCCGCGGACGTGCCGATCGTCATCGCCGTCAACAAGATCGACAAGGAGGGTGCGGACCCGACCCGCGTCCGCACCGAGCTGACGCAGCTCGGGCTGCAGCCGGCCGAGTGGGGCGGCGAGACCGAGTTCGTCGACGTCTCGGCCAAGACCGGCCAGGGCCTCGAGGACCTGCTCGACATGCTCCTCGTCGTCGCCGAGCTCGAGGAGCTCGACGCGAACCCGAACGCCGAGGCGTCGGGCGTCGTCATCGAGTCCAAGCTGGACCCGGGCCGCGGCCCCGTCTGCACCGTCCTCATCCAGCGCGGCACGCTGCACGTCGGCGACGCGCTCGTGGCCGGCCCCGAGCCGGGCCGCGTCCGGGCGATGATCGACTACCGCGGCGAGCGCGTCGAGGAGGCCCTGCCGGGCGACCCGGTGGAGATCCTCGGCTTCGACGGCGTCCCGGACGCCGGCGAGTTCGTCCGCGTCGTGGCCAACGACCGCGAGGCGCGTCGCCTGGCCCAGGAGCGCGAGACGCGCGAGAAGACCGAGCAGCTGGCACGCCGCGCGGGCCGCAAGGTCTCCTTCGAGGACGTGTTCCGGCGCGCCCGCGAGGCGGAGGCCGCCGAGCTGCCGCTGGTCGTCAAGGGCGACGTCGCGGGCTCGGTGGGGGCGCTCGAGGACGAGATCGCACGCCTGCCGCAGGACGAGGTGCACGTCAACGTCATCCACAGCGGCGTCGGCGGCATCAACGAGTCCGACGTCATGCTGGCCGCCGCGTCGGACGCCGTCATCATCGGCTTCAACGTCCGGCCGGTCGGCGGGGCGCGCGAGGAGGCCGAACGCCAGGGCGTGGAGATCCGCCACTACTCGGTGATCTACCAGGCGCTCGACGAGCTCCGCGCCGCGATGCAGGGCCTGCTCGCGCCCGAGGAGGTCGAGGAGACGATCGGCTCGGTCGAGGTGCGCCAGACGTTCCGCGCGTCGCGCATCGGCACGATCGCCGGCTCGTACGTCACCGACGGCGTGGTGCGTCGCAACGCCAAGGTCCGCGTCGTGCGCGACGGCACCGTCATCGCCGACACGTCGATCGCGACCCTGCGCCGCTTCAACGACGACGTCCGCGAGGTCGCGACCGGCTACGAGTGCGGCATCGTCCTGGCCAACTACCAGGACATCCGCGAGGGCGACGTCCTCGAGGTCTACGAGACGCGGCAGGTGGAGCGCGAGCTCCAGCCGTCGTAGGCCGGGGCTCCGCGCTGCCCGCCGGGAAGGCCGGCCGCAGGTGTCCGCCTACGTGGCGCTGCTCACGATCCACCTGCACTTCCCGGACGCGGCGTCGCTCAAGGGCAAGCGCAAGGAGCTGTCCTCGGTGAAGGCCCAGCTGCACGGGCGGCTGGGCCTCGCCGTCGCCGAGGTCGAGCACCAGGACCGGTGGCAGCGCGCGACGCTGGCCGCCGCCCTGGTGCGCGGCTCGATGTCGCAGCTCGCCGACGCGGTGGACGGCGTGCAGCGCTTCCTCGACAGCCGCTTCCCGGACGGCGTCCGCATGGATCGCGTCCTGGCCTCGTTCGCCGACGTGGAGGGTCTAGGATGAGTCCCGGAGGAGGGCGCATGCGCCGCGTGGACGAGGCCGTCCGCGAAGTGCTGGGCGACGCGGTCTCCCGAGATCTCAAGGACCCCCGGGTCGGATTCGTGACAATCACCGAGGTTCGGACGAGCCCTGACCTGCGCCACGCGCGGGTGTTCGTCAGCGTGCTCGGCACACCCGACGAGCAGGCCGCCACGCTGGAGGGCCTGCGCTCGGCGCACGGGATCCTGCAGGGCCGCGTCGCCCGGGAGCTGCGGCTGAAGCGCACGCCGGCGCTGACGTTCGAGCTCGACGACATCGCGGAGCGCGCCGCACGGCTGGAGGCGCTCATCGACCAGGTGCAGGAGGACGGCGCATGACCGACCGCAACGGCGGGGCGTCTGCCCGCGACCAGGTGCTGGACGAGATCGGCAGCGCCGACCGCTTCTGCCTGGTGACCCACGAGCATCCCGACGGCGACGCGCTGGGCTCGCTGGTGGCGATGCACCGCGTCCTCACCGCGCTGGGCAAGGACTCGGTGATGCTCATGGCCGCCGACGAGTTCCCGCTGCCGTACGAGTACCGCTTCTTCGACCTCGAGGGCCTGTCGACGGTCCCGCCGAGCGACCTGGTCGAGCGCACGATCATCTTCCTGGACTGCGGCAACATCGACCGCACCCCGCTCAACGTGGTCAAGGGCGCCGACGCGCGCATCCTCAACGTCGACCACCACCACGACAACACGTGCTTCGGCACCGTCGACCTCGTCGACCCCGGCGCGTCGTGCACGGCGGAGATCGTCTGGGACCTCATGCGGGCCCTGGGCGTCGAGCCCGACCAGGAGACCGCCGAGGCGCTGTACGTGGGCCTGGTCACCGACACCGGCAAGTTCATGTATGAGAACACCGGGCCGCGGGCGCACGTCATGGCCGCCGAGCTGATCGAGGCCGGCGTCGACACGCACGCGATCTACCGGCGGCTGTACGAGGACATGCCGTACGCCAAGCTCGAGCTGCTCGCCCGCGCCCTGACGCACGTCGAGCGCCACGACGACGGCACGCTGACCGTCGCGCACCTGTCGCGCGACGACTTCCGCCTCGCGGGCGCCGAGGACAGCTACAGCGAGGGCATCATCGACCACCTGCGCTCCGTCGAGGGCACGAAGGTCGCGGCGCTCGCCCGCGAGCTGGTCGACGACGGCGGCACCGGCCGCAAGAAGGTCTCGCTGCGCTCCACCGACGGCCAGGTCGACGTGTCGGCCATCGCCCGCGTGGCCGGCGGCGGCGGTCACCGGCAGGCGGCCGGCTTCTCGACGCAGATGGCCGAGGCCGAGCTGGTCGGGTTCCTGCGCGAGCAGGTCGCCGCCCAGCTCGCTGCCGAGGACTCGCCCAGAGGGCTCGCCTCGGGGCGGCAGCTCGCCTAGGGGCTGGCGGATGCTCGCCCAGAGGGCTCGATGCGCTTGGCGGCAGCTCGCCCAGGGGGCTCGCTCCCGCGCGTGATGGCTGCGGTGGACGGCGTCCTGCTCGTCGACAAGCCCGCGGGGCCGACGTCGCACGACGTCGTCGCCCGGGTCCGGCGGTCGCTGCCGCGCAAGACGAAGGTCGGCCACGCCGGGACGCTCGACCCGTTCGCCACCGGCCTGCTCCTGGTCCTCGTCGGCCGCGCGACGCGTGCCCAGCGGTTCCTCATGGACCAGCCGAAGACCTACGAGACGCTCGCGCGGCTCGGCTGGACGTCGACGACGGGCGACCCCGAGGGCGAGCTGCTGCAGACCGGCCGGGTCCCACCGGACCCGCCCGAGCTGCCGACCGGCGTGATCCGCCAGCGGCCGCCCGCCTACAGCGCGATCAAGGTGGGGGGCCGGCGCGCCTACGCGCTGGCGCGTGCCGGAGAGGAGGTCGAGATCCCCGAGCGCGAGGTCCGCGTCGACCGCTTCGAGCAGCTCTGGCGCGAGGGCGACCGCGCCGCCTTCTCGATCGCCTGCTCGTCGGGCACCTACGTCCGGTCGCTGGTCGCCGATCTCGGCGACGCCTACTGCCTCGAGCTGCGGCGCACGTCGATCGGCCCGTTCGGCGTCGAGGACGCCTCGGACGAGCCGATCCCGCTGGGGCGCGCGCTGGCCGCGGTGCTGCCCACGGCGGCCGTCGACGAGGACTGCGCCCGCGGTGCCGGCCACGGGCAGCGCGTCGCGGTCGGCGACGTCGCCGGCGGCGCTCACGAGGTGCTGCTGCTCGACCCGGCCGGCGAGCCGGTGTGCATCGCCGAGGTCGCCGGCGGCACCGCCCGGCCGCGCGTCGGGTTCCGGACCTGACACGGCGCATCGCCCGAAACGGATGGTGCGCCGCGGCGGCCATGCCCCGCAGCATGGGCCCATGCGCACCATCATCCGCACGGTGGTCGTCGCCGCGCTCGTCGCGGCGCTCGCCGCCGTCACCACGACCGCCGGCGCCGCCGGCGCCCGCAAGGACCATGGCACCGCGTGGCTGGGCATCAACCACGCCGCGGGCGGCTTGCAGATCGCCTCGGGCGACATCGACAGCGCGCTGTTCGGCCACGGCGCGATCGTCTACCGGGTCACGGCGCTGCCGGCGCCCAACGGGACGTTCAAGGTCACCTCCAAGTCGGTGACGCTCTTCACGACGCGCGGCACGCTGAGCGGCACCGGCTCGGCGACGCAGACCCTGAACCCGGACGGCACGGGCACGGTCACCGACGGCCACATCAAGCTCACCAAGGGCACGGGGAAGCTCCGCGGCCACTCGTTCGTGGCCACGTTCAGCGGCCCGCTGCAGGACGGCGTCTACACCTTCACCTACCAGGGCACGTTCCGGTAGGCGCCGCGGCACTCACCGGCGCGGCCGACGGCGCGCGCCGGTGAGCGCCTAGGCTTCGCGGCGTGAAGCTCACGTACCTGCCCGACGCCGAACCCCGCCCGCGCCGCGTCGCGATCGGCACGTTCGACGGGGTGCACCTCGGGCATCGCGAGGTGATCGCCGGCGCGGACACCGTCGTGACGTTCGACCCGCATCCGCAGTCGGTCGTCGCGCCCGGCACCGAGCCGCGGCTGCTGACGACCCTCGACCGCAAGGCGGAGCTGGTCGGCGCGCTGGGCGTGGACGAGCTGGTCGTGATCCCGTTCGACGGGGCGTTCGCGGCGCGCAGCGCCGAGGACTTCATCACGCACGTCCTCGTCGAGCGCCTCCAGGCCACGCACGTGAGCGTGGGGGAGAACTTCCGCTTCGGCCACAAGGCCCAGGGCGACGCCGCGATGCTGGCCGCCGACGGGCGCTTCGAGGCGCGGGTCGTGCCGCTGCTCGAGGTCGACGGCGAGGTGGTGAGCTCCAGCCACATCCGCGGCCTGCTCCTCGGCGGCGCCGTGCACTACGCCGACGAGCTGCTCGGGGCGCCGTTCGCCGTCGACGGCGAGGTCGTCCACGGCGACAAGCGCGGCCGCACCCTCGGCTACCCGACGGCCAACCTCGTGCCGCAGCCGGGGTTCGTCGTGCCCGGCCACGGCGTCTACGCCTGCCGCGTGAGGATCGCCGCGCCCGGCGGATCGGACGCCGCGGACGTCGAGTGGATCCCGGCCGCGACGAACGTGGGCGTCCGGCCGCAGTTCGTGACCGGCCGCGGCGAGCTGATCGAGGCGTACCTGATCGACTGGTCCGGCGACCTCTACGGGCAGCGGATCCGCGTCGAGTTCCTGCGGCGGCTGCGCGGCGAGCGCCGGTTCGAGAGCGTCGAGGCGCTCGTCGAGCAGATGGGGCGCGACGTCGAGGCCGCGCGCGCGCCCGCGGGCGGCTGAGCGACCGGTCGCGACCGCACGCCTTCCACCGGAAGTCGACTGCTACCCTGCGTCGCCGCACATGAGCACGCTGACCGCAGAACGCAAGCAGGAGATCATCGCCCAGTTCGGGGAGAACCCCCAGGACACGGGCAGCACGCGGGTCCAGGTGGCCCTGTTGACCGCGCGCATCAACGACCTCACGGAGCACCTGCGGGAGCACAAGAAGGACCACCACAGCCGCCGCGGCCTGCTCATGCTCGTCGGCCAGCGCCGCCGCCTCCTCGCCTACCTGGCGAAGAGCGACCTCGAGGCGTACCGCGGGCTCATCGCCGAGCTCGGCCTGCGCCGCTAGCGGTGGGCATCATCGCGCCGGGGACGCCGGTCCCCGACTTCATCCTCAAGCGCGAGGACGGCAGCGACTTCACGCAGGAGGACCTCAAGGGCCGCACCACGGTCCTGGTCTTCTACCCGTTCGCCTTCAGCCCGGTCTGCACCGACCAGCTGCAGGTCTACGAGGAGGCGCTCGACGAGCTGCGCGAGCACGGCGCCGTGCTCTACGGCGTGTCGACCGACGCCACGTGGTCGCAGACGGCGTTCAAGAAGCAGCTCGGAATCACCATCGAGCAGCTCTCCGACTTCGAGCCCAAGGGCGAGGCGTCGCGGACGTTCGGCGCCTACTTCGAGCCCGCGGGGATGACGAACCGCGCGCTGGTCATCGTCGGTCCCGACGGCGTGGTGCAGTGGTCGCACCTGGCCGACTCGCCCGGCGACCTGCCCGGCGTCAACCTCATCTTCGACGGCCTCGGCGCCGCCGCGGCCTGAGGCCTCAGGCCGCCAGCCGGATCGGCTGGTCGTGCAGCGTCGCGCCGTCGAAGTCGAAGCGCTCGATCTCGACGACGTGGCCGTGGCGGCGGACCTCGACGATCACGCCCCACGGGCGCTGGTGCGCGCGCACCTCGGCGCCGGCATGGCGCGCCCGCAGCCGGGCGATCTCCCGGACCTGCGCGAGGGTGAGCTCAGGGACGGGCATGCACCCATGATCGGCAGCGGCGCTGAAGGCCTGATGAGCCGAAGCTGAGTCCCAGATGAAGGTTCAGGACGCGAGCGCCGGCACCCGCTCGCGCAGCCGGTGGACGACCGCGTCGCGCCGGAAGTCGAAGATCGCCTCGACGTCGCGGGCGACGAACGCCCGCCGCGCCAGCTCGCCCGCCACGCCGAAGCCGATCGCGTAGCGGACGACGTCGCGCATGAGCGTCCCGTCCGGGTGGGGCTCGAACTCGTGCGTGTGGTACCACAGCGCGTAGGGCCCCCGGACCTGGACGTCGACGAAGCGGTGCGGGGGGTCCCAGTCCTGGATCGACGTCAGCCAGTTGACGCCGAGGCCGCGGAGGGCCAGGCGGTACTGGATCAGCGTGCCGACCCGCATGGGGATGTCGCCGGGCGTGACGACCTCGAAGCGCAGCAGCGGCGGCGTGATCGCCTCGAGGTTGCGCGCGTCGGCGAAGAACGGGAAGACCTGCTCGGGCGTGCCGGGGAGGACCTGCTCGCGGCGGAGGACGTGGGTGCGCATGCCCACGGGGTACGTTCCCCGGCGCATGGCCGATCTCACCAGCGCGCCGATCTCGGGCCTTCGCGCCGACGACCACGTGCGCGGCGAGGAGGGCGAGCTCGTCGTGCTGTTCGCCGACTTCAGCTGCCCGCGGTGCGCCGTCGAGGCGCTCCGCCTGCGCGACGCGCAGCGGCGGGTCGTCTTCCGCCACTTCGCGCTGCGAGCCAAGCACCCACGCGCGCTCGCGCTGGCCCATGCCGCCGAGGCCGCCGCGCTGCAGGGGGCGTTCTGGGCCTTCCACGACGCGCTGTTCGAGGACCAGGGCCACATCGACGACCCGCACCTCTGGGAGCGGTGCGAGCGGCTGGGCCTCGACGTGCAGCGGTTCGAGGGCGACCGCCGGTCGGAGGCGGTCGCGCAGCGGGTACGACGCGATGTGCGGGAGGGCCTGCGGGCGGGAGTCACCACGACCCCGGCCCTGCTGCGTCCATCGATAGACTGATCGGAAGCTCGGATCGAGAGACAAGAGACACCCGGCCCGCCGAGTCCGACGCGCGGGCCACAAGAAGGGAACAACACCTATGTCGAATGACGCCGTCACCACGGTGTCCGTGGAGATCGCCGGAACCGAGATCTCCTTCGAGACCGGCAGGATGGCCAAGCAGGCCTCCGGCGCCGTCGTCGTCCGCCAGGGCGACACGATCGTCCTGAACACCGCGACGGTCGGCAACCTCCGCGACGTCGACTTCCTCCCGCTGACGGTGGACGTCGAGGAGCGGATGTACGCGGCCGGCAAGATCCCCGGCTCGTTCTTCAAGCGCGAGGGCCGCTCCGGCGAGAAGGCCACGCTCACGGCCCGCATGATCGACCGGCCGATCCGCCCGCTCTTCCCGAAGGGCTGGCACTACGAGACGCAGCTGGTCGCCATGCCGCTGTCGATCGACCACGTGCACCCGTACGACATCCTGGCCATGAACGGCGCGTCCGCCGCGCTCATGATCAGCGAGGTCCCGCTGCCGCATCCCGTCGGCGCCGTGCGCATCGGCAAGGTCGAGGGCAACTTCGTCGTCAACCCGGCGGAGGAGCACCTCCTCGAGAACACCGACCTCGATCTGATCGTGGCCGGCACCGAGGAGGCCATCCTGATGGTCGAGGCCGGCGCCAACGAGGTGCCGGAGGCCGAGATCCTCGACGCGCTCGACATCGCGCACTCGGCGATCAAGAAGCTCTGCGCCGTGCAGCGCGAGCTGGCCGAGAAGGTCGGCAAGGAGAAGCTGGTCATCGAGGCGCCGCAGGTCGACCCGGGCCTCCTGGAGGAGATCCGCCAGTCGCATGGCGCGCAGCTCGACGAGGCCACCCAGGTCGTCGACAAGCTCGAGCGCCAGGCCGCCACGAAGGCCGTCGAGGAGTCCGTGATCGAGAAGTACTCGGGCGACCCGAGCGCGGAGACCTACGCGGAGTACCGCACGCGCGCACAGGCCGCGTTCGACAAGCTCGAGAAGCAGATCATCCGCGAGCGCATCGCCGTCCACAAGAAGCGCCCCGACGGCCGCAGCGAGCGCGAGATCCGCCCGATCTCCATCGAGGTCGGCCCGCTGCCGCGCACGCACGGCTCGGCCCTCTTCACCCGTGGCCAGACGCAGGCCATGAGCGTCGCCGCGCTCGGCACGCTCAAGGAGGAGATGCGCCTCGACACCCTCGGGCTCGAGACCAAGAAGTACTACTGGCACCACTACAACTTCCCGCCGTTCTCGGTGGGCGAGGCCGGCTTCATGCGCGGGCCCAAGCGCCGCGACATCGGCCACGGCGCGCTCGCCGAGCGCGCGCTGGTGCCGATGATCCCGTCGATCGACGACTTCCCGTACACGATCCGCGTCGTGTCGGACATCCTCGAGTCCAACGGCTCGTCCTCGATGGCCTCGGTCTGCGGGTCGACGCTGTCGCTCATGGACGCCGGCGTGCCGATCAAGGCGCCGGTGGCCGGCATCGCGATGGGCCTCATCAAGGAGGGCGACGACTACACCGTCCTCACCGACATCGCCGGCGTCGAGGACCACCTCGGCGACATGGACTTCAAGGTCGCCGGCACCGAGGACGGCATCACCGCCCTCCAGATGGACATCAAGATCACGGGCGTCACGTTCGACATCCTGCGCGACGCGCTCGCCCAGGCTCGTGAGGCCCGCCTGGACATCCTGGGCCAGATGCACGCCGCGATCGAGAAGCCGCGCGAGGAGCTCTCGCCGTACGCGCCGCGCATCATCACCGTCCAGATCGACCCGTCGAAGATCGGCCTGCTCATCGGCAAGGGCGGCGAGACGATCCGCGGCCTGTCCGAGGAGTTCGAGTCGCAGATCGACGTCAACGACGACGGCCAGGTCCTGGTCTACTCGGCCAACGGCGAGCTCGGCGAGCAGCTGGCCGAGCGCATCCGCTCGATGACCAAGGAGGTCGAGGTCGGCGACTCGTTCACCGGCAAGGTGGTCAAGACCACCACGTTCGGCGCCTTCGTCGAGCTGGCCAAGGGCACGGACGGCCTGCTGCACATCTCCAACGTCGCCCCGGGCCAGCGCGTCGGGACCGTCGAGGAGGTCCTCAACAAGGGCGACGAGATCGCCGTTCGCGTGGTCGAGGTCGACCGCGAGCGCGGCCGCATCGGCCTGCGCCTCGCCGAGGACCCGGAGATCGCCGGCAAGTCCGTCGAGGAGCTCTCGTCGGTCGGCTCGGGTGGCGGCGGCGGTGGCGGCGGCGGAAACGGCGGCGGCCCGCGGCGCGAGCGTGGCGGCCGCGACCGCGACCGCGACCGCGGTGACCGCGGCGACCGCGGCGACCGCCCGCGCGGCTCCGGCCGCCCGCGGCACCGCAGCGACCGCGACCCGGACCGCGACTAGGCGCGATCCGGAGCCCTGAGCCGGAGCGACAGCGCCCTGCGCGAAGAACATCGCCTGACCGAGCTGGACTCGGGCGTGCGGGTCGTCACGGAGCCGATGGACTCCGTGCGATCCGTCGCGCTCGGGTTCTGGATCGGCACCGGCTCGGGCTACGAGGACGCCGACCGGGCGGGCCTGTCCCACCTGCTGGAGCACATGCTGTTCCGCGGGACGGCCCGCTACGAGTCGCTGGAGATCGACCAGCTCTTCGACGGCATGGGCGCCGAGATCAACGCCGGCACCGGCAAGGAGACCACCTCGGTCTACAGCCGCGTGCTCGACGTGCACCTCGACCGCGCCTTCGACGTGATGGCCGACATGGTCTGGCGGCCGCGGATCGGCGAGGACGACCTGGCGCAGGAGCGCGAGATCGTCCTCGAGGAGATCGCGATGTACGAGGACGACCCGCAGGACCGCGTCTTCGACGTGCTCGGCGAGGCGGTCTTCGGCGATCACCCGCTCGGCCGAGCGATCATCGGCCGCCGCGACGTCGTGGCCGGGACCCCCGCGTCCGACCTGCGGGCCTTCCACGCCGGGCGCTACACGCCGCGCAACGTCGTCGTCTCGGCCGCTGGGGCCGTCGACCACGACCACCTCGTCGAGCTGGTCCGCAGCACGATGGGGGAGGCCGGCCAGCGCGCTGCCGGAGCCGCCACGGCGCTTCCCGCGCCGGACGCCGCGACCGCCCGCGTCGGCTTCGCCGCCAAGGAGACCGAGCAGTACCACGTCACCCTTGGCGCGCCGGGCATCGCCCGGGACGACGACCGCCGCTTCGCGCTGCGGGTCCTCGACGGCATCCTCGGCGGCACGTCGTCGTCGCGGCTGTTCCAGGAGGTCCGCGAGAAGCGCGGGCTGGCGTACTCGGTCTACTCGTTCACCTCGCTGTACGCCGGCGCCGGCCAGGTCGGCCTCTATGTCGGCACGCGGCCCGACAACGTCCGGGTCGCGCTGCAGGTGGTCGCCGGCGAGCTCGAGCGCCTGCTTCAGGATGGCGTCACCGCCGAGGAGCTGCAGCGGGCCAAGGAGAACGTCAAGGGCCGGGTGGTGCTCTCGCTCGAGTCCACGACCGCGCGCATGAACCGCCTCGGCGCGTCGGTGCTGGCCGACATGCCGGTGCTGACGGTCGACGACGTCGTCGAGCGCATCGAGGCGGTGTCGCTCGACGACGTGGCGGCGCTCGCCCGGGAGCTCTATGCCCCCGAGCGCCTGAGCGCCGCGGGCATCGGCGCCGACGAGTCGGTGTTCCGCACCGCGCTGGAGCCGATCTCACCGAGCCTCTCGGAGGCCGCGTGATGTCCGGCGACCTCCTTCGCGTCGGCGTCGCCGGCGCCGCCGGTCGCGTCGGGCAGGCCATCTGCGCCGGGGTCGAGGAGGCCGACGACCTGGTGCTCGCGGGTCGCGCCGACCCCGCGCTCGGCACGTCGCTGGAGGCCATCCTCGGCGACTGCGACGTCGTGGTCGACTTCACGCGCCCCGACACGGCGCTGGACAACGCGCTGACGTGCGTCGAGGCGGGCGTCCACGTCGTCATCGGGACCACGGGCTTCGACCCGTCGCCGCTGCAGGAGCCCCGGCCCGGCAAGGCGTTCCTGGCCCCGAACTTCGCCATCGGCGCCGTGCTGATGATGCGCTTCGCCGCCGAGGCGTCGCGGCTGATGGCCAAGGCCGAGATCATCGAGCTGCACCACGACCGCAAGCTCGACGCCCCCTCGGGCACGGCCAAGCGCACGGCCGAGCTCATGGAGGGCGACGTCCCGATCCACTCGGTCCGCCTGCCCGGGCTCGTCGCCCACCAGGAGGTCATCCTCGGCGATGTCGGTCAGACGCTGACCATCCGCCACGACTCGACCGACCGCACGTCGTTCGTGCCCGGCGTGCTGCTGGCCGTGCGGCGCGTCCCGGAGCAGCCCGAGCCGCTGGTGATCGGCCTCGAGCGGCTGCTCTTCGACGAGGGATGATCCGGCCGGCGCGCCGCGAGGACGCCCGCACGCTGGCCGAGCTGGAGGTACGAGCGTGGCGCTGGGCCTACGTCGACTTCGTGCCCGAGGAGGAGATGCCGACCGTCACCGAGCGCCTGGAGCGCTGGGAGACGCGCACGCTGGAGGGCGCCTCGGTCTGGGACCAGGACGGCCTCGTCGTCGGCGTCGTCCAGGTGCGGCCGGGGGAGGACGGCGACCCGCGGACCGCGACGCTGCGCGGTCTCTACGTCGATCCCGCCGCCCAGGGCGCCGGGGTCGGCAGCCGTCTGCACGACCACGCGATCGGGGCCATGCAGGCCGCCGGCTGCACGACGGGGCGGCTGTGGACGTTCGCGGCCAACGGCCACGGGCGGGCGTTCTACGCGGCGCGCGGCTGGGAGCCCGACGGCGGCGAGGGCGCGTGGCGCGGCGTGCCCGAGGTCCGGTACCGCCGGGCGCTGGGCGCCTGACCGGAGCCGCCCGTGCTCGTCGCCGTCACCGACCACGCCGCCGAGCGGTTCCGCCAGCGCGTCGCGGGCGCGCTGGACGCGAAGGCCGAGATCGCCGCGCGGGTCGGCCGCGCCGTGCAGGCCGGCCGCACCAGCGACGAGCCGCCGCCGGGCGCCACCGCCGCGCGCGGCTCGCTGTACGTGCGCGACCTCGCCGACCGCTCGGTCGTCTACGTCTGCCGTCGCGACGGCCACGAGCTCGTCGTCGTGACCCTGTGGGAGCAGGAGGGCGGCGTGGCGCCGCCGCGGGTCCCGCGGCGCTTCACGGACGCCCTGAAGCGCCACGAGCGCCGGCGCGACTCCTGACGCTCGACGCTTTGACGGCGCATCACGCCGTCAACCCGTCGCGCACCGGAGCCCCCGCATCGCCCGACGCGTTGACGGCGCATCGCGCCGTCAACCCGTCGCGGACCGGCGGTCTCAGGCCGCCGTCGGCTCCGGCTCGGGCTCGGGCGCGCGCGTCACCGTGCTGCCGGCGATCACCGCGGCGAACGCGAGCAGCCGCAGCGCGAGCGCCCCGCCGCCGTCGGGCAGCGGCTCGGAGAAGACGAGCGACCCCGCGGCGATCGTCACCACGTTCGCCGCGGCGCTCGTGATCGCGATCACGGCGACCGCCGGGCCGAGCTGCAGCGAGCGCGCGCTGACCACGAGGCCGACGAGCGAGAGCGCGAGGATGACCAGCGCGTACGGGGTCAGCAGGACGAGCAGCCCGTGGTCGACGAGCGTGGGCGTCGCGGCCTTGATCGTGACGTCGCTGCCGCCCCACAGCAGGCCCGCGGCCAGCGCCAGCACCGGCCCGGACCCGTCTCGGACCCGGCTGGCGATCCCACAGCACGCGAGCGCCACCACGGTGAGCACGCCGACGTAGAGCGCAAGCGTCCCGGGCGCGAAGTCGTCGTGGGCGCTGTCGGCGCTCTGGCCCAGGGTCACGGCCAGCAGCGCGAGCCCCACCGCGGTGATCGCCACGCCGATCCAGTCGCGGCGCGTGACGCCCACGCCGAACAGCCGGTCGGCCATCGGCGTCAGCAGCACCAGCCCGCCGGCGATCGTCGCCTGCACGAGGCTGATCGGCGCCAGCGCCAGGGCGGCCACGTGGAAGAACCAGGAGGTCGTCGCGACGACGATCCCCAGCGTCCACCAGCGGTTGGCGAACAGCGCGACCGTCGAGCGCACGGGATGGCGCCACTCCACCGCCGGCGCGCCCTCGGCGCCACGGAGCTTGAAGAGGAAGCCGAGCAGCGCGACGACGGCGCAGCACAGCGCGAGGACCAGGCCCAGGGCGACGGAGGCGGACACCGCCAAGGCAGGCTATTGGGCGACGATCGATCGCCGCGCCTCAGGCGCGGGTCTGGCCCCCTGGGCCAACACCCGCAGGCTGATCCGAGCCCTCTGGGCGAGCGATCAGCCCGACGAGCCGCGTGTTGCGCCGCGAGGCGTCCACGCGCCCCAGCGCCGTCGCCAGGGCGCCGCGCTCGGCCACGACCACGCACGCCGCCTGGCTGCGCGTCACCGCGGTGTAGAGCAGGTTGCGCGTCAGCATCGGCGCGTGGCCGCGCGCCAGCGCGATGACGATCGCCGGGGCCTGCGAGCCCTGCATCTTGTGCACCGAGCAGGCGTACGCCAGCCGCAGCGTCCCGGTCTCGGGCGTGTCGAGCGTCAGCGTGCGGCCGTCGTCGCCGACGAGCGTCACGGTCCGCCGCCCGGGGTCCGCCGTGACGATCACGCCGATCTCGCCGTTGTAGAAGGCGCGCTCGTGGTTGTTGCGCGTCTGCATGACGCGGTCGCCGATCCGGAACGGCGTGCCCTTGACCGTCTGCCCGCCCGGGTTGAGCTGCTCGCGCAGCGTCTCGTTGAGCACGTCGATGCCCACCGGGCCCTTGTGCATCGGGACGAGCACCTGCACGTCGGAGACCGGGTCGAGGTCGTAGTGCCCGGGCAGGCGGCGCGTGGCGAGCGAGACCACCTCGTCGAAGATCTCCTGCGGGCGGTCGCGCTCGACGAGGAAGAAGTCGCGGACGTCGCCGGGACGGGCCTGCGTCGGCGGCCGCTCGCCGCGGTCGATCGCGTGCGCGGCGCGGATGATGAGCGACCGCGCCGCCTGGCGGAAGACCTCGGTGAGCGCCGTCGCGGGCATCGCGCCCGAGGCGATGAGATCGGCGAGCACACGGCCCGGACCCACCGCCGCGAGCTGGTCGACGTCGCCGACCAGCAGCACGTGCGTGCGCGGCCCGACCGCGTCCAGCAGCGCCGCGGCGAGGCGCACGTCGAGCATCGACGCCTCGTCGACCACGAGCAGGTCCACGCCGGTCAGGGGGTCGTCGGCGTCGCGGGCGAAGCCCTCGCCGGGGACGTACTCGAGCAGGCGATGGATGGTCGTCGCCTCGGCGCCCGTGGCCTCCGACAGCCGGCGCGCCGCCTTGCCGGTCGGCGCGCACAGCCGGACGGTGCGCTTCTGGGCGCGCAGCAGATCGACGAGCGCCCGCATCGTCGCCGTCTTGCCGGTGCCCGGCAGGCCCGTGAGGATCGAGATGCGGTGCTCGGCGGCGGCCCGCACCGCCGCCCACTGCGCCGGCGTCGGGGCGTGGCCGTCCGCGTCGTCGGCCTCCGGCTCGTCGGGCACCTCGACGTCCAGCGTCGGGGGCGCGGTCGCAAGCTCGCGCACCCGGTCGGCCAGCTCGCGCTCCGTGCGGTCCATGCGGGCGTCGATGGCGCGGTCGGCGTCGAGCACGACGTCGCTGTCCCCGGACTCCAGATGCGTGCTGACGTCGCGGGCGGGCAGCTCCAGCAGCCGGGCCGCCCGGGCGACGACCTCGTCGCGCGGCAGGAAGCAGTGGCCGTCCTGCTCGGCCGCGCGCAGCACGTGGTGCAGGCCTGCGCTCATGCGCGCCGGGTCGTCGGGCGGCGTCCCGAGCGCGCGGGCCACCGCGTCGGTGGTGGCGAAGCCGACGCCGTCCACCTTGGCCAGCGCGAACGGGTCCTCCTCGAGCAGCGCGAGCGCGCCGCCGCCCAGCGCCTTGTGCACCCGCGCGGCCACCGCGGCCGGGACGCCGTGCTCGGCGAGCAGGAGCCGCAGGGCCCGGCCGCCGGCCTGCTGCTGCCAGGAGGCCACCGCCGCCTTCAGCCGGGCGCGCCCGATCCCGGGGACCTCGTGCAGGCGCGCGCCCGGGTCGCGGTCCACGGCCTCGAGCACGTCGGTGCCGTGGCGGTCGAGCAGCCACTCCGCACCCCGCGGCCCGACGTGCTTGACCGACGCCAGCAGCGCCAGCAGCGCGTCCTCGCTGGCCGGGGGGCCGACCAGCACCTGCTCGCAGTGCAGCTGGCGCCCGAACCGCGGGTGCTCGCGCCAGACCCCCTCGACCTCCACCGTGTCGCCCTCGTGCAGGTGCGCGATCGGGCCGGTGAGCGTCACCTCACGCCCGTCATCGCCCACCGCGGCCAGCACGGCGAAGCCGCCGTCGTCGGCTCGCCACCGGACGGCGACGATCTCGGCGGCGAGCGAAGCGGGTTCCGGCACCCGTCGAGGGTACGCTTCGAGCCCGACCGAACCAGGAGGAGAGAGAGCCCATGGGCTTCATGGACAAGGCGAAGAAGCTGGCCGAGCAGGCCCAGAAGGAGGCCAAGGACGGCACGCTGAAGCAGCGGGCCAAGGCGCTGGCCGATCAGGCGCAGTCCAAGCTCGACGACGTCCAGACCCAGTTCAACGAGCGCCAGCAGGCCGGCGCCCCGGGTGGCGCCGCCTCGACGGCGCCGGCCCCGGCCCAGCCCGCTCCGGCGGCCGAGCCGCCCGCCGGCGCCGCCGACGCCCCCGAGGTCGCGGTCGCGCCCACCGAGGCGGCGGCGCCCACCGCCGCGCCCGCGCCGCCCGCCGCGCCCGCCGCGCCGGTGACCCCGCCCTCCGGCCCGCTCGGCGACACCGACCGCTCACAGGACGCGCCGCCGAAGCTCACCGGCGGCGACCCGCTCGCGGGCTGATCCTGGGAGAATGAGATCCGTGGCCGGCCTGGGCGCCATCCTCACCGCGATCGTCACCCCGTTCGACGACGACCTGAACGTCGACGAGGAGGCGTTCGTCGCGCTCCTGCAACACCTCGCCCGCCACGGGTCCGACGGGTTCGTCGTCTGCGGCACCACCGGCGAGGCGTCCACGCTCACCGACGAGGAGCACCTCCGCGTCGTCGAGCTGGCCGTGCAGGAGCGCCCCGAGGGCTGCACGATCGTCGCCGGGACGGGCTCCAACGACACGCGCCACGCCGTGCACCTCACGGAGCGCGCGACCGAGCTGGGCGTCGACGCCGTCCTGAGCGTCACGCCGTACTACAACAAGCCCAACCGGCGCGGGATCGTCCGGCACTACCAGGAGGTGGCCAAGGCCACCGACAAGCCGGTCGTCCTCTACAACATCCCGAGCCGCGTCGTGATCGACGTGCCCAACGACCTGCTGGCCGAGCTGGCCCAGATCGAGCACATCGAGTACGTCAAGCAGGCGAACAACGACAACTTGGCCCCCGTGGACGGCCTCGGCCTCTACGCCGGCAACGACGAGATCCTCGCGCGCACGCTCGACCTCGGCGGCTGCGGCGGCATCTGCGTCGCCAGCCACCTGGTCGGCGACGAGATGCGCCGGATGGTCGACGAGCCCGAGCACCGCGCCGAGATCGACGCCGCCTTGCGCGACGTCTACGCGGCGATGGGCGTGACCACCAACCCGATCCCGGTGAAGGCCGCGCTGGCGATGGCCGGCCATCCCGTCGGCGGGCTGCGGTTGCCGCTGGTCGCGGCCGACGAGCGCGAGCGCGCCGAGATCCGTGCCGTGCTGGAGCGGCACCGGCTGCTGGCCCCAGCGGGGACCTCCTAGGAGACCATGGCGAAGAGCAAGCTGCGCGTCCTGCCCCTCGGCGGGCTGGGCGAGATCGGCAAGAACATGACCGTCGTCGAGTACGACGGGGCGATCGTCGTCGTCGACGTCGGGCTGCGGTTCCCGACGGCCGAGCAGGTCGGCATCGACCTCGTGCTCCCCGACTTCTCGTACCTGCGCGAGCGCGCGGACGACATCGAGGGCATCGTCGTCACCCACGGCCACGAGGATCACCTCGGTGCGCTGCCGTGGATCCTGCGCGAGCTGGGAACGGACATCCCCGTCTTCGGCGGCCCGCTGACGATGGCGATGGCGCGCTCCAAGCTCGACGAGCACCGGCTCAAGGACACCGACCTCAACGACGTCAAGCCGGGGGAGACGCTCGAGCTCGGGCCGTTCGACATCGAGCTCGTCCACCTCACGCACTCGATCCCGGACATGATGGCCGTCGCGCTGACGACCGACCTCGGGACGATGCTCATCACCGGCGACTACAAGTTCGACCAGACGCCGGTCGACGGCCGCCCCGCGGACGTCAGCCGCCTGGCCGAGCTGGGGCGCGAGGGCCTGCTGCTGCTGTGCGGCGACTCGACCAACGCCGACCGGCCGGGCTTCTCGCCGAGCGAGTCGATCGCCGGCCCCAACCTCGAGGCGCTGTTCGGGCGCTGCGAGGGCCGGATCGTGGTGACCTGCTTCGCGTCGAACATCCACCGCGTCCAGCAGGTCGTCGACGCGGCGGCGCAGCACGGGCGCAAGGTGGTGCTCGTCGGCCGCTCGATGCGCAAGAACATCAACATCGGGCGGATGCTGGGCCACATCGACGTGCCCGAGGGCGCGTTCGTGCAGCCGCGCGAGGCCAGCGACTTCCCGGACCACAAGCTCGTCATCGTCTCGACGGGCAGCCAGGGGGAGCCGCTCAGCGCCCTGCGCCGGATGGCCCATCGCGACCACCCGCAGGTCGAGCTGCACGACGGCGACACGGTCGTGTTCGCCGCCACGCCGATCCCGGGCAACGAGCGCGCGGTCAACGAGACGATCGACCGGCTCTACCACATCGGCTGCGACGTGGTCACCGCCCGCGACACGCCCATCCACGCCTCCGGCCACGGGTACCAGGAGGAGCTCAAGCTGATGCTCAACCTGACGCGGCCGAGGTACGTGATGCCGATCCACGGCGATCACAAGCGCATCCAGCTGCACTCGGATCTGGCCGAGGCCGTCGGGATCCCCGCCGACAACATCTTCAAGGGCGAGAACGGCCTGCCGCTGGAGATCGACGAGGACGGCGCCCGCTGGGGCTCGCGCGAGCGCGCGGGCATGATCTACGTGGACGGCGTCGAGATCGGCGACCCGACCGACGTCGCGTTGCGCGACCGGCGGATGCTCAGCGCCGACGGCATCTTCGTCGTGGTGGCGACGATCTCCGAGCAGGACGGCTCGTCGGTCGCCGACCCCGAGATCATCTTCCGCGGCGTGCCGTACCCGCGCGACGCCGAGGATCTGCTCGACGACATCCGCGGGGCCGTCAACGCGTCGCTCGAGCGAGCGGCGGGGGAGGAGATCCGCGAGATCGACCTCCTGCAGCAGGTGCTGCACGACGACCTGGCGAAGTTCGTCTACGACCGCCTGCGGCGGCGCCCGATGGTGCTGCCCGTCGTCGTGGAGGTCTGAGCGCCGGGCTACGCCGTGGCGGCGGTCGCGCCGGCCTCCGGGCGCCGGCCGGCCGCACGCCCCAGCGCCGGCAGCGTGACGACGAAGCGGGCGCCGCCGGCCGGCGGCGACTCCAACCGGACGTCGCCGCCGTGGGTCCGGGCCACCGCGCGGACGATCGCCAACCCGAGTCCGGTCGAGCCGCCGCGGTCGCCGTCGCCGCGCACGAACCGCTCGAAGATGCGGTCCTGCAGCTCCGGCGGCACCCCGGGCCCGTCGTCGGAGACCACGAGCCGGACCTCGCCGTCGCTGCGGCCGACGGTGACGCGGACGTGGGTGCCGGCCGGCGTGTGGCCGAGCGCGTTCTGCATGAGGTTGAGCGCCATGCGGTGCAGCTCGTCGCGGGCGCCGTCGATGGTCGCCGGATCGGTGTCGACGGTGAGGATGTGGTCCTCGGCCATCGGGCCGAGCTCGGCGGCGGCGTCGACCACGACCTCCGACAGGTCGGTCAGGGCGTGCGGCGCCCGGCGACGCGCGTCGGCCCGGGCGAGCAGCAGCAGGTCGGCGACCAGGCGCCGCATGCGCTGCGTGGAGCGCAGCGCCGACTGCGCCGCCTCGGCGCGCTCGCCGTCGAGCACCTCGGCCAGGAGCTCGAGGTTGGCCAGCACGCTGGTCAGCGGCGTCCGCAGCTCGTGGCTGGCGTCGGCGACGAACTGCCGCTGGCGGTCGAGCATCGCGGCGGTGCCGGCGCGCGACTCCTCGAGCGCCTGCAGCATGCCGTCCAGCGTGCGCGCCAGCTCGGCGACCTCGTCGGCCGTGTCGGGCACCGGGACGCGCCGGCTCGGGTCGCGCGTGGCCTCGATGTCGCGCGCCGTGGCGGTCAGCCGCGAGATCGGCGCCAGCGCGCGCCGCGAGAGCGCGAGCCCGAGCGCCAGCGCCAGGCCCGTCCCCGCCAGCACGCCGAGCACCAGGAACAGCCGGACGCGGTGCACGGTCGCCTCGACGTCGGAGACGCGGCGCGCGTACTGCACCGAGACGGCGATCGTGCCGATCTGCTTCAGGTCGTTGGGCAGCCGGACGAACCGCCCGAAGGTGCGCGTCTCGACGCGGTAGCCGCCGACCTCGTCGGTGCGCCGGTCCGCGGTCCCGAGGGGGAAGTCGGGAGCGTTCTTGGTCTCGTCGATCACGCGGCCGGTGTTCGCCCACAGGACGCGGATGACGGCGTGGTTGGGCGCCGCGTAGTCGGAGATCGAGTTGTCGACGACGAGCCGGCCGCCCTTGTACTCGAGCTGCAGGTGGTCGCGGAGGTCGTCGACGGCGGCGGCGAGCTGGTTGTTGAAGTCGCTGCGGATGCGCGACGCCGTCAGCTGCCCCATCACCAGCGCGAAGACGCACAGCACCAGGAACGTCGCACCGCCCGACAGCAGCGCCAGGCGCCAGCGGATCGAGCGGGAGGCGAACGAGCGGATCATGCGCGCAGGACGTATCCCGCCCCGCGGATCGTGTGCAGGAGACGCGGCTCGCCGCCCGCCTCGAGCTTGCGCCGCAGGTTCGAGACGAACACCTCGATCGTGTTCGTGGTGGCGAACGGGTCGTAGCCCCACACGTCCTCCAGCAGCCGCTGGCGGGGGACGACGATGCGCTCGTTGCGCATGAGGTACTCGAGCAGCTCGAACTCGCGCTGGGTGAGCTCGACCGTTCGCTCGGCGCGCCGCACCTCGTGGGTGTCGGGGTTCAGCGACAGGTCGGAGACCACGAGCGAGGCCGAGCCGCGGGGCGGCCGCCGGCGCAGCAGCGCGCGCAGCCGCGCGAGCAGCTCCTGGCGCTCGAACGGCTTGACGAGGTAGTCGTCGGCGCCGGCGTCGAGGCCGCTCACGCGCGACTCCAGCGCGTCGCGGGCGGTCAGCATCAGGATCGGCACGTCGTCGGACGCGCGCAGGCGGCGGGCGACCTCCATCCCGTCGAGCTTGGGCAGCCCGAGGTCGAGCACGACGAGGTCGGGCACGAAGTCGGTCGCCGCGCCGAGCGCCGCCTCGCCGTCGCCGGCGATCCGCGTCTCGTAGCCCTCGAGGCGCAGCGAGCGCTGGAGGACCTGGGCGATGTCGTCGTCGTCCTCGACGATGAGGACGCGCGCCTGCCGATCGTGGCCGTCGATCACACCCGCGATGGTAGGGCCAAGGCTCAAGAGAAGCTGAAGCGTCACGGTCCGCGCGCGGCGCCGCCGCGAAAGTTCGCTGCCGAGCGTCCGAAGATCGGGGCGTGGCCCCTCGTCGTCTCAGCCTGGCCACCGCGGCCCGCCGCCCCGCGGCGCGTCCGGATGCCACCCGGACGGACGAGCAGCGCCGCGTGCGCCTGCTGCCGACCGGCGGCACGTTGCCGCCGGCGGCCTTCGAGGCTCGCCACCGAACCGTCGTGTGGCTGCTCTGGGCCCACGTGGTGGCCCTCCCGCTGTTCGCGGTCAGCCGCGGCTACAGCATCGAGCACGGGCTGCTCGACGTCGGCCCGATCGCCTTCGCGGCCGTCGCGGCCGGGCTGCGCCGCTTCGGCCCGCGCATCCGTGCGTCGCTCGGCGCCCTGGGCCTCGTCACGTGCTCGGCGATCCTCACGCACCTCTGGGGCGGCGTCACGGAGGCGCACTTCCACTTCTTCGTCGCGGTCGCCCTCCTGTCGCTCTACGAGGACTGGATGCCGTGGGGGCTGTCGTTCGCGTTCGTGCTGGCCCACCACGGGATCATGGGCGCCGTCGACCCGCGCTCGGTCTACGGCGCGCACGCCGACGCCGTGCAGCACCCGTGGCACTGGGCGGCCATCCACGCCGGCTTCATCCTCGCCCTGTCGCTGGTCAACGTGGTGACGTGGCGCTCCAACGAGCGCGCCCGCGAGCTGGCGCTCGACAGCCGCGCCAAGCTGGACTGGCGCACGCGCCACGACCCGCTGACCGGGCTGCCCAACCGGCGCGAGTTCGTCGACCGGGTGCAGGACACCCTGGAGCGGCGCCGCACGCGACTCGCCGGCAGCGGCCACGTCGCGGTGCTCTTCGTCGACCTCGACGACTTCAAGACGATCAACGACTCCCTCGGCCACGGCGCCGGCGACCGGCTGATCCAGGCCGTCGCGCAGCGCCTGCGCGAGGTGCTGCGCCCCGAGGACGTCATCGCGCGGTTCGGCAGCGACGAGTTCACCGTCCTGCTGCCCGGGCTCGGCGGCGAGCACGAGGCGCGCCAGATCGCGGCCCGCATCGGCGGCGCGCTCGAGGAGCCCGTGTTCCTCGACGGCGAGGCCCGGTTCGTCACCGCGAGCGTCGGCATGGCGCTGACGCCGGACGAGGGCGCCCACGACGCCGCCGGGCTGCTGCAGGACGCCGACGCCGCGATGTACCACGCCAAGGAGCTGGGCAAGGCGCGCTGCGCGGTGTTCGACGAGTCGATGCGCGAGCGCGCCCGCGAGCGCCTCGAGCTCGACGGCGCGCTGCGCGAGGCGCTGGCGCGCGGCGAGCTCCAGCTCCTCTACCAACCGCAGGTGCGCCTCGCCGACGGCGCCGTGATCGGCGTGGAGGCGCTGCTGCGCTGGCGCCACCCGCGGCTCGGGACGGTGTCGCCGGCCGCGTTCATCCCGATCGCCGAGCGCACCGGGCTGATCGTGCCGATCGGCGAGTGGGTGCTGGCCGAGGCGTGCGCGCAGGCGATGCGCTGGGACCATGACGAGCTCGAGGTGGCCGTCAACGTGTCGGCGATCCAGCTCTCCGCGCCCGGCTTCGCCGCGACGGTGCGCCGAGTGCTCGCCGAGACGGGTCTGGCGCCCGGGCGGCTCTGCCTGGAGGTCACCGAGACGGTGCTGCTGGCCGACGTGCCGCGCGCCCAGGCGCTCCTCGCCGAGCTCAAGGGCCTCGGCGTCCGCCTCGCCGTCGACGACTTCGGCGTCGGGCACGCCTCCCTGCGGCACCTCCGCCAGCTGCTCCCCGTCGACAAGCTGAAGATCGACAAGTCATTCGTCGACGGGCTGGTCGACGACGCCCACGACGCCGCGATCGTCGACGCGGTCGTGCGGCTCGCCGCCGGGCTGGGGCTGGAGTGCGTCGCCGAGGGCGTCGAGCACGCCGAGCAGGCGGCGGCGCTGACCGCGATCGACTGCCACAGCGTCCAGGGGTTCCACTTCGCCCGGCCGCTGCCGGCCGACGAGGTGGCCGCGCTGCTGGTCGGCGCCCCCGCCTGAGCGCACGCGCGGCACGGCGCCGGTCGCCGCCGCCCCGGCAGGGACGCCATGGTCGGCGTCGAAGCAGATGGTCCGAGCTATGGCCGCCACCCGAACCTCCGCACCGCGCAAGCGCAAGCCTGCGTCCACGTCGTCCCGGTCGACCGCCTCGCGCGGCAGCCGCGCACGCAAGCCCGCGACACGGACCCGCGCCCGCCGCTCGTCGGCCACGTGGGCGCCGCGCCTGCCGATGCTCGAGCAGCGCCATCTCGACCTGCTCGGCCTCGCGCTGGTGGCCGTCGGCGTGTTCCTCGCGTTCCCGCTCTACCTGGGCTGGGACGGCGGACAGGCGGGGGACGCCGTCGTGGACGGCCTGGCGCTGCTCATCGGCGGCCTGCGCCTGGCCGCCCCGGTCGGGATCGTCGCCGCCGGCGCCGTGATCGTGCTGCGCCCGGTGCTCCCGGCCGTGCGGCCGTTCCGCTCGGGTGCGATCTGCCTCGTGCTCGCGCTCGCCACGATGCTGGCCGCCGGCACGCTCGGCCTCGGCCCCAGCGGGATGCGCCACGGCTACTGGGACGACGCCTTCCTCCGCGACCGCGGCGGCTACCTCGGCGAGCTGCTGGTCTACGCCGGCCACAACCTCATCGGCTCGATCGGGACCCACATCCTCGCGCTGTTCCTGCTGCTGGCCGGCGTGCTGCTGCTCACCGGCGCCTCGGTGGCCGGGGTCCTCCAGGCCACCGGCAGCGGCGTGGCCGACACCACGCGCGTCCTGCGGTCGGCTCCCGAGCAGCTCGGCCTGCGCCGCGCCGACGGCCCGGCGACCGCGGCCGCGCGGCGCTCCTCGTCCAGCATCAAGGCCGGGGCGCAGGCGACCCGCCGGCCGCGCGTGCAGGTCCCCGAGCCCGACGACGAGGACGTCGTGGTCAAGGCCACGCACGTCGAGGCCCCGTCGCTGGACGGGAGCGAGCGCTACCCCGACCTGTTCGGCGACGAGCCCGCCGACACGGGCGCGGGCGAGTCCCCGGAGGCGCCCGAGGAGCTGTCCGAGGAGCTGCCGGAGGGCGCGCCGTCGGCCGCCGCCGCGCGCGCCCGCGCGAAGGTCGAGGACCTCACGCACGTCGAGGACCAGGCCGAGGTCGACGCGACTCCCGGCGGCGACGACGGCGAGCCCGACGACGACGGCGAGCCGCACCAGCTCGAGCTGCCATCGGCGGCCCGCGGGGAGGACGACGGCGAGGAGATCGAGTACGTCGTCCCCGACGCGCGCGTGCTGAAGCGCTCCACCGGCGACCAGATCCGCCCGGACACGAGCTCCAACACGAAGGTGGCCGCCGCGCTCGTCGAGGCCCTCAGCCACTTCAACATCGACTCGAAGGTCGTCGGCACGGTCTCCGGCCCGCACATCACCCGCTTCGAGCTGCGCCTCGCACCCGGCGTGAAGATGAGCAAGGTCGCCCAGCTCAAGGACGACCTCGCCTACGCGCTGGCCGCCACGGAGATCCGCATCCTCGCGCCGATCCCGGGCAAGCAGGCCGTCGGCATCGAGGTGCCCAACCGCGAGCGGCGCGTCGTGCACCTCGGCGACGTCTTCCGGACCCGGCCGAAGGACCACTCGCCGCTGACGGTCTGGCTCGGCAAGGACGTCTCCGGCAAGGCGATCGGCGCCGACCTGGCGAAGATGCCGCACATCCTCGTGGCGGGCACCACGGGCGCCGGCAAGTCGGGCTGCATCAACGCGATGCTCAGCTCGATCCTGCTCAACGCCACGCCCGACGAGGCGCGCCTCGTGCTCGTCGACCCCAAGCAGGTCGAGCTCAACCACTACGAGGACGTCCCGCACCTGCTCACGCCGGTCATCACGAGCCCGCGGCAGGCGGCCAACGCGCTGCAGAACCTCGTCCGCGAGATGGAGTGGCGCTACGGGATCATGGCCATGAAGCGCACGCGCTCGCTCAACGAGCTCAACCGCGTGCGCGAGGAGGAGGGGGAGAAGCGGCTCCCGTACATCCTCTGCGTCATCGACGAGCTCGCCGACCTCATGATGGTCGCTCCGGGCGACGTCGAGGACTCGATCATCCGGATCGCTCAGAAGGCGCGCGCCGTCGGCATCCACCTCGTGCTCGCCACGCAGAGCCCGCGCGTGGACGTCATCACGGGCATGATCAAGGCCAACGTGCCGTCGCGCATCGCCTTCGCGGTGAGCTCGCAGACCGACTCGCGCGTGATCCTCGACCAGAACGGCGCCGAGTCGCTGCTGGGCATGGGCGACATGCTCTTCTCGCCGGTCGGCTCCTCGAAGCTGCAGCGCATCCAGGGCGCCTACATCGACGAGGCCCAGATCGCGGCGATCACCGAGTTCTGGGCGCGCCAGGGCGAGCCCGAGCTGCGCGCCGACCTGCTGGAGGAGGTCGAGCCGGAGCAGCCCGAGGGCGGCCGCGACGAGCGCGACGGGGAGGACCCCGACGAGGACCCGCTGCTCGGCGAGGCGATCCAGATGGTCGTCGAGATGGGCACCGCGTCCACGTCGATGCTGCAGCGCCGCATGCGCCTCGGGTACACGCGCGCGGGCCGCCTGATCGACATGCTCGAGCGCCGCAACGTCATCTCCGGCTACGAGGGCTCCAAGCCGCGGCAGGTGCTCATCACCGAGGCCGACCTGCCCCGCGTGCTGGCGGCGCTGGCCGAGCGCGGCGACGTCCCCGCGCCGGAGGTGAGCGGCACGGAGGCCCACGAGGCGGCGACCATCGTCGCACCCGCGGGCCCCGGCGAGGCCGGCGAGAGCGCCGGCGCGCCAGCAGCGCCCGACCACGTGGCGTAGCGCGCTCGTACACTGCGGCGTCCACGCATGCCCGAGATCGGATCCACGCTGCGCGAGGCCCGCATGCGCGCCCGCATCGACATCTCGGACATCGAGGCCGAGACGAAGATCCGCGCCAAGTACCTGCGGGCGCTCGAGAACGAGGAGTGGGGCCTGCTCCCGGGCCCCGCGTACGTCCGCAGCTTCCTGCGCACGTACGCCGAGGCGCTCGGCCTCGACGCGAAGCTCCTGCTCGAGGAGTACAAGCTCCGCCACGAGCACCCCTCCGACCACGACCTCCTGCCGATCGGCGGCTCGCGCCGGCGCGGACGGGGGCGCGGCGGGACGATGGGCACGCATCCGTCCCGCCAGCGCCAGCGCCGGGGCATTCCCCCGTGGGCGCCGGTGGTCGTGCTCGTGCTCCTGCTGCTGGGCGCGCTGTGGGTGCTCGGCAAGAACGGCGGCGACGAGGGCTCGCCGTCCGCCGCGACCACCAAGCCCGACGTGACGACCACGACGCCGGTTCCGAAGTCGACGTCGCGCGCCGCCAAGGCCTCGCGCGCCGCCAAGGCCTCGCGCGCCGCCGCCAAGCGCCGGGCCGCCCGCAAGCGCCAGCGTGCCGCCGCCGCGAAGGTCGTCCAGCTCCAGATCATCCCGACCGCCGGACCGGTCTTCGCCTGCCTGGAGGACGCCGCCGGCCGCCTGCGCATCCGCGGCGCCACGCTGCAGGCCGGGTACGCCACGCAGCCGTACCGCTCGAAGTCGTTCAAGCTCCGGCTCGGCAACGGCAACGTGCGGCTGCGCATCGACGGCAAGCTGCGCGAGGTCGACGACGCCAGCCCGCTCGGCTACGTGATCACCAAGAAGTCGCTGCGGCGCGTGCCGCTCGACCAGACCCCCGACTGCGTCCGATGAGCACGCGCGCCGGGATCGTCGTCACCGGCACCGAGGTCCTGACCGGCCGCGTCACCGACCGCAACGGGCCGTGGCTCGCCGAGGAGCTGCGCGCGCTGGGCGTCGACCTGGCCCACAACGTCATCGTCGGCGACCGCCCGAGCGACGTCCGCGACGCCCTGGCCTGGCTGGCGTCGGCCGGGGTCGACCTCATCGTCACCAGCGGCGGCCTGGGGCCGACCGAGGACGACCTCACGGCGGCCGTCGTGGCCGAGTTCCAGGACCGCGAGATGCGGCTCGACCCGGCGCTGGAGGAGCGGATCTGGGGGATCCTCGAGAGCGTGCGCTCGCGCTGGCCCGATCTCGACGAGGCGGCGATCCGCCGCTCGAACCGCAAGCAGGCGATGGTGCCCGCGGGCGCGACGGTGCTCGAGCCGGTCGGCACCGCGCCGGGCCTGATCGTCCCGCCGGCGGACGGCAGCGAGCGCCCGACCGTCGTCGTGCTGCCCGGGCCCCCGCGCGAGCTGCAGCCGATGTGGCGCGCCGCGCTCGGCGAGCCGGCCTTCCGCACCGCCATCTCCCGCGCCACCGAGTACCGCCAGCGGATGCTGCGCCTCTTCGGCATCCCGGAGTCCGAGATCGCCGAGACGCTGGTGCGCGCCCGCGACGCCGGAGTGGAGATCGACGCCCTGGAGATCACGACGTGCCTGCGCCGCGGCGAGGTCGAGGTCGTGACGCGCTACGAGCCCCCGCAGGAGGCGACCTACGAGGCGTTCGAGGCCGTCGTCCGCGAGCGCCATCCGGACACGCTGTTCTCCGACGACGGGACGTCGATCGACCAGCAGGTGGCCGAGCTGCTGCGGTCGTCGGGGCGGACCGTCGCCACCGCCGAGTCGTGCACCGGCGGCCTGCTGGCCGGGCGGCTGACCGAGCTGGCGGGCTCGTCGGACTACGTCCTGGGCGGGCTCGTCGTCTACTCCAACGAGGCCAAGGCGCAGCTGGCCGGGGTCGACCCCGCGCTGATCGAGCGGTTCGGCGCGGTCTCGACCGAGGTCGCCGACGCCCTGGCCGACGGCGCCCGGTCGGCGGTCGGCGCCGACGTGGGCGTCGGGATCACCGGCGTCGCCGGTCCGGGGGGCGGCAGCGAGTCCAAGCCCGTCGGCACGGTCTGCTTCTCGGTCTCCGACGGCCAGGGCCGCCTGACGCGCCGCACCCACCTGCCGGGCAGCCGGTTCGACGTGCGCGACCGCTCCACCACGGTCGGCCTGCACCTGCTGCGCCGGCTGCTGCTCGGGGAGCGCGACTGACGTGAGCGCCCGCCTCTTCGTCGCCGTCGAGGTGGGCGAGGGGGACCGCGAGGCGCTCGCCGCGTGGGCGCGCGAGGCCGTCGGCGACGACGCCGGCCTGCGCCTGGTGCCGCCCGACCACATCCACCTCACGCTCGCCTTCCTGGGCCACCGGGCCCTCGACGAGGTGCAGCCGCTGTCGGCGCTGGTGGAGCGCTGGGACGGCGCGCCCGCGCCGGCCCTGCGCACCGCCGGGGCGCTGTGGCTCTCACCGCGGCGCCCGCACGTGCTGACCGTGGCCGTCGAGGACCGCACGGCGGCGCTGGCCGAGCTCCACGACGCCGTGTGGACGGCGCTGGAGGACGAGGCGGATCCGCCGATCCGGCGCGAGCGCCGGGCCTTCCGGCCGCACCTCACCGTGGCCCGCGTGCGCCGCGGCTGGCCGCCGCCGGCGCGCCGCCTGCCGGAGCTGCCCGCGCGCGACCTCGACGCCGGCGGGCTCGTGCTCTTCCGCTCCTGGCTGGGGGGCGGCCCGCGCGACGGCGAGGGGGCGCACGGGGCGCGGTACGAGCCGCTGGCGCGCGCCGTCCTGTCCGCGCGTTCGTGACGTGGCGCGCGCGTGTCGGCACGCGAACGCGCGTACGTTCGGTTCCGTCCGACCCGCCCCGCACACTGGATCGCACTTCCGTGCAGAAAGAGGCCCTTCACCCATGCCCGTGACCGACGACGAGAAGGCCGCCAAGGCCCGCGACGCAGCCCTCCAGGGGGCCCTGACCCAGATCGAGCGCCAGTTCGGCAAGGGCACCGTCATGCGCATGGGCGACGAGGGCGCCCAGGTGCGTGTCAACGCCATCCCGACCGGCGCGCTGTCCCTCGACCTCGCGCTCGGCATCGGCGGCATGCCGCGCGGGCGCATCGTCGAGCTGTTCGGCCCGGAGTCCTCGGGCAAGACGACGCTCGTCTACCACGTCCTCGCGGAGGCCCAGCGCCTCGGCGGCGTCTGCGCGTTCATCGACGCCGAGCACGCGATGGACCCGCTGTACGCCAAGGAGATCGGCGTCAACATCGACGAGCTGCTCGTCTCGCAGCCCGACTACGGCGAGCAGGCGCTCGAGATCGCCGACATGCTCGTGCGCTCGGGCGCCGTCGACCTCGTGGCCGTCGACTCCGTCGCGGCCCTGACCCCGCGGGCGGAGCTCGAGGGCCAGATGGGCGACACGACCGTCGGCCTGCAGGCGCGCATGATGAGCCAGGCGATGCGCAAGCTCGCCGGCAACCTGAACCGCACGCAGACGCTCTGCCTCTTCACGAACCAGATCCGCGAGAAGGTCGGCGTCATGTTCGGCTCGCCGGAGACGCAGCCCGGCGGCCGCGCGCTGAAGTTCTACTCGTCGCAGCGCCTGGACATCCGGCGCATCGAGACGCTCAAGGACGGCACGGAGGCCGTCGGCAACCGCGTCCGCGTCAAGGTCGTCAAGAACAAGGTCGCCGCGCCGTTCCGCCAGGCCGAGTTCGACATCGAGTTCGGCAAGGGCATCTCGAGCTCGGGCTGCATCCTCGACCTCGGGATCGAGCACGACATCGTGTCGAAGTCGGGCTCGTTCTTCTCCTACGGCGGGGACCGCCTGGGGCAGGGCCGCAACAACGCCAAGGCCTTCCTCGACGAGCATCCCGAGATCGCCAGGGAGATCGAGAACAAGGTCTACGAGGCGCTCGGCTTCGACCGCGACCTCGTCGAGCCGATCGACCGCGACGACGTGCCCGAGGGCGTCGACCCCGCCACGGGCGAGATCAAGGCCGGGCGGGCAGCGACCGCGGCGGCGTGAGCATCGCCGAGCGCGCCATCGACCCGGCGGCGCGGCTCCAGCACGCGCTGGACCTCGCCTACCGCTACCTCGGGTACCGTGACCGCACGGTGCTCGAGGTCCGGCGGCATCTCGAGAGCAAGCGCGTGGAGCCCGACACGATCGACGCGACCGTCGGCGAGCTCCTCGAGCAGGGCTACCTCGACGACGCCCGCTTCGCGCAGCGCTTCGCCGAGGACCGGCGGACGCTCGACGACTGGGGCGCCGAGCGGATCGAGCGCAAGCTCCTGAGCTACGGCGTCGACCCGCAGGTCGTCGCGGCGGCGCTCTCGGACCGCGACGCGGCCGACGAGCTCGACGCCGCGCTGACCGTGCTGCGGCGGCGCTTCCACACCCCGCCGCAGACCGATCGCGAGCGCGAGCGGGCGCTCGGCTTCCTCGTGCGCAAGGGCTACGAGCTCGACCTCGCGTACGACGTGATCCGGGCCTACGGGCGGTCCTAGACGCCGTGCCCGGCGGCCTGGGCATCGACCGCGTCGTGACGGCGCGGCTCATGGGCCGTCGTCCTGAGCCCGGCGACCTCGACGCCTGGACGCGCTGGTACACCGACTCCCGGGTCGACGAAGAGGCGTGGCCGTCGGACCTGCGCACCGCCGACCGCGCCCGCCTGGTGCTCCGCGACGCGCTGGCGCACTGGGAGCGCTGGGGGTTCGGGCAGTGGACGGTCCTGGCGGACGGCACCCCGGTCGGCAAGGCCGGCCTCCAGCACACGCGGGTGGCCGCCCGGCCCGAGGTCGAGCTGATGTGGTTCTTCGACCCCGACGTCTGGAACCGCGGCTACGCGACCGAGATGGCGCGCGAAGCGGTCCGGGTCGCGTTCGAGGTCCTCGAGCTCGACTCGGTCGTCGCACTCACCACACCGGCGAACAGGGCATCGCAGGCCGTGATGGGGAAGCTCGGCATGAGCTTCGAGCGTGACATCGAGCACGCCGGCCTGCCACACGTGCTGTTCCGCCTGCACCGCTGACCGCCCGGTCAGCCTCATTGCACGCGCAAGCGCCGGGGTACTACGATCCCGCCAGCGAAGAACCGGCCCGACGAGCCACCGAACCCGGCCTTTCCAGGCGTTTCCCGAGCCCCGCACCGACGCCGTGCACCACCGCCCACCCACGACCGCAGCACCCCGGCGACGGCCGTCCCGCCGTTCGTCGATCGACCACCAGAGCATCTGAGCGCCGGCGCGCCACCCGGCCCACCGCGCTCCCGACCACCTCGCCCGACGGGTCCGCTTCCTCGCCCCTGACCGCAGCACCGGAGACCGAGCTGCCGCCATCCATCGGCCGCTCGGAGAGAGGACACGAGGATGGAGACCCTGATCGGCGCGGCCGTGATCGCCGTCGCCATCGTGATCGCCGCGGCGGTGTACGCCCGCGCGCGGCCGTCGGTCGCGATCGCACCCGCCACGGGCGGAGCGCCGGCGGCCGCCGAGCGCCCCGTCGCCACCCCGGTGGTGGAGGACGCCGAGCTCGACCGGCGCGCGGCCGAGTTGGAGCGCAGCGCCGAGCGCAGCCACGCGCTCGAGGCGGCGCTCGACCGCCGCGGCGCCGACCTCGACCGCCGCGAGGCGCTGCTCGAGCGCCGCGAGCAGCACCTGCAGGCGCGCGAGGCGGAGCTCGAGCGGCTGCGGGCCCAGCGCGAGGCGGCGCTGGAGCGCATCGCCGGGCTGAGCGCCGGGCAGGCCAAGCAGGCGCTGCTCAAGGACATCGAGGACGAGGCGCGGCACGAGTCCGTCCGCGTCCTGCGCCAGGTCGAGGACGAGACCAAGCGCGACGCCGAGCGGCGCGTGCGCTCGATCCTCAGCGTGGCGATGCAGCGCCTCGCCGCCTCGCACGCCGCCGAGACCACGGTCTCGGTCGTCCAGCTGCCCAGCGACGACATGAAGGGCCGCATCATCGGCCGCGAGGGGCGCAACATCCGCGCGCTGGAGAACCTCACCGGCGTCGACTTCATCATCGACGACACGCCCAACGCGGTGGTGCTCAGCGCCTTCGACGGCGTGCGCCGCGAGGTGGCGCGGATGACGCTGGAGAAGCTGCTGCAGGACGGCCGCATCCACCCGGCGCGGATCGAGGAGACCTACTACCAGGCGAAGTCCGAGCTCGAGACGCACATGGTCGAGGCCGGCGAGGAGGCCGTGTTCGACGCCGGCGTGCAGGGGCTCGACCCCGAGCTGGTCAAGATCCTCGGCCGCCTGAAGTTCCGCACCAGCTACGGGCAGAACATCCTCGCCCACTCGGTCGAGTGCGCGCACCTGGCGGCGCTGATGGCCTCCGAGCTGGGGGCCAGCACGAAGACCGCGCGGCGCGCCGCGCTGCTGCACGACATCGGCAAGGCCGTCTCGCACGAGGTCGAGGGCCCGCACGCGCTCGTCGGCGGCGATCTCGCTCGCCGCCACGGCGAGTCGGAGGCCGTCGCGCACGCGATGGAGGCCCACCACAACGAGGTCGAGCCGCAGACCGTCGAGGCGGTCATCGTGCAGGCGGCCGACGCGCTGTCCGGCGCGCGCCCGGGCGCCCGGGGCGAGTCGCTGGAGCAGTACGTCAAGCGCCTGCGCGAGCTCGAGCGCATCGCCCAGCGCCACGACGGCGTCGAGAAGGTCTACGCGATGCAGGCCGGACGCGAGATCCGCGTGATCGTCGAGCCCGGGACGGTGACCGACGACAAGGCGGTGTCGCTGTCGCACCGCATCGCCCGCGAGATCGAGCAGGAGCTCGAGTACCCGGGGCAGATCAAGGTCACGGTCATCAGGGAGAGCCGGGCCGTGGACTATGCGAAGTGAGTCCCTATCGTCTGTGCCGCCGATGAGCAGGACCTTCCACGTCACCACCTTCGGGTGCCAGATGAACGAGCACGACTCCGAGCGCATGAAGGGCATGCTCGAGTCGCTGGGCTACGCGGAGGCCGAGGCGCCCGAGGCGGCCGACCTCATCCTGTTCAACACGTGCTCGATCCGCGAGAAGGCCGACAGCCGCTTCGTCGCGCACCTGCAGCAGGCGTCCGCGCACAAGAAGCGCAACCGCGACGTCGTCATCGGCGTCGGCGGCTGCTGGGCGCAGTCGGTCAAGGACGAGGTCTTCCGCCAGTTCCCGTTCGTCGACGTCGCGTTCGGGCCGGGCCAGGTCCACAAGCTCGCGGAGTTCCTGACCAGCGACTCGCTGACCGCCCAGGGCTACTTCGAGTTCGAGGGGTTCACCGGCCACCTGCCGGAGAAGCGGGCGCGCGACTTCCAGGGCTGGATCCAGATCTCGGCCGGCTGCAACATGAAGTGCTCGTACTGCATCGTGCCCTCGACGCGCGGCCGGCAGGTCGACCGGCCGCTGGACGAGCTCGTGGCCGAGGCCCGCGCGATGGTCGCCGACGGCGTCCGCGAGATCACGCTGCTGGGCCAGAACGTCAACGCGTACGGCCGCGCCGTGGCCGCCGGCCCTCGCACGTCGTTCGCCGAGCTCCTGCACGCCCTTGACGCGATCGACGGCCTGGACCGGATCCGCTACACCAGCCCGCACCCGCAGGACATGAAGGAGGACGTCGTCCTCGCGCACGCGCAGCTGGACGCCGTCTGCCCGCACCTGCACCTGCCGCTGCAGTCGGGCTCCTCGCGGATCCTCAAGGCGATGCGCCGGACCTACGACCGCCGGCGCTTCCTGGACCGGGTGGCGCTCATCCGCGAGCACAACCCCGACATCGCGATCACCACGGACATCATCGTCGGCTTCCCGGGGGAGACCGAGGGGGACTTCGCCGAGACCCTCGAGGTCTGCGAGGAGGTCGGGTTCGACGGCGCGTTCACCTTCATCTACTCGCCCCGGCGCGAGACCGAGGCGGCGGCGTTCGTCGAGGACTTCGTGCCGCACGAGGTGTCCGCGGCGCGGATGGAGCGGCTCGTGGCGGTCGTCCAGCGGCGCGCGCACGAGCGCGCCCAGCGGTTCGTGGGCCGGACGGTGCACGTCCTGGTCGAGGGGACGTCGCGGACCGACGCGTCGCGGCTGCGCGGCCGCAGCGAGCACGGCAAGGTCGTCAACTTCGCCGGCCTCGCCGAGCCGGGGGAGATCGTGCCCGTGCAGGTCGCGAGCGCGACCTCGCAGACGCTCGCCGGCGAGATGTCGCTGCTGGCGCGCGCGCTGGCGTAGCGGCGTCGAGCGCGCCATGCCACCGGCGCAAAGGTCTCCCATATGGAGACCCCTGCGCCAGTCGCCGCGCTGACGCGCGTTCGTCCGCCCGTCGTGCGAACATGTGTTCGTGCGCTGGGACAACCTGACGATCGAAGCCGACGAGAGCACGCGCCTGCCCGGCTACCGCGACGGCGCCGTGGTCCGGCGCTTCGACGCACCCGAGGCCCTCGACATGCGCTTCTACGAGGTCCGGGCCAAGAGCGCGCTGAACCGCGTGCCGGAGGCGTCGCGCATGCCGTTCCGGTGGACGGTCAACCCGTACCGGGGCTGCAGCCACGCGTGCATCTTCTGCTTCGCCCGGCCGACGCACACCTACCTCGACTTCGACGCCGGGCGCGACTTCGAGCGCGAGATCGTCGTGAAGGTCAACGCGCCCGAGGTCCTGCGCGCGGAGCTGCGGCGGCCGTCCTGGAAGGGCGAGCACGTGGCGATGGGGACCAACACCGACCCGTACCAGTGGGTGGAGGGGCGCTACCGCCTCATGCCCGGCATCTGGGAGGCGCTGCGCGACGCGCGCAACCCCTGCTCCGTGCTGACCAAGTCGCCGCTGCTGCTGCGCGACCTGCCGCTGATGCGCGAGATCGCCGCGGTCACCGACATCAGCGCCAACCTGAGCGTCCCCACCATCGACGAGCGGGCGTGGCGGGCGACCGAGCCGCACACGCCGCACCCCCGGGCGCGGCTGGAGGCGGTCGCCGAGCTCAACCGCAACGGCATCCCGACGGGCGTCCTCGTGGCGCCGCTGATGCCCGGGATCAACGACGACCCGCGCCAGGTCGAGCAGATCATCGAGACGGCGATCGCGGCGGGCGCCACGAGCATCGGCGGCATCGGGCTGCACCTGCGGGGCGAGGTGCGCGGCGTCTTCCTCGAGTGGCTGGCCGCCTACCGGCCCGACCTGCTGGAGCACTACGAGGAGCTCTACGCGCGCGGCGCCTACCTGCCCGCGCACGAGCGCGAGCGGCTCAGCGGGCTCCTCCAGCGCGCCGGGGCGCGGCGGGCCAAGCCGTTCCGACGCGACCCGGCGCCGGCCCGCAGCGCGGCGCAACGGGCGGACCGCCGGGCAGGCGGGAGGTGCGCGACGGCGGCTGCGGCCATGCAGGACTCGCTGTTCTGAGGACCGTGCACGGCGCCCGCGGCCGGACGACGATGGTTGCCACACCATGCAGCGGGGCATCACAGGTCCCCAGTGCCGCCGGTCCGGCGCCAGCATGCCTGCGAACGACCGACATCCGATCAAGGAGCCGATGAAGCGGATCTTCGACACCCGCAGCCACTCGTGGCGCGAGGTCGGCCTCGCGCGTCAGCTGAGCGCCCGCGCCGTCAAGCGGGCGCGCATCCAATCCTTCGTCCTGCTGCCGCTGATCGCCGGCGTGCTGGTGCTCTACAGCTACCGGCGTGAGATCTTCGGCGTCGACGTGCCCGTCCGGATCGCCACGGCCGCGACGCTCGTCGCCCTCGGCTGGCAGTTCGCGCGCGACTTCGGCCGCGCGCTCGGCCCGACCCTCTTCCGGCGGATGGACCCGGGCACCGCGGGGACCATGGGCTTCCTCGTCCGCCTGGCGACGGTCGTCGTCGCCGCCATCGTGGCGGCGCGCGTCGCCGGTCTCGACGCCCGCACGCTGGCGGTCGGCGGGGCGTTCAGCGCCGTCATCGTCGGCCTCGCCGCGCAGCAGACGTTCGGCAACCTGTTCGCGGGGATGGTCCTGCTCAGCGCCCGGCCGTTCCGCGTCGGCGACCGCGTCGGCCTGCAGGGCGCCGGCATCGTCATCGAGGGCGTCGTCAGCAGCCTCGGGCTGCTCTACACGAGCTTCTCCGACGGCGACAACGAGATCATGGTGCCCAACAGCGCCGTCCTCAGCGTCGCCGTGACGCCGCTGCGAGAGCCGTCGGCCGTCGACCTCCGCGCCCGGCTGCGCCCGGGCGTCACCCCGTCGGATCTCCAGCGCGTGCTCGAGCAGACCGTCGAGACCCCGTTGCGCAGCGCGCCCAGCGTCACGCTCGAGGAGATCGACGACGAGGAGGTGGTCGTCCGCATCGAGGTGACACCGGAGCATCCCTCCGACGGAGCGCGCCTCTCCACCGAGGTGCTGCGGGCCGTCTCCGGCGAGACCCGCCGCGCCGAGGCTGCGTAGGCGCCGGCCGCGCCTACCGCTTGTCGGCCTGGCCGTCGGCGAGCTGCGCGGCGACCCGGTCCCCGCCCAGGCGCTTGGCCACCCGCGCGGCCAGCGACGGGGCGACGCTGGCGAAGGTCGTCCCGACGCGCATGCCCAGCGGCGCGACGTCGACCTCGCCCTCGTCGGCGACGATCGCGCGGGCGACGGCCGCGGCGACCTCCTCGGGCGTGCTCGTCCCCACGCCCTTGGGGAGCTTGGCCCCCGAGTCGTGGAACATCCCGGCGTCGCGGATGAAGCCGGGAAAGACGACGCTCACGCCGACGCCGCGCGGGGCGAGGTCGGCCCGCAGGCCCTGGCCGAAGCCGCGCAGGCCGAACTTCGTCGCGCTGTAGATCGAGCCGGCCGCCTGCCCGGACTTGCCCGCCAGCGACGACACGAGCACGATGTGGCCGCGGCCCCGCCGGACCATCCGCTCGGCCAGCACGCGCGAGAGCACCATCGGCGCGCGCAGGTTGACCTCGAGCGCGCGGTCGATCTGGTCGACGCCCAAGGCGAGGATGTCACCGGAGGCGGGCAGGGCGGCGTTGGCCACAAGCACGTCGACGTCGCCCGCCTCGTCGAGCAGCGCGTCGACCGCCGCCCGATCGGCGAGGTCCACCGCGGTCGCCGCCGCCGCCAGCTCGGCCGCCAGCGGCTCGAGCACGTCGGTGCGCCGGCCGGTCAGCACCAGCGAGGCGCCGTGGCGATGCAGCTCGCGGGCGATCGCGTGCCCGATGCCGCCGGTGGCGCCGGTTAGCAGGACGGAGGAGCCGCGCAGGTCCATGGCGGGAACCCTCTCATGAGCCGGGCTCGGGCGGCGCGACGCGGCGCCCGACGGCGAGCGGCAGACTGCTGGTCGTGCCGCAGCCGGTCCTCGCCCTCTTCGGCCCGACCGGTGTCGGGAAGACCGAGCTCGCCATCGCCATCGCCGAGCGCCTGCGCGCGCGGGATGCACGACCCGTCGCCGTGTCGGCCGACGCCCTGCAGGTCTACCGCGGTCTCGAGGTCCTGACCGGCGTCGCCTCGCCCGAGGAGCGGGCGCAGCTGGAGCACCGGCTGGTCTCGTTCCTGGCCGTCACCGAGACGTTCAGCGTGGCGCAGTACGCCGAGCTCGCCCACGCCGAGATCGACACCCTGCTCGACGAGGGCGCCACCCCGATCGTGGTCGGCGGCACCGGCCTCTACCTCCGCGCGGCGCTCGCCGAGCTCGACCTGCGCCCGCCGCCGACCCCCGGTGTCCGCGAGCGCCTGCTCGCCGACGTCGAGGTCCGCGGACCCGAGGCGGTGCACGCCGAGCTGGCCGCGCGCGCGCCGGCGGTCGCGGCGGGCATCGATCCGCGCGACCGCCATCGCATCGTCCGCGCCCTGGAGCTCGAGGCGCAGGGGGCGCTGGCCGCGCCGGCACCGGAGAACCGCCTGTGGACGCGCGACACCCGGCACCCGACGCGGCTGATCGCGCTCGGGATGGAGCGCGCCGAGCTGCACGCGAGGATCGACGCACGCGTCGACGCGATGGTGGCGGCCGGCGCCGCCGACGAGGTCCGGGCCGCCGACGCCGCCGGCGCCTCCAAGACGGCGCGCAAGGCACTCGGGTTCGACGAGCTGCTGCGCGGCGACGTCGACGCGATGAAGGTCCGCACGCGCCGCTACGCCCGCCGCCAGGTGACGTGGCTGCGCAAGCTGCCCGACGTCGAGCACGTCGACCTGACGGGCCGCTCGGCGGCCGCGGTGGCCGCCGAGCTCGTGCCCTGAGCGCGCGGCCGGTAGGGTCGCGCGGCGTGCGGCTCGAGAAGTGGCAGGCGCTGGGCAACGACTACCTGATCGTGGAGCGCGAGCGGCTGCCGTTCCCGCTGACGCCGGCGCGCGTCCGGCGCCTCTGCGACGTCCACACGGGCGTGGGCTCCGACGGCGTCCTCGAGCTGTCGCCGGCCGACCAGCCGGGCTTCGTCGCGCGCCTGCGCATCTTCAACCCGGACGGCTCGGAGGCCGAGCTGTCGGGCAATGGCGCCCGAGAGGCCGTCATGTACCTCCGGCGCGCCGGGTGGACCGACCAGCGCCAGTTCTCGATCCAGACCGCCGCGGGGGAGATCCGCCCGACGATCCTCGACGACCGCACGTGCACGCTGGACATGGGGCGGGCGCGACTGCGCTCCGACGACTTCCCCGGCGGCCCCGACGACGGGCGCGCCGAGCTCGAGGCGGGTGGCCGGCGGTGGGCCTTCCAGCACGTCCAGGTCGGCAACCCGCAGTGCGCGATCCGCGTGCCCGACGCCGCCGAGCTGGAGGCCCTCGACCTCGCGGCGATCGGCCCGGGCATCGAGCACCACGAGCTGTTCCCGAACCGCACGAACGTGTCGTTCTTCCGCGAGCTGGCGCCGGACCGCATCCGCGCGAGGATCTTCGAGCGCGGCGTAGGGGAGACGAGCGCCTCGGGCACCGGCGCGTCGGGGGCCGCGATCGCCCACGTGCTCCGCGGCGGCGACAGCCCCGTGACCGTCGAGCTCGACGGCGGCGAGCTCGTCGTCGACGTCGACGACAGCCTCCTGTTCACCCTGACCGGCTGGGCGGTGCCGGTGCTGGCCGGGGAGCTGAGCCCCGAGCTGCTGGCCGAGCTGGATGCGCTCTAGGCTCCAGGGCCGATGAGCGAGCAGCAGACCATCGGCGGCGCCTGGGCGATCGGCCTGGCGACCACGACCCGCGACGGCCGCGTGCTGGACACGCGCTACCTCAGCCCGGAGCTCGGGCTCGACGCGGCGCCGGCCAAGGCCGCGCCCGGGACGCGGAGGCTCCGCATCACCGAGGCCACCGAGCTGGGCGGCGGCGCGTTCGCGGGCGCGGCGCGCCCGGACGCGGTGCGCGACGTGACCGTCACGCCCGTGGTCACGGTCGTCGAGGACCTCCAGGCCGACCCCGTCGACGTCCACGACGCCTACCTGCGGCTTCACCTGCTCAGCCACCGCCTCGTGCGGCCCAACGCGATCAGCCTTGCCGGCATCTTCGGCGTGCTGCCGAACGTCGCCTGGACCGACCGCGGCCCGGTCGACCCGGCCGCGCTGACCGACGTCCAGCTGCGCGCCCGCGCCGCCGGGCAGCCCCTCACCGTTGACGCCGTCGACAAGTTCCCACGGATGGTCGACTACGTCCTGCCCTCGGGCGTGCGCATCGCCGACGCCGCGCGCGTGCGCCTCGGCGCGCATCTCGCCGAGGGGACGACGGTCATGCACGAGGGCTTCGTGAACTTCAACGCCGGGACGCTCGGCGCCTCGATGGTCGAGGGCCGCATCAGCCAGGGCGTCGTCGTCGGCGACGGCAGCGACATCGGCGGCGGCGCCTCGATCATGGGCACGCTGTCGGGCGGCGGGTCGGAGGTCATCGCGATCGGCGAGCGCTGCCTGCTGGGCGCGAACGCCGGGCTCGGCATCTCGCTCGGCGACGACTGCATCGTGGAGGCGGGCCTCTACGTGACCGGCGGCACGCGCGTCACCACGCCCGACGGCGAGGTCGTCAAGGCCCGCGAGCTCTCCGGCAGCGATGGCCTGCTCTTCCGCCGCAACAGCCAGAGCGGCGCGGTGGAGGTGCTGCCCCGCAGCGGCAGCTGGCAGGGCCTGAACGCCGCGCTGCACGCGAACGACTGAGGCCGGCGACGGTCGCGCCGGCGACGAGGGGCGCGGGCGTGTCGTGTGTCTGTTGACGGCCGCAGCACGGCCGTCAACAGGCACACGACGGATTCGCCGCGGGACGGTCAGCCGCGCAGGCGCGCCGCCGCCTCGGCGCAGCGCTCCGGCGTCGGCACCAGCGCGAAGCGCACGTGGCCGGCGCCGCCGGCGCCGAAGAACGAGCCGGGCGCGCAGACGATCCCCTGGTCCAGCAGGCGGATCGCGCAGGGCTCGTCGTCCTCGCCGGCGGGCGTGCGCATCCACAGGAAGAACGTCGCGGGGCCGCCGGCGTCCTCGAAGCCCGCGTCCAGCAGCGCGGGCAGCAGCACGTCGCGCTTGGCCCGGTAGCGCTCGCGCACCTCCTCGACGTGCGCCTCGTCGCCCCACGCGGCGACCGACGCGCGCTGGACGAAGGCCTGCGGCGCGACGCCCACGTTCGGGCGGTAGCGCTTCAGCGCGGCGATCAGCGCCGGGTCGCCGGCTGCGAACCCGGACCGGTAGCCGGGCATCGACGACCGCTTCGAGAGCGTGTTGACCACCAGCACGTTGGTCCGGTCGGCGAGCTGCAGCCCCGAGACGGGGGCGCCGCCGTCGAACCACAGCTCGGAGTACGCCTCGTCGCACGCCAGCACGAAGTCGTGCCGCCGCGCCAGCTCCGCCGCGCGCTCGAGCAGCTCGAGCGAGATCGTCGCGCCGGTCGGGTTGTTGGGGTAGTTCAGCCACAGCAGCCCGAGGCGATCGAGGGTCGCGGGGGAGAGCGCGTCGAGATCGGGCAGGAAGCCGGACGCCGCGGTCAGCGGCAGCGGGACGACCTCGCGCCCGGCGAACCGCGCCCCGCGGTCCGGCACCGGGTAGCCGGGCGTCGGCACCGCCACCGCGTCGCCGCCGACCACCTGCGCCAGCCCGAACACGGCCTCCTTGGAGCCGAGCGTCGGGACGACCTCGCGGTCGGGGTCGAGCGCCGCCCCGAAGCGCCGCGCCGCCCACGCCGCGATGGCCTCGCGCAGCTCCGGGAGCCCCTCCGCCTTGGGGTACGTCGACAGCGGCTCGATCGCGTCGGCCAGCGCGCGGCGGATGAAGGCGGGCGTCTCCTCGCGCGGCTCCCCGACGCCGAAGTCGATGAGGTCGATCCCGCGCGCCGCGGCGTCGCGCTTGGCCTCGTCGAGCCGCACGAACGGGTACGTGCCGAGGCCCTCCAGGACCGGGTTCAGGCGCACAGGAACCGCACCAGCGTCTCGTAGGAGCGCACGAGCGCCGCGACGGCGACGCGCTCGTCGCGGCGGTGCGCGTAGACCGGGTCGCCCGGGCCGAAGTTCACCGCGTCGACGCCGGCCGCGGCGAACTCCGCCACCGGCGTCCACGCCTGCTTGGGGGCCACGGCCAGCGGCCCGGCGGACACCAGCCGGTCGACGAGCGCGTTGCCCGCCGGCACCGCGCCGGACGGCGCGTTGCCGTCGATGCGCAGCTCGCCGTGCGGCTCGCAGAGCGCCCGCAGCCGCGCCTCGGCCTCGGCGGCGCTCGTGCCCGGCGCGTAGCGCATGTTGACCTCCGCGACGCACGTGTCGGGCACCACGTTGCGCGCGACGCCGCCGGCGATCGTGACCGCCGAGACGACCTCGGTGAAGGTCAGCCCGGCGAACTCCCGCTCGACCGGCTCGACGGCGGCCAGGGCGGAGATCCCGGCCGCCGCGCGGTGGATGGCGTTGTCGGCCAGCCACGGGCGCGCGGAGTGGCCGGCGACGCCGCGGAAGGTCCAGGTCGCGTTGAGGTTCCCCAGGCACCCGGCGTGCAGCTCGTTGGCCGTCGGCTCCATCACGATCGCCAGGTCGGCGGTGCGCAGGCCCGCCTCGCGCGCGAGCAGCGGCGTGAGCGCGCTGTCGCCGAACGGCAGCTCCTCACGGCCGAAGAAGACGAAGCCGACGTCGACCGTCGCCTCCGGCGGCGGCGCGAGCGCCAACTCCACCATCACCCCGATGGCGGCCTTCATGTCGGCGGCGCCGAGGCCGACCACGTGGTCGCCCTCGCGGCTCCCCGAGAGGTTGCCCTGCGCCGGCACGGTGTCGAGGTGGCCGGCCAGCAGGACAAGCGGCCGGTCGCCCCGCTCGGTGACCCCGGCCACGACGCAGGTGTCGCCGGCGTCCCGCGCCCGATCGCCCAGGACGTCCAGCACGTGGCGCACGAGCGCGGCCTCGTCACGCGACTCCGACGGCACGTCGACGATCTCCAGCACCCGGTCGGCGAGCCGGTCGGCAAGGCCTGCGCTCATCGGCAGCAACCTATCGAGCGCCAGGAACCCGCGGGGTTCGCCCTCTGGGCGAACCCCCGCAAGGGAGGCGGGGCCCCCAGGGCGAGGCTCCCCGCCTTCTAGACTCAGAAGGCACATGCAGCGCAGTCGCAACGCCCGCACCCAATCCGGGGACTACGTCAAGCCGCAGTACCAGGCGCGCGCCAAGCAGCGCGCGTACTGCATCGCCGCGTTTCCGGAGGGCGATGACCTCTCGGAGCTGCACGAGCTGCTGCGCACCGCCGGCGTCGCGGTGGTCGGCCAGGCCGTCCAGCACCGCGAGCGCCCGCATCCGAACACGTACCTCGGCCCCGGCAAGGTCGAGGAGGTCAAGGCGGCCGCCAAGGCCGCCGACGCCAACGTGATCGCCTGCGACGACGAGCTGAGCCCGCGCCAGGAGCGCAACCTCGAGGCCGAGCTCGGCATGCCGGTCGTCGACCGCACGACCGTGATCCTCGACATCTTCGCCGGCCACGCCAACACGGCCGAGGGCAAGCTGCAGGTCGAGCTGGCGCAGCTCGAGTACAACCTCGCGCGCATGCGGGGCCTGTGGACGCACCTCGAGCGCCTCGGCGGCGGCATCGGCACGCGTGGACCGGGCGAGTCGCAGATCGAGACCGACCGCCGCCTGGCCCGCGACCGGATCTCCGCGCTGCGCCGGCGGCTGGAGCACGTCAAGGGCACGCGCGCCGTCCAGCGCGCCGAGCGCGAGCGCGCGCACCTGCCGCAGGTCGCGCTCGCCGGCTACACCAACGCCGGCAAGTCGACGCTGCTCAACGCGCTCACCGGCAGCGAGGTCGGCGTCCGCAACCGCCTCTTCCACACGCTCGACCCCACGACGCGCCAGCTGCAGATCGACGGACGCCCGTACCTGCTGACCGACACGGTCGGCTTCATCCGCAAGCTGCCCCACCAGCTCGTCGAGGCCTTCGGCGCGACCCTGGAGGAGACGCGGCTCGCCGACCTCGTCCTGCACGTGGTCGACGCCTCGGCCGACGAGGACGAGCTGCTTGCGATGATGCACGCGGTCGAGGACACGCTTGAGGAGATCGGCGCCGGCGACCGCCCGCGGGTGCTCGTCCTCAACAAGGTCGACGCGATCGACGCCGAGCGGCGTGCGGAGCTGCGGCACCGGCACCCCGACGGCGTCCAGGTCAGCGCGCTCACCGGGGAGGGGCTCGACGCGCTGCGCGAGGCGATCGAGCAGGCCTTCGCCCGTACGCTGCGCTCGATCGAGCTGCTGGTCCCGTACTCCGAGGGCGGGCGCCTGGCCGAGCTCCACGAGGTGGCCGGCGACCTGCACCGCGAGGACACCGCCGAGGGCGTGCGCGTCGTCGCGCGGCTCCCCGCCGCCGTGGCCGAGCGCTATGCGCCGTTCGCCCTCCACGGGGACGGCGCCGACGACGGGCAGCGGTCGTAGGGGCCTGCCGCACCGACGCGCCCACTTGCGGACCATCGCAGTGGGGATGCACAAAGGGGGGCCAGCCGTACCGCAGCCCCCGGCCGGTGGGTCTACCGTACGCGCGCCGATGTCCACCCTGAAGATCGTCGCCCTGGCCGCTCTGGGCCTCGTGGTGCTCAGCGCGGCGGCGTTCGGGCTCTCGGAGGCCTTCCGCCGCACGGACGACCGTCGGACGGTGGTGACGAACCGCGTCGACCGCATCGTCGTCCATGCCGACTCGGGCGACGTCGACCTGCGCGCCGGCCTGACCGGGGACGTCGTGATCGCCCGTCACGACTCGTGGCTGCTGGATCGCCCGCAGGTGACCGAGACCTTCGCGCACGGCACGCTGACGATCGAGACGCGCTGCGGCAGCCTCCAGTCGGTCCTGCGCTGCCGCAGCGACCTCCAGATCGATGCGCCGACCGACGTCGACGTCGTCGTGCGCACCGACGCGGGCGACGTGGACCTGCGCGGCCTGGCCGGCCGGGCCGACGTGCAGACGGGCTCGGGCGACATCCGCACGCACCGGCTCGAGCCGATCACGTTGAAGGCGTACACCGACGCGGGCGACGTCAGCCTCGACCTCTTCGGCCAGCCCACCCGCACCGAGGCCTACAGCGACGCCGGCGACGTCCACGTCACCGTGCCGTACGGCCCGTACCACGTGGACGCCAACACCGATGCGGGCAGCGTCAAGGTCGAGGGCGTCATCCGCGACGACCTCGCGCCGCAGGCGATCGACGCCGTCACCGACGCCGGCGACATCCTGGTCCGCGCCCGGTAGGACGCGGACCAGGGTCGAGCGGGGCGGCTACTGGAGGTAGCCGGCCTCGTGCAGGTACTCCGACGCGACCTTCGCCGGCGTCTCCTTGTCGAGGTCCACGCGGGAGTTCAGCTCCTGCATGACCTGCGTGGTGAGGCCCGACGTGACGGCGTCGACCGTCTTCTGGAAGTCGGGGCCGGCCTGGTCGGCGACCTTGCTGTTGACGATCAGCGAGGCGTTGTACGGCGGGAACAGGTTCTTGTCGTCCTGGAGGAGCACGAGGTTGTCGGCCTTGATCTGGCCGTCGGTCGTGAACACCAGCGAGACGTCGGCCTGGCCGTTCTTGAGGACCTCGTGGCGCTTGGCCAGGTCGATGGACTTGAAGTCCTTGAACTTCAGCCCGTAGACCTGCTCGAGGCCGAGCTTGCAGTCCAGGCGCTGCGCGCACTCCGGCGGGCCCGCGAGCACGAGGTCCTGCGACTTGCCCTTGAGGTCGGACAGGCGCCGCACGCCACCGGCCTGCTGCGCGCCCTCCTGGGTCATCGCGAAGCCGTTGGAGTCGGTGAACGGCGTCGGCTGCTCGGCGGTGAACCCGAGCTTGGCGAAGTCGTCCTTGACCTGCTGGTAGGCCTCCTTCGGATCCTTCGGGACGTCCTCGGTCTTGACGTCGAAGAAGCTGGTCAGCGCCGTGCCCGTGTACTCGGGGTAGGCGTCCACGCGCCCCGCCTTCAGCGCCTTGAGCGCGATCTGCTCGGAGCCCAGGTTCAACTGCTTCTTGACCTTGTAGCCCGCCGCCTCCAGCGCCTGGGCATAGATCTCACCGAGGATGAACTCCTCCGTGAAGTTCTTGGAGCCGACCGTGATCGTCGGCTTGCTGGCGTTGTCGGCATTGCGCTGGATGACCTTGCCGCCGCCGGTGCTCGCGGTGGTCGCCGGCGCGGAGCCCGAGCCGGAGTCGCTGTCGCCGTTGCTGCCGCAGGCGGCCAGGCCGAACGTGGCCAGCACCAGGGCGAGCAGCGCGAGGACGTTGCGGGATCGCATGCTTCGGTTCCTCCTCAGGGGGGTTTTGGTCTGTCGGGGGAGCTTGAGGCCGCGCGGCGTGACGGCACGCTGGAGCGCGGCGAAGATGAGCTCGGCGGCGATGGCCAGCAGCGCGATGAGGATCGCGGTGCCGAGGCGGCCGGCGTCGCCGTGGACGTTGGCGTTGATGATCGGGACGCCGAGCGTGTCGACGCCCACGTAGGGGCCGAGGGTGGCCGTCGCCAGAACGTTGACCACCGAGGTGCGGATGCCGGCGAACACCAGCGGAAGCGCGAGCGGGAGCTCGACCTTCAGCGCGAGTTGGCGCTCGGTGAGCCCCATGCCGCGCGCGGCGTCGACGACGTCGCGGTCGACCTGGCGGATCCCGACGTACGTGTTGGTGAAGATCGGCGGCAGCGCCAGCAGCACCATCGCGAACACGAGGTTGGTGACGTTGAGGCCGATGTAGGTGCTGAAGAAGACCAGCACCGCGAAGCTCGGCACGGCGCGCCCGACGTTCGCCACCGTGCTGGCGGCGAGCTGGCCGCGACCGCGGTGCCCGAGCCACAGCCCGACGGGGAGGGAGAGCAGGCAGGCGATGAGGATCGCCTCGAACGTGACGCGCAGGTGCGTCCACAGCAGCGGGAGCAGGTGGTGGCCGCCGATCAGCACGCCGCCGCCGACCGACTCGCGCTCGTGGAGCAGGTAGTCGATCGCGTCCTTCACGCGGCCACGCCCTTCCGCTGCCACGGGGTCAGCAGGCGCTGCGCGGCGAGCAGCAGCACGTCGAGCGCGAAGGCCAGCAGGACGCAGAGCAGGCCCGCCACCGCGACGTTCGACTTGAAGGCGATGTCGGAGAGGATCTGCTGGCCGAGCCCGCCGGCCCCGGCGTAGAACGCCAGCGCGGCGAGGCCGACGGTCGTCGTCGTCGCCACGCGCAGCCCGGCGAAGATCTCCGGCAGCGCGAGCGGCACCTCGACCTTCCAGAGCAGCTGGTGCTGGGTGAGGCCCATGCCGACGGCGGCATCGCGAGCCTCCTCCGGCACGTTGTCCAGGCCCGCGGCGATGTTGCGGAACAGGATCAGGAGGGTGTAGGCCGTGAGCGGGATCAGCGCGGTGACGAACCCGAAGCCCGTCACCGGGATCAGCAGCGCGAAGAGGGCCAGCGACGGGATCGTGTAGAGGATCCCGGTGACGCCGACGACGGGCCCGCTCAGCCAGCGCCGCCGGTGCGCCAGCAGCGCGAGGCCGAAGGCGATCGCGAAGCCGCACGCGACCGGCACGAGCGTGAGCCACAGGTGCTGCTCGAGCGGCGACCAGTACTCGCCGAGGTGGTGGACGATCCAGTCGGGGCACAGGCCGTTGCTCTCGACGCAGCCGCCGCCGGTGCGGTGATGGATCTGGACCTGGCCGAGGATCACGCGCCCTGGCCCTCCCGGCGGACGGAGGTCAGCCACTCCAGGCGCTCGATCATGCGGTCAGCGCCCACGAACTCCTCGACGAACTCGTCGGCGGGGTCGCGGATCAGCGCCTCCGGGCCGGCGTACTGCGCGAGCACGCCGCCGGGCTTGAGCACGGCGATGCGGTCGCCCAGCTTCAGCGCCTCGTCCATGTCGTGGGTGACGAAGACGACGGTCTTGCGCAGCTCGCGCTGGAGCTTGAGGAACTCGTCCTGCAGCCGCGAGCGGTTGATCGGATCGATCGCGCCGAACGGCTCATCCATGAGCAGCAGCGGCGGGTCGGCGGCCAGGGCGCGCGCGACGCCGACGCGCTGCTGCTGGCCGCCGGAGAGCTGGCCCGGATACCGATCGCGCAGCGAGCCGTCGAGGCCCACCAGCTCCAGCAGGTCGCCGACGCGGTCGCGGACGCGCTCGCTGTCCCAGCCGATGAGGCGCGGGACGGTGGCGACGTTCTCGGCGACCGTCTGGTGCGGGAACAGGCCGATCTGCTGGATGGCGTAGCCGATGTGGCGGCGCAGCTCCGCGGGCGGGCGGTCGCGGATGCTGACGCCGTCCAGCCGGACGTCGCCCGACGTCAGCTCGATCATGCGGTTGACGAGCCGCATCGCCGTCGTCTTGCCGCAGCCCGACGGCCCGATGAGGATGCAGACCTCGCCGGCCGCCACCTCCAGCGACAGCTCGCGGATCGCGGGCTCCGCCGCGCCCGGGTAGCGCTTGGAGGCGCGGTCGAACTCGAGGGTGGCGGCGTGGTCGGCCATCAGCCGCTCGCCGGTCTCGTCTGCGGGGCCAACGGGTAGGCGGACGGCCCCTCGGGCTGGGCGGTGTCGGGGATGCTCATGGGGAGGAGGCCGCCCGTCGGCGGTCCGACGATCGTAACCGCTTGTCCGGAGCCCTACACCCGGTCCGGCGTGCGCGCGCTCCGCTCCACGCCGGCGGCACGCCGGGCGCATGCGTGCGCGGCATCCTCGAGGGCGTCGTCGAGCGGCGCCAGCTCGCCGGGCGCCACGCCCAGGGCGGTGGCCAGCAGCCAGTCGGCGAACCAGGCGTTCTTCGGGAGCAGCGGCCCGTGCAGGTAGGTCCCGATCACCGTGCCGCGGCGGACGCCCTCGTATCCGGAGCGACCGTCGTTGCCGTGGCCCTTCAGCACGCGGCCCAGCGGCTGCTCGCCGCCGCCGAGCGTGGTGCGCCCGCCGTGGTTCTCGAAGCCGGCGAGCACGCGCGGGCCGTCGAGGCCGGGCAGCTCGACCTCGATCGCGACGTTGCCGATCAACCGCGTCCCGTCGGGCGAGCGGACGGTGTGGAGGTCGACGAGCCCGATCCCCGGCACGCGGACGTCCCCGAGCTCGTAGTGGCGGCCGAGCAGCTGGACGCCGCCGCAGATGCCGAGCACGAGCGCGCCGCGCGCCGCCGCGGCATGCAGCGCGTCGCGCTTGGTGGCGACCAGGTCCTCGGCGCAGAGCTGCTGGTCGCGGTCCTGGCCGCCGCCGAGGTAGTAGAGGTCGTGCGCGTCGGGATCGACCGGCTCGCCGAGGCCGGCCGCGGTCAGCTCGAAGCCGATGCCGCGCCAGTCGCAGCGATGCTGGAGCATCAGCATGTTGCCGCGGTCGGCGTAGATGTTCATCAGGTCGGGGTAGAGCGCGCAGACGCGCAGCACGCGGTCAGCCACGGAGCACCACCACCGTCGAGCCCACGTACTCCTGGGTGGCCGGCACGCGGCGGGCAGGCAGCGGCTCCAAGCCCGCGGCGCGCCCCTCGTCCTCGAGCTCGTCGGGCGTCAGGCGGTCGAGCCGGATCACGTCGTGGCTGTCGGCGTGCGACCCGTCGGGCGCGAAGACCTGCCGCAGCCGGTGGATGGCCGCCCGCTCGCCCTCGTCGACGACGGCCAGCGGGAGGCTGACCCAGCGCGCGCCGTCGACCTCGGCGGCATCGGGCTCGGGCAGCCCGTCGCTCTCGGCGTCGAAGCTCTCCAGCGCGTCGGCCAGCGCCATCGCGACGAGCCCGCCGTCGCGCAGGTGCGCGCGGGCGCAGCGCAGGAACGCCGCCCGCGCCTCGGAGCCGCCGAGCAGCTGGACGGTCTGCATCGGCACGGCGATGAGCCCGAAGCCGCCGCGGGCCCCGAGGTCGAACGCGCGGGCGTCGGCCGCATGCGTCTGGACCGCCAGCCCGCGCTCGGCGGCGCGCTCGGCCAGCGCGGCCAGCAGCGCCGGCTCGGCGTCGAGCGCCACGACGTCGTGGCCGCGGGCGGCGAGGTCGAGCGTGATCCTGCCGGTGCCCGCGCCGACGTCGAGCACGGCTCCGCCCGCCTCTTCGGCCAGCGCCCGCCAGAGCGCGACGTCCTCGCGGTAGCCGCCGCACTCGACGTCGTGCCAGATGACCGCCGCGTGCCCGCTCATCCGAAGCTGCTCCCGGCGACGCCGCGTTCGACGAGCAGCTCGCGCAGCTCCAGCATCGCGGTGTAGGTCGGGATGGCGACCAGCCGCCGCGGATGGCCGGCGTCGCCGCGCCGGTCGGCCACGGCGTGGTCGAGCGCGGCGCCGAGCGCGGGCTCGACGTGGAGCCGGTCCTCCGGCACGCCGGCGTACTTCAGGCGCAGCGCCATCTCCGGTGCGCGCGTGCCGCTGCACGTCACGTGCCGCAGCCGGCCGGCCAGGATCTCGAAGTCCGCGTCCCAGATCCAGCTGACGTCGCGGCCGTCGGCGATCCGGTCGTTGAGGACCGCCAGCACGTCGTGCTCGCCGTCCTCGAGCGCCAGCGTCCGCAGGACCTCGTTGGCGCCCGCCGGGTTCTTGACGAGCAGCAGCAGCGTCTCGCGGCCGTCGACGCGCACCGTCTCGGCGCGGCCGAACGCGGGGGAGACGGCCTCCAGGCCGGCGACGACGTCGTCCAGCCCGGCGCCCATCGCGATGCCCAGGGCGGCGGCTCCGAGCGCGTTGTAGACGTTGTAGAGCCCGGGCAGCGGCAGCGTGACCTGCGCCTCGCCCAGCGGCGTCCGCAGGCCGATCCGCGCGCCGCGCAGCCCGTCGAGCGCGACGTGGTCGGCCACGACCTGCGGCGCCGGGCGCGTCGCGCCGCAGCGGTCGCAGTGGTAGTGGCCGAGGTGGCCGAGGAACACGTGCTCGTAGCGGTAGGGCGCGCCGCAGCGGCGGCAGTGCTTGGAGTCGGCGGCGTGCTGCAGGCCCGGCAGCGCCATCGCGGCGTCCTGCACGCCGAAGAACAGCACCGACTCCGTGCCGGCGCGCTCGCGGCCGAGATCGGCGACGAGCGGGTCGTCGGCGTTGAGGACGAGCGTCGTCTCCGGCGCCGCGGCCACCATCGCGGCCCAGCGGTCCGCGATCGTCTCCAGCTCGCCGTAGCGGTCGAGCTGGTCGCGGAACAGGTTGGCCAGCAGCAGCGCCCGCGGCCGCAGCTCGGGGACGAGGCGGTCGAGCCAGAACTCGTCGACCTCGAACAGCCCGCTGTCGCCATCGATGGCGCGGCCGCGCCCCGCCGCCTCCAGCAGCGCGCCCGCCACGCCGCCGGCCATGTTGGCGCCGGCGCGGTTGTGCACCAGGCGCCGCCCGGCGTGCTCGAGGATCGCCGCGACCATCGCCGCGGTCGTCGTCTTGCCGTTGGTGGCCGAGATCACGGCGCTGCCGTCCGGCAGGCGCGCGGCGAGCTGCGCGACGGCGTGCGGCTCGAGCCGCAGCAGCAGCTTGCCGGGCAGCGACGTGCCGCCGCGGCCGGCGCGGCGCGACACGGCGCCCGCGGCGCGGGCGGCGGCCAGCTTGGGTCCCAGCAGCGTCATGCGGCGGCGGGCAGCAGCACCCGAATCGCGCCCGGCAGCGCCCGGACGGTCACGGGCAGCTCGCCGATCGGGTCACCGTCGGCGTAGACGGTGAACGGGCGGTCGGCGGCGATGCGGACCTCCCGGCCACGCCGGACCGTGACCGTCGGCAGGTCGACGTGGCGGCCCTTGAAGACCAGCGGCAGGTGGCGGACGAAGGAGCGGCGGGACTCGGGGGACACGGTGACGACGTCCAGGGCGCCGTCGTCGAGCTGCGCGTCTGGCGCCAGGAACATGCCTCCACCGTAGGCCCTCGCGTTCGCGGCGGCGACCGTCCAGCCGGTCAGGGTCCGCGCGTCCCCGTCGACGGTGACCTCGAACGTGACCGGGCGCCAGCGCACGAGCGCGCGCAGCGCGCCGTAGGCGTAGACGAGCGGACCCAGCCACGACGGCGCCTGGTTGGCGATGCGGTTGGCGTCCGAGTCGAAGCCGACCGACGCGATGCCGACGAACACGCGGTCGCCGACCTGCCCGACGTCGAGCGGGCGGACCTCGCCGTGCGCGAGCACCGAGCAGGCGGCCACGGGGTCGAGCGGGATGCCGCAGCCGCGGATGAAGTCGTTGCCGCGGCCGCCCGGCAGCAGGCCGATGATCGCGTCGTCGCGGTCGTGCAGCGCCTCGGCGACCGCGCCGATCAGCCCGTCGCCGGAGAGCGGGACGACGACCTCGCCCGCGTCGGCGGCCGTGCGGGCCAGCTGCTGGGCGTGCTGGAGCGAGCGCGTGCGCTCGACGCGGAACGGGACGCCGAGCCGGTGCAGCTCGGCCTCCACGCCCGGCAGCGCCTTCAGCGCGCGGCCACCGCCGGCCGAGGGGTTGACGAGCAGGGCGACGGGACGCGGCATGCGGCCGCCATCCTGCCGCATCGGGCCGTCGTCAGGCCGCGTGGATCTCGTACAGCTTGCGATCGCCCTCGTCGGCGACCAGCCGCATGCCCGCGGCGACGAGCACCCGCTGCGAGGCCAGGTTGACGAGGTCGGTGTCCGCGTGCACCGAGCGGATCTGGGGCTGGCGCAGCGCCCAGTCCAGCAGGGCCCGCAGCGCCTCGACGGCGAAGCCGCGGCCGCGCGCCGCGGGCACGATGCCGAAGCCGACGCTCACCTCGCCGAGGTCGTCGGGCGGGGCGTGGAAGCCGATGTCGCCGACGACGACCTCCTGCTCGCGCAGCAGCACCTGGTAGTGGCCGAACCCGTCGCGGTCCGCGGCGGCACGGGCGGGGTCCAGCTGCATGGCCACGGCCACGAGCGTGCCGTCCATCGGATAGCCCTCGGCCCACCGCTCGGCGTCGGCGGGCCGCCCGTCGAGCAGGTCGTGCATCGCCTCCGAGGACATCGGGCGAAGGCGCAGGCGAGGGGTGACGAGCTCCACGTCGTCGACCCTAGCCGCTCGCCGGCGGCCGATCGGTCAGAACAGGCTCAGCGTGTCATCCAGATCGGCGGGGTCGGCGTCGGCCAGGCACTCGGGCCCGTCGTAGCGCGCGTCGCTCACCGCGCGGCCGACGGCGCGCCGGGCCGTCATGGCGTCCGGCAGCGGGGCCAGCAGCTCCCGCAGGACGGCGGGCGGCGCGCCGTGCTCGAGCCAGGCGCGCTCCTCGTCCTCGCCGCGCAGCATCACCGGCATCCGATCGTGGACGTCGCGCAGGGCGGCGTTGGCGGCCGTGGTGACGATCGTGCAGGTGCGCAGCGGCGGGGCGTCCGCACCCCCGCCGCGCCACGTCGCCCACAGGCCGGCGAAGGCGAACGGCGCGCCATCGCTGCGGGTCACGTGCCAGGGGAGCTTCGGGCGGCCCGGGCGGGCCTGCCACTCGTAGAAGCCGTCGGCCACCACGAGGCAGCGATGCGTGCTCAGCGCGTCGCGGTAGGCGGGCTTGTCGGCCACGGACTCGGCGCGGGCGTTGATCATGCGGAAGCCGACCGACGGGTCCTTGGCCCAATGCGGCACCAGGCCCCAGCGGAGCAGCTCGCCGCGCGGCTCGCCCTCGCGCGTGGTGGTGACGGCCACGACGTCGTCGCCGGGGCAGACGTTGAAGCGCTGGCGCAGCTCGACCGCCTCGCCCAGCGGGAACCGGGACCGCAGGTCGGCCTGCGCCGGCGTGGCGAGCGAGTAGCGCCCGCACATGGCCCTACGCCGGCGGGCCGGCGGCTCGCGCCTGCGCCTTGGCCTGCCGCCGGCGGCCGAGGACGGCCAGCACGACGAGCGCGACGATGAGCACGAGGATGCCGACCCAGACGGCCGTCAGCGTGCTGACGCCGCCGAGCGGCCACCCGATCAGCTTGACGATCCCGGTGGCGATCGCCAGCAGCGCGACGACGAGCGCCAGCAGGATGGCGATCCCGCGCACGCGCGCGAGCACCCCGGCGCTGGCCGGGGGCGCGACGAGGCCCATGAACCGCAGGACCAGCAGCTGGCGGTTGGACGGCGGCGCCTGGCCGAGCCGCTCGACGGCGGCCTTGAGGTCGTCGGGACGCCGCTCGGCCAGCGCCAGCGAGGCGTCGGCCATGCGGCGCAGCGCCATCCGCTCCTGCGGGCGGGCGGCGGCCAGCGCACGCCGGTAGTGCTCGCGTGACGCCTTGGCGTCGTAGCGCTCCGCGGCGCGCGCGCCGAGGATCGCCTGCGCGGCGGCCTTGAACTTCTGCTCGCGCTCGAGCTCCTCGTCGGAGCGGGTCTCGAGCTGCTGCATCGCAGCGAGCCCGCTCGTCTGCTGCATCCGGATCTGGCGCTGCTTGGGCGGCATGTCGGAGAGAGCGTACCGCCGCGGACTGGCGGCCCGGCGGCCGGTCGTGGCAAGATCCGCTTTGATGCTCTCACGGGTCGTGCTCCTGCTCTGCGTCGTCGCCCTCGCCGCCCCGGCGGCCGCCTCCGCGCAGTCCAGCTCCCCCTTCGCGCCGCTGCCGCCGGCGCAGCCGTCGACGCCGGCGCCGTCAGCGCCCGTCAACGCGGGTGCGCAGGACGGCGGGGGCCTGAAGGGCTGGCAGGAGCTGCTGATCGTCGCCGCCGGCGGGATCCTGCTCGTCGGCATCGGCTACGCGATCGTCGGCGACGCCCGTCGCGCCGCCCCGGTCGAGGAGCCGACGGCCGAGCTGGCGGCGTCGCGCGCGAAGCGCGAAGAGGACGCCCACCGCCGCAAGCAGCGCGCGCGGGCCGCGAGCAAGCGGGCGCGGGCGGCGCGCAAGCGCAACCGCTAGCCGGACGCGGCGCGTAACCGGCGCCAGGGGGCGGGGTTCTCGAACCGGCACGGACATCTGTCCGAAAGGGGGTGCACCGGCCGCGCCGAACCCCTTCATGCTGCTCCGTGCCCGGCGCGCCGTCGCCGGTCACGGACCGTTCACCACGCACCGTCGAGAACCCGCCACCGTCCACGCCATGGCCGCCCGCGCTCTCCTCCCGCAGCTGCGCCCGCCCCAGCCCCGGCCGCGCCACCTCCGCCGCGAGCGCCTGCGCCTGCGCGACGGCGCCCGCACGACGCTCTACGTCGCGCGCTACGACCTGCGCCGCACCGCGGTGCGCGTCGTGCGGCTGCCGCAGCCGCGGCCCCTGGAGGCCTTCTGCCGCGACCAGGGCTTCGAGGAGGCGCTCGTCGGCGGGTTCTACGAGCGTCCCGGGCTGGTGCCGCTGGGGGAGCTGCGGACCGGCGGCATCGCCCGCCGTCACGTCCCGTTCGCCGCGCCGTTCGGCGCGATCCGCGCGTGCCTGCACGTCGACGGCCCGGCGGTGGCGATCGCGCGCCGCGACGACCTCCCGGCGGCGCCCGCCGGCGACCTGCTGCAGGCCGGCCCGCTGCTCGTGCACGGCGGAGCGCCCGTGGCCGGCGACGCCGAGGGCTTCTCGGCCGGCGCCCACCAGTTCGACAGCGACATCACCGCCGGGCGCTACCCGCGCGCGGCGATCGGCCTCACGCGCCGCGGCGAGCTGCTGGCCGTCGCCTGCGACGGCCGGGCCGACGACGAGGCGGGCCTGACGATGGCCGAGCTCGCCGAGGCGATGGCCGCGCTCGGCGCCACGCAGGCGATGAACCTCGACGGCGGCGGATCGACGTCGTTGATCTGCGCCGGCCGCCTGCGCAACCAGCCGCGCGAGTCCCACGGCGTCGTGCTGGCGGGCGGGCGCGCCGTGGCCACCGCGGTGGTGTTCCAGCGCCGCTGAGCGCCCCACCCGCAGCGGGCGCGCCTGAGGCCCGCTGCGCATGGGGTAGAACTGATGGCGTGCGTGTGCTGTCCGGCCTCATGTTCTTCCCGCGTGGTGGCTCGGCGCACGTGGCCCGCGCGCTGGCCGAGCAGCTGCCCGCGCACGGCTGGGACGTCACGCTCGTCAGCGGCTCGCGCAGCCGCGGCCACGGCGACGCGCGCGTCTTCTACGCCGGCCTCGACGTGCACGCCGTCGACTTCGACGCCGGCGACGCCCCGATGCACCCGTCCTACGAGGACCGCCCCGGCGCCCGTGACGTCGTCTTCGCCGCGCTCGACGACGCCGCCTACGAGGAGCACGTCGCGGCCTGGGCGGCGGCGCTCGCCGGCGCCCGCGCCGACGAGCACGACGTGCTGCACCTGCACCACCTGACGCCGCTGCACGAGGCGGCCGCCCGCGTCGCGCCGGACGTGCCGGTCATCAGCCATCTGCACGGCACCGAGCTGCTGATGCTCGAGGCGATCGCCGCCGGCGCGCCCTGGCCGCACGGCGACGCATGGGCGGCCCGGCTGCGCCGCTGGGCGCAGGCCAGCGAGCGCGTGCTCGTCCTCTCGCACGGCCAGATCGCCCGCGCGGTCCGGCTGCTGGGCATCGAGCCCGAGCGCTGCGTCGTGAGTCCCAACGGGTTCGATCCAGCGCGCTTCGACCGGCTCTCCGTCGACCGCGAGGCGCTGTGGCGCGACGTGCTGGTCGACCATCCGCGCGGGTGGCGGCCGGGCGCGGGAGAGGGCAGCGTCGGCTACACGGCCGGGCAGGTGGCGCGTCTCGGCCGCGGCCCGGTCCTGGTCTGCGTCAGCCGATTCACCCAGGTCAAGCGCCTGCCCCTGCTGGTCCGCGCCTGGGCGCGGGCGACCCCACGGCTGCCCGCCGACGCCGGGTTGGTGCTCGTCGGCGGCTTCCCGGGGGAGTGGGAGGGCGAGCATCCCTACGACGCGATCCGCGCCGCCGGCGCGGGCAACGCCTTCCTGGCCGGCTGGCACAGCCACGACGCGCTGCCGCATCTGCTCTCCGCCGCCGACGGGATCGTGCTCGCCTCTGTCCGCGAGCAGTTCGGCTCGGTGCTCGTGGAGGGCATGGCCTGCGGGCTGCCGCCCATCGCCGTCGACCGCCACGGCCCCGCGGAGATCGTGCGCGACGGCGACACCGGCTGGCTCGTGCCGCCCGACGACGAGGCCGCCCTGGCCGATGCGATCACCGCGTTCGGGACGGACCCCGTCGACCGTCGACGCCGAGGCCGCCGGGCGTGGCGCGACGCGCGCGAGCGCTTCTCGTGGCCGGCGCTGGCCGGCGCGGTGGCCGGCGTGCTCGACGAGGTGGCGGGAGCGCACCTGGCCGGAGCGGCGTGAGCGCCCACGGCCACGATCACCGGCCGGCGCCGCCGCCGGACGAGCCCGACGTCCGGCCCCCGGGGGAGATCCGGCGGATCGCCACGCTGTTTCGCCCCTACCGCCGGCGGCTGCTGACCGTGCTCGGGCTGATCGCGCTCAGCGCGGGGCTGGGCATGATCTCGCCGTTCCTGCTGCGCGGCGTGCTCGACCAGGCGATCCCCGAGGGCGACACCACGCTGCTGACGTGGCTGGTCTCCGGCATGATCGCCGTCGCGGTGGCGACCGGGGCGCTCGGCGTCGCGCAGACCTGGATGAGCAACGTCGTCGGCCAGCGGGTGATGCACGACCTGCGGGCCGAGGTCTACCGGCACCTCCAGCGCATGTCGCTGGCGTTCTTCACGCGGACGCGGACCGGCGAGGTGCAGTCGCGCATCGCCAACGACATCGGCGGCGTGCAGAACGTCGTGACCAGCACCGCGACGTCGATCGTCTCCAACGCCACGACGGTGATCGCGACGGTCGTGGCGATGATCGCGCTGGACTGGCGGCTGGCCGCGTTCTCGCTGGCCATCCTGCCGTTCTTCATCTGGCTGACCCGCCGCGTGGGCGAGGAGCGCCGCACGATCACGGCGCGGCGCCAGGGCCGGATGGCCGACATGAGCGCGCTGGTGGAGGAGTCGCTGTCGGTCAGCGGCATCCTGCTCGGCCGCACGATGGGGCGCGGCGACGAGCTGGCCGAGCGCTTCGCCGGCGAGTCGGCCCAGCTCGCCGACCTGGAGGTGCGGGCGCGGATGGCCGGCCGCTGGCGGATGGCCACGGTGCAGACCGCGTTCTCGACGATGCCCGCGCTCGTCTACTGGTTCGCCGGGCAGGCGCTGGTCCACGGCTCGACCGCGATCTCGATCGGCACGCTGGTCGCATTCACGACGCTGCAGACGCGGCTGTTCTTCCCGGTCAACTCGCTGCTGTCGGTCAGCCTCGACGTGCAGAGCTCGCTGGCCCTGTTCCACCGCATCTTCGAGTACCTCGACCTGCCGGTCGACATCGCCGAGCGCGAGGACCCGGTCGAGCTCGCCGGCGGCCCCGGCGAGGTCCGCTTCGAGAGCGTGAGCTTCGGCTACGACCCCGACGGGCCGCCGACGCTCGACGGCGTCGACCTCGGGGTGCCAGCCGGCTCCTTCACCGCGCTGGTCGGTGAGACCGGCAGTGGCAAGACCACGCTCGCCTACCTCGCCGCACGGCTCTACGACCCGCAGGCCGGCCGCGTGACGATCGACGGCGTCGACCTGCGCGACGCGAGCTTCGCCTCGCTGGCCCGGACCGTCGGGCTCGTGTCCCAGGAGACCTATCTGTTCCACGCCAGCGTGCGGGAGAACCTGCGGTTCGCCCGCCCCGACGCGGCCGACGAGGAGCTGGAGGCCGCCGCGCGCGCCGCGCAGATCCACGAGCTCATCGCCTCGCTGCCGCAGGGCTACGACACCGTCGTGGGCGAGCGCGGCTACCGCTTCTCGGGCGGGGAGAAGCAGCGGATCGCCATCGCGCGGGTCGTGCTCCGCAACCCGCCGGTGCTGATCCTCGACGAGGCGACCAGCGCGCTGGACACCGAGACCGAGCGGGCCGTGCAGAGCGCGCTCGACGAGCTCGCCGCCACGCGGACGACGATCGCCATCGCCCACCGGCTCTCGACGGTGCGGGCGGCCGACCAGATCGTCGTGCTCGACCACGGGCGGATCGTCGAGCGCGGCACCCACGAGGAGCTCCTGGAGCGCGGCGGGCGCTACGCGGCGCTGGCGGCGCGCGGCGACGCGGCCACCGTGGCGTCCGAGCCGTAGGATCGCCGCGCCATGGAGCGCCCGCGCCTGCTCGAGCTGCGGATCGCCGCCGATCCCGCCGCCTGGACCGCCGCCGGCTTCGCCGTCGACGCCTGCGGCCGCTGCCGCGTCGCGCGCACCGACGTCGTGCTGCTCGGCGCCGGCACCGGCACCGGGATCGCCGGCTGGACGCTCGGCGGGGCGATCCCGGCCGACGACGGCATCGACGGCCTGCGGACCGAGTCGGTGCACGGCGACGACCGGCCCCCCGCCGATCCCGCGGCGCACGCCAACGGCGCCGTCGCCGTCGACCATGTCGTCGTCGCCACGCCCGACCTCGCGCGCACGCTGGAGGCGTTCGACGCGGCCGGCCTGGAGCTGCGCCGGCTGCGCGACGCGGGGACGGCGGAGCGCCCACTGCGCCAGGGCTTCCTGCTGCTCGCCGACGCCCTCGTCGAGGTCGTCGGGCCGCCCGAGAACGTGGATCCGCCCTCGGCGGACGCCGCGCGCCTCTGGGGCGTGACCTTCGTGGTCGACGACCTCGACGCGGCGGCCGCGGCGCTCGGCGACGCCCTCGGGCCGGTCCGTGACGCCGTCCAGCCCGGCCGGCGCATCGCGGCGTTCCGGCGCGAGGCGGGGCTGGGCGCCCCGGTGGCGCTGATGACGCCCCGGCGCTGAGACAGATCCGACACTGACAGCGCCCCGCGCGCGGCCATAGCGTCAGCGCCAAGGCGAAGGGCACGGACGCCCCGCCCCGTGGACCTGGTTGCGGCCCTTGTGGCCCCTCCCTGGCTGCCATCTCCGCTGGACCGGATGGGTGGCCTCAGGCGGACGTTCCCGGCCCCGCACGGCCGGGAACGTCCCGCCGCTCCCGAACACCCGTCCACGGCCGCCCGCCGGACCACAGCCGTGGCGGCGTCGCGCCGATGCACGATGCGATGCCCGCGCATCGCATCCGCCGCCTGACGCTGTCGCTGGCCGCCACGGCGGCCCTCGGCCTGGCAGGCGCCGCGCAGGCCGCGTGCCCGGGGCAGGATGCGCCGCCGACCGACCCGGCAGCCGCGGGTGCGACGCTGTGCCTGCTCAACGCCGAGCGCGCCGCGCAGGGGGTGGCGCCGCTGGCCGCCGACCCGGGCCTCGCCACGGCGGCGCGCGCGTACGCCGGCGACCTCGTCGCCCGCCGCTTCTTCGCTCACGTCTCGCCCGACGGCGGGACGCTGCAGATGCGCCTGACGGCCGTGGGGTGGATGCCCTCGGCCGGCAGCTGGAGCGCCGGCGAGGACCTCGCCTGGGGCTCCGGAGCGCTGGGGACCCCGGCGCGGATCGTGGCGGCGTGGATGGCCAGCCCGGGCCACCGCGCCAACATCCTGCAGCCCGCCTTCACGCAGGTGGGGATCGGCATCGCGGCGGGAGCGCCGCGGGATGGCGTCGCCGGCGTCGCCGGCACCTACGTCGCCGACTTCGGCGCCAAGGTCGAGCAGGCGCCGGGCGGCGCGCCGCCGGCCACGGGCGCTCCGAGCGCGCGCGACACCACGACGGCCGCCAGGGGGGCCCGCCGCGCCGCTAGAGGCCGGCGGGGTGCCGGACGACATAGCCGGCGGAGGAGCGGTCGTCGGGCTGCCAGCGCGAGCCGGAAGCCGACTGCCCGCTCGTGTCGAAGCGGCGCCCGGCGATCACCATGTAGGCGTGGCCGGGGTTCGCGAAGATCGTGATGACCCGGCCCGGCCCCGGCCGCCCGTAGCGCATCAGCTCGCTGGAGTCCATCGGGCGGCCGAGCCGGCCGATGGCGTGCAGCACGTAGGAGACCGAGCCCGAGCAGTCGTAGCCGCGGTCGTTGAAGGTCCCGTGGCCGCCGCCGTACACGTAGGGCGTCGTGGCGATCCGGTTGCCGGCGGCGATGGCGCTGACCACCGCGCGGTGGAGCCGCGCGTGCAGGCCGCCGCCCGAGGACGACGACGGCCGGCGCAGATGGGCGCGCTTGAGCACCGGACGGCTGCCGTGCAGGCCCAGCGCGCTCCAGGTGGCGGGCCCCACGACGCCGTCGGCGGTGAGGCCGTGACGGCGCTGGAAGCTGCGAACGGCGGCGGCGGTCGCGGGGCCGAAGACGCCGTCGGCCGTGATGCCGAGACGGTGCTGCAGCACGCGCACCGCGGCGCCGCGGGTCAGCACGCGCGGCCGTGAGCGGCGCGAGGCGCGGTGGGCCGAGCGGCGGATCGCCGCCCAGGTCGCCGGCCCCACGACGCCGTCGGCGGTCAGCCGGTGCGCGTGCTGGAAGCGGCGGACGGCGCGGGCGGTGCCGCGGCCGAAGATCCCGTCGGCGGGGGAGACGTGGAGCGCCCGCTGGAGGCGCTTGACGGCGTGGCCGTGGCTGCCGCGCTTGAGCGGCTTGGCGTCGGCGGTGGAGACCGCGACGGCGCAGGCGAGGAACACGGCGGCGGCGAGCAGGGCCGCGAGAAGGCGATGGTTCGTTCGGGACATGGTGGGGGCGCCTGCGAGGTGAGCTGTCGGGCTCGCGCCGCATGCGTGCAGCGCTACGCCGTGATGGCACGGCGATTCGCCCCCGGGCCTGACGGCCCTGGACGCCCGTGTGGGCGTCCGTGGCAGCGCGGGGTCACGCTGCCACTGGGTCCCCCGTCCGTTCGGTCGTGAACGGTTCGGCGCGCGCGTCGTTCTACCAGCGGAAATCCCTGCTTCCTGCAACTTTCCTTGCAGGCTTCCGAGGTGCAAGGAACCGTCCGCGCGGCGATGGCGCATCGAGACGCTCCGGACGGGTACCGACTAGGTGCGATGGAACTCGACGACCGCACCCGCGCCGCCATCACCAGCCTGCTCGACCAGGCGGAGGAGACCGGCTGCCTGAACATCAGCGACGTGGCGAACCTCGTCGCACGCCTCGACCTCGACGACGACGCCCAGGGCGCGATCGAGGATCTCGCGCACACCCGTGGGCTCGAGGTCACCGACGACTGCGGCCGGCAGTCGATCCCGGCGACCCACTACCTCAACGGGGAGCTCGCGTCGGCGACGACCGATGCGCTGTCGCTGTTCCTGCGCGAGGTCCGTCGGCACCCGCTGCTGACCGCCGACGAGGAGATCGAGCTGGCCAAGCGCATCGAGAACGGCGACGAGGCCGCCAAGGAGCGGATGATCACCTCCAACCTCGCGTTGGTCGTGTCGATCGCCAAGCGCTATCCGACCAACGGGATGACGCTGCTGGACCTCATCCAGGAGGGCATCTTCGGCCTCATCCGCGCCGCCGAGAAGTTCGACTGGCGCCGCGGGTTCAAGTTCTCCACCTACGCCACGTACTGGATCCGCCAGGCCATCCAGCGCGGGATGGAGAACAAGGAGCGCACGATCCGCATCCCGACCAACGTGCTGCAGCGCGAGCGCAAGGTGCAGCGCGCCGAGAAGGAGCTGGCCGCGGAGCTCGGGCGCGCGCCGACCGACGAGGAGGTCGCCCAGCGGACCGAGCTCGGGATCGCCGACGTCGAGGCGCTGCGCGACATGGCGCGGACCGTGACGAGCCTCGACCGGCCCGTCGGCGAGGGCGGGGAGGCGGCGTTCGGGGACCTGCTGCCGTCCGAGGGCCCGACGCCCGAGGAGGAGGTCCACGTCAGCCTGCGCGAGAGCGCCGTGCGACATGCGCTCGGCGCGCTGCCCGAGCGCGAGCGCGAGGTCGTCGAGCTGCGCTACGGCCTCGACGGCGAGGCCGGCCCCGTCGGCATCCAGGAGATCGGCCGGCGCCTGGGCCTGCGCCAGGCCGAGGTGCGCGCGCTGGAGCGCCGGGCGCTCGAGCACCTGTCGACGGTGCGCGAGATCGAGGCGCTGCAGGAAGCGGCGTAGCGCCGCGGGAGCGGATTTCGGCGCCCGGACCTCGTGGGTCCGGACGCCTCCGCCCGGTCATGGGCCACCACTGAACTACTACGTCCCAGGACTTGTGTCTGATGCCTGGGCGGCGTGACACTCCCGACCCCGGGACTGGCCGCCGGCGCGAGCGCCGGCGCGTTGCCACGGCTGGGCTGCCCCGAAGGGCGAGCCCCGGTCGAGTGGGCGGCCCGCCGGACGACGGATCCTAGCCACTTGCAACTCCGCGCTCACGCCCGTGGACGGACGTCGCGGGGCTGCTACCATGCACGACGTAAAGGGGCCGAGGAGAGACCTCGGCCAGAGCAGTGCCCGTGTGTCCGCAGTCGTTGCCAGAAGCATCCTCCGCGTCACGCAGTGCACACCACGTGGAGGTAGTTCAAATGGCCACCGGAACCGTGAAGTGGTTCAGCGACGAGAAGGGCTTCGGCTTCATCACCCCCGACGACGGGGGCAAGGACCTCTTCGTCCACCACTCGGCGATCAACAGCGACGGCTTCCGCTCGCTGCCCGAGGGTGCGAAGGTCAACTACGAGGCTGAGAGCGGGCCCAAGGGCCCCAACGCGGTCAACGTCAGCCAGATCTAGGAATCTGGTGCTCGCGCGGATCTTCTGAGATCCGTGCAGGCGCGGAGGCCGCGCCGACGAAAGGATCGCCATGATCCGCTTGATCTGCGGCAGCTGCCTGCGCCTTTGGAGCGCGGAGCTGCATGGCCATCGCAGCAGCTGTCCCCATTGCGGGGGCGCGCTGCGGTCGCACTAGACATGACGGCCCGGAGCGGAAGCTCCGGGCCGTTTCGCGTTCGTGGGGCCGGCGGGATGCGCCGTGGTCGGAGGCGCTCGACGCGTTGACGGCGCGATGCGCCGTCAACGCGTCACGCGTACGGCCGAGCCCGGAAGGCGCGGATGCTCGACGCGCTCACGGCGCGATGCGCCGCCAGCGCGTGGCGCGTACGGCCGAGCCCGGAGGGCGTGGATGCTCGACGCGCTCACGGCGCGATGCGCCGTCAACGCGTGGCGCGTACGGCCAAGCCCGGAAGGCGTGGACGCTCGACGCGCTCACGGCGCGATGCGCCGTCAGCGCGTCGCGCGGGGCCGTCCTGGCCGGCACCTAGCATCCGCCGCCATGCCGTCCGCCGCACCCCGCCGTCCTGTCCGCCGACGCCGTTCCGCGCCGATCCCCGAGGCGCCCGTGGAGGCGCGCGCCGGCGAGGCGCTGGTCTGGACCGACGGCGCGTGCAGCGGGAACCCGGGCCCGGGCGGCTGGGCCGCGATCGTCGTGCCGGGCGACGGCGGCGAGCACGTCGAGCTCAGCGGCGGCGAGCCCCACACCACCAACAACCGCATGGAGTACACCGCGGCGCTCGAGGGCCTGCGGGCGCTGCCCGCCGGCAGCGTGGCCTGCATCGTCACCGACTCGCGGCTGATGCTCGACTCCATGACGAAGTGGATCCACGGCTGGAAGCGCAAGGGGTGGAAGACCGCCTCGGGCGCGCCGGTCAAGAACCAGGACCTCGTCACCGCGCTCGACGCCGAGATCGCCCGCCACGCCGAGGTGCGCTGGCATTGGGTCAAGGGGCACGAGACCGGCGCCGAGCACGCGCACAAGGTGCTCAACGACCGCGCCGACCGGCTCGCGGTCGCTGCCGCTCGAGCCGCTGCCGAGGCGGCGTAGCGAGCGGCCCGGGGGGATGGACCCCCGAGCCGCTCGGTGCTCCCCGGCGGCCCCCGTCACCCGCCGCGGGAGCTGCTGGAGGCCGGCTGCGTGCCGAGCCGGACGGTGATGGTGTGCTGCGAGCCGCCGCGCCGCACCGTCAGCTTCACCTGGTCGCCGGGCCGGTCGCCGGCGATGGCGGCGACCACGTCGTTGCTGCCCTGCACGGCCCGGCCGTCGATCGCGGTGACCACGTCCCCGGCGCGCAGGCCGGCACGGGCGGCGGGACCGCCTGCGGTGACGGCGGCCACGGGCGCGCCGCTCGTCGTCGACGTCGTGTCGGCCATGCTCACGCCGAGATAGGCGTGGCTGACCGAGCGACCGGCGATCAGGTCGCTCAACTCGGCCGAGACGATGTCGCTGGGCACCGCGAAGCCGACGCCGGAGCTCTGCTCGGACTGGCCGTTGGTGGCGATCTGGTCGACGACGCCGACGACGGTGCCGTCGGCGGCCAGCACAGGGCCGCCCGAGTTGCCCGGGTTCAGCGCCGCGTCGGTCTGCACCGCGTGCGCGACCGTGAAGCCGTTGGGCGCCTGGATCGTGCGGTCCAGGCCGGAGACGATGCCGGTGCTCAGGCTGCGCGCATAGTCGAACGGGTCGCCGATCGCCGCCACGGGGTCACCGACCTGCAGCGAGGTGGTCGACCCGAGCTTCAGCGGGTGGAGCGTGAGGCCGGAGCTGTCGACGTCGAGCACGGCCAGGTCCGTGGCGTCGTCGCTGCCCAGGACCGTGGCGGTCCGGGTCGTGCCGTCCTGGAAGCGGACCGTGACCTTGCTGGCGTTGTCGACCACGTGCGCGGCGGTCACGATGTGCCCCTGGCCGTCGACGACGAAGCCGGTGCCCGTGGCGGTGGCGCGCTGCGCCTGCTGGCCGAACGGGCTCTGGCGCTGCGTCGTGGTGTTGGAGGTGATGTCCACCACGCCGGGCGCGGCCGCGGCGTAGAGCGCGCGAGCGTCGAGGCCGCCCGGCGAGGACGCGGACGACGACGTGCTGGCATAGGTCGGGCCGCTGGCCCGGATGATCGTCGTGGTGCCGTCGGAGCCATGGTCCAGCGCACCGGTCAGCGACAGCAGCCCGGCGCCGGCGCCGCCGCCGACCAGCGCCAGCACGGCAAGGCCGGCCGCCACCGGGCCGGTGGGCCGGCGCCGCCGCGGGCCGGGCCCGGGGTCGGGCGCCTCCGGCGGCGGTCCACCGGCCGGGGGCGCAGGGGGAGGGGAGAGGAGGTGGGTCATGGGGGGCCGTCCTTGGGGTCGGAGACGTTCGGGACCACGGCCATGGTTCCCCGGGATGCTGAGCGCCGGATGAGCGCCACCTGAGCGCCAGCTCAGGGTTGCGGGAGCGCGCGATGACCAGCCGCCGCTGTGGCATCCTGCGGCCATGAGCGACCTCACGCCCCGGCCCGGCTCCCAGCTCTCCCCGCGGCAGACCCGGGAGCGGCGCGCCTACCAGCTCGTCATGGCCGCCGGCACCGCCACCGCCGTGGCCGTCGTGACCTTCGTCCTGGCCCTGATCGGCGTCATGGGCTATGGCATCACGGTCCTCGCGCTCATCGTCGCCGCGGTCTGCGCGCTGCTGTTCCGCCGCATGGTCTCGCCGCGATGACGCCCGGCTCCGCCTACGACGCGGTCGTCGTGGGCGGAGGGCACAACGGGCTCGTCGCCGCCGCCTACCTGGCGCGGGCGGGTCGCAGCTGCCTGGTGCTCGAGCGCCGCGGCGAGCTGGGCGGCGCCGCGGTCTCCGAGCAGGCGTTTCCCGGGGTCGAGGCCCGCCTGTCGCGCTACTCGTACCTCGTCAGCCTGCTGCCGCGCGCGATCGCCGAGGAGCTGGGGCTCGACGACGTGCGGCTGGCGCGGCGGCGGATCTCGTCGTACACGCCCGACCCGCGCGATGGCGGGCGCCGCGGCCTGCTGGTCGACGCGGGTGACGAGGCCGCCACGCGGGCGTCGTTCCGCCGCGTGACCGGCGGCCACCGCGACCACCAGGCATGGGAGGCGTTCTACGCGCGCACGCGGCGTGTCGCCGAGCGCGTGTTCCCGACGCTGCTCGAGCCGCTGCGCACGCGCGCCGAGCTGCGCGCGCTCGTCGGCGACGACGCCGCGTGGGAGGCGGTGTTCGAGCGGCCGCTCGGCGCGGCGCTCGCGCGGAGCTTCGACGACGACGTGGTGGCCGGCGTGGCGCTCACCGACGCCCTGATCGGCACGTTCGCCGACGCCGACGACCCCGAGCTGCGGCAGAACCGCTGCTTCCTGTACCACGTGATCGGCGGCGGCACCGGCGACTGGGACGTGCCGATCGGCGGCATGGGCGCCGTCTCGGCGGCGCTGGTCGGCGCGGCTCGCCGCGCCGGAGCCGAGCTGGTGACCGGCGCCGAGGTCGTCGCCGTCGAGCCTGACGGCGACGGCGCCGAGGTGCGCTGGCACGACGGGATGCGCGAGCACGGCGTGCGAGCGCGGCGGGTCCTCGTCGGCGTCGCGCCGGCGGAGCTCGCCCGGCTGCTCGGGCGCGAAGCGGACGGCCCGGCGCCGGAGGGCGCGCAGCTGAAGGTCAACATGGTGCTGTCGCGCCTGCCGCGTCTGCGCGACGCGGCCGTCGCGCCGGAGGCGGCGTTCGCCGGCACGTTCCACGTCAACGAGACGGCATCGCAGCTGCGGCGCGCGTACGACGAGGCGGCCGGCGGGACGATTCCGTCGCTGCCGCCGTGCGAGATCTACTGCCATTCGCTGACGGATCCCAGCATCCTCGGCGCGGACCTGCGCGCCGCCGGAGCCCAGACGCTGACGCTGTTCGGGCTCCACATGCCCGCGCGGCTGTTCGCCGGGGATCCGGACGGCGCGCGCGAGGCCGCGCTGCGCGCGACGCTGCGGTCGCTCGACGCGGTGCTGGCCGAGCCGATCGAGGACTGCCTGCTGCACGGGCCGGACGGCGAGCCGTGCCTGGAGGTCCGCACGCCCGTCGACGTCGAGCGCGAGCTGCGGATGCCCGGCGGCCACATCTTCCACCGTGACCTGTCGTGGCCGTTCGCCGAGGACGACGACGAGGCCGGACGCTGGGGCGTCGAGACCGACGAGCCGGCGGTGCTGCTGTGCGGCGCCGGTGCGCGGCGCGGTGGCGGCGTCAGCGGGATCCCGGGGCGCAACGCCGCGCTGGCGGCGCTGACGGCATCCCGCTGAGCGCAGGCTTTGCCAGAGCTTGACCGCGCGCGGCGCAGCGGTTGACCACGCCGTCGCCATGGTGCTGGTGCACGAGCACCAACCGAGCCGGAGGCCGAGGCCATGTATGACGACGCGGGGTTCCTGACGATGGCGATCACGAGCGGCGCCGCGATCATCGGCACGTTCAGCGCGCTGATGTGGGCCGCAGTCCAGGACGGCCGCGACGAGCGCCGGGTGCGCACCGAGCTGCGCCGGCGCTGAACCCGCGACCCCGGCGGTGCGGCGGGGCCTGGCGGAACACCGAGAAAGCGCCGGCCTCAATGCCCGCTAATCAGCGTTATGTCGACTAGGAGACGGAATCCTGGTATCGCCGGCCGCGGGCGCCCGCGCCCATGGCCGGCGGCCGCAGCCGCTCAGCCCACGACCATCAGCCGGTTGCCCTCCGGGTCGCGGAACCAGAACATCGGCGGCACGGGGTCACCCATCCTGCTGACCTCGGCGTCGACGTCGACGCCGCGGGACTGCCACTCGCCGTGCAGGGCGTCGATGTCCTCGGCGTGCAGCGAGATGCCGGTCTCCCGGTTGCCGGTCGAGCCGCCGGGACCGGGCGGGGCGACGGCGATCGTCGTGACGGCATCGGTGGTCGGGGCCACCTCGACCCAGCGCAGGCCGTCGCCGAACGGGATGTCGACGCGCTTCTCGAAGCCGAGCGTGTCGACGTAGAACTGGATCGCGCGGTCGGTGTCGGCAACCGGCACGATGACGGTGGCGACCTTGCTGACGTGCGTGGCCGTGGTGCTCATGGCCATCTCCTCTCGACGCGTATGGGGATGCACCGGATCAGACCGGCGCGGTGCTCCGGACTCATCGCTGCCAGACCAGCCGGCCCCGCGGCGCCTCCTACGATCGAGGGAGTGCCCGCTCCCCTCGATCGCCGTCGCCGCCTCACCGTGCTGGCGATCTGCTGCATGAGCCTCTTCATCGTCGGGCTCGACAACACGATCGTCAACATCGCCCTGCCCTCGATCCGGCGGGACCTCCACGCGTCGGTCTCCGAGCTGCAATGGACGATCGACGCCTACACCCTGGTCCTCGCCAGCCTGCTGATGCTGGCCGGCTCGACGGCCGACCGCCTCGGGCGCGCGCGCGTCTTCCAGACCGGCCTGCTGGTGTTCACGATCGGCTCGCTGGCCTGCAGCATGGCGCCGACGGTCGGGTGGCTCGTGTTCTTCCGCATGGTCCAGGCGGTCGGCGGGTCGATGCTCAACCCGGTGGCCATGTCGATCATCCGCAACACGTTCCACGACCCGCGCGAGCGGGCGCAGGCGATCGGCGTGTGGGGCGGCGTGATCGGGGTCAGCATGGCCCTCGGCCCGGTCCTCGGCGGCGCCCTCGTCGCGCTCAGCTGGCGCGCGATCTTCCTGGTGAACATCCCCGTCGGCCTGCTGGCGATCGCGCTGACGGCGCGCTTCGTCCCCGAGTCGCGCGCGCCGCGGGCCCGGCGCGTCGATCCCGTGGGCCAGCTCCTGGTGGTCGTGATGCTCGCGTCGCTGACCTACGCGATCATCGAGGGGCCGGGCGCCGGGTGGGCGTCGACGGAGATCGTGGCGCTCTTCGCCATCGCCGCCGCGGCGCTGGTCGGCCTGCTGCTCTACGAGCCCCGCCGGCGCGAGCCGCTCATCGAGCTGCGCTTCTTCCGCAGCGCGCCGTTCTCGGGCGCGACGGTGATCGCTGTGTCCGCCTTCGCCGCGCTGGGCGGCTTCCTGTTCCTCAACACCCTCTACCTGCAGGAGGTCCGGGGCGTGTCGGCGCTGCACGCCGGGCTGCTGACGCTGCCGATGGCCGCGATGACCATCGTCTGCGGACCGCTGTCGGGACGCGTCGTCGGGTCGCGTGGCGCCCGGCCGTCGCTGGTGCTCGGGGGCACCGGGATCGCCATCAGCAGCCTGATGCTCGTCGGGCTGAGCGCGACCACGCCGGTGGGCTGGCTGATCGCCGCCTACGTCGTCTTCGGCATCGGCTTCGGCGTCGTGAACCCGCCGATCACCAACACCGCCGTGTCCGGGATGCCGGCCAGCCAGGCCGGCGTGGCCGCGGCCGTCGCGTCGACCAGCCGGCAGGTCGGCGCCTCGCTGGGCGTGGCCGTGGTGGGCGCGGCGACGACCGCCGGCATCGCGGGCACGCTGCACGCGGGCCTCGCGGAGGCCAGCCACGCCGGCTGGTGGATCATCGCGGCGTGCGGCGTGACCGTGCTCGTCGTCGGCGTGGCCACGACGACGCCCTGGGCGGCGGCAACGGCGCGCCGCGCGGCGTCGGAGCTCGTCGAGGGCACGCCCGCGCCGGCCGCGGCGCAGACCTGAGCGCGCCTCAGCGGGCCGCGAGCGCCGCGCGCACCGGCGAAGCCAGATCGCCGGCGCCGGCGACGACGACGTCGTCGAGGGTCAGCCAGGACGCCAGCGCGCGCAGCTCGGAGGCGAGCGCCACCGCTGTCTCGGCCGGCGCGTCCGGCTCCGCGTGGGCCGCCTGCACGAGGAGCGCGCCCGCCGCACGATCGCTCTTGAGGTCGACGCGGGCGACCAGCCGGTCGCCGAGCAGGAACGGCAGCACGTAGTAGCCGTGCACGCGCTGCGGCTTGGGGACGTAGATCTCGATCCGGTAGCGGAAGCCGAAGATCCGCTCCACGCGCGGGCGCTCCCAGATCAACGAGTCGAACGGGCCGACGAGCGCACGCGCGTCGACGCGCCGCGGGACGCGCGCGCCCGGCGCCAGGTACGCCGGCGTCCTCCACCCCTCCACCTCGACCGGCAGCAGCTCCCCCGCCTCGACGAGCTCGGCGACCCGGGGCTTGGCATCGGCAGCCGGCAGGCGGAAGTAGTCGCGCAGGTCCGACTCGGTGGCGATGCCCAGCGAGCGCGCCGCGACCCGCAGCAGCGCGCGCTGGGCTTCGTCGTCGGATGGCGTCGGCGCCCGCAGCACCGCCGGGGGCAGCACGCGCTCGGGGACGTCGTAGAGCCGCTCGAAGCGGCGGCGCCGTGCGCTGGTGACCTCGCCGCTCCAGAACAGGAACTCGAGCGCGCGCTTGACGTCCGACCAGTCCCACCACGGCCCCTTGGGCCCGCGGGGCTCGTCGTGGTGCATCAGCGCCGAGGCCGGCAGTGGCCCGCGCTCGCGCAGGTCCTCCAGCACGGCGCGCACCAGCTCCGGCCGCTCCCGGGCCACGCGGCGCATGCCGCCCCAGGCGTCGTCGTGGGCGCGGCGCATCCGCCAGCGCAGGTGCGGGTGCAGCTCGACCGGGATCAGCGAGGCCTCGTGGCCCCAGTACTCGAACAGCCGCCGCGGGGCGTAGTGCGACAGCTTGTCGAGCAGGCCGGTGTCGTAGGCGCCCAGCCGGCTGAACGCCGGCAGGTAGTGCGCACGCTGCAGCACGTTGACCGAGTCGATCTGCACGAGGCCGACGCGGTCGAGCACCCGCGAGCGGAGCGCCCGCGTGTCGACCTCGCGCCCGAGCGGCGGGTCGGCGAAGCCCTGCGCGGCGAGGGCGACCCGGCGTGCCTCGGCCGCCGACAGCCGCTCGCGCCGGCGTCGGCCGCCACGGGCGGGACGGGCGGCGGGCGACGGCGAAGCGGGCACGGACCGCAGCCTAGTCGGCCGCCGCCGAGCCCTCCGCACGCGCCGCGGCCAGCAGCGCCGCCTCCTGCTCGGGGGCCATCCCGTGCGGCGGGACGCCGTCGCGGACGGGCGGCCGGCGGCCCGCGGCCACCAGCCATGTCCACGTGTCGCGCACCGTGTCCTCGACCGGCCGGCACTGCAGCCCGGCGCCGTGGGCGCGCTCGACGTCCATGGCCAGCATCCCGGCGAACGCATCGTCCTCCGGCAGCCAGCACGGCAGGTCGACCCACGGCTGCACGCCGGCGTCGGCCACCGCCGCCGGCGACGCCCAGGTCAGCTCGGCGCGACCACCGGTCACCGCTCGGCACGCCTCGAGCAGGCTCGCGGTCGTGGCGTGCCCGGGCCGGCTGGCGACGTTGAACGCGCCCGAGGCCTCCCCCGCTCCCGCGTCGAGCAGCCAGCGCGCGAGGTCGCGGGCGTCGACGTGCTGCAGCTTGCGCTCCGGCGGACCCGGCACCGGCACCGCGCCGCCGCGCTCCATCCGCAGCAGCCACCACGGCAGCCGCCCGATGTCCTCGCGCGGGCCGAGGATCAGCCCGGCGCGCGCGAGCACGCAGCGGTTGCCGAAGGCGGCCTGCACCGCGAGCTCCGCCCCGCGCTTGTCCGAGGCGTAGTCGGTGGCGCCCGCGTCCGGCGACGCGCCGACGACCGGCGTGTCCTCGCCGGCACCGACGGGTGGCGGCGGCGCGTAGACCGAGCCACTCGACACGTAGAGGTAGCGACCCGCGCGGTCGGCGAGGGCGCCGGCGCTGTCCCGTACGGCCCGCGGCGCGCCCGACCACGTGTCCGCCACGAGGTCCCACTCCCCCGCCTCGCGCAGGCGCTCGACGTCGGCGGCCACCAGCCGGTCCCCGGTGATCTGCGCGACGCCGAGCGGCGGAGCGTCGCCGAGCCCGCGGTTGAACGTCGTCACCGACCAGCCGCGCGCGACCGCGGCCTCGACGATCGCGCGGCCCACGAAGTGCGATCCGCCCAGCACGAGGAGCCTCATGCGGCGGATCCTATCGCAACCCTTCAGTTGCGCTTTTGGCGGTGGCGCCCGATCGGCAGCCGGCGCCCCCGGGGGTTCCGGGGCGTCGCACAATCGACGTGCGCCGCGGCGGCCAGCAGCCGCTGGCACACCGGGATGCAGCGCCCGGCGCCCTCTCGGAAGCATCGGGCACGCAGCCCGGCAACCGGGACCGCCGGCCGCGACGACGCATGGCGCAGCAGGGCGCGCATCTGCGCCTCGAGCCCGGGCGGCGTCGCCGGCGACGCGTGCACCGCGGGCCCGGACGGCGACGAGCCGGCCGGTGCGCGTCCGCCGCAGCCGGCGGCGGCCACCGCCATGGCGCAGCCCAGCACGATGAGCAAGCGCTGAGCGGTATGCATCCGCGCAGCGTAGTGGATCGGCTCGCGCGGGCCCCCCGCCCACCGAGCGCCGGCGCCGGCTGTGGAGGGAGCTGCGCCTCGCACCGGCCGAGCATGCTCGCCGCCCTCGGCTCAACGTCCAATCGCGCGCGCATTGCTCGAGCTCCGACGCCGGCGCACCGTAGGCTCTGGCGCGTGCTGCGCGCCGCCATGACCCTCGCGCCGACCGCGCATGGGCACCGTCCCGCCGAGGTAGGTTCAGACCTTGAGCGGCGCCATGCGTCCTCGAGGTATGCGGGATGAGTGCCCACGCCCTTCCATCCCCCCGCTCCGGCCGCAACCGCCTGCGCCCGCACCGGCGGCGGTCCGACGACGAGCTGCGCTCGCTGGCGGCGGGCGGTGACGCCGGTGCCTTCGCCGAGCTGTACGAACGCCACCAGCAGGCGCTCTACCGGTACTGCCGCTCCATCGTCCACCACGACGAGGACGCCCGCGACGCCCTCCACAGCACCTGGGCCAACGCCTGGGCGGCGCTGCGCACCGCCGACCGGCCCGTCCCCGTGCGGCCGTGGCTGTTCCGCATCGCGCACAACGAGGCGGTCAGCGTGCTGCGGCGCCGACGCGACCACGACGAGCTCGACGATGCCGCCGCGGCCACCGGCGCGCGCGGCCTGGACGAGGACGTCGCGCTGCGCGAGCGGCTGGCGACGCTCCGGTCCGACCTCGCCGAGCTGCCCGAGCGCCAGCGCTCAGCGCTGCTGCTGCGCGAGCTCTCGGGCCTTGGGCACGAGGAGATCGCCGCGGTCTTCGGCGTCACGCCGGCCGCCGCGAAGCAGAGCATCTACGAGGCCCGCCGGGCGCTGCTCGAGGCCGACGAGGGCCGCAGCATGATCTGCGCCGACGTCCAGCGGTTGCTCTCCGACGGCGACGGGCGCGTGCGCCGCGGTCGCCGGGTGCGGGCCCACCTGCGCTCGTGCGAGACGTGCGCGGCGTTCGACACGGCCCTGCGGCGGCGTCCCGCGGACCTCGCGCTGCTCGCCCCGCCGCTGCCGGCGGCGGCCGCCGCCGGGCTGCTGGCGCGGCTGATCGCGGACTCGGCGTCCGGTGGCCACGGCGGCTCGGCCGGTGCCGCGGCGGCGGCCGGCGCTGCGGCCCCGGCCGCGACGGTGGCGGCCGTGGGCGCGCCGGCCGGCGGCGTGGCGGCAGCCGGCGCCGGCGGCGCCGCTGCCGGTACCGCCGTCGGCGGCGGCATGGCTGCGGTGGGCTCGCAGCTCGGCGCCGGCCTGGTCCTGAAGCTGGCGGTGGGCGCCGCCGTCGTGGCCGGCACCGGAGCCGGCGCCGTCGGCGTGGCCGAGCACCAGCGCGGCCACGCGGCGACATCGCCGTCCCAGCAGCAGGCGCCGACACGTGGTGGCGCTGCGGCGACGCCGAGCGGGACCTCCGCATCTCCGGCGCCGGCAGGGACAGCCGCCGGCGGTGAGCCGACCGCGCCCACGCATGCGGCCCGGAGTCAGGATGCGTCCGGCGGCGCAGCGGTGTCCCACGGCGCCAGCGGGCGCGGCGGCAGCGCACACGGCCGCGGGCCGTCGAACGCGAGCGCAACCGGGCTCCAGCACTCGGCCGCCCACCGCGCGGCGTCGACCGGCACGACGCCCGCCTCCCGCACCTCGGGCGCCAGCGGCGCGCATCGGTCGCCCACCGCGAGCCGGCACGCGTCGGGGCGCGGCGGCTCGTCGACGGCGCCGGCGAGCGCGCACAGCCCGACGGCAGGTTCCGGCCGGCCCGCGTCGGCGGGCGGCGCGAAGGGCGGCTCGGGCGGCACGAACCGCCCGGCTACGCGCGGTGGCAACGGCTCCAGGGCGGCGCGCCCCTCCAATGGCGGCGGCACGGGCTCCCCCGCGCCGAGCTCCCCCACGACCGCGCCGGACGCGGCCCGTGGCAACGCCGGCGCCGACGGGGCCGCGGCCACGCCGCCGTCCACCAAGGGCGCCGCCGGCAGCGGGGCGCCCGCGACCGGCGGCAGCTCGAGCGCCACTGAGTCCAACGGCAGCGCCGGCGACCCTGCCGGCGACGACCCGGCGCCAGCCGCCTCGGCCGAACCTGCCGCATCCGACGGCCGACCCGGCCGCTGAGCGCTGCGGCGACCGTGCCGCTCCGGTTCGGCTCGAACGAACGTCCAGCTTCGGGATCGTCGCTGACTAGTGCCTGACCTTCCGGCCCCGCGGGCGTCATCGCCCCGGAGACGCCACCAGGACCGCCGCCCCACACGGCGGTTCCAACGGAAGGACCTGCATGAACCTGAAGTCGCTCATCGCCCCGGCCATCGCTGTGACCGCGCTCGCGGTCCCCGCCTTCGCCGTGGCCGGCAACGACCACCCGCATCCGGGCAAGCCCACGACGCTGCCCGCCGCCGCGCAGAGCCACGGCGGCAACGCGACCGAGGACGGCACCTCGGTCCACGGCAAGTCGGGCGATCACGCCAACCACGGCAAGCGCCACGCCTACGGCCAGGCGTGCGCCGCCGAGAGCAAGAAGCACGTCAAGGGCCAGAAGGGCACGCCGTTCAGCCAGTGCGTCAAGGCGATGGCCAAGCTCGACCGCGACGCCGCCAAGACCGCACGCGAGGCCTGCAAGGGCCTCTCCAAGAAGCACGTCAAGGGCCAGAAGGGCACGCCGTTCAGCCAGTGCATCGTCGCCGCCGCCCACCTCCGGCAGGGCGAGGACGACGACACGAGCACGGACACGCCGGCGAGCACCGAGACGCCCACGAGCACCGACACGCCGGCCAGCACCGACACGCCGGCCGAGACGGTCGTCTCGTAACCCGAGCCCCTGCCGGGGAAAGCGGGATCAGCGGACGCCGCTGCCGAGAGGTGGCGGCGTCCGCCCCCGCGGATCGCGTCAGCCCACCGGTGACCGCTCCGCCGCCGCCAGCGCCGGCGCGTACATCTGCGCGTCGTAGTCGGCCAGCATGCGCGTCGCCGAGAACCGCGGCGCCAGCGTCCGCAGGGACGCCTTGATCCGACGCGCCCACGCCGCGCCGTCGCCGTAGAACTCCGGCACGACCTCCTGCTCGAGCAGCCGGTAGAGCGCCGCGGCGTCGCGGGCGTCCTGGGCCTGCTCGTCGGCGTCGACGTCGCCCGAGATCGCCCACCCGTTCGTGCCGTCGTACGCCTCGGCCCACCAGCCGTCGAGCACGCTGAGCTGCAGGCCGCCGTTGAGCACCGACTTCATCCCGCTCGTCCCGCTGGCCTCCAGCGGCGGGCGCGGCACGTTGCCCCACACGTCGCAGCCCTGCACGAGCCGCGCGGCGATCGCCAGGTCGTAGTCGGCCACGAACACGACCCGCGACTCGGTGCCGGCGGTGCCGCGCAGGTGCAGCAGCCGCTGGATCAGCTGCTTGCCCGGATCGTCCTTCGGATGGGCCTTGCCGGCGATGACCAGCTGGACCGGCTGGTCGGCGCGCACGAGCCGCAGGGCACGCTCGACGTCGTGGACCAGCAGCCCCAGGCGCTTGTAGGTCGCCACGCGCCGCGCGAAGCCGAGCGTCAGCACGTCGGGGTCCAGCGCGTGGGCGGCGGCCTCCGCGAACGCGGGCTCCTCCCCGCGCCCCAGCCGGTCGCGCGGGACCCGCTCGCGCACCATCGCGATCAGCGCCTCGCGCTGCGCGCGGCGCACGGCCAGCAGCGCGCCGTCGTCGATCGCGTCGACGCCCTCCCACGTGGCCGCGTCGGCGGCGCGCTCGATCCAGCCCTCGCCGAGGTGGCGGTCCAGCAGCGCGCGCATCGGCCCGCCGATCCACGTCGGCACATGCACGCCGTTGGTGACGTGGCCGATGGGCACGTCGTCCACCGCCCGCCCCGGCCACACGTCGGCCCACATGGCGCGCGCCACGACGCCGTGGCGGCGGCTCACGCCGTTCGTCGCCCGCGCGGTGCGCAGCGCCAGCTGCGTGATGCCGAACGGCTCGTGCTCGTCGTCGGGGTGCGTGCGCCCGAGGCGCAGGACGTCCTCGAGCGCGTAGCCGCGCTGCTCGACCACCGGCCGCAGCAGCGCCGCGACCTCGGCGCCGGGATAGGCGTCGTTGCCCGCGGGCACCGGCGTGTGGGTGGTGAAGACCATGCGCTCGCGTCCGCGCTCGACGGCCTCCTCGAGCGTCGCCGCCGGCGACTCGAGCGCCCCGAACGCCGCGTGCCCCTCGTTGAGGTGGAACACGTCCGGCTCGATCCCCATCGCGGCCAGGGCGCGCATGCCTCCGATGCCCAGCACGGCGTACTGGTTCAGCCGCACCGTCGGATCCCCGACGTACAGCCGCGCCGTCGTCCAGCGGCCGAGCATCGAGTTCTCGGGACGGTCGGTGTCGAGCAGGTACAGCGGCACGCGGCCGACGTCCACCCGCCAGATCTGGGCGACGATGGTCTCGTCGCGCGCGGGCACCGAGACGGTGATCGGCGCGCCGTCGTCGCCGCGGACCAGCGCCGCAGGCAGCCGGTCGGGGTCGGTGTCGAGGTAGTACTCGCGCTGCCAGCCGGACAGGTCGATCTGCTGGCGGAAGTAGCCCTGCCGGTACAGGAGGCCGATCCCGACGAAGGGCATCGCGCGATCCGAGGCCTCCTTGACGAGGTCGCCGGCCAGCGCCCCGAGCCCGCCGGAGTAGACGGGGAGCGAGACGTGCACCGCGAACTCCGCGCAGAAGTAGGCGACGGGGCCGCCGTCGCGCGACGGCAGCGCCTCGCGGTGCGCGCGCAGCGCGTCGTCGACGGCGTGGGCGCGCGCGAGCAGCGTCTCGTCGGCCGCGGTGCGCCGGAGCGCCGTCTCCGGCGTCTCCTGCAGGAGCCGCACGGGGTTGGCGCCGCAGGCCGCCCAGCGCTGCGGATCGACCGCCTGGAAGACCGCGGGCCCGTCCGGGTGCCACGACCACGCGTAGTCGAACGCAATGCGCGCGAGCACGGCCAGCTCACCGGGCAGGCGCTCGGCGAGCGCCTCGACCGCGTGCTCGATGTCCCGTCTTCCGGCGTCGGTCATGCGTTCGCGTGTACCCAGGCGGGCGTCGAGATCACATGGGCCGCCGGAGGTCCCCCCTATCCTCGCGCACGTGCCCGCCGCCGTCGAGCTTCGCGATCGCCTCGCCGAGGTGACCCTGCGCGACGAGCAGCGCCTCGCCCGCCGGCTGGACCGCGCGCGGCGGCTGCGCGACCCGCAGGCGCGCGACCGCGAGCTGGCCGAGGTCGCGACCGAGGTCGAGCGCGCCGAGCAGCGCCTCGCCCGGCGCCGCGCCGCCGTGCCGGACGTCGCGTATCCAGCCGAGCTGCCGGTCAGCGCCCGCCGCGACGACCTGCTGGAGGCGATCCGCGACCACCAGGTCGTGGTGGTGGCCGGCGAGACGGGCTCGGGCAAGACGACGCAGCTGCCCAAGATCTGCCTGGAGCTCGGCCGCGGCGTCCGCGGGTCGATCGCGCACACGCAGCCGCGCCGCCTGGCGGCGCGCACCGTCGCCGAGCGGATCGCCCGCGAGCTCGGCGTGCCGCTCGGCGGGGCCGTCGGCTACTCGGTGCGCTTCACCGACCGGTCGAGCGACGACACGCTCGTGCGGCTCGTGACCGACGGCCTGCTGCTGGCCGAGATCCAGCGCGACCGGCTGCTGCGCCGCTACGACACGATCATCGTCGACGAGGCGCACGAGCGCAGCCTCAACATCGACTTCCTGCTCGGCTACCTCAAGCGGCTGCTGCCGCAGCGGCCCGACCTCAAGATCGTCATCACCAGCGCGACGATCGACCCGCAGCAGTTCAGCCGGCACTTCGGCGACGCGCCCGTCGTGGAGGTCTCCGGCCGCACCTATCCGGTGGAGGTCCGCTACCGGCCGCTGACCGACCCGGACGCGCCGGAGGGCGCCGACCCCGACCGCGACCAGGTCGAGGCGATCGGCGACGCCGTCGACGAGCTGCTCGCCCGCGACGCCGCCACCGGCCCCGGCGACGTCCTCGTCTTCCTCAGCGGCGAGCGCGAGATCCGCGACACGGCTGACGCGCTGCGCGGCCGCCTGGACGACGTCGAGGTGCTGCCGCTCTACGCCCGCCTGTCGACCGCCGAGCAGCAGCGCGCCTTCACGCCGCACGCGGGCCGCCGCGTGGTGCTGGCCACGAACGTCGCCGAGACGTCGGTGACCGTGCCGGGCATCCGCTACGTCGTCGACCCCGGGACGGCCCGCATCAGCCGCTACAGCGCGCGGCTGAAAGTCCAGCGGCTGCCGATCGAGCCCATCTCCCAGGCCTCGGCCGACCAGCGCAAGGGCCGCTGCGGGCGCATCGCGGACGGCATCTGCATCCGCCTCTACGAAGAGGAGGACTTCGAGGCCCGTCCGCGCTTCACCGACCCGGAGATCCTGCGGACGAACCTCGCCTCCGTGATCCTGCAGATGGCCGCCCTCGGGCTGGGCGGCATCGAGGACTTCCCGTTCCTCGACCCGCCCGACCGCCGCCAGGTCCGCGACGGCGTCAACCTGCTGCACGAGCTCGGGGCGCTGGAGCGCGCCGGCGAGACCAGCGACGGCGTCCGGCTCACCGAGCTGGGCCGCCGCCTGGCGCAGCTGCCCGTCGACCCGCGCATGGCGCGCATGGTGCTCGAGGCCGACCGCCTGTCGTGTGCCGAGGAGGTCATCGTCATCGCCGCGGCGCTGTCGATCCAGGACCCGCGCGAGCGACCCGCCGACGAGCAGGCGCAGGCCGACCAGCAGCACGCGCGCTTCAAGGACGAGCACTCGGACTTCGTCGCCTACCTGAATCTGTGGCGCTACCTGCGGGAGACGCAGCGCGAGCTGTCCGGCAACCAGTTCCGCAAGCGCTGCCGCGCGGAGCACCTGCACTACCTGCGCGTGCGCGAGTGGCAGGACCTCGTCGGCCAGCTGCGCCAGGCCGCCAAGAGCGCGGGCGTCACGCTCAACCAGGAGCCGGGCGACGCCGACCACGTCCACATCGCGCTGATGGCGGGCCTCCTCTCGCACCTCGGCCTCAAGGACGGCGCGTCGCGCGAGTTCCTCGGCGCGCGCGGGGCGCGCTTCCAGGTCTTTCCCGGCTCGGCCCTGAGCCGCAGGCCGCCGACGTGGGTGATGGTCGCCGAGCTCGTCGAGACGTCGCGGCTGTGGGGGCGGACCGCGGCGCGGATCCAGCCGCAGTGGATCGAGCCGCTTGCCGGCCACCTCGTCAAGCGCACCTACGGCGAGCCGCGCTGGGACCGGCGCCGCGGCGCCGTCGTGACCACCGAGCGCGTCACGCTCTACGGCCTGCCGATCGTCACGGGGCGGCGCGTCGGCTATGCGCGGATCGACCCGGCCGGCGCGCGCGAGCTGTTCATCCGCCGCGCGCTCGTGGAGCGCGACTGGGACACGCGGCACGCGTTCTTCGCCGAGAACGGCCGGATGCTCGAGGAGGTCGCCGCGCTGGAGGACCGCGTGCGCCGGCGCGACCTGCTCGTCGGCGACGAGGCGCTGTTCGCGTTCTTCGACGCCCGCATCCCCGAGACGGTGGTCTCCGCCGCGCACTTCGATCGCTGGTGGCGCGACGAGCGGCGGCGCCAGCCCGACCTGCTCACCACGACGCTCGACGTGCTCCTCGACCCGGCGGCGGCCGCCGTGCTCGACGAGCGCGGGCGGCCGGACTCCTGGCGCCAGGGCGACCTGTCGCTGCCGCTGACCTACGCGTTCGACCCGGGCAGCGCGCGCGACGGCGTGACCGTGCACGTGCCCGTCAAGGCGCTGCTCGGCCTGCGCGACGAGGGCTTCGAGTGGCTCGTGCCCGCGCTGCGCCCGGAGCTCGTCACGACGCTCGTCCGGAGCCTGCCCAAGGACGTGCGGCGGGCGCTGGTCCCGGTGCCCGAGACCGTCGACGCCGTGCTGGCAGCGGTCGGCGACGACGCCGCGGAGCGCCCGCTCCCTGAGGCCCTGAGCGCGGCGCTGGAGCGGGTCCGCGGCGTGCGCGTGGACCCGGGCGCCTGGGCGCTCGACCGGCTGCCGGCGCACCTGCGGATGGCCTTCCGCGTGGAGGACGCGGCCGGCGCGGTCGTCGCCGAGGGCCAGGACCTCGAGGCGCTGCGCGAGCAGGCGCGGCCGCTGCTGCGCGCGGAGCTGGCGGCCGCGACGCGCTCGCTGGAGCGCCACGGGATGACCGACTGGGAGCTCGGCGCGCTGCCCAGGACCGTCGCGCTGCCCGGCACCGATCGCACCGTGCGGGCCTATCCGTCGCTCGTCGACGAGGGCGAGTCCGTCGGCGTGCGCGCGCTGGAGACCAAGGAGGCCCAGCGGACCGCGATGCGCGCCGGGACGCGCCGGCTGCTGCGGCTCACCGTCCCCTCGCCGGCGAGGGCGGTCCGCCAGCGGCTCGGCAACGCCGCCCAGCTGACGCTCGCCACCGCGCCGCACGGCAGCCTCGGCGCGGTGCTCGAGGACGCCACCACCGCGGCGCTCGACGCCCTGATCGACGAAGCCGGCGGTCCGGCGTGGAACGCCGAGGACTTCGCGCGCCTGCGCGCGCACGTGGCGGGACGCCTGGAGGCGGTCACCGCCGCCGTCGTGGCCCAGCTCGTGCGGATCCTCGACGCGCGCGCCGCCGTCCACCGCCGGCTGGAGGACCTCGTGGCCCCGCCGCTGCGCGAGGCCCGGCAGGACGTCGCCGCGCAGCTCGGCGGCCTCGTGTTCCCCGGTTTCGCGACCGCGTCAGGCGCCGCCCGGCTGTCCGACGTCCTTCGCTACGTGCAGGCGGCGGAGCGGCGGCTGGAGCGCCTGCCGTCGGCGGTGGCGGGCGACCGCGACCGCCTGCGTGCCATCCAGGAGCTCGAGGACGAGCACCGCCGCCGCGTCGAGGCCTGGCCGGCCGGCCGCCCTCTCCCGGCGCCGCTGGTGGAGGCCGGGTGGATGCTGCAGGAGCTCCGCGTCGCGCAGTTCGCCCAGGGGCTGGCGGCAGGGCGTTCGACGTCGGCCAAGCGCATCCGCGCCCTGCTGGCCGAGACCGACCGCGCCTGACGCGGCCTCGGGGGCGTCCGTTGCCGCTTCCGTCCTGCCAGGCGGTACGACCGAGGCAACGGACGGTGCCGGTGGGTCGGCGGCGCTAGCGTGGAACGGGTCGATGTCCTCCGGAGACGATCCCGCGAGCCGTCCTGGCCTGACGCCGGCCGAGCGCCGCATCCGCCGCGCCCGCGAGGGCGAGCCGCGCCGGGGGCGGCTCTCGAACCAGTCGCTGACGACCGAGCGCACCGTCGAGTCCTACCTGCGCTCCGGCGTGATGCCGCGGTTTATGGAGCGGCTGCGCGAGATCCACACCGAGACCCAGCGTCACCGCGAGCGCCTCGCGGCCGCGCGCGCCGAGCTGGCCGAGCGCCTCGCCGATCGCCCGGAGGAGCTCGCCGCCGCGTGGCGCGAGCGCGTGGCACGGTGGCGGTTCGACGACGTCAACGAGCTCATCCGCCAGCACAACGAGTGGTACCCCGTCGAGCGCCAGCTGCCGATGGACCCGCGGACCGGCGACTACGTGCTGATCGCCGGGCGGCCCTACCGGCGCGAGGAGCTCGACGCCGACTGGGCGCTGCGCGAGTTCCCGCCCGAGCCGCCGGCGTCGCGCTGAGTGGCCGGCGGGGCCCATGGGCGCCCGCGCGGCAGCCAGCCCGGCACCGCCTGCCGGTAGGCCTCGTGCTCGGCGCCGAAGCGCTCGCGCAGGCGCGGCTCCTCGACCCAGCGGCTCAGCGACGCCATCGCGAGCAGGTACACCGCCGCGGCGACCAGCAGCACGGGCGCGGAGACCAGGAGCGCCTCGCCGACGATCACGGCCGCGGTCGCCACGTACATCGGGTGGCGGACGTGGCGGTAGGCGCCGGTGACGATGAGCCGGCGCGTCGGCGCGGCGGGTGACGGCGTGCCGCCGCCGTCGCGCGCGAACCGGATGAACACGCCGGCGAGCACGGCCAGCCCGGCGACGACGATCGCGGCGCCGAGGAGCCGCGCGGCCGGCGGCCAGTCGCCGTGGCCGGCGACGAGCACGAGCAGCAGCGGACCCAGCCCCGCCTCCAGGCCGGGTCCCACGAGGAAGAAGAGGGCGCTCCCGAGCGTCGCGCTCCGCGTCGGCATCGTCACATCTTCGCGTGCGGCGGCGCCCGGCCGCCGCGCGGGCGGGCCGGCACGCCGCCGCCCGTCGTAGGCTGCACGCCGTGAAGCACGTCCTGCGCCCGCTCTTCGACCGCGTGGTGATCAAGGAGCTCGAGCCCGAGCGCTTCCGCCGCTCCGGCCTCCTGGTCCCGCCCGGCACGAACGAGCCGCCGCCCCAGCACGGGATCGTGCTGGCCGTCGGCCAGGGCCTCGACTGGTGGGAGCACGTCGGTGTCCGGATGCCGGTCCGCCCCGGCGACCACGTCGTCTTCCCCGCCAGCGCCGGCGCGTGGGTCGACGTCGACGAGGAACGGCTGCTGGTCTGCCGCGTCGGCGAGCTGCTCGGCGTGCTCGACGAGGTGCCCGAGAACGACGACGACGCCTTCGCCGGCGGCATCGCCTGACCCGGCACGCCGGCTGGACGCGGGCGGCCGGCGGCGCGAGGATCACCGCATGCCCGCGCTCGATCCCGCTGTCCGCGCCCTCCTCGAAGCGCCGAACTTCGTGCACGTCGCCACGCTCATGCCCGACGGGTCGCCGCACAGCGTCGCCGTCTGGGCCGCCGTCGAGGGCGAGCACCCCTGCTTCTTCACCCAGGCGTCGTCGCAGAAGGCGCGCAACCTCGCCCGCGACGCGCGGGTGGCGCTGTCGGTGGTCGACCGCGAGAACCCGTACCGCAGCGCCCGCCTGCGCGGGCGCGTCACGGACGCCCTGGAGGGCGACGCCGCCCTGACCGTCATCGACCGCATCGCCGAGTGCTACACGGGCCAGCCGTTCCCGCTGCGCAGCGGCACCGTCTACCTCGTCGAGGTCGAGCACGCCACCGTGGCGGAGCTGCCGTTCCACGACACGCCGCCGGCGCGCTGACCGCATCCCACGATCATCGTCCAGGACCTGCCCCACCGTGGCGCGGACCCGCGCTACGGTGAACGTCCTGTGAACGATCTCTCGCTGCTCGAGCACGTCAACGGCTTCCTGGCTCACCACGACACGGTCGAGGATCCGCTGGTGGCCTATGTCAACGCCTCGGAGCTGCTGTTCCTCGGCATGCTCATCGTCGCCTTCCTCGTCGTCGGCGGCCATCGCCGGCAGGGGACCCGCCGCGCCGTCGTCGCGGCCGGGCTGAGCGCGGCGGGCGCGCTGGCTCTCGCGAAGGTCATCTCGGAGCTGGTCGACCGTCCGCGGCCGTTCGTCGCCCATCACGACGTCGTCCATCTCTTCTCCAGCCACGCCGCCGATCCCGGCTTCCCCAGCGACCACACGACCGCGGCGTTCGCGATCGGCGTCGCCCTCGTGCTGCGCGAGCGCGTCTGGGGATCGATCGTGCTGGTCCTCGCCACGATCCTCGCCATCGGGCGTGTCGGGATGGGCGTCCATTACCCCACCGACGTCATCGGGGGCGCCGCCCTCGGCTCCCTCGTCGCCCTCGCGCTCTGGCAGCCCGCGGTGCGGGCGCTGCTGCACCGGCTCGCCGACTGGGCCGGCGGCCTGGTGGACGCCGCCGTCGGCGCGGTGGCCGGGCGCGCTCGCGCCTGATCCCCTCGCCGGGGGTTCAGTTCCCGGCCGGACAGCCGATGACTGCGAGCACGATGGCCCGCATCCTGGTCGTGGACGACGCTGCCTTCATGCGCCGCATGGTGATCGACGTGCTCGAGGCCGGCGGCCACGAGGTCGTGGGCGAGGCCGGCAACGGCAACGAGGCGGTCGAGCGCTTCCGGACGCTGACGCCCGACGTCACGACGCTGGACATCACGATGCCCGAGAAGGACGGCCTCACCGCCCTGCGCGAGATCATGTCCGCCGACCCGGGCGCGCGCGTCGTGATGTGCTCGGCGCTGGCCCAGGAGTCGAAGGTGCTCGAGGCGGTGCGCGCCGGCGCGCGGGACTTCATCGCCAAGCCGTTCCAGGCCGAGCGCGTCCTGGCGGCCGTCTCCAAGGCCGCGGCGTAGCGCCCCACGGCCAGCCGGGCCTCCGACGCGCTGCGCGCTGGCCGCACCGGTCCGCGGCGGCTAGCCGCACCCGTGCAGGTTTAGGGGGCTCCCCGATGTGCCGGCGGCGTCCGCCCGGCACGCTGCCGGGCATGCGCTCCCCTCTCCATCTCCCCAAGATCTGCGCCGCCGCGATCGCGGTGTGCGCCCTGGTGCCGGCCACGGCCGGCGCCGCCACCCTCACCTTCGAGAACGGCGGCTACGTCTACCGCGGCGAAGGCTCCGAGGGCCTCTCGCTGCTCGTCGCCGACTACAACGACTTCTACAACAACAACGCCCAGATGCTGTCGTTCGCCGACGACGGCGCGGACCGGATCGACATCCAGACCGACAAGTGCCGACCCGGCGAGGCGTACGAGCAGCGTGCGCTGTGCGAGTTCGCGCCCGGCTACTCGATCACGATCATCGGCAGCGAGGGCAACGACTCGCTCGGCCTCTTCGACGCCGGCGCGGTGCCGGACAGCATGACCGTCACGATCGACGGCGCCGGCGGCAACGACCAGATCAAGGACACCTACGACGGCCAGGCCGGCCGCACGCTCAACGGCGGCGCCGGCAACGACACGATCGAAGGCTACGGCGGCAACGACACGATCGACGGCGGCGACGGCAACGACACCGTCGACGGCGGTGTCGGCAACGACGTCGTCCGCGGCGGCGCCGGCGACGACGTCATGTGGGGCGACCACTACAAGGATCCGGGCGCCGACGTGATCGACGGCGGACCGGGCACCGACCAGATCGACGAGTGGACGATCCCGGGCGGCGACGTCCACCCGATGCCGACCGTCTCGCTCAACGGCGCCGCCGACGACGGGCGCCCGGGCGAGGGTGACAACGTGACCAACGTCGAGAAGTTCCAGTTCCACATCAACGGGACGTTCGTCGGCTCCGACGCCGGCGAGAACGTCGAGGTCCACAACGTCGACGAGGGCGCGTCCAACCTCTCGGGCGGCGGCGGCAACGACGTCCTGAAGGCTGAGGACACCAACGACACCGTCGACGGCGGCGCCGGCGACGACACCCTCGAGGGCGGCCTCGGCAACGACACCGTCACCGGCGGCCCCGGCAAGGACACGATCATGGGCGACTCGTCGTCGTCCTACTGCTCCTTCCTCGGCGATTGCAAGGTCCCGTTCGGCGCCGACACGATCTACGCCCAGGACGGCGAGGCCGACACCATCGACTGCGGCGTCGGTGAGGACACCGCGTACGTCGACGACGTCGACACCGTGCAGAACTGCGAGCACGTGGTGGCCAAGGGCGGCGGCTCGGGCGGCGGGAACGGCGGCGGGAACGGCGGCGGGAACGGCAGCGGCAGCGGCGGCGGCAACAGCGGCGGTGGGAACGGCGGCGACGGCAACGGCGGCGGGACGGCCGCCAAGATCGGCGTCACCGGCTCGGCGCGGATCTCCACCCTGCGCACCGGCAAGCTCACGCTGACGGTCCCCTGCGCGGCGGCGTGCCGCGTGTCGGTCAGCGCCCGCAAGGGCACGAGGGCCGTCGCGAGCGGCCGCGCCACCCTCCTGGCCGGCGGCACCGCCAAGGTCCGCCTCAAGGTCGGCAAGAAGGCCAAGCGCGCGCTGACGCACAGCAAGCGCCTGACGCTGAAGGTCACCGCCACGGTCTCGACCGCCGGCGCCAAGCCCCAGAAGCTCACGCGGACGCTGAAGCTGCGCTAGCCGTCCGCGGCAGATCTCGCGATCCGAGGCCCCGGGAACGGCTCCCGGGGCCTCGCGCCGTCCCAGGGCCGGTTGCGCCCGCAGGCGTTGGGCCGCAGCCCGGCGTGGACGAACGCCGCCGAGGACTCGGCGACGTTGGCGACGTCCGGGCCGGTGGCGATGAACATCGCCGTGATGCCGTTGGCCGCGTGGGGGCCGGCCTCCGCGACGACGCGCGAGAGGATCCGGCTGGCCGAGTGCTGCTGCCGCCGCGCCGCTACTCGGTTGGCCGGCGCCGCGGCCGGTACCGTTCCCAGACGCCATGGCCCGCCCGGCACTGACCGCCGAACAGCGCACCGCGGTCGAGCGCCGCCAGCAGCGTCAGCTGCTGCGCGGCATGGCCGAGGTCATCGCGGACAAGGGCTACGGCGCGACGACCATCGCCGACGTGGTGCGGGCGGCCCACGTCTCCAAGTCGACGTTCTACGCGCACTTCACCGACAAGGAGGAGTGCTACGTCGCGCTCTTCTCCGCGGCGTCCGACAACGTGCTCGCGGCGATGGTCGAGGCGCATCACGACGCGGGAGCGCAGGACCTGCCGTGGCGCGACCACCTCCGCGCCGTCAACGAGGCCTACCTCGACATGCTGGCCGCCGGCGGCGGGCTGACCCAGTCGCTGCTCGTCGAGGTCCAGACCGCCGGCCCGGCGGCGCTGCGGATGCGCCGCGACATCTTCGGCCGCTACGTGCGGCTGATGCGCGGGGTGGCCGACGAGCTGCGCCGGGCCGATCCGCGGCTGCGCCCCGTCCGGCCCGAGACGGCGCTGGCCATCGTCGGCGGCATCAACGAGCTCGTCGCCGAGGCCATCGGGGACGGGCCCGTCGCCGACATCGTCGGGCTCGCCGACGTGGCCACCGACCTCTGGGCCGCGGTCCTCACGAGCGCGGCCGGGTGAGCTCCGCGCCGGTGCCGGCGAGCTGCGGCGCGCCGGCGCCGGTCGCCGGCGCATCCACCCCGCGCAGCACCGGCCGGCGGGTCGCGCAGAGGCGCTCCACGAGGTCGGCAGAGTGGGCAGGGCCGCCGCCGGTGGCAAGGTCGGCCTGGATCGCCTGCGCGCGCCGGCGGTAGCGCGGGTCGTCGAGCACGCGGCGGACCGCGGGGCCGACGCGCCGGGCGGGCACGCGCTGGCGGCGCAGGCCAATGCCCGCGCCGCTCCAGGTGGTGCGCGCGACGAGCTCGGGCTTCTCCTCGGTCGCCCCGGCGACGACGAGCGGCACGCCGTGGGACAGCGCGAAGTGCAGGCCCCCGTAGCCGCCGTTGGTGACGTAGACGGCGACGTGCGGCATGAGCGCGCCGAACGGGACGTAGCGCTCGATCCGCGCGTTGGCCGGCGGGGTCGGGAGGTCTGCCGGATCCGGTCCGCCGGTGGTGGCGATCACCTGCACCGGCGCGCCGGCGAGGGCCTCGATCGTCGGCAGCACGAGCTCGGAGGGATCGGTGGCGATCGTCCCCTGCGTCACGAGCACGACCGGCCGGTCGTCCTCGAGCATCTCCCCCCACCACTCCGGGAGCTGCGCGGCCGGCGGCGCCGGCGGGATGTGCGCGCCGACGAAGTGCACCTGCGGGGCCAGGTCGCTGCGCGGGTACTCGAACGCCTCCACGGAGGGGTGCAGGTACAGGTACGGCGACAGCGTCGTCGCGAACAGCCCGCCGTCGGACGCCTGGGTGCCGAGCCGGTCGACCATCGCGCGGTAGTCGGCGTTCACCGTGCGGAAGAGCGTGCGGTCCATGAGCGCTCCCAGCGCGCGGTTGCGTGCGCGCCCCAGCGCCGTGCGCGACGGCTGGAGGCCGAGGCCGAAGGGCGCCGTGTCGCGGCTGGGCATGGCGAACGGGCCGATCCCGAAGGTCGCCCACGGGATGCCGCAGCGCTCCTCGAGGATCTTCGCCGCGGCGGCCATCGACGGCTCGGCGACGACGACGTCCGGCTGCGCGTTGGCGACGTGCCGCTCGAGGTCGGCGACCTGGCCGGGGACCGACGCGATGAAGATCTCGCGCATGTCGAACCGGAAGCGGCCGAGCCCCTTGGTGTCGGCGCGGCCGGGGAACTGCTCGTCGAGCCGCGACGCGTCGATCTCCGGCGCGTCGATGAAGGGCAGGTGGGCGGCGCCGACGGCCTCGACGCGGTCGCGGTAGCGGCGGCCGGTGAGCCACAGCACCTCGTGCCCGCGGTCGGTGAGCTCGCGGGCCAGTGGGAGCATCGGGGAGACGTGGCCGTCGGCGGGAAGAGCGGCGAAGAGGAAGCGTGACATGGCGGGACGATCGTGCCGGCGCACCGGCGTCGCAGCAGTGGGGTCCGCAGGCCTCGCGCGGTGCGGCAGGCCGCACGTCCCCCGGTCGGGGGACCGCCGGTGCAGTCTCTGTCACCCATGTGTGGCGCAAAGTGAACAGAGTCCGTACACTTTTCTTGCGCACGAGCATGTTTCTGGATGCTCGCGCACGCACCGCACCTCAGCGCGGTGCTCGGGACCCGGGTCCTGGACGACCACCTGAGGGACGACAGACAGGGCTGGCGGCGACTCGTGGGGGGCCGCCGCCGGCCCGCTGTCGCCGATGCACCACCACCGGCAGCGGTGCGGCGCTGCGTCCACCGACCGGCGCCCGTGGGCGTCGAGGAAAGGAACGCCATGCGCACCATCCACCGCGCCGCCGCGGCGCTCGCCGCCGTGATCGCGCTCACCGCCACCGGCGGCGCCGGCTCCGCGTCGGCCGCGACGTTGTGCAACGCACCGCTCAACCCGTGCCCGGCGGCCAACGTCATCCCGGCGCCGTTCGTCATCCAGGCGGCCGCGCCCGCGCCCGTCACCTTCACGATGGGCGGCTTCACCGTCACCTGCGCCACGTCGGCCTTCTCCGACCGGATCCTCAACAACCCCGGCGTGCCGATCAACGACCTGATCCAGAACTGGACGTTCGGCGGCTGCACCCTGAATCCCGGCGGCGTGCCGTGCACGGTCGTCGCGATCCCCAACCCGCCGCCGCTGAACTGGCCCACGCGCATCACCACGCCGAGCACGACGCCCGGTGCCGACGGTGACTTCGCGGTCGACGGGTTCGGCGTGACGATCACCTGCCAGGGCATGCCGCCCTGCACCGTGGTCGGCGCGGGCCCGGCCCAGAACATCACCGGCCCCTGGTACAACCCGACCACGGCGACCCCGCCGAAGCCGATCGTCTCGCCGCACGCGGTGACGAGCTTCGCCTCGGGCGTCGTCGGTGGGCCGGCGCCCTGCGGCGCCGGCACGTTCACCGGCAACTACGAGGTCACGCTTCCCCCGTTCCCGGGCGCGGACCTGTGGCTGGTCTGAGCGCGCGCTGAGACACCGCGCCCATGCGGCCGGCGGCCGTCCGCGGACGGCCGCCGGCCCGCGCGGCTACGGGCGCACGACGTGCCGGCGCCGGCTCGGCCGGTCGCGCACCGGCAGCGACGCCCGCAGCTTGGTCAGCGTGGCGCTGAACGCCGTCGGGCTCGGGCCGTAGGTCGGCGCGTCGCGGCCGAGCAGCTCGAGCACGATCCGGTGCCCGCGGCGGAACGTCCAGCCGTTGCCGTCGAGCACGAACCGGAAGCGGCCGACCTGGTCATCGGCGAGGCGGTAGGCACCGCGGGTGATCAGCTGCTGGCGGCCGGTCCGCGCGTTGCGGTCCCACAGGCGCGCGTCGAGCTGGCCATCGCGCCCCGAGGTCCGGACGCGCCCGGTGATCACCGGCTGGCCGAGCAGCGTCACGCCCCGCGACACCGCCTCCAGCTCGGCGTGGCTCGTGCGGTCGACGCGGTGCGACGCGCACGGCCCGCCGCCGGCGAGCAGCGGGTTCAGCTCGCCGGCGAGCTGCGTGCTGGCGCCCTTGGACGTCACGCGCAGCGCCCCGCGAGCGCGCAGGCGGACGTTCCCGCGCGCCAGCCGGTCGTACGCCGACGCGCGATATGGGCCGCCGCCGGCGGGGACGTCGGCCGGGCAGCGCGCGGTGTAGGCGGTGACCGCCCCGGGCGCCGGCTTGGCGCCGCGCGCGCCCTTCAGCCAGGCGTCGAAGAACGCCAGCCCCTGGCGGTCGAAGGCGGCGACGTCCTGCGGATGGTTGGCGCCGGGGCCGTGGCCGAGGTCGCCGATCTGCAGGGCGACCGGCGCGTGGCGGTCCTGCCGGCGGATCGCGTCATAGGCCCCGAGCGACTGGCCGACCGGGAACAGGGCGTCGGTCCAGCCGGACTGCAGCAGCAGCGGCGAGGGGTGCGCGTCGTGCATGCCGGCGACGCCGTGGTAGTCGTAGGAGTTGTCGAGCGTCGGCTGCGTCGAGCGGTCGATGACGCCGGAGTCGAGCTGCTGCTTCCACAGCGTCAGGTCCGCGCTCAGGTCGCCGCCCGTCGGCGCCACGAACCCGCTCAGCCCGACGAGGAAGATGCCGCCGGCGTAGGCCTGCGCCTCGACGCCGGTCGGGGTGCGCGACCACGGCCCGCGGCCGTTGCGCAGGAAGATGCTCTCGCCGTTGGACCACAGCCACCGCGGCCAGGCGGCGGCCAGGCTGATCGGCGTGCCGTTCGGGCTGCGCCACGGCGCGTAGCTGCCGTCGGGCAGCCGCACGCGATCGTGGAGGAAGGCCAGCATGGTCGAGAAGCCGCCGCCGTAGGAGATGCCGGTCGAGCCGATGGCGTCGGGCTTGGCGATCCCCTCGTCGACGAGCAGGCCGACGAGGTGCTGGACGTCGCGGACCTCGTAGCGGATGTCCCCGAGGCGGCTCCACCCCTGCTCGCAGCCCGCCGTCCGCGACGTCACGACCCCGCAGGAGTTGCCAAAGCCGCGCGCCGTCGGGGTCACCACCGCGTAGCCGTGCTGGGCGAAGAACGTCGTGTTGTAGCCCGGCTCTCCCCCGCCCTCGAACGACGTCTTGGTCCCGCCGAGCCCGTGCAGCAGCAGGATGGTGGGGAACGGTCCGTCGCCCTGCGCGGGCAGCGTGACGTCGACGTCGAGCGGCGTGCCGTCGAAGCTCGGCACGCGCGAGGCGAGGTCGGCTGTCGGGCAGAAGCGGACGCCGCCGTCGGCCGGCGCGCAGGGGTGGCCGAACGGCGTGGGCGCGGCCTGCGCGCCGGCGGCCGGGACGAGGGCGAGCAGGGCCGCGACGAGCGCGGCCACCGGCAGCGCCGGGCGTGAGAGTCGGGACATGGGCCGCGACGCTAGCTGAACGGGCGGTCAACAAGCGTCGCACCGGCCCCCGGGGCGAACGGCACCGCGCCAGCACGTACGCTCTCGCCGTGCGCGCGACCGCCTCCGACCTCGAGCGCCGGCTGCGCCTGCCGTACGCCGCGCTGATGATCGGCGCCAACGTCGCCGGCGCCCTGGTCGTGCTGGCATTCGTGCTCTGGGTGCTCCCGCTCCCGCCGGTCGACGACCCGGCGGCGGCGCGGCGCACGAACGTGCTCGCGTTCGCCGCCTACCTGCTGCTCGCCGTGCCGGCCGGCACGCTCCTCGTCCTGCGCATGCTCGCCCCGCTGCGGCGCTGGCTGGCCGAGGACCGCCCACCCACGCCGGCCGAGCAGCGCCAGACGCTGCTCATCCCGGCGCGCGAGGTCGCCCTGCACGCCCTGCTGTGGGGCATCGGGACCGTGGCCTTCGCGGCGCTCAACCTCGCCTACGACGCGCGGCTCGCGCTCGTGGTCGGCCTCACCGCCGCGCTGGCCGCGACCGCGACCTGCGCGGTCGCCTACCTCGTCGCCCAGCGCGTCCTGCGCCCGGTGGCCGCCCGCGCGCTGGCGCACGACGTCCCCGACGACCCGGCGCTGCCGGGCATCCGGGCCCGGCTGCTGCTCACCTGGGCGCTGGGCACGGGCGTGCCGGTGGTGGGCGTCACGCTCGTCGGCGCCGGCGTGCTCACCGGCGTGCTGGACGCCTCCGCCGATCGCATCGCCGGCACCGCGGTCGTGCTCGGCGGGACGGCGCTCGTCGTCGGCCTGATCGTCACCGCGCTGGCCGCACGGTCGCTCGCCGACCCGCTCGACGGCGTCCGCCGCGCGCTCGCGCGCGTGCAGCGCGGCGACACCAGCGTCGAGGTCGAGGTCTACGACGGCAGCGAGGTCGGCCTCCTGCAGGCCGGCGTGAACCGCATGGTCGCCGGCCTGCAGGAGCGGGAGCGCCTCCGCGACCTCTTCGGGCGCCAGGTCGGCGTCGACGTGGCGCGCCAGGCGCTGGAGCGCGGCGTCGCGCTCGGCGGCGAGGAGCGCGAGGTCGCCGTCCTGTTCGTGGACCTCGTCGGCTCCACCCGGCTGGCCCACGACCGGCCGCCCGGCGAGGTGGTCGAGCTGCTCAACGCGTTCTTCGGCGTGGTGGTCGCCGTCGTGGCCGCCGAGGGCGGCTCGGTCAACAAGCTCGTCGGCGACGCCGCGCTGTGCGTCTTCGGCGCACCGCTCGACCACCCCGACGCCGCCGGCGCGGCGCTGCGGGCGGCGCGCCGGCTGCGCGCCCGCCTGGCCGCCGAGCTCCCCGGCTGCGACGCGGGGATCGGCGTCTCGGCCGGGACGGTCGTGGCCGGCAACGTCGGCGCGGCCGAGCGCTTCGAGTACATCGTCATCGGCGACCCGGTCAACGAGGCGGCGCGCCTCACGGAGCTGGCCAAGCGGCACCCCGGACGCGTGCTCGCCGCCGAGGAGGCGCTGGCGCATGCCGACGGCGAGCGCGACGCCTGGGCGGTCGGCGACCGCCGCGTCCTGCGCGGACGGGCGGCTGCGACCGGTCTTGCCGCGCCCCGCGACGCCGTCGCCTAGACGGGCAGGCGGCTCAGCGGCGCGCCCCAGCCCTCGAGGTCGGCGGGCGGGGGGATCTTGTAGCCGAGGGCGACGTCGACGCCGATGTCGTTGGTCGCCCACTTGGCGAAGGTGTCGGCGAAGCGCTCCTCGGGCGTCGTGCAGCCGCCGGTGACGCCGTCGTCACAGCCGTAGCCGGCCGGCACCTGCGCCACGAGCGCGTCGAACGTCGCGTCGGGCACGAGCGCGAAGTCGACGACATGGCCGAGCTCGTGCAGGACGAGGCGGTCGATCGCCCGTTGCCCGCCCGCGCGGCTGGCCAGCCCGAGGTTCAGGCGGACGTCGTAGCGGGCCCCGACCAGCTGGGTGGTGCCGGCGACCCCCGCCTGCGTCTGCTCGACCGACAGGTCGACCAGCCCGTCGACGGCGTCGATCAGCCGGCGGGCCTCCGGGCGCGCGTCGGCGACCGCCCGCAGGACCGCCTGGCGGTCGTAGGCGCCGACGTCCGCGGCGAAGCGGATGCCCGCCGCGCGGTCGCCGGCCGAGATCGCCGCCGGCTGGCCGGCGGCGGCCTGCGCCGGACGGTCGGAGCCCGGACGGCGCGCCAGCAGGATCGCGCCGACCAGCGCGAGAGCGCCCACGACGACGAGGAACGTCCGGTTTCCGCTCTCCACCTCCCCTGTATCGGCTGCTGGGCGCTAGCTTGGAGCGGGTGACGCCGAGCGTCGACGGCCCCGAGTTCGCCTACGCCCTCCATCCGCTGCCGCCCAACCGCGTCGGGCTGCGGCGCTGGCGGTGGGAGCTGTGGCATGGCGCCACCTTGCTCGCGGCGGGCTGGCGGCTCACGCAGGAGCACGCCGAGCGGGCCCTCTGCACCGCCGCGTCCAAGCGCGGCCACGCCCAGCTCGGCCTCCATCCCCTGCGGCCGGATCGCGCCAGCGCCAACGCCGGAGGCGGCGCGCTCGCCGCCGGGGCGGCGGTGCGGCTGGACTGCGGCGCGTTCGAGTGCGTCCTGGTCCCCCGCCTGCCCGGTGCCGCGGGCTGGACGCCGGCCGTCGCCGTCTGATCCGCCATGCCGTCCCTCCTGCGGCGGGCCGCCGCTCTCGCGCTGTGCGGGCTGGTGCTCTACGGCGTCGCGCCGGCGCTCGCCGAGGTGCTGGGGGCCTGGCCCAAGGTCCGCCACCTCGACCCGTGGTGGCTGGCCGCGATGCTCCTCGCCCAGGTGGCCTCCGTGGCCTGCCTGTGGCACCTGCAGGCGCTGTCGGTCGGCACCCGCGACCACGTCGCGATCGGGACCTCGCAGCTGGCGGGAGGCGCGCTCGGGCGCGTGATCCCCGGCGGCGCGGCGACCGCGGCCGCCGCGCAGTACGGCATGCTCGCGACCGCCGCCGCGGTGCCACGCGGGACGATCGCGACCGGGCTGGCCGCCGCCACCGTGCTCCAGGTGGCCGGCCTGTGCGTGCTGCCGATCCTGGCGCTGCCGGCGATCGCCCTCGGCCTCCACGTGCCGCGCACGCTGCTCGAGGTCGCCGTGCTGGGCATCGGCCTGTTCGCGGCCATGCTCGCCCTCGACGCGGGCATGGCGCGCAGTGAGCGGACGCTGCGCTGGTGCGCCCGCGCGGCGCGCGCTGTGAGCCGCCGGCTGCCCGGCGTCCCGACGCTCCCGGAGGATCTGCCGGACCGCGTCGTCGCGCATCGCGACGAGGTCCGCCGCCGCCTCGGCGACCGCCTCCCGTCCGCGGCGGGCGCCGCCGTCGGGCGCTGGCTGTTCGACCTGCTGACGCTGATGGCCGCGGTGATCGCGGTCGGCGGCCACCCGTCGATCGCCCTCGTGCTGCTGGCGTATGTCGCCGCCCAGCTGCTGGCGCAGATCCCGATCACGCCCGGCGGGATCGGCGTCGTCGAAGCCGGCCTGGCGGCGACGCTCGTGCTGGCCGGCGTCGGGGGCGCCGACGCGGCGGTGGCCACGCTGGCCTACCGCCTGGCGTCCTACTGGCTGATGCTCCCGGCGGGGCTCGCGGCGTGGGTGGTGCACCGGCGCCGGCTGGCGGTCTCCGGCACCGCGGGACGCGACGAGCAGGACGCGCCCGAGGGCGACGCCGCGGCTCTGTGATGCCCGTCACAACGTGGCTCGGCTGCCATGCTGCGCACCCGCTCGTCCTCCGGCCAGTCGGCGCTCGGCAGGCCCGGGCATCACATCGGCCCGCGCCGTAGCCTGCGCCGCGCATGGCTCGCCGCCTCCGGACCGGCCCCGAGATCCTCGCCCAGGTCGGCGAGCTCGTCGTCCAGCGCGACGCCGGCCGACCGTCGGGCCGGCTGCTGCGCCAGGGCGACATGGACGCGTCCTACGTCGACCTCGCCGACCCGCGCCACCTCGAGTTCGACTACCTGCGCCGGATGCGCGACGTCGTCGAGGCCGTCGGCGCGCAGCGCGTCGTCCACGTCGGCGGCGCCGGCTGCTCGCTGGCGCGGGCGCTGGCCGCCGCCGACCCCGACGTCCGCCAGCAGGTGGTCGAGGTCGACCCCGAGGTGCTCCACGTCGCCCGGGCGCACCTCGGCCTGCGGCGGGCGCCGGGCCTGCGCGTCCGCGAGGGCGACGGGCGTGCCTTCCTGGCCGGGCGCGCCGACGCCTCGGCGGACGCGATCCTCATCGACGCCTTCGTGGGTGCCCGCGTGCCCCGGCATCTGCTGACCGCCGAGGCCCTGGGCGACGCCGCTCGGGTGCTCGCTCCCGGCGGGGCGCTGGCCGTCAACGTCGTCGACGCCCCGCCCATGGACGACGTCCGCGCGATCGCCGCGGGGCTGGTCGCGACGTTCGCCACGGCGGTCGCCGTCGGCGGCGGGCCGGTGGTGCGGGGGCGCCGCGCCGGCAACGTCGTGCTCGTGGCCTCGCACGGCACCCTGCCGCTCGAGCGGCTGCGCTCCCGCGCCGCCGCGGATCCCTCGCCGGCCGGCGTGCTGGCGCCCGGCGAGCTGGCGGCGCTGGCCGCCGGCACGCCGCCGTGGCGCGACGCCGGCTGAGATCCGGCGCCGGGCCCGTCACGACGGGCCCGGCACCGGAGCGACCTCAGCTGCCGTAGGACTGCCAGGTGCCGTCCAGCGGCTGCTGGCCGACGCCGGGCTGGTCGTAGTCGCAGACCCCGTCGGGGAAGGCGGCGTGCAGCCGCGCGACCTGCTCGGGCGTCGGATCCCCGTAGTCGGCGGGGTCCACCGGCCGCAGCGCGCACTTCAGCGCGAGCTCGTCGAGCGGCTGACCGGCCTGCAGCCGCGGCGTGGAGCCGGGCGGGTACAGCTGGGTGCACGGACCGGTCGCGCCGATCTCCGCGGGATCGTCGATCCGCGTGCCCGACGGCGTCCAGCATGCGTCGACCGCGTCCTGCGGCTTGTCGGCGATGACCTTGGCGGGCAGGGGCTGGCCGGAGCCGTCGGCGGCGATCGCGTCGAGCCAGGCGCCCATCGTGTCGATCGCCGTGTCCTCCATCGGGGCCACGCCGCCGCCGCGCGCCCGCCACATGACCTGGTTGGCCGCCGTTCCGTTGGCCTCGCGCAGGCGCTGGCGCAGGATGTAGGAGTGGATGTAGGTGTGGATGTTGACGGTGGGGTGATCCACCCAACCACAATCCGCAGTCTCGCTGCAAGGGCCGGGGTTCGGTTCCCCGCCCGCCTCGCGGTGGCCAGCCGCACTTCGGGCCGGTTCAGGGGATTCCCCGGTGCGCGCGCGAGCGCCCCGCGGCACGATGGCGCCGCTCCCTCTCCCCGACCTCGACGAGGATCCCCATGCATCGCATCCCCACCCTCCTGGCGACCGCCGCCGCGCTCGGCGTCCTGGCCGCCCCCGCCTCGGCGCTCGCGGCCGGGTCGACCGTCACCGCCGGTCCGCTCAAGGTCAAGGGCTACGACGTGACCCTGACCGCGACCGACAACGGCGCGGCGGACAGCTTCGGCGTCATGGCCATGAAGCGCAGCGGCCAGAGCACCCAGCTGCACCAGTGGTCGTTCTCAACGGGCGTCGCGGTGAAGATCAAGGGCTCGAAGGCCACGATCAAGGGCAAGCTCGGCGCCTACGGCAGCATCAACGCCAAGGTGGCCGCCGGCCGCAAGGCCACGGGCACGGTTCCCCCGGGCTGCAAGGGCACGCCGGGCAGCGCGCGCACCGGCACGCTGCGCGGCAAGACGAAGATCGCCCTGGACCGCACGTTCTTCACGACGCTGGCCCCGAAGACGCTGAAGGCGCAGATCCTCACGGGCGGCAAGCTCGACTGCGGCTCGGGCGGCGGCCAGCAGAGCTCGGGCCTGATGCTCATGAGCTCGGTCGACGGCGCCGACGGCCAGCTCATGGTCAACGTCGTCAAGGCGGGTGGGACCGTCACCCAGCAGGTGATGCGCTCCGACGCCCCCGCCGCCACCGCGCCGGCCTCGGTCATGCACCTCATCACCGCGCAGACCGGCGGCTCCGGCCTGGACGCGGCCAGCGATCTCTCGACGGCCAGCGCGCCCGGCGTCTCGCCCTTCCTGACCGGCACGCTGTCCTTCGCCGGCGAGGGCATGGGCACGATGGCGGCCGGCTCGGTGTCCGGCAGCTTCGCCGCCAAGTTCGACTCGATCGGCACGCAGACGCTGCCGGACGGCAACGACGCGATGCTGATGCAGCGCTGACCCGCCACGCACCGCACCTCCGCCTGCTCCCCGGCCCCACGCCGCCCGATCGGCAGCGTGGGGCCGGTCGCGTCGGGTAGGACCGGCACATGACCGATCAGCACGCCGATCCCGACGCCCCTGAGCCCGGCACCGAGGCCGAGCACGGCCCCGCCAAGGCCCACGGCGACGCGTTCCTCGATCAGACCGGCTCCCGGCACGGCCATCCGCACGAGCGCTCCGAGGCCGAGGCGCGGCGGATCGCCGAGGCCGAGGCGCGCCAGCCCTAGCCGCCCGGCCGCGCCGTGCCGCTCGGCACCCTCCTGCGGGCCTACCGCGCCACCGGCGCCGACCCGCCGTTCGGCGACCCGCGCCGCGCCCATCACGGCGTGGCCATGGAGGGCTACTTCTGGCGCCTCACGGATCCGCGCCGCGGCCGGGTGGTGATCGCGCTGTGCGGCGTCAACCGGGCGAGCGACGGCGGGCACTGGGCCACCGTCGCGCTGGCCGCCCATCCCGGCGGCTTCCTGCGCCAGGCCGCCGTGCCCCGGGCCGGCGCCGATCCGGCCGGGCTCGGCGCCTGGGCGCACGCCGGCGCCTTCGACGGCGGACCGCGCCATGTCCGCGTCGACCTCGGCGAGGACGCCCGGCTCGACGTGGAGCTCGACGACGTGCGGGAGTGGGGCCGGCGGACGTTCGGCGGCGTCGGCGCGGCGCACGCCGTCCCAGGCCTGAGCCAGTACTGGCATCCCCACGTCCTGGGCGGGACCGCGCGCGGCCGCGCGGTGCTCGGCGACGAGGTCGTCGAGCTCGACGGCGCGCGCGTCTACGCCGAGAAGAACTGGGGCCGCGCCGGCTTCCCCGACCGCTGGTGGTGGGGGCAGGCGGTGGGGTTCGAGGATCCGGAGGTCTGCGTCGCCTTCGCCGGCGGCGAGGTGCGCGCCGGGCCCGCGCGGCTCGACGCCTCCGCTCTGGCCGTGCGCGTCGGAGACCGCCTCGTGCGGATCGGCCAGCCGCTGCTCTCGCCGGTCCGAGCCGAGGTGCGCGACGGGCACTGGCGCCTGCGCGGGCGCGGCCCGCGGTGGGCGGTCGAGGTGGAGGCGACGGCGAATCCCGGCGCCGCCCACGCCCTGCCGGTGCCCGTGCCGCACGAGCGGCGCAACGTCCCGGGCGCCCATCAGCACCTCGACGGCCGCCTGCGCGTGGCCGTCCGCCGCCGCGGGCGTCTGGTCTACCGGGGCGAGTCGGCGCTGGCCGGGCTGGAGCGCGGAGACCTGGTCGCGGCGCGCGGCGACGGTTGAGCGTCCGCCCCTGCGGGCAGGTACCTCCACGACCCGCGACGAGGAGAGGAGGACCGCCGTGTCCGCCCAGCCTGGCCCGTCTCTGACCACGTCCGGCGCCGGGCTGCCCCGGCCGGCGGCGCCGCGCGCGGCGCTCTGGCTGCGCGCCACGCGGCCGCTGTACCTGCCCACCTCGCTCATCCCCGGGCTCGCCGGCGCGCTGGTCGCGATCAACGTCGCGGGCGCGGACTGGTGGGCCCTGCCCCTGGCCCTGCTCGCGCTGCTCTTCCTGCACGCCGCGACCAACGTCTGCAACGACGTCGAGGACGCCGCCCACGGCGTCGACGCCCCGGACAAGATGGACAACTCGGGCGTCTTCTGCACCGGCGCGCTGTCGATCCGCGAGGGCCGCGTGCTCTACGCCGCGCTCTTCGGCGCCGCGTTCGTCATCGGGGTCGGCCTCAGCCTCGTCCAGGGGCCGGCGCTGCTGGCCATCGGCATCGCGGGCATCCTCGGCGGCTGGCTGTACACCGGCGGCCCGCGGCCCTACAAGTACGACGGGCTCGGCGACCCCATGATCGTCCTGCTGATGGGCCCGCTGCTGACCCAGGGCGCCTACACGGCGCTCACCGGCGACGGCTTCCACGCTCAGGCGTTCTGGCTGGGCTTCGCCCCCGGCCTGCTCATCGCGGCGGTGCTCGCCGGCAACAACGCCGCCGACATCGAGGGCGACCGCGCGGCGGGCGTGCGCACGCTGGCGGTCAAGCTCGGCTTCACGCGGGCGCGCGTCCTGTACCTCGCCGCGCTGGCGGGCGCGTTCGTCACGCCGCTGGTGCTGTGGGCCGCCGGCCTCTACGAGCCGTGGATCCTGCTGCCGCTCCTGCTCACGCCCGCGGCGCTGGCACGCGCGCGGCAGGCCCGCGCCGCGCGCGCCAGCGGCGACGAGGCGCTGGCCACGCTCGCCCCGCAGACGGCGCAGATGCACCTGCTGTTCTCCGTGCTGCTCTGCGCCGGGGTCGTGCTCGACCGCGTCTGAGCCCCGCGCCGATCGCCGGGGTCGTTCGCTCGGCCGCCGCCGGGGGTACGAGGCGCCAATGCGCTTCCGCCCGGGCGCCCGGCTCGACACGGGACAGGTCAGCGACCGCCGCGGCGCGGGCGGCCGCGGGCTGGCCATCGGCGGCGGCGCCGGCGGCATCATCGTCGTGCTCGTGCTCGCGCTGCTCGGCGTCGACGTCACCGGCGGCGGGAGCGCGGGCGGCGGGGATCCGTTCTCGCTGGGCACCGGCGCGTCGCAGCAGGCGCCGGCACGCGAGCTGTCGTCGACCTGCCGCACCGGCCGCGACGCCAACCAGCGCGAGGACTGCCGCATCGTCGCGGTCATCAACTCGGTGCAGGACTACTGGGGCGGCGCCGTGCAGGGCTACCGCGAGGTGCCGACCGCGTTCTTCACCGGCAGCACGTCGACGGGCTGCGGGCCGGCGACCTCGGAGGTCGGCCCGTTCTACTGCCCCGCCGACCAGACGGTGTACATCGACCTGTCGTTCTACGACGAGCTGCGCAGCCGGTTCGGCGCCCACGGCGGCGCCTTCGCCGAGGCCTATGTCATCGCCCACGAGTACGGCCATCACGTCCAGCACCTGCTGGGCACCGACGAGCGCGTCGGCAACGACCGCCAGGGCGCGCGCTCCGGCTCGGTGCGCCTCGAGCTCCAGGCCGACTGCTACGCGGGCGTCTGGGCCGCGCACGCCGTCGACACCGGGTTCATCGAGGACCTCACGCAGGCCGACATCGACGACGGCCTCGACGCCGCGGCTGCCGTGGGCGACGACCGGATCCAGCGCCAGGCCACCGGGCGCGTGGACCCAGAGACGTGGACGCACGGCTCGGCGGCCGAGCGCCAGCAGTGGTTCCGCACGGGCTATCGCAGCGGCGACGCCAACCGCTGCGACACCTTCGCGCCGGGCGCGGTCTAGGCCGCTGCGGCCCCCACCTCGGCGATGCCCTCCGGCGCCGGCTCGCCGTCGTCGAGGTGCGACGGCAGGCCAAAGGCGGCGAAGAGCTTGGTGTCGAGGAAGCTCGTGATCCCGGTGATCGCCCCGCCCTCGATCCGCACGACGCCCAGCGCCCACGGCGTGTGGCCGCCGGCGGGATCCGGCCGGTACTGCCCGTAGGCCGGGCAGCCGTTGGCGCTGGTGAGCAGCAGGCGCGAGCCCTGGCAGCCCGCGCCCTTGCCGAGCATCCAGGCAGCGACCTGCTCGGGGCCCTCGAGCCACAGCTCGTAGGGCGGCATCGAGAACTCGACGTCGTCGCGCAGCAGCTTGACGAGCGCCGCGATGTCGTAGCGCTCGAACGCGTCGACGTACTGCACGAACAGCGCCTGGTGATCCTCGTCGAGGCTCGTCGACGTCCGGTCGGCGTCGAGGTCCAGCGCGTCGAGCGTCGCGCGGGCGCGCTGCAGCGCGCTGTTGACCGAGGCCACGCTCGTGTCGAGCAGCTCGGCGACCTCGCTGGCCTGCCAGCGCAGCACCTCGCGCAGGATCAGCACCGCGCGCTGGCGCGGCGGCAGGTGCTGGAGCGCGGCGACGAAGGCGAGCCGGAGCGTCTCGCGGGCCGCCGCCAGCTCGGCCGGGTCGCCGCCCGTCGGCATCACGCGAGCGTCGGGCGCCGGCTCGAGCCACTCGGCCTCCGGGCGCCCGTCGTCGAGCACGCTGTCGGCGGTGCTCGCCGGCCCGAGGTCGACCGGGCGCGCCCGGCGCTTGGCGCTCTGCAGCGCGTCGAGGCAGACGTTGGTGGCGATGCGGTACAGCCAGGAGCGCATCGCCTCGGGGGCCTGGAGCCGGTCGGCGGAGCGCCAGGCCCGCACCATCGTCTCCTGGACGGCGTCCTCGGCTTCGAACCAGCTCCCGAGCATCCGGTAGCAGTAGCCGGTCAGCGCGCGGCGGTGGACCTCGAAGTCGTGCGCGGCCGCCGACCCGGTGATCGCTTCGGCATGGGTGGGCACGCGCCCGATCGTACGCCCGGTGCCGGCGCGCCGCCAACCCTCCACCCGTCGGGGCCCGGCGATGAGTCCGGGGGCGCAGCGCGGTCTGATCAGGCATGGACGACGACGCGCTGCCCTCGCTGCGGCGGCCGCTCCCGCCCGCCTTCCGGCGCTGGGAGGTCGTCGTCGCGCCCGGCGCGGCCCGGCCGTACGAGGCCGGCGAGTGGGCGGACGCGATCGTCGTCGTCGAGGGCGGCGCGCTCGACCTCGTGTGCCTCCAGGGCCGCCGCACGCGCCTGACGGCGGGCGCGATCGTGGTCCTCACCGGCCTGCCGCTGCGCGAGCTGAGCAACCCGGGCGCGACGCCCGTCGTGCTCGTGGCGGTCTCACGTCGGTGATCGCCCCCTGGTGCACGGGCGCTCAGCGTCGTAGAGTTCCGGGGCCGCCTCTCCGCCGCCCGATCCCCGGAAGCTCCCGGGCGCGGATCCCCGACCACCGATGAGTTCCCCGCCGTGACGCCGTCCCAGGATGCGTCACGTGAGGCGCCGTCCCGCGGCGCTCGACCCCGCACCACCTCCCCGAAGGACCGCATGTCAGCTCCCCCCCGCTCCCCCCGTTCCTCCCCGTCGCGCTTCGTCCGGCTCGCGCGTGTGTGCAACCGCCATCGCTGGCGGACGTTCTTCGCCTGGCTGCTGGCGCTCGTCGCCATCCAGGTGCTCGCCTCCGCCGTCGGCGTCAAGGAGATCTCGAGCTTCCGCCTGCCGGGCACCGAGAGCCAGCGCGCCTACGACCTGCTGGCCCAGCACTTCCCGGCCGCCAAGGGCGACACCGACCAGGTCGTCTTCCGCGCTCGCAGCGGCCGCCTCGACCAGGGCGCCGACCGCCGGCGCATCGAGGCCGCGCTGAAGCAGGTCGCCGCCGACCGCCACGTGGCCGGCGTCGGCAGCCCGTTCTCGCAGGGCGGCCGCCTCACGCGCGACGGGCGCATCGGCGTGGCGACGATCACCTACAAGGAGAGCACCAACGACATCGAGCCCGACGACCTGACGAAGCTCGAGCGCGCGGCGTTCACCGCGCGCAGCCCGCAGCTCCAGGTCGAGCACGGCGGCCCCGGCGCCGAGATCGTCCGCTACAACAGCACGCAGGGCCCGTCGGAGGGCGTCGGCATCCTCGCCGCCGCCGTGGTGCTGCTGATCACCTTCGGCTCCGCGGTGGCCGCCGGCCTGCCGCTGCTGGCCACGATGCTGGCGCTGGGCTCGGCGCTCGGCGTCATCACCCTGATCAGCCACCTGGTCGACACCCCGGACTTCGCCACCCAGCTGGCGTCGCTGATCGGCATCGGCGTCGGCATCGACTACGCGCTGTTCGTCGTGACCCGCTTCCGCGCCGAGGTGCGCGCCGGCCGCAGCCGCGACGAGGCCATCGAGACCGCGATCGACACCGCCGGGCGCACGGTGATGTTCGCCGCCATCACCGTCGTCATCGCGCTGCTCGGCCTGCTGCTGCTCGGGCTGAGCTTCATGCACGGCGTGGCGATCGGGGCCGCCGTCGCGGTGCTGACGACGATGTTCGCGGCGCTGACGATCATCCCGTCGCTCATCGGCGGGTCGGGGAACTTCATCGACGGCGTGTTCCGCGAGCTCGACGCCCGCGGCGGGCTGCGCCTGTGGGGCATGCAGCGCCGCATCCCCGTGCCCGGCCGCGGCTTGCGCGCGGCGCGCTCGCGGCGCCGCGAGCGCCGCCAGTCCGACGGCGCGGGCTGGGAGCGCTGGTCGCGCGCCGTCCAGCGCCGCCCGTGGGTGGCCGGCGGCCTGGCGCTCGTGCTGCTCATCGGGCTGGCGCTGCCGGTCACCAACCTGCGGCTGGGCTCCAGCGACGCGGGCGTCGACCCGCCCGGCTCGACCACGCGCAAGGCCTATGACCTGATCGCGCAGGGCTTCGGCGCCGGCACCAACGGCTCGTTCCTGCTGGTGGCCGAGCTCGCCCGCAAGGGCGACCAGGCCGCCGCGCGGCAGATCGCCGCGGCCGTCAAGCAGGACCCGGACGTGACGTTCGTCGCGCCGCCGGCCGTCTCCCCGGACGGCAAGGTGGCGACGATCACCGCCTACCCGCGCACCGGCCCGCAGGACGCGGCGACCACCGACGCGCTCAACCGCCTGCGCGACGACGTGCTGCCGCCGGTGGCGCAGCGGACGGGCGCGCGGGTCGAGGTCGGCGGCTTCACCGCCTCCAACGAGGACTTCTCGAACGTGGTGGCCGGCAAGCTGCCGCTGTTCGTGGGCGTCGTCGTCCTGTTCAGCGCGCTGCTGCTGCTGGCGGTGTTCCGCTCGGTGATCATCCCGATCAAGGCCGCGGTCATGAACCTGCTGTCGATCGGCGCCGCGCTCGGCTTCGTGACGCTGATCTTCCAGGAGGGCCACGGGGCCGGCCTGCTCGGCATCGGCACCGGGCCGATCGAGTCGTTCGTGCCGGTCCTGATGTTCGCGATCGTCTTCGGGCTGAGCATGGACTACGAGGTCTTCCTGATCTCCCGCGTGCACGAGGAGTGGGAGCGCACCCGCGACGCGTCGGCGTCGGTCGCGCGCGGCCTGCAGACGACCGGGCGCGTGATCACGGCGGCCGCGTCGATCATGGTGGTGGTGTTCGCCTCGTTCGCGCTCGGCGACGACCGCATCATCAAGCTGTTCGGCATCGGCCTGGCCAGCGCCGTCTTCTTCGACGCGGTGGTCATCCGCTGCCTGCTGGTCCCCGCGCTCATGGAGCTCTTCGGACGCCACGCCTGGTGGGTGCCCTCGTGGCTGGACCGGCGCCTGCCGCGGCTGGCCATCGAGGCCCCGGCTGAGCCGGAGGCCGCCCCGCCGGTCGAGCGCGTCCCGGAGCCGGTCTGAGCGAGCGATGAGTCCCGGGCGTGGCGGCGGTCACAGCAGCAGACCGCCGACCACGCCCGGAAGGAGCCCGGCATGACCGCCATCACCGCCAGCATCTCGATCGCGCTCGACGGCTTTGCGGCCGGGCCGAACCAGAGCCTCGAGCACCCGCTCGGCGAGGGCGGGATGCGGCTGCACCAGTGGGTCTTCCCCACCCGCGCCTTCAACGAGATGCACGGCCGAGAGGGCGGCGAGGACGGGCCGGACTCCGACGTGCTCGCCCGCGCGGCGGCCGACGTGGGCGCCTACGTCATGGGCCGGAAGATCTTCGGCGGCGGCAGCGGCCCGTGGGACACGTCCTGGATAGGCTGGTGGGGCGAGGAGCCGCCGTTCCACGCCCCCGTCTTCGTCCTGACCCATCACGAGCGCGAGCCGCTGCAGCTGGCGGGCGGCACGACGTTCACGTTCGTGACCGCGGGGCTCGACGCCGCGCTGGAGCAGGCCCAGGCCGCAGCCGGCGGGCGCGAGGTCAAGATCGCCGGCGGCGCCAGCACCATCCGCCAGACGCTCGCGGCGGGCCGGCTCGACGAGCTGCAGCTGCACGTCGTGCCGGTGCTGCTGGGCGCGGGCGAGCGGCTGCTGGACGGCGCCGGCGACCCGCTCCTGGAGCCGGTCGAGGTCGTCGCCTCGCCCGGCGTGACGCACATCCGCTACCGCGTCGGGGCGGCCGCGGGATAGAACTGCACCATGCGCAAGCTGCAGACCCAGGGCGTCCACCACATCACGATCGTGGGCGCCGACCGCCAGACGTCGATCGACTTCTGGGAGGGCGTCCTCGGCATGCCGTTCGTCTTCGAGCAGCCCAACCTCGACAACGCGGCCGAGAGCCATCTGTACTTCGACCCGGGCGACGGACGCCTGATCACCGTCTTCACCAGCGAGGAGCGGGCCAAGGACCGGTCGCGCACCCCGACCGACCCGGGCTGCGTCCACCACCTCGCCTTCAGCCTCTCCAACGCCACGTTCCGCCAGGCCGTCGAGCGCCTCGACGAGCGCGGCATCCGCCACAGCGGCGTCAAGGACCGCGGGTTCATGGACTCGATCTACTTCGAGGACCCGCTCGGGCTGCTGATCGAGCTGGCCTCCTACCGCTTCGAGCCGCCCGCCGGGTCCACCCACGCCGACGTGCTGCTGGAGGCCCATCGCCTCCGCGTCGCACGCGACGACTACAACATCGCGCCGGTCCACCTGGCCGACGCCATCGAGGCGCTCACCGAGCGCTCCCGCGGGTCGCTGTCGGACGACCGCGCGCCCAAGGACCCGTACGCCTGACCCCGGGGTGCGCGCGCCGACGCGCCATAGTGTCCCCATGACCGCGTCCGGCTCCCGCCACGACATCGAGGATCGCGACGACTGCGAGCGCCTGGTGCGCGCCTTCTACGAGCGCGCGATGACCGACCCGATGATCGGCTACCTGTTCACCGACATCGCCAAGCTCGACCTCGAGGCCCACATCCCGGTCATCACGTCGTTCTGGGAGACGATCCTGCTGGGCGCGCAGACCTACAGCGGCGGCGCGTTCCGCACCCATGCCGAGCTCGACGCGAAGTCGCCGCTGCGCGGCGCGCACTTCGACCGCTGGGTCGTGCTGTGGACGGCGACGGTCGACGAGCTGTTCGCCGGCCCGGTCGCCGAGCAGGCCAAGGCGCACGCCCGTCGCGTCGCGCGCGCCTTCCACCGGCGCCTGCAGGGGCTGCCGTTCGAGGAGGAGCCCGCCGCGACGGCCCGCGCGCCGCTGGCCGTCACCTGGCACGGGCGCGGCTGAGCGCCGGCGGCCGCCGGTCAGCCGAGCAGCTCGTCCAGCGTCCGGCCGCTGACGACCGACTCCGGCCGCTCGGCCGCCACGTCGGAGCCCGGCCGCGCGTGGTCGTCGCGGCGCTTGATCAGCAGCCACTGCGCCGTGGGCCCGCGGCCGTCGCGGTCGGTGCGCTGCAGCGCGAAGCCACCCCGCAGCTTCTCGCCGTGCAGGACGAACACGGCGTGGCCGCGCTCGAGCGCCTCCGGCCACGCGACGCGGCCGCCCTGCTCGTACGTCCCGCGGTCCCAGATGATCACGCCGCCGTCGCCGAGGCGGCCCTCGAAGGCGTTGTGGGCCATTCCGTGGTCCTCGACCTGGACGGCCAGGCGCTTGGCGGCCGGGTCCAGCGACGGGCCCTTGGGCACCGCCCACGAGCGCATGACCCCGCCGACCTCGAGCCGCAGGTCGAAGTGGGGCGCGGTCGCCGCGTGCTGCTGGATGACGAACACGCCGGCGCTCACGCCGCGCACGGCGAACTGCTCGTGGCCCTCGACGCGGACGCGCTCGACGTCGACGGCCTCGACCCGCGCCGCCCGCGGGCCCTCGCGCAGGAAGTCCAGCAGCGCCTCGACCCGCTCGGCGGCGCCCTCGGCGTGCACCCGGACGCTGCCGTCGTCCTCGTTGCGCACCCAGCCGAGGACGCCGAGCGCGCGCGCCCGCCGCACGGTGGCGTCGCGATAGCCGACGCCCTGCACGCGTCCGCGCACCACCGCGCGCAGCGCCGCATCCGCCATCAGCCCACCTGCTCGCTCGCCGCCGGCACGACCGCATCGTGACATCCGAGGCGGGCCACCGATGAGCCGCAGGCGCGCACGCCGTCCGAGGGGCATGAGCACCTCCACGATCGACCTCACCACCTGCCGCGTCGGCGCCGTCGCCGCCGTGTCCGACATGGCCCGCGCGCGTGCCTTCTACGAGGGGACCCTCGGCCTGCGCCCGGGCGACGAGCAGGGCGACGGCCACGTCGTCTATCCGTGCGGCGGCGGCTCGACCCTGCTGGTCTACGTCTCCGCGCACGCGGGCACCGCGACCGCCACCGTCGCCGGCTTCGACGTCCCCGACGTGGAGGCCGCGGTCGCCGACCTCGGCGCCCGCGGCGTGGCCTTCGAGCGCTACGACGGCCCCGGCGTCGTGACCGACGACCGCGGGATCATGGACGCTGGCGCCTTCCGCAGCGCCTGGTTCCGCGACCCGGACGGCAACACCTTCGCGCTCGCGGGCCGGTAGCCCGCGCGCCGCGAGCGCGGCGCACCGCACGGGCGCGATGCGATAGATCAGGCCCGTGCACCTCTCCCTCGCCTCGGTCCTGCAGGAGTCGGCGCTGCGGCGCCCCGACAAGGTCGCCGCCGTCGAGGGCGCCCGCTCGATGACCTACCGACAGCTCTGGGACGCGGCGCTGGGGCGCGCCGGCGCCCTGCGCGACCACGGCGTGCAGCCCGGCGACCGCGTGGCGCTCCTCGGCCTGAACACCCTGGAGCTCGTCACCGCCTACTACGGGATCCTGGCCCGCGGCGCCGTGGTCGTCCCGGTCGCGCCGATGCTCGTCGCCGACGAGATCGCCTTCCTGCTGGCCGACAGCGGCGCCAAGCTGGCGCTGGTCACCGACGACCTCGTCGACGTGGTCGCCGACGGCGCACGCCAGGCGCAGGTGCCGATCCTCCGCCTCGGCGACGAGCTCGCGTTCGGCGCCCCGGAGCCGCGCGCGGCCCGCGAGCCGCTGGACCCCGCCGTCCTCTTCTACACCAGCGGCACGACCGGCCGGCCCAAGGGCGCCGTGCTCACGCACCTCAACCTGGTGATGAACGCGATCACCAACGCCTTCATGGCCAACGAGCTGGGGCCCGACGACGTGATGTTCGGCTGCCTGCCGCTGTTCCACACCTTCGGCCAGTCGGTGGCGCTGAACGGCACCTTCCTGTCGGGCGGCACCATCGTGCTCCAACCGCGCTTCGAGCCGGAGGCGGCGCTGCGGCTCATGGTGGAGCACGGCGTGACGTCGTTCCTGGGCGTGCCGACGATGTACATGGCGCTGCTGGCCGCCGCCCGCGAGGGCGTCGAGCTCCCGCGCCTGAAGCTGGCCGTCTCCGGCGGCGCGCCGCTGCCCGTCGCCACGCTGGAGGCGTTCGTGGAGCGCTTCGGCGTCGACGTGCGCGAGGGCTACGGGCTCTCGGAGACCTCCCCCACCGCGACCGTCAACCAGCCGCTGCTGGGCATCGAGCCGGGCTCGATCGGCCACCCGATCTGGGGTGTGGAGGTCGAGATCGCCGACGCCGACGCCGACGACCGCATCGTCCTGCTCGAGCCCGACGAGGTCGGCGAGATCGTGATCCGCGGGCACAACGTCTTCGCCGGCTACCACGAGCGGCCGGAGGCGACCGCGGCGGCGATCGTCGACGGGTGGTTCCGCAGCGGCGACCTCGGCACGAAGGACGCGCAGGGCTTCATCCGCATCGTCGACCGCAAGAAGGACCTGATCCTGCGCGGCGGCTACAACGTCTATCCGCGCGAGGTGGAGGAGGTGCTCGTCCGCCATCCGGCCGTCGACCAGGTCGCCGTCGTCGGCGTCCCGCATCCCACCCACGGCGAGGAGGTGCTGGCCGTCGTCGTGCCGGCGCCCGGCCGGCCCCGGCCCGAGGCCGAGGAGCTGCTGGCCTGGGTCGGGGAGCGCGTGGCGCGGCACAAGCGCCCGCGCCTGCTCCGCTTCGTGGACGAGCTGCCGCTCGGCCCGTCGCGCAAGGTCCTCAAGCGCGAGCTGCGCGACCGCTTCGCGCAGGAGCTGCCCGCCGAGCGCTGACCCCCGCGGGGCGCGGCCGCGCCACCACGGTCTCCAGCTCGGCGAGCGCCCGGCGCAGGTGGTCCATCAGCGGCCAGGCGTCGGGGATCTGGCCGCGGTCGGCGATCACCCCGAAGTCGAGGTGGTCGAGGTAGCTCATCACGGTGATGTTGAGCCCGACGCCGTCGACGACGACCGACACCGGGAACGTCGCCTCGAGCTGCGCGCCGGCGCAGTAGAGCGGCTGGCGCGGGCCGGGGACGTTGGAGATCACCAGGTTGAGCGGCGGCCGCGTGCGGCCGAGCACGTCGATGACCGTCCGCGACGCCCGCGCCGCGACGGCCGGCGGGATGAACTTCGTGGCGTCGGTCAGCAGGTCGGCGGGCAGCGCGGCGTGGTTGGCCTTGGCGCTGCGCAGCCGCTCGTGGGCGGCCATGATCCGCCGCCGCGGGTCGGCGACGTCGGTCGGGATCGGAACGACCATCGCCGAGATGCGGTTGCCGAACGTCCCGAGCTGCTCCTGCGTGCGCACCGACACGGGGATCATCGCCACGAGCGGGGCGTCCGGGAGCTGGTCGTGCTCCAGCAGCCAGTTGCGCACGGCGCTCGCGCACAGGGCGACGACGACGTCGTTGACGGTGATCCCGAGCTCGTTCTTGATGTCCTTGACCGTGTCGAGCGGCAGCGAGCCGAACGAGAAGCTGCGGTGCGGGGAGATGCGCCCGTTGAACGGGGTGCGCGGCGCGCGGGCCGAGGTGACCTCCAGCACGCCCCCGTCCACGGGCGCGCCGGCCAGGCCGCGCACGCGGCTCATCGCCCGCGACAGCCGCGGCACCGCCGGCAGCGCGTTGGCGCCCGGCAGCTCGGTCAGGGCGGGCAGCGTCGAGGGCAGCGCCCGCAGCGCCCGCAGCGGCTGCAGCGGCAGGCTGAGCAGGCCCCGCCCGAGCATCTCGACGTCGCCGGGCGCGCGCTCGCCGACCAGGCCGCGGGGCTTGGGCGGCAGCTCGCGGCCCTCGGGCGAGGGGTCGAGCAGCACGGAGAGGATCTCGTTGCCCGAGACGCCATCGACGACGGCGTGGTGGACCTTCGTCAGCAGGGCCACGCGACCCTCGGGCAGGCCGTGGATGAGGTAGAGCTCCCACAGAGGCCGCGAGCGGTCCAGCGGGCGCGCGAAGATCCGCGAGACCGTCTCGGCGAGCTGCCGGTCATCGCCGGGCGGCGGCACCGCGGACTCGCGGATGTGGAAGTCGATGTCGAAGTCGGGATCCTCGATCCAGTACGGCAGGTCGATCCCGAACGGGACCTCGACGAGCTTCCAGCGGAACGGCGGCAGCAGGTGCAGCCGCTCGCCGACCATCCGGCAGAGGTCGTCCATGCCGAGCGCCCCGCCGGGGGCGGTGGACGGGTCGTACGTGCACAGGCTCCCGACATGGCCGTAGATCCGGTTCGACTCCACGGCCAGGAACTGCGCGTCGAGGCTCGTCAGCTGTCGCACCTCGCGGTCCTCCTCTCCCACTCGGTCGCCGTCGGGTCCGTCCTTCCCGCGGTCGGCGGTTCCATGCGGCGCGTCGTAGCCTTCGGGCCATGGCGACGCTGTGGACGATCGGGTACGAGCGGCTGCTGCCCCGCGAGCTGGTGGCCGAGCTGCAGGCCGCCGGCGTGGAGCGCCTCATCGACGTCCGCTACCGGCCTCAGTCGCGCCGGGCCGGGATGTCCAAGACGCGGCTCGGCGAGCTGCTCGGCGAGCACGGCATCGCCTACGAGCACCGCCGGGCGCTCGGCACGCCGCCCGACATCCGGTTCTTCTACAAGTCCAACCAGGTGGCCGAAGGGTCTCGGCGGTTCCGCGAGCACATCGAGGCCGCGTCGGCCGACGAGCTCGACGCGCTGGCCGCCGAGCTCGGCGACGGGCCGCGCACCGCGCTGCTGTGCCTGGAGGCCGATCCCGCCCATTGTCACCGCCGCATCGTGGCCGAGCGCCTGCAGGCCCGCACGCCGGGCCTGCAGGTCGTCGACCTCTGAGCGCTACGGCAGCGCGACGAACTGGCCGAGGAACGCCCGCGCCGCCGGCGTGTCGAGGCGGTAGTCCACGTTCGTCGAGCGGCAGTACATGTCGCCGCTGATGGTGGTCCCCGCGACGATGTTCGTCTCGCTGGCGCCCGACCCGAGGAAGTTCGGGCCGCCGGAGTCGCCGTAGCACGTGCCGCCGTTGCCGGTCGACGGGTTCTGCGAGACGCGCAGCCACGCCGGAGTCAGGGCGTTCAGCGTGCCGGTCGAGACGTAGCGGACGTCGGAGTAGACGAAGGACTTGCCGCCCTTGGCCTGCACGACGTCCTGCGCCCCGTAGCCGACCGACGTGAACGTCGCGGTCGTGTCGAGGCCCGAGAGCGAGCCGGCCTTGGGCAGCCGCGCCGGGGTGATCCTCTTCGGGGCCCGGTCGAGGACGACGACCGCGATGTCGTGCGGGTCGCTCTGCGCCTGGGCGTAGCGTGGGTCGCCGTGCCACGTGCCGGCGTAGGTCGTGCCCGTGGCCGCGTCGTAGGAGGCGTCGAACGTGACGTTCACCCGGCTCACGCCGGGATCGCAGTGCGCGGCCGTGAGGAACACCTTCGGGGCGATGAGCGTGCCGGTGCACTCCTCCCACGTGCCGTCGGAGAACGCCTGGGCGGCGAGCAGCGCGCCGACCTCGGGATGCCCGTCGCCGTCGGGGCCGCCGTTGGTGATCGCGCCGGCCGGCGCCGCGGCGAGCGCAGCGGCGGCGAGCGCCGCTCCGGTGATCTGGACCAGCTTCCGCACGGGAGCTCCTTGCGTCGTGAGGTCGGGACGCGCGGCAGCCTACCGGCGCACCCGCGCCTTGGCGATGGCCTTGTCCATCGCCGCGCCCGGATCCTCGACGATCGACCCGTGGCCGGGCGCCAGGCGCGCTGGGTCCAGCGCGCGCAGCGCCTGCGCCGTGGCCAGCTCACGCTCCGTGCTCCACGTGGCCATCGCGGCCAGCGGGAAGCGGAGGTTGCGGACCGCGGTCGTGGCCACGCCGCCAATCGTCGTGAACGCGTCACCGCACAGCAGCGTGCCGTCCCGCGTGTCGAGGAAGGCGAGGTGGCCGGGTGTGTGGCCGGAGGCCGCGTGGACCTCCAGGGAGCCGACGCGGTCGCCCGGCTCGACGGTCGCCGTCGGGCGGGTGGCGGCGCCCGGGTAGCTGCCGCGCAGCTTGTCCTGCGGCTCGTCCGGGTCCAGCGACCGGTCCTTGGCCAGCAGCCGCGCGTCGCGCGCCGAGATCAGCACCTCGACGCCCGGCAGCGACGCGGCGAGGGCGTCCAGCGAGCCGATGTGGTCGCCGTGGGCATGGGTGAGCAGGATGCGGCGGATCGGCGCGCCGAGCCCCTGCGCGGCGGCGGTGAGCGCCTTCTCGCTGCGCGGCATGCCGGTGTCCACGAGCGTGAGCCCGTCGTCCTCGGCGACGAGGTAGGCGTTGACCATCCCCAGGCGGGTGACGGGGGTGATCGCGGTGGCGGTGTCGGCAGGCATGCCCCCCACGCAACGGGATCCAGGCCCTCCTGTCAAGGCGTGGGCGCGCGGTCACGGAGCGGCGAGCGCGAGCGAGGCGTGGACCTCGCCGCTCTCGGCCACGATCCAGCGGCGCGCGCCGTCGACGAGCACGTCGAAGCGGCCGGGCTGCGCCGGCGTCCGGAACTCCAGCTCGCCGTCGAGGGCGGCCGGCTCGGCGGCGTCGCCGCCCAGCAGCTCCTCCTCGAACGGGGCCCAGTACGCCGCGTTGTTGACGTGGCCGGCGAGGTCCAGGTCGGTCGCGCGGAACTGCCACGGCCGCCGCGCTCCCGGCGTCTCCGGCGGCGCCGGGTGGTGCAGCCGCGCCTTGACCTGGCGGCCCAGCGTGGAGGGCGCGTAGAGGGCCAGCTCGTCCTCGTCGAGCGGCGACGGCCGGAGGCTGACCGGATCGAGGTGGACCCACAGCGCGGCGGTCTCCACGCGGCCGCCGCCCGGCGTCGCGATGCTCGTCCGCCGCTCGGCCCACATGCGCCCGCTGCCGCTGCAGAAGGTGCGCACCGACGCCGCGTCGCCGAAGCGCGGGAAGCGCTCGACCCACACGCGCAGCCGCCGCACGACCCAGACCGCGCGATCGGCCAGCCCAGCGTCGGTGACGTCGGCGTGGGCCACGTCCTGGATCCAGCGGGCGAGCGCGTCCAGGCGGATGCGGCCGCTCGGCGCGGCGTCGGCCAGGCCGGGCGTCACCTCGCGCGCGAAGACGCGGCCGACCTCGGGTTCGGGGACCAGCTCGTCGGAGACCAGCACGACCCCGTGGACCCTAGAGGGTGAGCGCGACCGGCTCACTTCCGGCGGGCTCGGGAGCGGCGGCGTCGGACGCGGAACGGCGCGGCCGGCGGCGCGCGAGCCCCGCCAGCAGCCCGGGCGGCACGCGGCCGTCGGTCGACAGCCACGAGCCCGCGAGGATCAGCAGCAGCCCGGCCACCGCCCCCGGTCCGGGCCGCTCGTCGAGCACCGCCACGCCGAGCGCGACCGCGACGATCGGCGACACGTAGGTGATGATCGTGGCGCGCCCGGGGCCGATCTCGGCGACCAGCGTGCTGAACAGGACGAAGGCCGCCGCGGTGCAGAAGAGCCCGAGCACGACGATGCACGCGAGCACCTCCGCGTCGATCGCCGCGTGCGGCGGCGCGGCGATCGCTCCGGGCAGCAGCAGGACCGAGGTGATCGACATCGCGACGGCCATCAGCGCCCGCGGATCGATCGTCGTCAGGTGGCGGTTGAGCAGCATCGGGCCGATGGAGTAGCCGACGGCGGCCAGCAGGATCGCCAGCGCGCCGAGCAGCTCGGCGGGCTGGCCCGAGACGTCGATGCCGACGAGCGCGATCACGCCCGCGAAGCCGACCGCCAGGCCGACCGCGCGCCGGCCGGTGGCGCGCTCGGCCGGCTCGAAGCGGATCGCCAGCAGGGCGATGATCATCGGCACCGCCGCGATCAGGATCGCCGCCAGCGACGAGGCCACGTGGCGCTCGCCCGCGGCGATCAGCGGCAGCGGGACGACCAGCTCGAGGACCGCGTAGGCCGCGATCCAGCGCAGGTGCGCGCGCGTCGTGCCGAGCACGCCGGCGCGCCCGCTGAGCACGAGCAGCACGACCGCCGCGAGGGTCACGCGCGCCCACGACAGGAAGATCGGCGGCATGCCGTCGTCGACGGCGATCTTGATGAAGAGGTAGGGGATCCCCCAGAGGGTCGCCACGGTGGCGAAGGCGGTCCAGGCGCGCGCGCTCATGCGACGCTCGATGGTACGTCCCGGCGGCGCTGCATCCAGCGTCCGGAGCGTCCAATCCGGGAGCGCGGGACGCGCCGCTACGCTCGAAGCGTGCCCCGTCTCAGCGTCCTCGACCAGTCCCCGGTCCGCGAGGGCGGCACCGGCGCCCAGGCCCTCCACGAGACGATCGACCTCGCGCGCCTGGCCGACGAGCTCGGCTACCACCGCTACTGGGTCGCCGAGCACCACGGCGGCCCGATGCTCGCCGGTCCCAGCCCCGAGGTGCTGATCGGCCCGATCGCGTCGGCGACCGCGCGCATCCGCGTCGGCAGCGGCGGCGTGATGCTGCCGCACTACAGCCCCCTGAAGGTCGCCGAGTCGTTCAGCGTCCTCGCCGGGCTCTTCCCGGAGCGCATCGACCTCGGGCTCGGGCGCGCCGCGGGCACCGACCCGCTGACCACCTACGCGCTCCAGCGCGACCGCCGCCACGGCGCGCCCGACGACTTCCCCGAGCAGCTCGTCGAGCTGCTGGCCTACGTGCACGGCACCTTCCCCGAGGGCCACAGCTTCCGCCGCCTGGCGGAGCTGCCCGGCCGACCCGAGACGCCCGAGCCGTGGCTGCTGGGCTCCTCGCCGCAGAGCGCGATCTGGGCCGGCCAGCTGGGACTCCCCTACGCCTTCGCCGACTTCATCAACCCCGGCGGCGCCGACATCGCCGCCGACTACCGCGCGCGCTTCGAGCCGTCCGAGCGCCACCGCGAGCCGAGGACCGCGGTGGCCGCCTGGGTGCTGTGCGCCGACACCGAGGAGGAGGCGCAGCGGCTGGCCGCCTCCCACCGCATGGCCTTCACGATGCTGCGGCGCGGGCGGCTGATCCCCGTGCCGCCGGTCGAGAAGGCGCTGCGCTTCCTCGAGGTCGAGGGCGAGCCGCGCGACGCGGGCCAGGTGCGCGGCCGGCGCGCGATCGTGGGCGCGCCCGGCAAGGTGCGCGCGCAGGTCGAGCAGCTGGCCGACGACTACGGCGCCGACGAGGTCATCGTCGTGACGATCACGCACGAGCACGCGGCGCGCCGGCGCTCGTACGAGCTGCTCGCCGACGCGTTCGACCTGCCGCGGGCGGACGCCGCGGCGGCACCCGCCGGCCTGCCCGTCTGAGCTCAGGCGACCGCGGGCACCAGCTCGCGGCCGATCAGCTCCACCATCTCGAGATCGCGGTGGACCAGGTGCTGGAGGTAGACCCCGTCGACGCCCGCGCCCGACAGCTCGCGCAGCCGCGCGACGACCTCGTCGACGGTGCCGGCGATCCAGGTGCCACGGACCGCATCGAGCTCGACCGGCGTGCCCCGCCACGCGCCGAGCTCGTCGACGCGGCGGGCCAGCTCCGCCGCGTCGGCTCCGACCACGGTGGTCGTCATGACGGTGAAGGGCATCATCGGCCGCCCCGCCGCCTCGCACCCCGCCGCGATCCGGCCGCGCCGCTCGGCGATCTCCTCGAGCGTCGGCGAGACGGTGTTGTACTCGTCGGCGTAGCGCGCCGCGAGGCGCGCCGCGCGGGGCCCGGCCGCGCCGCCCATGATCAGCGGCGGGTGCGGCTCCTGGACCGGCTTGGGCTCGGCGTCGAGGCCCTCGAGGGCGTAGTGGTCGCCGCGCAGCGAGAACGCGCCCTCCGACCAGTGCCCGTCGTGGACGACGGCGAGCTGCTCCTCGAGCACGTCCATCCGCTCGCGCATCGACCCGAAGGGGAAGCCGTAGGCGCGGTGCTCGACCTCCGACCAGCCGGTCCCCATCCCGAGCTCCACGCGCCCGCCGGAGACGTGGTCGGCGGTCGTGACGAGCTTGGCCAGGATCGACGGGTGGCGAAAGCTCGCCGGCGAGACCATCGTGCCCAGCCGCAGCGTCGAGGTCCGGGCGGCCAGCCCGATGATCGTCCCCCACGCGTCGAGGGCGCCCCGATGCAGCGCACCGCCGACCGACAGGTAGTGGTCGGAGCGGAACAGCGCCTCGATGCCCACCCGCTCGCAGGTCTCGGCCAGGGCGACCCAGTCGTCCCAGGTCACGTCCTCCTGGCCTTCGATCATGAGCCGGATGCGCATGGCCGGCGTCCTACCCGCTGGCGTTCCCTACGCCGCCAGCAGCGCCTTCAGCGCCCGCGGCGGGTTCGGGTCGGCGGCCAGCAACTCGGCCGCGAGCGAGCGCAGCAGCCCGAGGCGCTCCTCGGGCCGCAGCGAGAAGGCGTAGGCCTGCGCCTGCTCGGCATCGGCGAGGCGCAGCACCGCGCGGTGCTCGTCGGTGGCCAGCCGCGTGAGGACCAGCGACAGCAGGTAGCCGTCCAGGTCCTCGGGCTCGACCTCGACCGCGGCGTCGCCGGCGGTCGGCTCGCGGCGGGAGACCCGGATCTCCGGGCCGCCGCCGACCACGTCGCGGCGGTCGCGGGGCTCAGGGCCGCCCGAAGCGGATTCCCAATCACGCTGCTCGGCGTCCATGCCGCGATCGCCGCCATCCCGCTGCTGCGCCCAGCGCGCCTCGTCGAGCTTGCGCGACTGCTCGTCGTAGTCCTTGGGCTTGGGCGGCACGTAGCCGACACCGAGCTTCAGCGCCCCGCCGGAGATCTGGCCCTCGGCGTGCTGCTCGACGAGCTCGGTCGCCTCCTCCGCCGAGACGTCGCCGCGGGCGATCCCGCGCCGCACGAGGTCGGCGACGGTGAAGGCGAGGTCGCCCTGCTCGACGCGCTCGACGATCGACTCCGGCAGGTCGAGCAGCCGCAGCGCCTTGCGCGTCCACGTCAGCGGCGCCCCGACCATGCGCGAGACCTCCGCGGCGGTCAGCGACTCGTCCTCGGCCATGATCGCCCGCGCGGCGCGCGCGAACTGCACCGGCTCGGGCTTGTGCTGGTGGAAGTTCTCGGCGAACTGCATCGTCAGCGCCTCGCGCCGCGAGATGCCCTCGACCACGGTGAAGCGCCACTCCTGCGGGCCCTCGGCCTCGTCGATGAGCTTCAGCGCGCCGAAGCGGCGGCGACCGGCCAGCAGCTCGTACGGCTGGCCCTCGAGGCCGGTCTCGCGGACCAGCGGCGGGTGCAGCAGCCCGGTCTCGCGGATCGAGATCGCCAGCTCGTGGAGGTCGGGCAGCGGCCCGACGCGCATGTTGACCATCGTCCGCACCTGCGCCAGCGGCGCGGTGACCATGCGATGGGCCTTGCCGGCGGTGTCGGCGAGCGGCGCCCGGCGGAGGTCCTCCGCGCGCGCCTCGCGCTCGGCGCGCGCGCTCTCCTCGCGCAGCTGCGCGACCTCTTCCTCGGCTTGCTGGAGCTTGTCGACCTGGGACATGGGCGCCGCAGATAAGCAGACGCTCCGGCGGCTCCCGGAAGCGCCTGCAAACGCCGCGAAGCCGTCTCAGCGACCCACGACGCGCAGCTCCTCGCCGCCCACGGCGACCACGTCGCCGGGGTGCAGCTGGCGCCCGCGCCGGGTCTCGCGCTCGCCGTTGACGCGCACGTGCTCCGCGGCCAGCAGCTCCTTGATCTCACCGCCGGCGTCCACGACGTCGGCCAGCTTGAGCAGCTGGCCGAGCCGGATCATCTCGCCGCGGATCTCGACGTCGCGCGCCATCGCGCCGCGACGCTAGCGCGCGTGGCGCCCGGACGTGCTGCCCGAGCGGCTGCCGCGCGACGAGCGCCGGCGGCGGCTGCCGGTCGTGCGCGGGGCGCCGGCGGCGCTCGGCGGCTTGGCCCCGCCGCGGTCGCCCTTGAGGTGGTGCACGACGTGCCCCGACTTGGCGAACTCGCGGCTGATGCCGAGGTCCTGCGCGATCTTGGCGACGTCGGCGGCCTGCTCGGCGTCGACGAACGTGACGCCCTCGCCGGAGCGGCCGGCGCGGCCGGTGCGCCCCACGCGGTGCGTGTAGGTGTCGGCGTCGCCGGGCGGGTCGAAGTTGATGACGTGCGAGATGCCGTCGACGTCGATGCCGCGCGCGGCCACGTCGGTGGCCACCAGCACGTCGACGTCGCCGTTCTCGAACCGCGACAGCGCACGCTCGCGCTGGTTCTGCGACTTGTCGCCGTGCATGGCGACGGCGGCCACGCCGCTGCGCGTGAGCTTCTTCATGAGGCGGTCCGCGCCGTGCTTGGTGCGCACGAACACGAGCGCCAGGTCGCGGTCGGCGCGCAGCTCGTCGACGAGGCGGTCCAGCCGCTCCTCGCGCTCGACGGCCACGAAGCGGTGGGCGATCTGCTCGAGGTGGTCGACGGTCGGGACGATCTCGTGCTCGACGGCGTCCTCGGTGTACTCCTCGGCCACGCGCCCGACCTCGCCGTCGAGCGTCGCGGAGAGGAAGAGCGTCTGGCGGTCGCGCGGGCAGCGGCCGACGATCCGGTCGACGGCCGGGCGGAAGCCCATGTCGAGCATGCGGTCGGCCTCGTCGAGCACGAGGAACTCGACGTGCTCGAGCGTGAGCTTGCCGCGCTGGAGGAGGTCCTCCAGGCGGCCCGGGGTGGCGACGACGATGTGCGCGTTGCACGCCTCGCGCTCCTGCTTGGTGATGCCCACGCCGCCGTAGACGGAGGTGATCTTCAGGGCGCGCGCGTGCGCCAGCGGGTACAGCTCGTCGACGATCTGGGAGGCCAGCTCACGCGTCGGCGCCAGCACGAGCGCGCTCGGCCGGCCGTAGGCGTTGGCGTCCAGGCGGTCGAGCATCGGCACGCCGAAGGCGAGCGTCTTGCCGGAGCCGGTCGGCGACTTGGCCAGCACGTCGCGGCCGGCGAGGACGTCGCCGATGATCAGCTGCTGGATGGCGAACGGCGCGTCGATCCCGCGCTTGACCAGCGCGTCGACGACGGCGCGGGACACGCCGAGATCGGCGAAGGACTGCTGTGACATGTGTGCTCCTGTGCGGCGCTGCGATGGGGCCGCGGACGATTCGGGAGGCGATGGCTGACCCGAACCGCCGTGCGTGGCGGGACCCAAGCGAGCTGCCTCGCGGCGGGCGAGGCGCCCAACCGCGACATCGAGGCTAGCAACCGCCGCGCCGCGCGGCGCATCTCCGCGCCCACGGGACGCGCGCGTCACATTTGTCACACAGCGCCCCGACTTCCGGTTAGTGTCGGCCGGTCCGGGCGCGGTCCCCGCCGCGCCGGGGGTCCATAGGAGGAGGAGAAGGACATGTCACAGGTCACCGTGACCGGCGCCGCCGTGCGCCGAGTCGGAATCGCCGGGCTGCTCGCAGTCCTGGCCATGCTCGCGCTGCACGTCGCCGGCGCTCGAGCTGACGGCCCGGGATCGGGCACGCCATGGGTCGCCAGCGTGGGCGACTCGTACATCTCGGGTGAGGCCGGTCGCTGGGCCGGCAGCTCCAACGAGTCGTCGTCGTGGGTCGACGCCCTCGGGTCGACGGCGTACTACGACAACGCCACCAACAGCGCCGAGACGATCTCGGGCTGCCACCGGTCCAAGTCCGCCGAGGTCCACATCGGCGGCGGGATCAACAGCGTCAACCTCGCCTGCTCGGGCGCCAAGACGTACACGAGCGACGGCAGCGACTTCAAGCCGGGCCTCGACTTCTACTCGAACGGCAGCAAGCAGGGTCAGGCGCTGGCGCTGCAGGGCTTCGCGGCCTCGCACAACGTGAAGATGATCGCGCTGTCGATCGGCGGCAACGACTTCAACTTCGCGTCGATCGTGCAGTCGTGCGTCACCGACTGGCTCACGTCGCCGACCTGGTGGAAGGACTACTGCTACGACGACTCGTCGGTGAAGGCGAACTTCACCTCGACCGCCGTGGCCAACAACACCGCGGCCATCCGGGGCGCGATCCTGAACATCCGCCAGGCGATGCTGAACGCCGGCTACAGCGACAGCATGTACACGATCCTGGTCCAGGACTACGAGTCGCCGATCCCGGGCGGCTCGGGCTTCCGCTACTCGGAGAGCGGATGGTCGCGTCAGGACACCGGCGGCTGCGGCTTCTGGAACCGCGACGCCGACTGGGCCAACAACTCGGCCCTGCCGACGATCAACAACGCGGTCAAGAACGGCGCGGCGCAGACCGGGCTGGGCAACATCCGCATCCTCGAGCTGTCGTCGGCGTTCAACGGCCGGCGGCTGTGCGAGAACACCGTCGGGCTGCTGGAGGAGAAGGGCCTGACGTCGTGGACGCAGGCGGGAGCGGTCGACAAGACCGAGTGGATCAACCAGATCCGCACCGTCTCGACGGTCTTCGGCCCGTACCAGATCCAGGAGTCCCTGCACCCCAACTACTGGGGCCAGCTGGCCCTGCGCAGCTGCGTGCGCCAGGCCTACAACGGCGGCGCGCCGCGCGGCGGCACGTGCCGGATCGCCTCGACCGGGCTGACCAGCCGGGGCGAGCCGAACATGACGCTGCAGTAGCCGCGAGCCTCACGGCTCGTCCTTCCGACGCCCGGCGCGCCGCCCAGCGCGCCGGGCGTTCGTCGTTCCCGGACATCCGTTCGAGGCCGTGATCCGAGCGGGTTTGCGCCAACTTCCGGAGGGTAGGCCGGGCCCGCCGGACCGCTGCCCCTTGCGGCGACGCGACGCCTTGAGATACGCTGGGTTTTCCAGGGGAACGGTCCACGGGGACCATCAGGGGAACAGGGAGACGTTCATGGACGTTCGTTGGCGGGCCGCGCTCGGGACGGCGGCACTCGCACTGCTCGGCATCGGGAGCGCCGGCACGGCCCAGGCGGCACCGGTGCTGCACTGCCAGGCCAGCGCCGGCCGCATCGAGGCCATCGGCCTGCCGTCGGCCATCGAGCCCGCGAGGGCCGGCGACACCGGGACCTGCCGCCCGGCGTCCGCCACGCCCGGCCTGCCCGCGAACCCGGTGGTGTCCGCCGACGCGCTGGCGACGACGAGCTACGACGCCGCGACACGGACGGGGACCGCCAAGGGCGGGCTGGTCGACCTGAAGGTGGGCGCGACGCCCGACCAGCTGTCGCAGCCGCTCGAGCAGGCGGTGCAGGCGCTGGAGCCCGTCCCGGCGACGCTGAACCTGCTCCCCGTCCTGCCGCTCGGCGGGCTCACCTCGCTGGACGTCCTGCTCGACGTCCGCAAGGCGGTCATGGACAAGCTCGCGATGCCGACCGGCGTTCCGGACACGCTGCTGCGGATTCAGGCCGTCACCGCCGAGGCGACCGTCGGCTGCCGCGACAACGCCCCCAGCCTCTCGGGCTCGAGCCACATCGCCGGCGTCCAGCTCCTCGGCCAGGACGTGCCGGTCGACGACGGGCTGCACCAGGTGGTCACGCTCCTCGGCGCCCAGAGCATCCCGCTGTCGGGGCTGGACCCGGACGAGGTCACGATCCTCGACCTCGACGGGGCGCCCCTCGCGGGCCCGCTGTTGGATCAGGCCAAAGACGCGCTGGCCAGCGGCATCACCTCCCTCACCGGCTCGGTCCCGATCCCCCCGCTCTCCCTCGACGTCACGCTCACGCCCGGCACCCAGGTCCACGAGGGCGACACGCTCGTCCAGCGGGCGCTGACGGCGAACGTCGACCTCAGCGGCCTGCACCTGCTGCACGCCACGATCGGCGAGGCGCGCGTGGCGGCCGACGACGGCGCCTGCGCGCCCGGCTCGCAGCCCGGGAGCACCGTGCCGGCGCCGGCCGACCAGGGCGGCGTCGACGCGGTCACCGCCAGCGGGACGGTCACCGACCAGCTGCTCGCGTGCAGCGACCGCCGGCTCGTCCTCGTCGACGTCCTGCGCCGGGGCAGCCGCGTGAAGCTCCTCGGCGCCGCCAACCGCGACTACGCCGGCGAGCGCGTCGCGATCCGGCTGAAGGCGACGCACCAGGTCGTCGCCCACGCCACGGTGCGCCAGGACGGCTCGTTCCAGACGAGCGCACCGCTGCCGCCCAAGCGCTTCCGCACGCCCGCGCGGCGCAACCTCGTGCGCTACAGCGCCGAGATCGGCAAGGAGCGCTCGCTGCCGCTGAAGCTCCGGCGCCGGATGATCGTCTCGCGGATGCAGTCCAAGGACGGGCAGGTGACGATCGCCGGGCGCATCCTCGGCCCGCTGACGCACCCCGTCACCACCGTCGAGGTGCGGCGCCGCCTGTCGTGCCAGAAGGCGGTCGTGGTCAAGCGCTTCACGCCGCACGCCGACGGCCGCTTCCGCATCACGGTCCCGGCGCCGGCGGGCCAGGTCGCGGCCGTCTACCGGATGGCGACGCAGGTCCGCGCCAACCGCCACAACCCGAAGCGGTTCCCGACGTTCACGCTGCCGCGCGGCGTGGCCCTGGACACGCGTTGACCGCCGCGGCGGCGGGCGGCCACCAAGCGGTCGCCGCCCGCCGCGCCGGTACCATCCTGTCCGCGTGCCGACCCCTGAGACGAGCACCTCCACCGCCGCCCAGCGCGACCTCCTGCGGCGCCTGGCGACCGGCACGGCCGGCGTCGTGGGCGACGCGTTCTTCCGCGCGCTCGTGCGCCATCTCGCGGAGGCGTTCGGCGCCGAGGTCGCCTTCATCGGCGAGCACCTCGCCGACCGGCCCGGGCGCGTGCACATCCTGGCCTCCTGGCAGAACGGCGTCCCGCTGCCCGAGGGCCACGAGTTCGACATCGACGACGCGATGCCGTGCTCGGTGGTCGTCCGCGACGGGCTGCTGGTGCTGCCCGAGGGCACCTGCGCGCGCTACCCCAAGGACGCGTACGTCTCGACCTACGGCCTCGACGCCTATCTGGGCATGGAGCTCCCCGCCGCCGACGGCGGCCAGATCGGCTACCTCGCGGTGATGTCCTCGCGGCCGATCGAGCCCGACGAGGACGAGATCGCGGTCCTGCGGATCTTCCTCGCCCGCGCGGCGGCCGAGGTCGAGCGCCGGCGCCATCAGACGGCCCTGCGCGACCGGGAGCGCGAGGTCGCCGCCGCGCGCTCGCGCGTGCTCGACGCCGCCGACGGCGAGCGCCAGCGGATCGGCCGCGACCTCCACGACGGCGCCCAGCAGCGCATCGTCGCGCTCGGGCACCTCATCGGCCTGGCGCGCCGCAAGCTCGGAGACGACGCCCCCGCCGACGCGGTGGCGCTCCTGGATCGCGCCTATGACGAGGCGCGGCTCGCCACCGACGAGCTCCGCGAGCTGGCTCGCGGCCTCCACCCCGCCGGCCTGACCGAGAAGGGCCTCGGGCCCGCGCTCGAGGCGCTCGCGGACCGCTCGCCGATCACCGTGACGCTCGCCGCGCTGCCCGAGCGCCGGCTGCCCGCCCCGGTCGAGCTGACCGCCTTCAACCTCGCCTCCGAGGGGCTGACCAACGCCATCAAGTACGCCGGCGCGGAGGAGGTCCGCATCGAGGCGACGCAGCGGATGGACACCGCCGTGCTCGTCGTGAGCGACGACGGCCGCGGCGGTGCCGACCCGCAGGGCGGCAGCGGCCTCGCGGGCCTGCGCGACCGCGTCGCGGCCCTCGGCGGCCAGCTGTCGGTGTCGAGCCCGTCCGGCGGCGGGACCCGGCTGGAGGCCACCATCCCGCTCGGCCCCTGGCGCTCGGCGCACGAGCCATTCCTCGAGTTCGGCCACCCCGACGACGGCGGCCGGGGCGAGCGCAGCATCCAGGACATCATCAGCGGGCGGCGCACCGTCTCGGTCACGCTCGCCCGTGAGTGGGAGCTCGAGGGCGGCATCCCGCGCATCGGCCAGCGGCTGCCGATCATGGACCACCACGGGCGCCGGCGCGCGACCGTCGAGGTCGTGCGCGTGCTGTCGGTGCCGTTCAGCGACATCGACGACGAGCTCGTGGCCGCCCAGAGCCTGGGCGCCGAGTCGCTCGCCGACTGGCGCGGCACGCAGCGGCGGTTCTACGAGCAGTGCCGCGACGAGCTGGCCCTGCTGTTCGGTGAGCCGGGCTGGCGGTTCGCCGAGGAGCAGCCGATGGTGCTGACCTGGTACCGCCTGGTCGACGGCGAGGCGTCCGCCGACCGCGCGGCGTAGCCGCGGGGCCTACAGCGGCCCCTGCGTCTCCGAGAACGTCTCCTCGATCACCTCGTTGCGCTCGTGGAGCTTGCGCAGCGTCTTCGGGTCGAGGACCGTGAAGAGCGCGCGGCGGCTCGCCGCCGACCGGCTGACCACCACGACGCGCTCGCCCTCGCCGAGCGACGGCCCCAGGCGCTGCGCGTGATCGGCGGCCGGGCCGATCGTCGAGAAGACCATCGGCGCGAGATGCGGCTCGCCGGCGGCGTCGACGACCACGACGACATAGGAGGGGTTGCCGGCCGACTCGAGCTCGAGGCGCGTGCGGTTGATGACGCGGACGTAGTCGATCTCGGTGGCGGCGCTCTTCATGCACACCATCCTAGGATCGGCACGCGCAGCCCGCTGCTCGACCCCTGCCGGCGACACGTCGTCGGACGCCGAACGCTGCCCGGATCCGACATTGGTCCGGATGGTCGGCGACCAACCTGGCGCGCTGCCGATCGACCCGGCGCGCGGGGCGTCGCCGTACCCGTGGTGTACCCCACCCCACCCTCCCAAGGAGGACAGAAGATGCGCCGCCATCGTGTCATCGGGATGCTCGCCGCGGGTGCTGTCGCCGCCCCCGTCGCGGCGAGCGCCACCCCGGCCCTCGCCCACTCCCCCGCCCCTGCGCAGGCCGCCGCAGGCTCCAAGACCATCGTGCAGATCGCCGCCGGTGACCCGCGGTTCAGCACGCTGGTCAAGCTCGTGAAGTCCGCGGGGCTGGCCGACACCCTGTCGTCGGGCAGCTACACGGTGTTCGCCCCCACCAACCGGGCGTTCCGCAAGGTCCCCAAGAAGACGCTCGCCGCGCTGGCCAAGGACCAGCAGCAGCTCAAGGCCGTGCTGCTCTATCACGTCGTGAAGGGCGCGGTCCCGGCCAAGGACGTCGTCGGCCTGAAGTCGGTCGAGACCCTCAACGGCGCCGCGGTGAAGATCCGCGTGCGGGGCAAGACCGTCCGCCTGAACCGCACCGCGAAGGTCACGCAGACCGACGTGAAGGCCTCCAACGGCTACATCCACGTCATCAACCGCGTGCTGATCCCGCCGAAGGGGTAGCGCGGCCGGCGCGGCGACGCGTGGGCCCCTCCCTCCTCCGAGCGCACTCGGGGCCGCGCGCGGGCAGATCCGCGCGCGGCCCGGCGCCGCTCAGCCCGCCGTCGGGCGGGCGGTCACGCGGCGGCGCGGCGACGCGGGCCGCCGCGCTTGACCGGCGACCACTTGGTGCCCTTGGCGAGATCCTGGACGGCCTCCACCTTCAGGCTGCGAGCAGCGCCGAGGTCCTTGCGCATGCGCTGGAGCGCGAGGCGCACCAGGTCGCTCTGCGTGAGCTTGGTCTTGCCGGCGGCCGTCTCGAGCCACGTGATCTCGTCGGAGCCGATGAGGTACGAGCGCTGCTTGAGCCCGCTGGGTCGGTCGGATGCCATGCGTGGTGCCTCCTGAGCGGTTGGGATGTCACTGCGTCGGCCGGTCCTTTCGCCGCGGCCGTCGCAAATCCTTGCCTATGAGTCGCGTCTAGTGCAAGCAGTTGAGCGAGGTTTGCGGATCGATTGCCTGTGCAACCATCAAGGCATGCCGGCTCCAGCGATCTCGATCACCCACTTCAGCGACCCCGGATGCCCGTGGGCCTGGTCCGCCTCGCCCGCCCACGCGCAGCTGCGCTGGCGCTTCGGCGACCAGCTCGACTGGCGGCTGGTGCTCATCGGCCTGGCCGAGTCGCCCGACCGCTACGTCCGCAGCGGCTACACGCCGGTCCGCAGCGCGCAGGGCTACGCCCGGTTCCGGCGCTTCGGCATGGTGTTCGGCGGAGCGCCGCGAGCGCGCATGACCGCCACCGGCCGCGCGTGCCGCGCCGTCGTCGCCGCACGGCTGGCGCACCCCGAGCACGAGCTGACCGTCTTCCGCGCGCTGCAGGTCGCGCAGTTCACCACCACCCTGCTGCTCGACGAGGACGACGACCTGCGCGCCGCGCTGCAGGGCGTCGACGACGTCGACGCCGACGCGATCGTCGGCGCGCTCGACGACCCGGCCGTCGAGGCCGCCTACCAGGAGGACCGCGGGCTGGCGCGCACGGCGGCGGGCACGCCGACCGAGGCCCAGGGCCGCGCCGCCGACACCGACGGCGCGGTGCGCTACACGGCGCCGTCGCTGATCTTCCGCCACACGAGCGGCACGAGCCTCGAGGTCGGCGGCTTCCAGCCGTTCGAGGCCTACGACACGGCGATCGCCAACCTCGACCCGTCGCTCGAGCGGCGACCGGCCGCCGAGGACCCCGTCGAGGTGCTCGCGGCCCTGCCCTACGCGCCCACCACGCGCGAGGTGGCGGCGTGCATGGGCGAGCGCCTCGGCCAGCCCGACGACGAGGCCGCCGAGGCCGCGCTCATCGAGGCCGCGGCCGGCGGGCGCGTGCGCCGCGAGGCGGCCGGCAACGGCGCGCTCTGGCACCTGGTGCGCTGAGCGTCAGGGCGCGAGGCGCTCGATCACCCAGCCGCCGCCGTCGCGGCGGTAGCGCAGGCGGTCGTGGAGGCGGTCCGGCCGCCCCTGCCAGAACTCGACGCTCTCGGGCGCCAGGCGGTAGCCGCCCCAGTGCTCGGGGCGCGGGACGCCGTCCTGCTCCGGGTGGCGCTCCAGCAGCGCGTCGCGTGCCGCCTCGAGCACCGCGCGCGACGCGATGACCTGCGACTGGGGGCTGGCGGCCGCGCCGATCCGCGAGCCGTACGGGCGCGAGGCGAAGTACGCGTCGGAGGCCTCCGGGGCGACGCGCTGCACCGGGCCCGAGAGCCGGACCTGGCGCTGGAGGTCGACCCAGGGGAAGAGGATCGACGCGTACGGGTTGGCGGCGAGGTCGTGGCCCTTGGCCGACTCGTAGTTGGTGTAGAAGACGAGCCCAGACGCGTCGAGGCCCTTGAGCAGGACGGTGCGCAGGCTCGGCAGGCCGTCGGCGCCGGCGGTGGCCACCACCATGGCGTTGGGCTCGCGCACGCCGCCGGCCTCCGCATCGTCGAGCCAGCGGCGCAGCTGCTCGAGCCACGTCGGCGCGAGGTCGCCCTCCTCGAGGCCGCCGCGCTCGTAGCTGCGGCGCATCGCCGCCAGCCGCTGGTGGTCGGGGACGGTGGGCTCGGGCATCGCCGCGAGGATAGGTGGGCGCGGGGCGGCCTACACGCCGCGCTCGGCGGCGACCGCGTCGAGCAGCCGCCGCACCTGCGTCATGAGCGAGACCGCGTCGCCGTCCTTGACCAGGAAGGCGTCGGCACCCGCATGGCGCGCCAGGGCGCGATCGCGCTCGTCGTCCAAGCCGGTGACCATGGCGATCCGCACGCCCCCGAGGGCGTCGTGCTCGCGCAGGCTCCGGCAGGTGGCGATGCCGCTCTGCCCCGGCATGCGCCAGTCGAGCAGGATCACGTCCGGGCGCTCCCGCACGGCCAGCTCGACACCCGCCTGCCCGGTCGCGGCCTCGAGGACCCGGTACCGGTCCTCGCCGAGCGCGGCGCGCACGTACGCGCGGAAGCCCGCGTCGTCGTCGACGACGAGCACCTTGGCCTCACCCATGGGCGGCAATCTATCGGCTTTGCCCCTGCACGGGCGCGGTTTCGCGGCCTCAGGAGCGGGCGTCGACGAACAGCGACTGCGCCGCCACGCCGATCCGGCCCTGGCGGTCGCGCAGGACCGACGTCGCCTGCCCGGCGCCGGTGCGGTCGAGGTCGGTGCGCGCGTCCAGGGCGATCCACTCGCCGGCGGGCTCGCGGTGCAGGTGCACGGTGAGGTCGGTGTTGACGAACAGGTGCGTGCGGAAGTCGAGCACGCGGCTGAGGCCGTTGCCGAAGTCGGCGAACGCGACGGCGCGCTGGACGGGCGTCGGCTCCTCTCCGGCGACCAGCGGGCGCGCCAGCCGGAACCAGCCGAGCGCCGGACCGCGGCCCCAGTCGCCGCGCGCGAAGCGCAGCTCGATCGCGGTGAGGTGGAAGCCCTCCTGCTCGCTGCCGCCCTGCCAGTGCGCGGGCCGTCCCTCCCCGGGGCCGGCGATCGCGGCCTCGGGCTCGGCCGGCGCCGGCAGCTCGACGTCCCCGACGCGCAGCAGCGTGGCGCGGCCGCGGAGCACGTCGGCGCCGTCGGCGCGCACGGCGACTTCGGCCAGCGCCAGGCGCCGCCCGGGGCGCGTGATCTGCGCGTGGACGGTGACAGGGCGCAGCGGGACGGGCCCCGCGAACTCCAGCGCCAGGCGCACGCAGCGCATCGGCGCCGGCGTGTCCAGGCGCTCCAGCGCGCGGGCGGCCAGCGCCGCCGGCGCGCCGCCGTGCATCGCGTCGGGATCCCACGGCCCGCGAGCGTGCGCGCTCGGGACGAGGCGCTCGCCGTCGGGGGTGAAGACCGGCTCGGCCATCATGCGGTGGCCCACGCGCGCCCGGCGACGGCGGCGATCACCTTCGACAGCCGCCCGCCCTGCCACGCGATCGGGCTCTGGCCGGGCTCCTCGACCACGAGCTCGGCGCCCGGGATCACGTCGGCGTAGCGCTCGCCGACCGCCAGGGGATGGCCGGGGTCGACGTCGTCGCGATCGGCGACGACGGTCGTCGGCACGGCGATCGCGCGCAGCTGATCGAGGTCGTCGAAGGGGCGCGAGCGCGGCACGCAGCGCAGCGCGTCGGCGACCGCCTCGGGGTGCTGGTGGGCGGCCAGCCGCTGGTGCAGCACCTTGGCGACGTTGGCCCGGACGGCCTCGGGGACGCCGGGATCGCCGTAGGCGGCGACGAAGCCCTCGACGCCACCCGCGCGCAGGCCCTCGCTGAGGGCGTCCCAGCGCTCCAGGTCGCCCGGCCAGGCGTCCGGCAGGTAGGCGGGCGTGACGACGACCAGGCCGGCGACCCGCTCGGGCTGCTCGAGGGCGACCCGCAGCGCCGTGTGGGCGCCCATCGACGCCCCGGCGAGCACCGCCCGCTCGATGCCCGCGGCGTCGAGCACGCGGACGAGGTCGGCGGCGAGCTCGGGGTAGGTGTAGGCCTCGGGGTCGTGCGCCGGGTCGGAGGCGCCGTGGCCGCGGGCGTCGTAGGCGAGCACGTCGTGCCCGGCGCGCTCCAGCGCGCGCGACCCCATCACCACGTAGCGATGGGTCGCCGTCAGCCCGTGCAGGAGGACGACCGGGCGACCCTCGCCCGCGCGCGTTTGGAAGAGCTGCACGCGCTCTACCCTAGGGGCATGGCCGTGATCGACGTCACCGAGCAGGACTTCCAGGAGCAGGTCATCGAGAAGTCGAAGGAGACGCCCGTCGTCGTCGACTTCTGGGCCGAGTGGTGCGGCCCCTGCCGCATGCTGGGGCCCGTCCTCGAGCAGGCCGCCGTCGAGCGCGAGGGCCAGGTCGTCCTCGCCAAGCTCGACACCGACGCCAACCAGCGGCTGGCGATGGAGTACCGCATCCAGGGCATCCCGGCCGTCAAGGCGTTCAAGGACGGCAAGGTCGTCGCCGAGTTCGTCGGCGCCCAGCCGCCCGCGCGCGTCGCGGAGTTCTTCGACGCGCTGGTGCCGTCGGAGGCCGATGCGCTCGTCGCCGCCGGCGACGAGGCGTCGCTGCGCCGGGCGATCGAGCTCGACCCGGCGCGCGCCGACGCGAAGATCAGGCTCGCGATCGCGCTGCGCAAGCGCGGCGACGTCGACGAGGCGCTCGAGGTGCTGGCCAACGCCACGGGCGACTTCACCGCCGACGGGCTGGCGGCGCGGATGCGCCTGGAGCGCGCGGACGCTCCGGGCACGGCGGAGGCGTTCGCCAAGCTCGACGCCGGTGACCCGCAGGGCGCCGTCGACCAGCTGATCGAGACGATCGAGACCGCTCAGGACGGCACCAGGGACGACCTGCGCCAGGTGATCGTCGGGATCCTCGACGCGTTCGGCGTCGACCACCCGTTCGCGCGCGACGCGCGGCGGCGCCTGGCCGGCGCGCTGTACTAGCCGGGGCGCGAGCGGCCGCCGCCCGCCCCGGGCCGACGCGAGCGATCGAGGGGTCCTCATGGAACCCCTCGATCGCTCGCGTCGGCGCGCGCCGCCGCCGGGCCCCCCACGCGGGTGGGCCTACGCCGGCGCCAGCGCGTGCTCGCGCACGAGCTGCGCGCTGCGCTGCGGCTGCTCCCACCAGAACATGTGCCCGACGCCCTCGAGGATCTCGAGCCGCGCGCCGGGGATGAGCGAGGCGATCAGCCGGCCCTTGTCGACCGGCAGCATCTGGTCCTCGTCGCCGTGGACGACCAGCGCCGGGACGTCCAGGGACGGCAGCCGCGCCGACGTGTCGTGCGCCTGGATCGCCTGCATCTGAAGCATGATCACCGGCACCGGCGCGGGCAGCGACGTCGCCATGTGGTGGAACGGCGGGTAGTTCGCCGCGTCGGCGGCGAAGGCGGCCGACACGTTGACCTCGTAGCCGGTGCGGATCGCCAGCTCCGTGTCGCCGGAGAGCATCCCGGCGGCGAGCCGCTGGACGACCGACTCGTCGGCCAGCCGCGATCCCGGTCCGCCGCAGTACGTGCAGCCCAGCGCGAGCGTCCGCACGCGGCCGGGGTGGCGCAGCGCGAGCTCCTGGGCGACCATGCCGCCCATCGAGATGCCCAGCACGTGCGCGCTGTCGAGCTCCAGCGCGTCGAGCACGCCGGCAGCGTCCTCGGCCAGGTCGGCGATCGAGAAGGGCTCGCGCTCGGGGGTGGAGCGCCCGATGCCCCGGTGGTCGTAGGCGATGACGTCGAGCTCGTCCTCGAGCGCCGCGACGAACGCGTCGCCCCAGCTGCGGTGCGTGCCGCTCATCCCCTGGATCAGCAGCAGCGGCTCCCCGGTGCCGCGGCGGTGATGGAAGATCTGGTGCGACCCGACGGCCAGGTGCGACATGCGCGGCACCGTAGCGGGTGGGCTTCCCCGACGGAGCCCTCTCCTCCGCCCGCGGTGGTTCCGATCAGCGAACCACCGGTTCGCCCAACGGAACCACCGCCTCGAGGGGGCGAGCTCAGACCGCGAGCGGGAGCACGAGCTGGCCGGGACGGGCCGGCGACGGGTCGGTCGCGGCGGGCGTCTCCTCGACGCCCTCGAAGCCGGCCACGCGCACGCCGAGCAGGCGCACCGGCCGCGGCGGCGCGTACGCCCGCAGCAGCTCGACGGCGACCGCGATGATCGTCTGCTCGTCGTTGACGTAGCCGTCGACCGTCCGTGCGCGGGTCACCGTCGTCCAGTCGTCGAGCCGGACCTTGATGCCGATCGTTCGCCCCCGCGTGCCCTTGCGCTGCAGGCCCTCGGCCAGCTCCTTGCCCATGCGCCGCAGGATCGCCTCGAGCTGCGCGTGGTCGGCGATGTCGGTGTCGAAGGTGGTCTCGTTCGAGCGCGACTTGGCCACGCGCGAGGTGACCACCGGCGAGTCGTCGTGCAGGTGGGCGCGGCGGTGCAGGTCGCGGCCGTAGCGCTCGCCGAAGACCTCCTGCAGCCGCTCGACCGGCGCGCGCTGGAGATCGCCGAGCGTCGCGAACCCCAGCTCGGCCAGGCGCGCCGCCGTCTTGGGGCCGATGCCGGGGACGATCCGCGGTGACCGGCCCGCCAGGTGCGCGGCGCAGGCCTCACGGCCGATCGCCACGAACCCGGCCGGCTTGCCGAGGTCGCTGGCGATCTTGGCCACCAGCCGGTTCGGCGCGACGCCGGCCGAGATCTGGATGCCCGTCTCCTCCCGCACGCGCGCGATCAGGCCGCGGAGCAGCGGGATCGGTCGCTCGACGCCGGTGAGGTCGGCGTAGGCCTCGTCGATGCCCGCCTGCTGCAGGACGTCCAGGCGCTCGCGCACGAGGTCCCAGACGCGGCGCGAGACCTCGGCGTAGGCCTGGTGGTCGGGTGGGATGTTGACCGCCTGCGGGCAGCGCCGCCGGGCCTCGGCGGCGCTCATGGCCGACCCGACGCCGAAGCGGCGCGCCTCGTAGGAGGCGGTGGTGACGACCGCCCGCGGCCCGGTGCCGGCGACGATCACCGGCAGGCCGCGCAGCTCGGGCCGCCGCAGCAGCTCGACCGACACGTAGAACGCGTCGCAGTCGAGGTGCGCGATGACGCGTTTGGCCACACCCCGAGGGTACGGGGCGTGGCCGATGCGACGGGATCTACCGCGTGGTCATCACGACGCCGGTCGAGCCGAAGCGCAGGCGCT